>NZ_JBIAIG010000008.1:260386-329544 GCF_042871235.1 Streptomyces sp. NPDC005931
CTCGGTCTCCCGGTCGGTGTGGTCACCGGTGCGCGCGGGAGCGTCGTCCGCGGCGTCTCGGGTCTCGGCGTCCCGCGCCTTGGTGTCGGCGGTCTCGGCCTCGGCGTCCTTGGTGTCGCGGGCGGTGGGAGCCGGTCGCTCGGCGCCCGCCTTGGCCCCGGTGCCCCCGGCGGCCCGGCGCCCGGCCCGGGCCTTCCCGTCCTTCGCGCCGGGGCTGCCGTCACCGGTGCGCGCGGGAGCGTCGTCCGTGGCGTCTCCGGCCTCACCGTCCCGCGGCTCGGCGTCGGCGGCCTCCCGCCCCGCCTCGGCAGTCGTCGCGTCGCTGAAACGCGCAGTCCGCTGCCCGGCGGCGTCATCGTCACCGTCGTCGTCGGATTCGGCCGCTACGTCGCCGTCGGCCTCGGCGTCGGTGTCCGCGTCGGCCGACGCGGCGTCAGGGGACGTGTTCCCGTCCTCCGTGTCCGACTCGGCCGCGTTCGCCGACGCCACCCAGGCCTTCACCGCTTTGCGCAGGCGACCGTCGCTCTCCGCAGGAGACTCGTCACACTCGCCGGGAGCGGCGTCCGTGTCCCCGGCCGTCCCGGCGTCCGCGTCCGCGTCGGAGCGCTCCGCCGTCGCCTCCCGCACCGACAGCACACGGGTCGCCGTGTCGACGCCCCCGCGCCGCCCGGAGGGCGACGCGTCGCGGGCGACCGCCAGACGCGGGTCCCGCTGGGGTGCGGAGGCCCCCGCGGAGCCCTCCGTCCCGCTCCTGGCCTCGGGAACCGGGCCCGCGCTCCCCGACGTCGGTTCTGCCGACGACTCGCGCTGCTTCGACCTCTCGGGGGACTCGCCCGCCACCGATGCCTCCTCCATGCGCCGCACGCCCCGCGTGCGCCAACCGAACCGTGAACCGCCGCCCGCGACAACGCTTCACAACGCTGTCCGAACCATGTACCAGTGTCCTGTGTGCGGGCTTGCCCCACGCGGTAGACGAGAACGACATACCTACCGGTTCCCTTACGAACCGGTCACGCACCCTCGACAGACCAATGTGAGAGGGGTCACCCTGTCATTCATCCACGCGGGGAGGCATGGATGGGCAGGAGCCGCAGAACACTTCCGGAGGAGCTTCTGCTGCTGGCACTGGACCCGGCCACGGGTACCACTGCACAGCCGCAGTCGCTCGACCTGGGTCTGGCCGGTGCACAGCTAGTGGAGCTGGCGCTGGCCGGACGGATAGCCCCAGACGGGGATCGTATCGCCGTGGTCGTACCACGGCCGACTGGAGATCCGACACTGGACTGCGCGTTGGAGTTGCTGCGAAGGCGTGGCGCTCCCGTGCGTGCCGTCCACTGGATCGGCGGGCCGCGTCTCGGGCTCCGCCAGACCTACCTCTCGCATCTGGAGCGGTGCGGCATGGTGCACGCCGTGGCCGGTCAGATGTGCGGAGTGCTGCCGACGACTCGCTACCAGGCGACGGACACCGAGATCAGCCGGGAGATCAGGGCCCGGCTGGACTCCGCGATCCGCACCGGCGTACCGCCGGACCCGCGGACCGCGGCGCTCGCCGCGCTCGCGCACGCGGTGGGCCTCGGCAAGCACCTGTACCCGGGCAACGAAGGACGGTCCTCCCGTTCCCGGTTGCGGGACCTCATCCGGCACGACCCGATGGGCGGCCTCGTGGCACACGCCGTGATGGACGTCCAGAACGGCGTGGCGGCGCAGCCGCGCCGCAGCCCGGCCCCGGCCGGCCGGCAGGCCGCCGCCGGTGGCAAGGGCGCGCCGGAACCCGCACGAGGGGTTCCGACGCAACCGCACCGCGGATCCATGGTGCGTGCCGTGGCCCACTGAGCCGCACGTCCCCGAGGGCGCGACCCCCAACCCAACCCCGAGGGCTCGAACCCGAACGGACCGACCATGAGGCCGCCGAACCCGGCACGGGCCCAGGACCCCGGACCCGGCACGGTCCAACGCCCCACCGCACCACACGGATCCACGACACCGCAGACCCGGTCACGGGAGCCGCTGTCCGAGCGGGGCGGAGAGAGCGCACGCTCTCTCCGCCCCGCTCGGCGTGCCGAGAACCGGCGCCCCCGGCCGCGACCGGCCGGTGAACCAGCGCGAACCCGCTGGACATCCACCGTTTCCCAGCGCCGGAAAGCTCCTTGGTGGCAGTCTGCTCAACAGCAGATACGCAAAGTGGCACGTACGAGTCACGCAGCCGGAGGTGCACGTCCCGTGGCGTCCAATGTCAATCCCACCGTCAGGCGGCGTCGGCTGGGCCAGGAACTGCGGAAACTCCGTGAGGACAAGGGCATGACGGCCGAACAGGTCGCCGACCGCCTGCTCGTGTCCCAGTCGAAGATCAGCCGCCTGGAGAACGGCCGTCGCAGCATCAGCCAGCGCGACGTGCGCGACCTGTGCGGGGTCTACGAGGTCGAGGACCAGCGGATCGTCGACTCGCTGATGCAGATGGCCAAGGACTCCCGCCAGCAGGGCTGGTGGCACGCCTTCGGCGACATCCCGTACAGCGTCTACATCGGCCTGGAGACGGACGCCGAGTCGCTCAGGGTCTACGAACCCCAGATCATCACCGGCCTGTTGCAGACCCGCGACTACGCCGAGGCCATCATCCGCGGCGGTTCCCCCGAGTCGTCCGACGCGGACAACGACAAGCGCGTCGAGGTCCGGCTGCGCCGGCAGAGCCGCATCACCGCGGAGCGGGACCCGCTGCGGCTGTGGGTGGTCCTGGACGAGGCGTCGCTGCACCGGGTCGTCGGCAGCCGTCAGGTCATGCGCGAGCAGCTCGAGCATGTCATGGAGATGTCCCAGCTGCCCCACATCACCGTGCAGGTGCTGCCGTTCGAGGTCGGTGCGCACGCCGGCATCAACGGCCAGTACTCGATCCTGGAGTTCGCCGACGCCGCCGACTCGAGCGTGGTCTACATCGAGGGCGTGACCAGCGACCTGTACCTGGAGAAGCCGCACGACGTGCAGAAGTACACGGTGATGTACGAACACCTCAGAGCGCAGTCCCTGAACGTGGACCAGTCGCGCCGGCTGATCGAGCGGCTCGCGAAGGACTACGCCCGCTGACCCGTCGTCAGTGAAGGAGCGGCCGGATCATACACCTCTGGTACCTCAGGCCTGGGAGTCCATTGGAATATGCCATCCGGTCGAGTGAATGAGTCCTCCGTCCGAGGAGGGTGGCGAGTAGCGTCGATCACGCCAACCACCAGCACAGGTTGGCGCAAACCGTACTGCGGCCCCCGTCGGGTCCGGCAGCCCGGTTTCAGCAACTCGCAAACTCGCTACGGAGCGAACATGGCAATTCGTCTGGGTGCCACGGAAACGTGGACGACGTCCTCGTACACCAACAACAACGGCGCGTGCGTGATGGTCAGGTCGACCACCGAGGAAGCGCTGGAGCTCGGGGACACCAAGATTCCCGAGGGCCCCAAGCTGGCCTTCCCCGCCGACGCGTGGAACGTCTTCGTGGCCTCCGTCAAGGTGTAGAAACCCCGATCGGCGACCACCCGGCCGGTCCGCTCGCCCGCCGCACCACCGGAAGGGCCCTCTCGACCAGCTTCGCCGTCCTTGCCGAGAGGGCTCGGCGTGTGCCCGGCCGCCCGGGCCGGACCCCGGGCGGGCCCCGGCCCCCGCTCAGCTCACCGGGAACGCCACGTCACACACCGGGTCCCCGGCCCCCGCCGCCTCCCAGTCGGCGAAGTACAGCTCGCGGCACGGGCCCGTCCGCGTCAGCCCGCGCGCCGCGATCCACTCCTCCACCGCCTCGAACGCGGCCAGGATCTGCGGGTCCGCCACCTGCGCCTTGGTGATCCGGGTGTACGCCAGCCGCCGGGCCGGCTCCACCCGCACCGCCGTCTGCCGGGTACGGTCCCGTGCCCCGGCCCACGCCCGCGCCGCCGCCCCGTCGGCGACCGGCACGCACGCCTCGGCGGGACCGTCGCTCTCCGCCGACACCTCGGAGTGGTACGCCACGAACGGCACCCCGGCCGGGCCCCCGAACTCCCGGGCGGCCTCCTCCAGCCGCCCCAATGAGGCGTCGATCCACGCCGGCAGCTCGTGCGCCAGCAGGTGCCGTGTCTCGGTGATCAGGACCTGCTCGGGCACGTCCACCGTCTCGACCACGAACTTCTCGTACATCTCGGAGTTCCTCCCCGACAAACGCGCACGGAGGTACTCGGCGAGCGTCCGCTGCCCGGCGAACCGGGTCTCGACGTCCGTCCAGTAGGCGGCCAGCCGGCCGGCCGCGGCCACGCCGTCGTCCGCGTCGACCACCTCGGCGATCCGGGCCAGCGGCATGTCCAGCTGTCGCAGCAGCGCCACCAGCCGGGCCCGTTCCACCTGATCGGCCCGGTAGTACCGGTAGCCGGTGGCCTCGTCCACGTACGCGGGCGCCAGCAGCCCGAGCCGGTCGTACAGCCGCAGCGCCTTGGCCGACAGCCGTGCCCGGGCCGCGAACGTCCCGATGCCGAGCAGTGTCCCGTCCACAGAGCCGTCCTCCGTCACCGGGCGGACCGTCCGCCCGGCACGGGGAACCCTCGGCCCTGCCCCAGGGGCAAGGTCAACGGGCGGAGTCCGGTCCCGGCCCGGCGAGCGCCTTCTCCACCGCCGCCACGACCTCGGCCGCCTCCGGCTCGGTCTGCGGCGAGAACCGGGCGACGACCCGGCCGTCCCGCCCGATCAGGAACTTCTCGAAGTTCCAGCGGATGTCACCGCTGTGCCCCTCCGTGTCGGCGAACCCGGTCAGCCGCTCGTACAGCGGGTGCCGCCCCTCCCCGTTGACCTCGACCTTCTCGGTCATCGGGAAGGTCACGCCGTATGTCGCCGAGCAGAACTCGGCGATCTCCTCGGCACTGCCCGGCTCCTGCCCGAGGAACTGGTTGCAGGGCACCCCGAGCACCGTGAAGCCCTGGCCCGCGTACCGCTCGTGCAGCCGCTCCAGACCCTCGTACTGCGGTGTCAGCCCGCACTTGGAGGCCACGTTCACCACGAGTACGACCCGGCCCGCGTACTGCGCGAGGTCCGCGGACCCGCCGCTGAGCGAGCCGATCGCCACATCGAGGGGGGAGCCGTCGTGCATCTCGGAAGTCGTCATGCCCGGATGCTAGCCCCGCCGGGTGACACCCCCGGCCCCGCCCCCGCGCCACCGGCAGGCCCGTCGCGGCCGTCTCGACCGGCCGACGCGACGGGGCCACGGCCGGCGAGCGCCGCCCGGCCCCGGCCGGCCGACGACTCCACCAGCACCTCCCCGGCCGCCGTCCGCACGTACAGCACGGACCGACCCGCCCGGCCCCGGCGCTCCACCAGCCCCGCCTCCCGCAGCACCCGCAGATGCCGTCCCACCGAGCCGAGGCCCTGCCCGGTCACGGCCACGAGCTGGCTGGTGCTCATGGGCGAGGCGAGCAGCACGAGCACCCGGGCCCGCGCGCCCCCGAGCAGCGCCCCCAGGCCCGCGGGCACCCGCCCGCCGCGGCCGGCCAGCGCGCCCCGGCACGGGTAGACCAGCGCGTAACGGTCCGTGCCCTCCCACGACACCCAGCCCACCCGCTGCACGGTCACCGGCAAGAACACCAGCTCCGCCCCGCAGATCTCCCGGGGCGGGAACTCGTGCGCGTTCACCTGGAGCCGGTTCTCCCCGAGCCACCGCGTCCCCGGCCGCAGGGCATCCAGCACGGCCACCCAGCCCCACCTGCCCGAGCTGGCCGCGCTCACCGGCGCCGCCGAGACGACCGTGCACGGAGCACCACTACCGCAGCGCCCAGCAGGAGCGGGCGGCCCGGGAACGGTCGGAACCGGCGGAGCGGATGGAACGGATCATGCGCGTCCGGAGGGGGTGATCACTGACGCCCCCCGGGTCACTCCTCCTCGGGAGCCTCCCCCTCCACCAGCCGCTCGGCGATGTCGTCGGCCCACTCCTGCGCCCACCGGCGCAGCTCCTCGATCGCCCGCCCGTCGAGCCCGTGGGCGCGGAACTCGCCGTCGTCGAGCCAGTCGGTGCCGGTCAGCCGCGCCTGGAGCTCGGTGAGGTCGAAGGTGTCCGGCGCATGCCGCCGCCCCAGCTCCTCCAGCTCCGGGCGGCTCCAGCGGTCCGCCGCGGCATGGACGTCGATGAGGTCACGGGGCAGTCCGCGGTCGGCCAGCGTCCGCACGGTCGTCCCGACGAGATCCTCCAGGGAGAGCGCCGGCCCGGCCCGCGTCCCGGCGGGCGGCCGCCACAGCACCTCCTTGCGCACATCGACCTCGCACCGCTCCCCGGCGTCCGCGTCGCTCACCACGAGCCGGGCGGCCAGCGGATCGACCTCCACGCCGCTCACCACCCACCCCCGCGCCTCCAGCCCCGCCCGCAGGGCACCGGCGATCACGTCCATCCCCGCGGGGTGCTCGGTGGCCAGGTCCACGCCCCTGCTGGGCCGGTCCACGAGCCCGTGGGCCCGCACGGCGTCACCACCGGCCAGCAGGATCCCGTAGGGCGCCCCGACGGCGAGGAGGTCCCCCGGCAGCCGCTCGTGCGGAGCCGGAGCGGGAGCCGGATGCGGTCGGGGAGGGCCGAGCGGTGAGGCCATGTCCCCGATTATCGTCCGCGCCCACCGACCTGCGAAAACGGCGGGCGCGGACGAGTGAGCCGTCCGGCGCCGCCCTCCACCGCGCGCCGACACCCGCGCACGGTTCCCGCGCACGGTCCGTCGCGCGTTGCCCTGCCGGCGGCTACGCCTTGCGCCCGACCCCGCAGTAGGCGTCCACGGGCGCCCCGCTCCCCGCGTCGTCCGCCTCCTCCGGCCGCCACTCGGGCACCCGCACGACCCCCGGCTCCACGAGCTCCAGCCCGTCGAAGAGCCCGGTGATCTCCTCGACGCTGCGCACGTAGTACGGCACGGCCCCACTGGCGTTGTAGGCCTCGGACGCGGCGATCATGCCCTCGCTGGTGGCGGTGCCGTCGCAGATCACGAGGTGGCTGCCCGGGGCGAGCCCCGCCATGAGCGTGCGCACGAGGCCCTGCGCCTGCTGGTGGTCGGCGACGTGGCCGAGCGTGTTGAGGATCATCAGCCCGACGGGCCGGGAGAGGTCCAGCGTCCCGGCGGCGGCACGCAGGACGGCCTCCGGGTCGTGGAGGTCGGCGTCGAGGTAGGCGGTCCTCCCCTCGGGGGTGCTGGTCAGCAGCGCGTTGGCGTGGGTGAGGACGATCGGGTCGTTGTCGACGTAGACGATCCGCGCGTCCGGAGCGACCCGCTGCGCCACCTCGTGGGTGTTGTCGGCGGTGGGCAGCCCGGTGCCGATGTCGAGGAACTGCCGGATCCCCTGCTCACCGGCGAGGTGGCGCACGGCCCGCCCGAGGAAGTGCCTACTGGTGACCGCCACGTCCACCAGACCCGGGAAGATCTCCTTGATCCGGTCGCCGAGCTCCCGGTCGACCTCGTAGTTGTCCTTGCCCCCGATGAAGTAGTTCCAGAAGCGCGCCGAGTGCGGCCTGCTCGTGTCGATCCGGGCACGCGTGGCGAATCCGGCACTGTCCTGAGTGGTGTCCTCCGACACGGCTGGGCCTCCTCCGGCTGGCGCTGATCACTCCCGCCAACTTAGGCCAACCGGCCTTCCGTGGGCGCAAGTTCCCACGATCAGCCCCCCGGACGCCCGCCCACTTCCGGCCACGCGCCACCGTCTTCGGGGCAGACCCCGTCGACGAGTGCGAGGAATGGGACGAGCCCCCCTTGCCCCGACCCCGACCGCCGGCGTCGATGAGGTGCACGGCGCGGGAGACGTCCCGGCTCACCCCGCACCCGGACACGGAACCGTGCCGCTCACGAGCGCGTGGCAGTCCCGCACTCCGCACCGTCGGCCTCCCGCATGCGCGCCTCCGTCGACGTGCTCCGGTCGTACGGGTCGACCCTGGGGCCGTCTCCCGGACCCGAGGAGGCGCAGCGCTCATTGGCCCTCTCGGCTCGACGGCACGTCATGTCGCCGACCCGGGGAGCGGTGGCCCAGCGCGAGCCGTGCCACCCGCGGCCAGTCGGCCGCCCCGCCGCCGGCCCGCGGGGCGTGGGGGCGACGGCGCGGCACACGCACCCGGAGCGCGCCGGGCGCGCTGCGGCACACGACGGGTGACGGCAGAACGACGTGCTCCCCGTCGATGCCGACCGGGAGGGTGTCCGTGCCGGCCTCGACGACGACTTCCCCGGCGCTCAGCCGGATGAGCCCCCCGGACCGCGGACCGCCCACGAAGCGCGCCGCCTGAGCGGTGTTGCCGACCCGTACGCACACCACGCCGAGGAGTCCCGAGTCCAGCCGCTCCCTGCGCCCCGGACGGGCCGCGTCGACGGCGCGTCCGTAGGGATTGTTGCTGACCAGGAGGGCCTGAAGTCCGTGGAGGCGGGTTCCGTCGGCCTGCGCCCGCAGCCTGGTCGCCTCCTCACCGGTGAGGAGGCCGGGGAGGGTGCGCAGGGTCGTGCGGGTCTTGGCATCCCGGTAGGCGGGGTCCGTGACGATGGACGCGTACGTGCCGAACGAGGCGTTGTTGACAAAGACCCGGTCCGCCGCGTACCCGAGGTCGATGCGGAGTTCGACGCCGTCGGTCAGGGCCTCCAGGGCGGTCGCCGGATCGTCACGGTCGAGGCCGAGGTCGAGGGCGAAGTGGTTGCGGGTGCCGGCGGGAATCACCACGAACGGGAGGTCGTGGCGCGCCGCCACCTCGGCCACGAGCGCCTGGGTGCCGTCGCCGCCCGCCACCGCCAGGAGATCGGCTCCCTCGGCGACGGCCTGCCGGGCCAGTCCGGTGACGTCCTGGTGCCGGCCCGCGTCGAGCAGAACCACACGGCAGCCCGCGGCCCGGGCCTTCTCCACCAGGCCGAAACGATCCACCTTGCCGCCGCCGGAGCGCGGATTCATGAGGACCCAGGGTGTACGGGGTGCCTCCACGACGGCCTGTGGGGTGGCGGCGGGTGCCAGGGCCGTACGTGCCGCCGTGAGGGCCAGCATCCACAGGCCGAGGGACAGCAGGGCCGGCCCCAGCATGCCGAACGTGGCGTACAGGGCGAGGACGGCCACCGGTGCGGCCAGCGACAGGCCCGCCCCGACGGCACGGAGCGCCCCGGTGTGCGCCAGGGTCCACCACACCCCGACGGCGGCGAGCGCCAGTCCGGCGATGCCGACCAGCGCCCACAGCACGCTCCGCAGACCGGCGGCGACGATCGGCACCACGATGCTGCCCAGCAGGGCGAGCACGGCGAGGCGGGCCCCTGCGACACCGCCCTCGCCCACCGTCCGGGGTCCTGCCTTCCGCGATCTCCTCATGTCACCGTGGGATGTCACCGGTCGGCCCTTCTCTCCCGCCTCACGCCCTGACCGCTGTGCTCAGGTGGGTCCGTGCGGGTACGAGCCCCTGTGCGGCTGGTACCCCTCGGACATGGGACGTTCCTCGGACAGGTCGAAAAGGTTGCCGCGCTGGACCACGCACAGGGCCCAGATGATGAAGCCCGAGATGGTGATCATCACGACCGACCACACCGGGTAGTACGGCAGGGAGAGGAAGTTGGCGATGATGACGAGTCCGGCGATGGCCACGCCGGCGACACGTGCCCAGGTCGCCGTCCTGAGCAGTCCGAAGCTGACGATCAGGGCGACCACACCCAGAGCGAGGTGGATCCATCCCCATCCGGTCAGGTCGAACTCGAACACGTAGTTGCGCGTCGTGACGAAGATGTCGTCCTCGGCGATGGCCATGATGCCCCGGAAGATGTCGAGCAGGCCTACGAGGAAGAGCATCACGGCCGCGAAGGCCGCCAGGCCGGTTGCCCAGTCCTGCTTGGCCGTGTGCGCCGGCCGGGTGTGTGTCGCGGTCATCTTGGGCCTCGTTTCATGTGATCGGATGGTCAGAGACCAGAGGTGCGGGAGGCGGACCCCGAGTGCTCCGCCGGACCATGGCCGGTCAGCACCAGGTCCTTCGCCCTGCGGAACTCCTCGTCCGTGATGTCGCCGCGGTTGCGGATCTCGGACAGCCTGGCGAGCTCGTCGACGCTGCTGGTCCGGCCGCCGGCCGCGGTCTGCCTGATGTAGGTGTTGAACTCCTCCTGCTGCGCACGCGCCTGCGCGATCTCCCGGCGGCCCATGTTCTTGCCCCGGGCGACCACGTAGACGAAGACGCCCAGGAAGGGCAGCAGGACGGTGAACACCAGCCAGCCGGCCTTCGCCCAGCCGCTCAGGCCGTCGTCGCGGAAGATGTCGGTGATGATCCTGAAGAGCAGGACGAACCACATGATCCACAGGAAGAACAGGAGCATGCTCCAGAAGACGCTCAGCAGGGGATAGTCGTACGCCAGGTAGGTCTGCGCACTCATGTCTCGCCTCCGTTCCGGGCGCCCGCCCGGCCGCTTGCGTGCTGTGTTCAGCGTGGGCACGGCAAGCGCCGGACGGCCTCACCCGATGCGGGTGAGTACGGCAGGCGGTCCGCCTCGGACCACCCGCCCGCCGCGACGGCGCGGCCGTGTGCCGGCGGGACGCCGGATGCCTGCGGGGCGAATGCCCGATGCCTGGTTTCCCGTCCACGGCTCACGGGGTCGCCCGGTCCGCCGCACGGCCGCCCGGTCCGGTGGCCGCCGCGAGGATCGCCAGGACGATCAGGACGGCCACGGCGATGCCGAGAACGAGGGCCACCGCTGCGACCGTGGGGCGGTTCCAGAGAACCAGCGCCAATGCTCCCGCCCCGATGACCACACCCGTGGTCCATGACCGGTGGTCCGTCAGCCAGCGTCCGGTGGTCCCGGTGCGCAGTCCGGCCCGGCGCAGACCTCGGCCCGCGGCCGTTGTGGTCCGGTCCGTCACCGTGCGGACGGCGCGGGCGGGGCGCCCGGGACCGTAGAGGTACGCGACCAGTGCCGTGATCACTGCCACGACCAGCAGCGTGCGCGTGCTGTCGCGCAGGAAGCGGACGAACGTGTCGTAGATCGTCGCGGCCGCGTCGGTGGGCAGCGCGTCCGGCGGGACCGAGTCCAGATAGGTCCGCCTGACGACGGCCAGCACGACGAGCAGGACGACCATCATCACGCCCACGCCCGTCGCTGTGACCATCAGCATCACCCGGTGGGCCGGATTGGTCCACACGGCGAGCGCGGCGAGGACGACGGTCAGGACGGGCAGCCAGGTGCCGAGGATGTCCAGCAGCCGCATCGCGTCCTGCGCCCTGCCCAGTTCCTCGGTCTGGAACAGCGTGATCGTCCGGTCGGTGTCCGGGATGGCGGCGGCCTTGTCGAAACCCGCGTCGACGAGCCGTTCCCGCACCTCGTCGACGACTCCTCCGACGTCCAGCAGGACGGTGTCTCCCTCGGCGCGCACAGCACCCTCGCGCTCTCCGGTGAGCATGGTGACCACCGCGGCGTGCGAGCGCCGGTTCGCGCCCTCCCACACCTGCTGGAAGGCGTCGCTGGTGATGACGCGGGTGACGGTGCGGTCGACGACGGTCCTGACCGCGTTGCGCAGCGGACCCTCGAGCGACTCGGCCCCCTCCACGACGCGCGGTGGAGCCCCGGCATCCTGGAGGGCCTTGACGAGCGAGTCCGTCACCGCCGCGACGTCCACGTTCCTCACCACGCGGTCCGTGACCCGGTCGATCACGACGTCCTGCACGGCCGGCTCCGACGCCAGCGGCGCGACGGTCTCCACGTAACGGTCGGTGTCGGAGACCGTGTCCTGGACCCAGGCCGCGGCCACGGCCAGGGGCGCGAGCAGCAGGGCCAGCAGGAGGAGGACCGAGGAGCCGGCCTGCCGCAGCCGCCGGTGGCGCACCGCGGCATGACGGCGCAGTCGCTCGTACTCCGCTCGCTCCTCGGCGGTCATGACGTGGTGCCGGTCGGCGGATACACCGGGGCCCGGCGGATCCGGTGGCGTTCCCGGGTTCATGGGTGCTCCTCTCCACGTGCGTAGCGGGGCGACGGTCGCCGATCGGGGTGACGGTCGTGGGAGGCGGCCGAACCCGAGCGGGCGTGGCGTCTCATGCCGCCATCGCGGCCGGGGCGCCGGGCCCCGGGGGCCGCGTCCTGCGGAGCGCCGCCCGCCAGGCGAGGGCGACCACCGCCTCGGCCAGGCCGAGCAGGACGAGCCACAGGCCCAGCAGCCGGGTCAGCGCGCGGGCCGACTCGGCGGGCAGGGCGAGCACCACGACCCCCGCGACGATGCCGAGTACGGCGGCGACCATGACGACGCCACGGTGCGGCAGGTCCTCGGCGGAGATGGCGGTGTAGAGGGTGAGGACGCCGGACACGAGCCAGACGACCCCGGTGATCAGCGAGAGCGTGGCGATCGTCTGCAGCGGGTTCCTCAGGCACAGCACCCCGGCCAGGACGTACAGCACGGCCAGGAGCAGCCCCGGCAGCCGCTCGTGCCCCTCCCGTGCGAAGACGGCCACGAACCGGAACCCGCCGGTCACCAGCAGGTACAGGCCGATGAGCACCGCCGCGACGTGCAGTGTCGCCTCGGGCCAGACCAGCACCAGGACGCCCGGCACCAGCGTCGCGACAGCCGACCCCACGAGCCAGGCCCAGCTGCGGCCGAGCCGCGCCAGTACGTCTGCGGGGTCTCCCGGCGGGCCGGGGACCGCCCCGCCGGGCTCACGCTCCGGCCCGGTGAGCGATGCCGCACCACGCGACATGGTCATGGCTCCTCCTCGCGTGATCGGCCGTCGCCCTCGAAGCCGCCTGCGGAAGCCGACGGGGCGGGGTGGGCGGGCGGGGTGCCGGCACCCGACCGCTCCAGACTCCCGCCCCGGCACGGCGACCGGGTCACCCACCACGGGTGATCCACCGACGCCGCCGGGGCGGTGAGCTGGAGGTCCCCGGCGCCCGGCCCCTCCGGCGTCCGGCCGGACGGAACGAGACGACACGAAATGAGCGATCCGAGCACTGCCCGGACGGACCGCGCCCGGTCCGGTCCCGACCCGCACCGGCCGCGGCGGCGGCTCCGCCCCCGTCGCTGGGCGGCGGTCGTCGCCGTCGCCCGTGCGGTGCTCATCGCGGTCGGCCTCCTCACCGCCTACTTCCTGCTGCCCCTGGACGAACGCGGCACGGCCGGTGCGTCGGCGCTGCTCGTGTGCGGCCTGCTGGCGGTGCTCCTGGTGTTCGCGTGGGAGGTGCGGGTCATCGCGCGCTCACCCCACCCGCGGCTGAGGGCCGTCGAGGCCCTGGCTGCCACGCTGGTGCTGTTCCTGGTCCTCTTCGCCGGTGCCTACTACCTGCTGGACCGCTCCACGCCGGGCTCCTTCAGCGAGCCGCTGACCAGGACGGACGCCTTGTACTTCACTCTGACCACGTTCAGCACCGTCGGCTACGGGGACATCGCGGCGCGCTCCCAGACCGGGCGCGTGCTGGCGATGCTCCAGATGGCGGGAGGGCTGCTGCTCGTCGGCGTCGCCGCACGCGTGCTGGCGAGCGCGGTCCAGGCGGGGCTGCGCCGGCAACGCGGGGAGCCGTCCGACCGGCCGCGTTCCGGCAGCGACGCCGACATGCCCGACCGGGAGGACGGACCATGACCGTACCCAGTGCTTTCACCGCGTCCCTGTCTCCGGCCGAGCGAGCGGAGTACGGCAGGACCGCGCGCAGGCGGGCGTCGCGTTCCTCGCACGGCTGGTACGAGACCGCACAGCAGCGACCCGATCCCGTCGAGGTGATAGAGCGTCAGTCCGCCGAGCGGGTACCCGAACTGGTGCCGATCCGCTACGGCCGCATGCTGGAGTCGCCGTTCCGCTTCTATCGCGGCGCTGCCGCGATCATGGCGGCCGACCTGGCCCCCCTCCCCGGCACCGGGCTGCAGGTGCAGCTCTGCGGGGACGCCCACCCGCTGAACTTCCGGCTGCTCGCCTCACCGGAGCGCCGTCTGGTCTTCGACATCAACGACTTCGACGAGACACTGCCCGGGCCGTTCGAGTGGGACGTCAAGAGGCTGGCGGCCGGCTTCGTGACGGCGGCCCGGGCGAACGGCTTCTCGACCAAGGAGCAGAACACTGCCGTGCGGGCCTGCGTGCGGGCGTACCGGGAGCGGATGCGCGAGTTCGCCGGGATGCGCACCCTCGACATCTGGTACGCCCAGGACGACGCCGACCGGATCCGTGAACTGGCCTCGTCGACGGACGGGGAGGCCGTGCGCCGTACCGCCGCAGCCACGGCGCGGGCCCGCACGCGCACGCATCTCCGGGCCTTCGCGAAGCTCACCCGTGTCACGGCCGAGGGCCGGCGCATCGCACCGGACCCACCGTTGATCACGCCGCTCGACCAGCTGTCGGCCGGGCCGTCCGAGGCGGGGCCGTCCGAGGCGGGGCCGTCCGAGGCCGGTTCGGCCCGGGCCGGGCGGGAGAAGGAACTGCGGACGCTGCTGGACGGGTACGCCCGGACCCTGCCGTCGGAGCGCCGGCACCTGCTGCGCCACTACCGTCTGGTGGACCTGGCCCGCAAGGTGGTCGGCGTCGGCAGTGTCGGCACGCGGTGCTGGGTGCTGCTCCTGCTCGGCAGGGACGACGACGATCCGCTGCTGCTCCAGGCCAAGGAGGCCCAGGACTCGGTGCTGTCCGCCCACACGGGCGGCGATCGCTACGACAACCAGGGCCGCCGGGTGGTGGCCGGCCAGCGACTGATGCAGACGACCGGCGACATCTTCCTGGGCTGGACGCACGTCGTGGGCCTCGACGGCCGGGGCCGGGACTTCTACGTGCGCCAGCTGTGGGACTGGAAGGGCATCGCACAGCCGGAGACCATGGGGCCGGGGCTGCTCGCCCTCTTCGCCAGGCTGTGCGGGGCGTCCCTGGCACGGGCCCACGCCCGCTCGGGCGACCCCATCGCCCTCGCCGCCTACCTGGGCGGCAGCGACCGCTTCGACCGCGCGCTCACCGAGTTCGCCCAGTCCTACGCCGACCAGAACGAACGGGACTTCGAGGCGCTGGGGGCCGCCTGCCGCTCCGGCCGGATCGAGGCGGAGCGGCTCTGAGTGCCCGTTGCGCGCCGCTCCGGGCAGCGCCCACCGCCCGGAGCCGCTCCGGGCGACGGACACGCCCGGCCCGTCACTCCGGCAGTCGCCGCATCTCCACGACCCGCAGTCCCAGTGACTGGCACCGCGCCAGCAGCCCGTACAGGTGTGCCTCATCCACGACAGGGCCGAACAGCACGGTCTGTCCGGACATCACCACGTGGCCCAGCTCCGGAAAAGCCTTGGCCAGCGTTTCCGACAGGTGTCCCTCGACGCGGATCTCGTAGCGCACGAGCTGTCCTTCCGTGGACGGCCTCGGACAGGCGGACGGCGCCCTTCCCCACGATCGTCCGCCACCGCGCTCCTTCGGGCCTCACCCGGTACAGGTGACCGTCGCCCGGCGCACCGCGAACGCCGCGGATCAATGCTTCAGCACGATCTTGAAGGAGATGATCAGCAGGCCGAGCAGCAGGTTGACCGACGCGGTGGCGGCCATGAGCCGCGGCGAAGCACCGGCGCGGCGTGCCGCGGCCACCGACCAGCCCACCTGGCCGGCCACGGCCACGCAGAGGGCGAGCCAGAGGGCACCGCGCACGTCGAGACCCAGGAGCGGGCTGACGGCCACGGCGGCGGCCGGCGGAACGGCCGCCTTGACGATCGGCCACTCGTCCCGGCACACGTTCAGGACGACCCGGCGGTCCGGGGACCGCTGCGCCAGGCGGGCCCCGAACAGCTGGGCATGCACGTGCGCGATCCAGAACACCACTCCGGTGAGCAGCAGCAGCGCGACCAGCTCCGTGCGGGGGAACGAGCCCAGGGAGCCGGCGCCGATTACCACGGAGGCCGCGAGCATGGATCCGTAGACGCCGCCCGTGTAGTCCGCGTGGGCCCGGCGCTCCGCCCGGCGCATCCTGTGAGCCGTGGCCGGGCCGGTCCTGATCCTGGACACTGGTCACTTCCTCCCAGATCAGCGGGTCGATCCGGTCATCGGGGCCGCGGCATCGGCGTCCGGCTGCCGGGGACGGCGTGTCCGGGCGCTCGGCAGGTGCGGCGTCACCAGGTAACTGGCGAGGGCGACACCGCCGGTGGCCAGGATCGCCGCCTTCAGTCCGTCCAGTTGCGCGGAGGCGTAGGAGTCCGTGACGGCCTCGGCCTCGGACGGCGGCAACCCGGCCCGCTCGGCCGCTGAGCGCAGCTGATCGGTGGAGACGAAGGTGACCCCGGCCTGCAGCGCGACACCGACCTGTTCGCGGGTCTGTCCGGACAGCCGCGGATCGTCCTCCACCTGCGTGGTGAAGGCGTGGGCCAACGCGCCGATGAGGAGCGACCCGATGAGCGCGGTGCCGAGCGCCGAGCCCAAATTCTGTGCCGTGAACTGGAGTCCTCCTGCCTCACTGCGCTCCTCCTCGCCGACGCCGGACTGGACGACGTTGCCCAGTTGCGAGGCGAGCAGGCCGACGCCCACGCCCAGCAGGGCCATGGCGCCGGCGAACTGGGCGTCGTCGATCACCGGGTCGATGGTGGCCAGCAGCCACACGATCGCCGCCGCCAGGATCGCCAGGGCCAGCCGGACCACCCGGCGCGGCCCCCACAGTCGTCCCAGCGGGGACGCGGAGAGGGAGGTGACCAGCATGGTGGCGGACACGGGGAGCAGGCGCAGCCCCGTCTCGAAGGCGTCGAACCCCTGAACCACCTGCAAGTAGAGCGGGATCGTGAAGAACAGGCCGAGCAGGATCAGGTTCTGGCTCAGCAGCGTCAACAGGCCGGCTCGCAGCACGGGCCTGCCCAGCAGGGACAGGTGCACGAGGGGGTCGGCGCCCTGGTGCTCCCGCCGCCGCTCCCAGTGCCGGAAGAGGGCCAGCACGGCCACCCCCGCGCCGACGACGAACAGCGTCGGGGCGAAGCCGAGGACGGTGAAGGGAGGGTTGCGGGGCTGCACCCATCCCCAGGTGGTGCTCTGCAGCACCCCGAGCACGCCCAGCCCCAGTCCGGCCGCCGAGAGCACCGCGCCGACCCCGTCCAGCCGGGGACGCCGGCCCGACGGGGCGGGTGTCGCGATCATCCGGCGGCACAGCAGGACCGCCGCGACGACCACGACCTCGCCCGCGAAGACCAGCCGCCAGGTCAGGTACGTGGTCACCCAGCCGCCCAGCAGGGGGCCGACCGCGATTCCGGCACCGGCGAGGCCGCCGATGACCGCGTAGGCGACGGCCCGGTCCTTGTCGCGGTACGACTCCGCGACGAGGGCGGCCATGGCCGGCAGCACCATGGCGGCTCCCAGCCCCTCGATGACGGACCAGCCCAGCGTGAGGACCCACAGCGTGGGTGCCACGGCGGTCAGGGCCGATCCCACGCCGTAGACCACCAGCCCCAGCAGGAACATGCGGCGGCGCCCCAGGATGTCCCCGAACCTGCCGCCGATGATCATGAAGGCGGCCATGACCAGCGCGTACAGGGTGATGACGGCCTGGATGGCGGTCACCTCGGTGTCGAAGTCCTCGACCAGCCGGCTGATGGACACGTTCATGACGGAGGTGTCCAGGACCATGAGGAACTGGGCCGTACCGAGGACGATCAGAGCCCGCCAGTGCTTCACGGTGTCCACCTCGCAGAGTGCCCGCCCGGGTACCCCCCGGAACAGGCGGGCCAGAGAGCCGGCGCACGCCTCGCCGCTCCTGCCATCGCATCCCGGGCACGCGCCCCCGTGCCTCACCCGCCACGGGGGAAAGGCTGTGCCGCGGGGGCGCGGACGAACCCGTCCTCATCAGGGCGATTCATGATAGGTACGACGTGTGCCTTCCTGGGAGAACGTGAGAACGGAGGGCCCCCGCAGGGAGCCCTCCCCCGAACGCTCGCTGCTGGCGTCGGTCGTCACCGATCCCGGGCACCTCCCGGAACTCCTCGCCGGCTTCGCCGTCCGCCGCATCGGTCCGGCCGTGCCCGAAGCGATCGCCTCGCTCCGGTCGAGCCACCCCGACGCCACCGAGGCGGAGCTCCGGGCTCGGGTGGTCGCCCGCGGCCGACGGGCCGTCGTGTCGGAGGGGGCGGTCGTGGGGGGCCCGTTCCTCGTGCTCATTCCCCTCGCGTTCTGCGCGGCGCTGCTCCGCCAGGCACGCACGATCCTGGAGCTGGCCGCCCTCGACGGCCGCGACCCCACGGCGAGCGCCCGCGCCGCCGAACTCCTCGTCCTCCAGGGCGTGTACGAGGACGCCCGACAGGCCCAGGAGGCGCTCGCCCGCACCGGACGCGCCACCGGCGCACCCGCCCGCCGGAAGCGATGGGTGGCCCTGGGGGAGGTCACCCTCCGCATGGCCCACCTCCTCGGCATCGTCGCGCCGGCCGACGAGAGCCGGGCCGCGGGCCGACGCGCACGTCGGGTCGCCGTCCCGGCCTGGCGGTGGCTCCTCCTCGCCGTCGTCTTCCTGGTCGGGCTGGTCGCGCCCCTCGTCTGGCTCCCCTACATGGCGGTGAACTACCGGCGCGCCGACGCCCGCCTGGCAGACCGCGTCCTCGCCCACTACTTCGCCGACACCGCACCCGCCCCACGCCACCGCACCTCCCGCCTCGAACCGGAAGTGATGGCAGCCGGGCTCCGCGCGCTCCTCTCCCTCCTCGTTCCGCTGGCCCTGACCTCCGTGACCTTCCTGACCGGCCTGCGCATCGCCGGGAACCGCTGGCCGGTCATCGGCCTCGCCCTCGCCACGGCGTCCGCCGCGGTGGGCGGGCTCTGGTACTGGCGACGCCACCGGCGCAGGCCGCGGGGCGGCGGGAGCCGCTCCGGACCGTAGGCGGCCTCGACCGCGCCGCAGCGAGGGAAGCAGGAGCCACCCGGTGAGGTCCGTGCCGGTGGGGTGGCGGGCACCGGACGCCCCCCACCGACGCGCGTTCACAGCAGCCGGAGGTCGCGCGCGCGGCGCACGGCCTCGCCCCGCCGGTTCACCGCCAGCTTCCGGTACACGCTCTTGAGGTGGGTCTTCACCGTGTTCACCGACACGTACAGATCGGCGGCGATCTCCTCCGTCGACATCATCCGGGCCAGCCGCTCCAGGACGTCGCGCTCGCGATCGCTCAGGTCCACCGCGACGAGCGGCGAGGGCGGCGCTTCCGGGCCGGGCCGATCGCCGAGCCGTGCGGGGGGCGGCCCGGGCGTGAGCCAGCCCGCTGCCAGCTCGTGCAGTGGGGCCGTGGCCAGGAGGGGCCGGAGCCACGCTCCGGCGTCGAGGAACGGACGCCTCAGCCGCTCGCGCCGGGCGTCGAGGAGCGCCTGCGCCACGAGCCTGCGGGCGGTGGCGGTGTCTCCCGCCGCCTCCGCGGCCCGAGCCCTCACCAGGGCCGCCCTCACGGCCACCGCCGGACCCGTCCCGCCCTGGACGCGGATGCTGTCGAGCAGGTCGACGGCCGACTCGGGACGCCCCGCGGCGATCAGGATCGCCGCGGCCTCCACGGCGCACGCCGGCTGGTCGCCGGACACGCGCCGGAGGGTCTCGGTGGCTTGGTCCGGCCGCCCTCCGGCCAGGTGGGCGGCGGAGGCGACGAGCGCCTCGTGGCTCGCCGCCCAAGGCGACGCCACGGCCGCGGAGACGGCCGGGTCGGCCGCCTCGACGGCGGCCTGTGCCCTGCCCCTGGCCATCAGCAGACGAGCGGTGGCGAGGGCGCGTCCCGCCGCGGGCACGGGATCACGCACCGCCGAGGGCAGGGCCACCTCGTCGAGGAGGGCCTCGGCCCGGTCCAGTTCGTTGCGGTCGACGGCCACGGCGGCCAGGACCAGCCGTTCGATGCCGGAGCCGGAGGGCTGGGGCAGGCCGACCCGCTCCGCTTCGGACACCGCCGCGAGGGCCTTGCGTTCCGCCCGGCCGAGCCAGCCGTTCAGGTAGTCGAGCAGGGCGAGGTGCCCCAACGACTCCTCCCGGGGCAGCACGGTGGTCTCTCCGCCGGAAGTCCCCGCCACGGCGGTCAGGGCGGCGCGCGCGTCCTCGAAACGCCCCGCCCACAGGCGGGCCGATCCCAGATGGGTCAGCAGCAGCGCGGAGACCTCGGGATGCTTGTCCAGGAGCCGGGCCGGGACCTCCCGCCACAGCTCACCGGCCGCCTCGGCAGCCTTCTCGGCCTGGGGTGGACATCCGGTCAGCCGGGCGGCCAGTGCCTCCAGCAGCGCACAGCTCAGTTGGGCGGTCGCCAGGTCGGGCGCGTCGTCGGCCAGGTGCTTCTCGGCGTGCCGCAGGTGGGCCAGACCGCGGTCCGGGTCGTACCGGGACAGGTCGTGGGCCGCGCGTACGAGGTCCGTCGCCCAACTCCGTGCCTCCGGCGCCATACGGGAGAACAACTGGGTCAGGTCGCCCGAGCGCAGACCGGTGAAGAGCTGTCCGATCGCCAGGTCGTCGACGAGGGCACCGGCGGCCAGATCCCAGTCGCCCGCGGCGGCGCCGTGGGCAAGTGTCTCCGGCAGGAATCCCGAGCGACGCAGCCACCGCGCGGCCCGCCGGTGGAGTTCCGGTTCCAGGCCGGGCAGGCGCTCGCGCAGATGGGCCCGGAGTATCTCCCCGAACAGCGGATGGAGCTGGTACCACGAGTGCCCCAGGCGCTCGACGAACGCGTTGTCACGGTGCAGCCCGGCGAGGATGGGCTCCGCGTCGGTCCGCAGGGTCAGCGCGTCGGCCAGGTCGGGGGAGAAGCGCTTCAGGACGCTGACGCGCAGCAGGAGGTCCTGTGTCTCCGCCGGCTGCCCCTTGAGGACCTCGGCCAGCAGGAAGTCCGCGACCGTACTGCGGCCCGCCTCGAACGCCTTCAGGTAGAGCTGAGGGTCGGCGCTCTCCAGAGCGGCCAGAGCGGACAGGCGCAGCCCGGCGGCCCAGCCCCGGGTGCGGTCCACCAGGGCGCGAGCGGCGTGGACCGGAAGGCTCAGACCGTGCAGTTCGAGCAGTGCGGCGGCCTCCTCGGGGGTGAAGGCCAGCTCGGCGGCGCGGATCTCCGTCAGCTCGCCGGCCGCGCGGTACCGGTGCAGCGGAAGCAGCGGTTCGGTGCGCGTGACGAGGACGAGACGCAGGCCGTCCCCGGCGTGGTGCAGTACGAACTCCAGCTGCTCCGCGATCTCCGGGGCGATCACGCGGTCGTACTCGTCGAGTACGAGGACGACCGGCCGGTCACGCTCGTTCAGCTCGGCGGCGAGGGCTGCCAGCAGCCTCCGGTCCACCCCGGTCGCCTCCGCGGGAGCCCGGACCGCGTCGGACACCGGCGCACAGCCGGCACGCAGCGCCTGCAGGACGTAGGCCCAGAACACCCCGGGACGCCGGTCCCCCGCTTCCACGGTGAGCCAGGCGACCGGCGGACGCAGTCCGGCGGCCCAGTCGGCGGTCAGCAGCGTCTTGCCGGCCCCGGCCTCCCCGTTGACCAGGGTCAACGGTGTCCGCAGAGCCTGATCGAGGTGCTGGACGAGCCGCTGCCGCCACAGGAACGTCGCGGGTCTCGCGGGGAGGGCGAACCGGGTGCGCAGGAACGGGTCTCCCAGGGGATCGGCCCACGGGGCGGCGGGAAGGCCCGGCCCTCGGGCGTTCGCGTTGGACTCGGCCACGGCGCTCCACCTTCCCTGTGGGCATTCCTGTCGGCCAGGGCCACGTCATGGGCCGCGCGCTCTCCCCAGGATCGCAGCCTTCCCGCTCCGGCGCGCGGTACCGGAGCACGGGCCCGTCCACCGGCCTGCCGGCCCGCTCCGGAACGATCCGCCCAGAAGCGCGGGCGGCGAGAGTGCAGCACGTCCCCCAGGGTGGGTACGGCCCCCGAAACGGCCCGCTCGGGCATTCTTCGAGCCGGTCTTCCCCGGCTGGCACGGGCGGCGCGACGGGTGATCCTCCGGACGGCACCTTCGAGACTCCGCGGACGGTGAGAGATCCAGGAGACCCCGTCCCTCACCAAGGGAGCTGCAAGTGCTGTGCGCGGCACATCGCGGCCAGCGCACAGGGCGGCTTCAAGGGCGGTCTTCACCTCGCCACAGGTGTCCCCGTGTCCCCCGCCACGCCCACCTGCTCTGTGCGACGGCCGCTTCCTGGTCGTCCCCTTCCGCTCGCGCGCAAGCCCGTACAGACCGCGTAGCGCCTCGTGCAGGTCGTCATCGGCTGTCCAACAGCCGATGCTGACGTCGATGGGGATCCGAGCCGCTGTCGGAGATCCGTCGGCTGCGTCGACCTCCGCGGAGGCACTCCCGGGGGAGGTCGCCGAGCCGAACAGGGATGTGCTCAGGGGCACCGTGCGGCCCGGGGCCTTGGCCCAGTCCGGCCCGCGCATACTCGCCCGTCCAGGCTCAGCCCCGTGGGAACAGCGGGCACACCTGCGGCCCCCTTGATGAACAGTGGGGTGACGAGGCCCGCCGCCACAGCTTGGCCGACCTGCCCCGGACTCGCCCAGGCGCGGACCTCGTCCGTGCCCTCGGATCCGTCATGTGACCGTCCCGCCCGCGTTGCGGATCAGCCGCTGGAGCACCTTGACCGTGGTGACGTAGTGGACGTCGTCGATGCCCTCGTGGAGGGCGGCGCGGATCGCGGGTGCGTTGCGTGCGAGGTCGGCGCGGGCCTGTTCCCCCACCTCGGTAAGCCACAACCGGTCCTCGGCGTCCCGGGTCAGCCAGCCGCGCTCCAGGAGCACCTCGGCCTCCGCCGCCAGATCGTCCTCGGGGCGGATGTAGGAGGCCATTGCCTCCCGCAGCTCGGACAGGGTCATCCCCTCCCCGTCGGGTGAGATGTCGTTCACCGACAGGTTGCGCAGCAGCCAGAACTGGGGCTGGGTATAGCCCTTTTCAGCCTGCTGGGCCCGGGTGTACGCGATGAGTGCCTCGTAGGCCAAACCAGTCCAGTACGCGGCGGGCTGTCCGGCGAGTTCGGAGTCGGAGATCTGCCGGGTCGTCATGGGATGTCCTCCTGGCACTTCGGTGGGTTCCTGCACTCCGTGCAGGTCATGCCGAGACCGTAAGACTTCACGTGCGATTGAGGGCAAGCGCGCGACCTACCTTCCGGTGCCGGTGGCGCGACGACAAGAAGTCCCCGCACGGGAGAAGTTGATCAGGCCGTGGAGCGGCCGCGGCGTGGTGGTTCGGGCTTCCGGTCAAGGAGGATCCGAGTACGGTCTCCCGGATTGCGCAGGCTGCGGCCGCCCTGCGTGGGCCGGGGCCGACCTCGCAGCGCCCCCTTGTGGACCGGTTGAAGGGCTCCCAGCTGCAGAGCTCACCGGGACTGCTTCACGGGCCGGTCCTCCAAGGAGCCCACCGGAGCGGAATGCACTCCCGTTGTCCCCCTCTTCCCGTCGTCCGGCAGCATCCGGGGCAGCAGTGGGCCGACGAGCGCTGTTGTCGTCACAGCCATCACCACCATCAGTGAGTACAGCGTCCCGTCCAGCAGGCCCAGTTCCAGGCCCACGCCGAGCACGACCAGCTCGGTGACGCCGCGGGTGTTCAGCAGGACGCCGAGCGCGTACGCATGCCGACGGTCGTAGCCCCCGAGACGCGCCCCGAGGTACGCGCCGAGGACCTTACCGGCCACGGCCACCACGAGGATGGCGGCCAGGGTGCCGATGTCTGCGGCGTCCAGCTGCGAGAGATCGACCTTGAGCCCTGCCAGCACGAAATACACGGGCAGCAGGAGCAGCCCGCACAGCGGCTCCATCCGCTGCAGGGCGAGGTCGCGCAGGCCGCCGTCGCCGCCCTTCGGCATGATGGCGCCGAACAGGAATGCTCCGAAGATGTAGTGCAGGCCCAGCCACTCGGTGCAGGCTGCCGAAAGCAGGAGCCCGACCAGCACCAGAGCGAGGAAGTTCCTGCCCTCGCCGGAGCCGCTGGAATCCGTGCCCTGAGCCTTCTTGCGCCGGCTCGCCTCGCTCGCCCTGCGGAGCAGGGGGCGGACCACAGCGATCATCAGGGCGACATACGGCACCAGCAGCGCGAGACGCCGGTCGAGGCCCTGCCCCGTGGCCACGGCCACGGCCACCGCCAGCAGGATCCAGGCCAGCAGATCGGTGATCGCCGCACACGTCAGGGCGGTGGCGCCGAGCCGGGTGCGGGTCAGCCCGCGGTCGGCGATGATCCTCGCGAGTACGGGGAACGCCGTCACGGCCATCGCGACCGCGAAGAACAGCACGAATCCCGCTCGCGAGCCCTGGTGGTGAGAGTCCGTCAGCATCCACGCGAGCGCAGCACCCAGAGCGAGCGGCAACAGCGCCGAGAACATGGTCGCCCACAGGGTGACCCGGCCCCCTCCGCGCAGGATGCCGAGATCGATCTCCATCCCGACAGCGAACATGAACAGTGCGAGGCCCACGCCGGCGAGCGCGCTCAGCAGGGGCCGCACCTCGGCAGGGAAGAGGACCCCCGTGAGGTGTGCGCCGAGCAGGGTGGGCCCCAGCAGAATGCCGACGAGTATCTCGCCGACCACCGCCGGCTGCCCCAACGCCCGCGCGGCCACTCCCAGGAGGCGCGCAAGGCCGACGATCAGAGCCAGGTCCAGGAGGAGATAGAGCGTCTGCGACGGCGTCACCGGGAGGGATTCTCCTCGGCGTCCGACGGGCGGTCGGTGGCCGGACGGGGACCGGAAGCCCCGTCCTCGCCGGGCAGGACGACGAGCGCGGTGCCGTTGGTCAGGTCGATGCGCGTTCGCGGCGGGGCGCCGTCACCCTGCTCGTCGCGCTGCAGTTCCTGCCGCTGCTGCTGCTTGATCTCGACCAGCTTGTTGCCGTTGAAGATCAGGTTGAACTCGTCGAACGCGGAGCCGGTCAAGGGGCGCCGTGAACTGCCGCCGCGCCGGAAGAGGATGGTGCGCTTGAAGAAGCGACGCAGGACCAACTCCGACCCGCAGCAGATGAACAGCAGCAACGCGAGCCCAGGGAGAACAGCCTGGCTCCACATACCTGTCATCGGATAAGCCTCCCGTCGAAGGTTCGAGGCTATCTGCCGGCTGGGGACGGTCCCAGCGGGATTCGCTGTCCCGTTTCGTCCGGTGCCGTCTCGGACCTTGCACGGCAAGTCGACACAGCGGAGTCTCCAGGGGAGATCAGCGCCTGCGCAGCCCGAGGAGATTCGATGATCCCGCTTTCGCACGCACAGCAGCGACTGTGGTTCCTCAACCGGTTGGAAGGGCCCAATGCCACCTACAACATGCCGGCCGTGCTCCGGCTGACGGGTGAGCTCGACCGGACCGCACTCGTCGCGGCGCTGCAGGACCTCATCGACCGGCATGAGCCACTACGCACGGTGTTCGTCAGTCGTGACGACGTGCCTCACCAGCGGATCCTCGACCCGGGCTCGGCTCGCCCGGAGGTGGCCGTCACCGAGGTCACGCCGGAGGAGCTGGACGGCCAACTCGCCGAGCTGGCAGGCCGTGCCTTCGATCTGGCGACGGACATACCGATCCGGGCGCGGCTGTTCGCCCTGTCCGACCGTGAGCATGTGCTCGCCCTGGTCATTCATCACATCGCTGCGGACGGCTGGTCGATGGCCCCGCTCGCCCGTGACCTCACCGCGGCGTACGAGGCCCGCCGTACCGGGCGGACGCCCGATTGGCCGGAGCTGCCGGTCCAGTACGCGGACTACACCCTGTGGCAGCAGGAGCTGCTCGCCGGCGAGGACGACCCGGAATCGCTGATCAGCGAGCAGATCGAGTACTGGCGCAAGACGCTGGCCGGGCTGCCCGACGAGCTGCGGCTGCCGGTGGACCGGCAGCGCCCGGCCACGCCCGGCAACCGGGGCGGCAACGTGCCGTTCCAGGTGAGTGCTCAGCTGCACCGGAGGCTGTCCGAGCTGGCCGCGGGGTCGGACGCCAGCCTGTACATGGTGGTGCAGGCGGGACTGGCCGCACTGCTGAGCCGCATGGGCGCCGGCTCGGACATCCCCCTCGGTTCGCCCATCGCCGGCCGTACCGAGGAAGGGCTGGACGAGCTGGTCGGCTTCTTCGTCAACACCCTGGTGATGCGCCTCGACACCTCCGGCGACCCCTCGTTCCGCGAACTCGTCGCACGGTCCAGGGAGACGGCTCTGGGGGCGTATGCGAACCAGGAGCTGCCGTTCGAGCGGCTCGTCGAGATCCTCCGGCCGGACCGGTCCCTGGGCCGGCATCCGCTGTTCCAGGTGATGCTGGCGTTCCAGAACAACACGTTGCCGCAGCTGCGGCTGCCGGGGCTGGTCGTGGAGGGCGAGCAGCTGTACACCGACACCTCCAAGTTCGACTTGGCGTTCAGCATGGGTGAGCAGTTCGACGGCGACGGCCGGCCCGCGGGTCTCGGCGGCACGATCGAGTACGCCACCGACCTGTTCGACCACCGGACCGCTCAGCAGCTGGGCGCTCGCCTGACCCTCGTCCTCGAGGCGATGACCGCCGACCCCGACCAGCGGGTCGACGCCCTGGACGTGCTGCTGCCCGGCGAGCGGCAGCGGATCCTCGACACCTGGAACCGGACCGAGCGCGAGGTTCCCGCGGCCGGGTTCGCGGCGCTGTTCCAGTCTCGGGCCGCCGCGGCCCCGGACGCCGTCGCGCTGGTCACCGAGTCGGCCACCCTGACCTACGGCGAGCTCAACACCGCCGCCAACCGCCTGGCCCGGCTGCTCACCGAGCGCGGTGCGGGCCCGGGGCAGCTGGTGGCGCTGGCTCTGCCGCGGTCGGCGGAGTTGGTGACGGCCATGCTCGCGGTGGCCAAGGCCGGGGCCGCCTATGTGCCGGTCGACCCCGGCTACCCGGCAGAGCGCATCGCGTTCATGATGGCCGACTCCCGCCCGGTGCTGACGGTGACGACCGAGGCGCTGGCCGGGCGGTTGCCGGCCGACAGCCCGCTGCTGACACTGGACGACGAGGGCACCGGCGCCGAACTGGCCCGGTACGGCGGGGACGACCCGCCGTCGAGCCGGACGCTCGACAGCCCGCTCTACGTGATCTACACCTCGGGGTCCACCGGGCGGCCCAAGGGCGTGGTCGTGACGGACAGCGGTGTGGCCAGCATGGCCCGCAGCCAGCGCGAGCGCCTGGGCGCGGGGCCCGACAGCCGGGTGCTGCAGTTCTCCTCGCCCAGCTTCGACGTCGCGTTCTGGGACTGCTGCATGGCGCTGCTGAACGGCGGCACGCTGTTCCTGCGGTCGTCCGAACGGCTCATGCCAGGCCAGGAGCTCGCCGAGTTCATCCGTGACCAGCGCCTCACGCACTTCACCATGCCGCCGTCCGTGCTCGCGGCGATGCCCTCGGGCGTCCTGCCGGCCGGTGTGACCGTGTCGGTGGCGGGCGAGGCGTGCCCCGGCGCACTCGTGGAGCGGTGGGCACCGGGCAACCGGATGTTCAACGCCTACGGTCCGACCGAGACGACCGTCATCGCGACCATGAGCGAGGAGCTGTCCGGCCCGGTCGGCCCCCCGATCGGCAGGCCGGTCGACAACACCCGGGTCTACGTGCTGGACGAGGCCCTGCGCCCGCTGCCGACGGGTGTGGTGGGCGAGCTGTACGTCGCGGGTGCGAGCCTGGCCGCCGGCTACCTGCGCCGGCCGGGGCTCACCGCGGAGCGGTTCGTGGCCTGCCCGTTCGGCGGTTCCGGGGAGCGGATGTACCGCACTGGGGACCTCGCGCGCCTGCGGGCCGACGGGCAGGTCGACTACGTCGGCCGGGCCGACGCCCAGGTGAAGATCCGTGGCTTCCGGATCGAGCCGGGTGAGGTGGAGTCCGTACTGGTGCGGCATCCCGGAGTGCGGCAGGCCGCTGTGCTGGCGCGGGAGGACCGTCCCGGGGACCGGCAGCTCGCCGCGTACCTCGTCCCGGAGGGGGACGACGCCGACCGCGACCAGGCGGCGGAGCGGCAGCAGCTCGGCAACTGGCAGGCCACCTACGACGCCCACCACGAGGGCCTGTCCGGCGGGCTGGGCGAGGACTTCTCCGGCTGGAACAGCAGCTACACAGGGCAGCCGATCCCCCTCACGGAGATGCGGCGGTGGCGGGACGCCACCGTGGAACGGGTGCGGGAGCTGGGTCCCCGACGGGTGCTGGAGATCGGCGTGGGCAGCGGCCTGCTCCTCGCGCCACTGGCGCCGGAGTGCGAGGCCTACTGGGGCACCGACATCTCCGAGGTCGTCATCGACCGGGTCCGCGCCCAGCTCGCGGAGCGGCCCGAGCTGGACGGCCGGGTCGAACTGCGGGCCCAGCCGGCGCACGTCTTCGACGGCCTGCCCACCGGGTACTTCGACACCGTCGTCCTGAACTCCGTCATCCAGTACTTCCCCAGTGCCGACTATCTGACCGACGTGCTCACCCGGGCCCTCGACCTGGTCGTCCCCGGTGGGAACGTCTTCGTCGGCGACGTCCGCAACCTGCGGCTCCACCGCGCCCTGCGCGCCTCCGTCGAACTGCTCGCGACCGACGCCGCGGTCCGGGACGTCGCCGAGGTGCGCAAGACGGTCGACCTCGCCCTGGCGCGGGAGACGGAACTGCTCGTGGACCCGGACTACTTCAGCGGCCTGGCTGCCGCCGCCGACCTGTCGATCAAGCCCGGCACGGACCACAACGAGCTCACCGGCCACCGCTACGACGTCACGCTGCGCACCGCGCCGCAGCCGGAGCCGGTCGCCGTACGGGAGCTTGTCTGGGGGCGGGACGCCGCCGACACGGACGCGCTGCGCACGGCGCTGGCGGCCCGGCCGGACGGGCTGCGGGTCACCGGCGTCCCCAACCGCAGGATCGCCGGCGAGCTGGCGGCCGTGCGGGCGCTCGAGACCGAGGACCTGGCGGCCGCGCTGGCCGCCCTGACGGACGACGCGTCCGAACTCCCGGAGCCGGCCGAGTTCACCGCCCTGGGCGACGAGGCCGGTTACCGGACCACGGTGACCTGGGCCGGCGGCGACCGCTCGGGCGGCACTCTGGACGTGGTGTTCAGCGCACCCGGGACGGTGCAGGTCGGATACCGCCCCGGTGGGCCGCCGGCCGCCGGCGGGGCCGCCCACACCAACGCCCCGGCCGCCGTGCTGGCCTCGGACGCGCTGGTCGAGTCGGTGCGCGAGCACCTGCGGCGCGCGGTGCCGGACTACCTGGTGCCCACTGCGTTCGTCGTGCTGGACCGGATGCCGCTGACCCCGAACGGCAAGCTGGACCGGCGGGCGCTGCCGGCGCCGGCGATGCTCGGACAGACCTCCGGCCGGGGCCCGCGCGACGACCGCGAGGCCACCCTGTGCCGGATCTTCGCCGAGGTGCTCGGCCTCCCCCGGGTCGGCATCGACGACGGGTTCTTCCACCTGGGCGGCCACTCGCTGCTGGCGACCCGGCTGGTCTCCCGGATACGGGCCGCCCTGGGCGTCGACCTGGCCATCCGGGACCTGTTCCTGGCGCCGACGGTGGCCGAGCTCGGTGCCGTCCTGGACAGGGCCGAAGCCACTCGGCGGCCGCCGATCGTGCGGCAGCGGCGTCCGGAGCGCACACCACTGTCGCCCGCTCAGCAGCGGCTGTGGTTCCTCAGCCGGCTGGAGGACGGGAGCGCCACGTACAACATGCCGATCGCGGTGCGGCTCACGGGCGCACTGGACCGCGCGGCGCTCGCCGCCGCACTTCAGGACGTGTCGGACCGGCACGAATCGCTGCGCACCCGCTACCCGGACGTCGACGGCACCCCGTACCAGTACATCGTCCCCCCGGAACACGCCGTGGTCGAGCTGGAGGTCGTCGAGACCACCGAGGCGGAACTGGCCGCGCGGATCGCCGGCGCCTGCGGTCACGTCTTCGACCTGGCAGAAGAACTCCCCCTGCGGGCCCATCTGTTCGCGCTGTCGGCAGAAGACCACGTGCTGGTCCTGATGCTGCACCACATCGCCGGGGACGGCTGGTCCATGGGGCCGCTGACCCGTGACCTCACCCACGCCTACGCCGCCCACCGCGCCGGCCGCGGGCCGCGGTGGGCACCGCTGCCCGTGCAGTACGCGGACTACGCGCTGTGGCAGCGAGAGCTGCTGGGCCGCGAGGACGATCCGGACAGCCTGATCAGCCGCCAGATCTCGTTCTGGCGTGCAGCACTGGCCGACCTGCCCGAGGACCTGCGGCTGCCCGGCAGCCGGCCGCGCGGCGCCGGCAGCGAGTATCACGGGGCCACACTGTCGTTCCGGATCGATCCGACGACTCACCGGCGCATGGCCGCCCTGGCCGCCGCTTCCGGTACGAGCCTGTACATGGTCAGTCAGGCCGGGCTCGCCGCCCTGCTCACACGGCTCGGCTGCGGCACCGACATCCCCCTCGGCACGCCGGTCGCCGGACGGACCGACCCGGCACTCGACGACCTCATCGGCGACTTCCTCAACACGTTGGTGCTGCGCACCGACACGGGCGGCAATCCCACCTGGCACGAGCTGCTCGGCCGGATCAGCGAGACCAATCTCAGCGCGTACGCGAACCAGGACGTGCCGATCGAGCGGCTCGTCGAGATCCTCAACCCGGACCGCTCGGCGGGCCGACTGCCCCTGTTCCAGGTCCTGCTGTCACTGCACGAGGCCCCGCCGCAGCCGGAGTTCCCCGGCCTGACCGTCCGCGCCGAACCGGTCGAGCGGATCGTGCAGAACAAGTTCGACCTCGCCGTCCATCTGCGCGAGACCGTCACCGAGGACGGATCCCCGGGCGGCCTGGAAGGCATGGTCGAGTACTCGACCGACCTGTTCGACGCTGCGGACGTCGAGCGGCTGACGGATCGTCTGGCGCGGCTGCTCGCCGCGATGGCCGCCGACCCCGGGCAGCGGATAGGCGAAGCCGAGCTGCTCGACCGAGCCGAGCACGAACAGGTCGTACGGGACTGGAACGCCACCGCTCACGAGGTGCCGCGCGCCACTCTGCCCGAGCTTTTCGCCCAGCAGGCGGCGCGCACCCCCGACCGCACGGCGGTGGTGTTCGAGGACACCGAGCTGACCTACGCGGAGCTGGATCTGCGTGCGGGCCGGCTCGCACGGCTGCTCGCCGAGCGCGGTGCCGCACCGGAGAGCTGTGTCGCGGTGCTGCTGCCGCGCTCCGAGAACCTGGTCGTCACCCTGCTGGCGGTCCTCAGGACCGGCGCCGCCTACCTGCCGGTCGATCCCGGGTATCCCGCCGAGCGCATCCAGTACCTGCTCGACGACGCCCGGCCCGCGCTCGTGCTCACCGAGGACCACCCGGTCTTCGACGAGGTGCCCGCGGGTGAGGCGTTCGCGGCCGACCCGGGGACCGTCCTTCCGGAGCATCCCGCGTACGTGATCTACACCTCCGGGTCCACGGGAGCGCCCAAGGGCGTGGTGGTGTCCCATGCGAGCATCGTCAACCGGCTGGCGTGGATGCAGGACCGTTACCGGCTCGACGCCACGGACCGGGTGCTGCAGAAGACCCCCGCCGGATTCGACGTGTCCGTCTGGGAGTTCTTCTGGCCGCTGCTCAACGGCGCGACCCTGGTGGTGGCGAGGCCCGGTGGACACCAGGACCCGGCGTACCTGGCCCGGCTGATGCGCGAACAGCGGATCACCACGGCGCACTTCGTGCCGTCGATGCTGGCCGTGTTCGTCGCGGAGCCCGCCGCGGCCGAGCTGCCGGATCTGCGGCGGCTGATCAGCAGCGGTGAGGCGCTGCCTGCCGAGCTGGCCGCGCGGGCCGACGCGACGATCGCGGCCGGCCTGCACAACCTGTACGGGCCGACCGAGGCGGCGGTGGACGTGACCGCCTGGGCGTACCGGAGCGAGCCGGGTGCGGTGTCGGTGCCGATCGGCAGCCCGGTGTGGAACACCGCCCTGTACGTGCTCGACTCCACGCTGCGCCCGGTCCCGCCGGGGGTCGCCGGCGAGCTGTACATCGCCGGTGCTCAGCTGGCCCGCGGCTATCTGCACCGCCCGGCCCTGACCGCGGCGCGGTTCGTGGCCTGCCCGTTCGGCGGCTTCGGGGAGCGGATGTACCGCACCGGCGACGTGGTGGCCTGGCGGAGCGACGGGCAGCTGGAGTTCCTCGGTCGCGGCGACGACCAGGTCAAGGTGCGCGGCTTCCGGGTCGAGCCCGCCGAGATCGAGGCGGCGCTGGTCCGGCACGAGTGCGTGGGGCACGCCGTTGTCGTAGCACGCGCGGACGCGTCCGACGACACGCGGTTGTTCGCCTATGTCGTCCCGGCCGGCGCGGACCGTCCCCAGCCGGCGGCGCTGCGCGAGTTCCTCGGCGGCCTGCTGCCGGAGCATCTGATCCCGGCCTCCTTCGTCGTCCTGGACGAACTGCCGCTGACCCCCAACGGCAAGCTGGACCGGCGGGCGCTGCCCGCCCCCGACCACGCGGGCCGAAAGGCCGGGCGCGGGCCGCGCAACCAGCGCGAGGAGACGCTCTGCCGGATCTTCGCGGACATCCTCGGCCTGCCCGGCGTGGGCATCGACGAAGGGTTCTTCGACCTCGGTGGCCACTCCCTGATGGCGACCCGGCTGATCTCCCTGGTGCGGGTCGCGTTCGGGGTCGATCTGGCGATCCGGGACCTGTTCGCGACCCAGACGGTGGCCGGGCTCGTGCAGATCCTCGACCGGTCCGATGGCAGCCGGCGGCAGCCGGTCGTGCGGGGGCCGCGCCCGGAGCGGGTGCCGCTGTCGCACGCCCAGCAGCGGTTGTGGTTCCTCAACCGTCTGGAGGGCTCGAACGCCGCCTACAACCTGCCCATGGCGGCCCGGCTGACCGGCTCACTGGACCACCGGGCGCTGGCCGCCGCCGTCGCCGACGTCACCGTCCGGCACGAGACGCTGCGCACGATCTTCCCCGAGACGGACGGCGTTCCGCACCAGCGGATCCTCCCCCCGGACGAGGTGCGTCCGGACTTCGCGGTGAGCGAGACCGGCCGGGGCGAGCTGGCCGCGGCGATCGCCGAGATCGCCGAGCGGGACTTCGATCTGCGCACCGACCTGCCGCTGCGGGTCAGGGTGCTCACGGTGTCCCCGACCGAGCACGTGCTCGTGCTGGTCCTCCATCACGTGGCCGGTGACGGCTGGTCGCTGGTCCCGCTGGCCCGCGATCTGAGCGGTGCGTACGCGGACCGCTGCGCCGGCCGGGCGCCGGAGTGGACCGAACTGCCCGTGCAGTACGTGGACTACGCGCTGTGGCAGCGTGACCTGCTGGGCCGCACGGACGACCCGGACAGCGTCGTCAGCGAGCAGGTCGCCTACTGGCGGAAGGCGCTGGCCGGGATTCCGGACGAGCTGCCGCTGCCGGTGGACCGGCCGCGGCCGAAGACCCCGAGCTACGCGGGCGGCAGTGTCGCCTTCGGTTACGGGCCGGAGCTGCACGCCCGGATCAACAAGCTGGCCGTCGACTGCAACGCGACGGCGTTCATGGTGGTCCAGACGGCGCTCGCCGCGCTGCTGACCCGCCTCGGGGCCGGCACCGACATCCCCGTCGGCTCACCCATCGCCGGCCGTACCGACGAAGCGCTCGACGACCTCGTCGGGTTCTTCGTCAACACGCTGGTGCTGCGCACCGACACCAGCGGTGATCCGACGTTCCGCGACATCATCGGCAGGGTGCGGGAGGCCAACCTCAACGCGTACGCGCACCAGGACCTTCCGTTCGAGTACCTGGTCGAGGCGGTCAACCCGGACCGGTCCGCGGCCCGGCACCCGCTGTTCCAGGTGATGTTCGCCTTCCAGAACACCAGGGACACCGAGCTGCGGCTGCCCGGCCTCACCGCCGAGGCGCTCGAAGTCGGCACCGACGCCACCATGTTCGACCTGTCGGTCCATCTGGAGGCCCGCTATCACGCGGACGGCCGGGAGGGCGGTGCCCGTGGCGCGCTGATCTACAGCAGTGATCTGTTCGACAGGGAGACCGTGGCGGCGATCGCCGACCGCCTGCTGCTGATGCTGGAGGCCGTCACCAGCGATCCGGAGCAGCGGATCAGCCAGGTGGAGCTGCTCGAGGCGGACGAGCGGCAGCGGATCCTGCAGGAGTGGAACGGCGGCAGCGCACCGGTCCCGTCGGTCACCCTGCCCGAGCTGTTCGCCGCGTCCGCCGCCCGCGACGGCGCCGCCACGGCGGTGCGCGCGGGGGGCCGGCGGCTGAGCTACGACGCGTTGCGGACGTCCGCGAACCGGCTTGCGCGGCTGCTGGTCGCCCACGGCTGCGGCCCCGAGCAGCGGGTCGCACTCGCCCTGCCGAGGGACGAGCGGCTGCCGCTCGCGATGTGGGCGGTGCTGAACTCCGGAGCCGCGTACGTGCCGATCGACCCCGGCCATCCGGCCGAGCGGGTGCGCCATCTGGTCGAGGACGCCCGCCCGGTGCTGGCGGTGACGGACCGTGCAGGCGCGGAGGTACTGCCCGACGGTCTGCCGCGCATCGTGCTCGACGACCCGGTGACCGAGACCGCGCTCGCCGCGCTCGAGGGCGGCGACCTCACCGACGCGGACCGGTCGGCGCCGCTGCGCCCCGACGACGCGGCCTACGTGATCTACACCTCCGGATCGACCGGGCGGCCCAAGGGCGTGGTGGTCGCGCACCGCGCAGTGGCGAATCTGTCGGCGTGGGCGGGACAGGCCTTCTCCGCGGACGTGTTCGCCGCCGCGCTGGCCTCCACCTCGGCCACCTTCGACGTGTCGGTGTCGGACATGATCCTTCCGCTGCTGCACGGCGGCAGCATCGAGGTGGTGCGCGACGTGCTCGCTCTGGCCGACGAGGAACGCCCCACGGCGAGCCTGGTCTGCACGGCGCCGTCCGCGATGTCGGCCGCCCTCGCCACCGGCGGCCGGCTGCGGATCGGCACCGTCGTCCTGGTGGGTGAGGCGGTCACGCCGCGGCTGGTGCACGACCTGCGGGCCGCCGCCCCGGGTGTGCGGATCGCGAACCTGTACGGCCCGACGGAGGCCTGCGTCTACGCCACCGAGTGGTACGACGACGGCAACGCCGCCGGAGTGGCGCCGATCGGCCGGGCACTCACCAACTACCGCACCTATGTGCTGGACGACGGTATGAACCCCGTTCCCCCCGGTGTCACCGGTGAGCTGTACCTCGCCGGGGCCGGTCTCGCCCGGGGCTACTTCGGACGGCCCGGCATGACCGCCGAACGCTTCGTCGCCTGCCCGTTCGGCGGCGCCGGGGAACGCATGTACCGCACCGGCGACGTGGTGCGCTGGCGCTCGGACGGGCAGCTGGAGTTCATCGGGCGGGTCGACGACCAGGTCAAGATCCGTGGTCAGCGGGCGGAGCCCGGTGAGACCGAGGCCGTACTCGCCCGGCACGAGAGCGTCGCCCAGGTCGCGGTGATTCCCCGGCGTGACCAGCAGGGGGACACCACGCTGGTCGCGTATGCCGTGGCCGCCGACGGCCACGAGGTGCGGCCGGCCGAGCTGATCGAGTCCGCCCGCCGTGAGCTGCCGGGCCATCTGGTCCCGTCGGCGGTCGTGGCGTTGGAGCGGCTGCCGCTGACGGCCAGCGGAAAGCTGGACCGGCGGATGCTGCCGGCGCCGGGGACCGAACAGCGCGTCGGCGGACGCGGACCGCGCGACGCCCGGGAGCAGGCGCTGTGCGACCTGTTCGCCGCGGTGATCGGGGTGCCGACGGTGGGAATCGACGACAGCTTCTTCGAGCTGGGCGGGCACTCTCTGCTCGCCACCCGGCTCGTGGCGAAGGCGCGGGAACGGCTCGGCATCGAGCTCGCCGTGCGGACCCTGTTCGAAGCGCCGACCGTGGCGGAGCTGGCCGGACGACTCGACGCGAGCGGCCCGGCCCGCCCCGGTGCGGACTCGCTCCAGGTCCTGCTGCCGCTGCGCACCGAAGGCAGCCGCCCCCCGCTGTTCTGCGTGCATCCGGCGACCGGGATCGGCTGGGTGTACGCGGGCCTGCTGGGGCAGCTCGACAAGGAGCAGCCGCTCTACACGCTCCAGGCCCGAGGTCTGGACGGGGAGGGCGGGTACGCCACCTCGATCGACGAGATGGCCGCCGACTACCTCGCGCACATGCGCGCGGTGCAGCCGCACGGGCCGTATCAGCTGCTCGGCTGGTCGTCCGGCGGCGCGGTGGCCCACGCCATCGCCGGGCTGCTGCGCGACCAGGGTGACGAGGTGGGCCTGCTGGCGATGCTCGACACCACGGTTCCCGGTCCCGACTACACGGATCCGGACACCGACGTGCTGTTCCAGGCGTTGCGCTATGTCGGCCTGGAACTGCCGCAGGAGCCGGGGCAGGAGCTCGACTACGGCCGGGTGCACGCGTTCCTTCGCGAGATCGACCACCCGCTGGCCGGTGTGGGCGAACGCAGCCTGGCCGCACTGCCGGAGATCCTCGGCCGGCAGACCGCGATGCTGAAAGATCCGTTCGGCCGTGCGGTCGACACCGACCTGCTGTTCTTCACCGCGAGGCGGACCCATCCCGATGAGCCGGACTTCGCACGGCGCTGGCAGCCCTTGATCACGGGGCGGATCACCGAGATCGAGATCGACTGCGAACACAATCAGATGACGGAACCGAAGGTCTTGCCGCACATCGCCTCGGCCCTGCGGGCACGGCTCTCGGCAACCGATCGGTGAGGCACGCCGAATGGGCGGGAGGACCGGCCCCAAGTTTGCTTTGCAATTCAATGTAACGTTCAACTTCCCGCCCATAGCAGGCAGTTGTCGATCGCGTACCCCGAGTAGGTGCTCGCCAGGACGCTTGCATCACCCGATGCTGCTGGGAAAGAATTAGTACGGTCGCGGGGTTTAACCGATGCGGTTGCAAAACGGGGGTTGTGAGTTGCGGTTCAGTGCGTCGCGATGGTGGGGATATCTCGCGGCCGGTTGGGCGACAGCGTTCGCCGGTCTGCATTTCTTCTGGGCCCTCGGCGGGGAAGTGGGCCTGGACGTCTCGTCGGGCGAGCGCCTCGCCTCCGAGCGGCCGGCCTGGTTCGTTGCCGGAGGTCTCTGGGGTGTCGGCCTGGCCTGCCTGGTCGGCGCCGCGGTGGCGCTCGGGCTGCGGCGGCGCGGTGTGCGCGGGCGCCGGTGGCGTGCGCTCCGGTGGCTCGGCGTCGGGATCGCCGCGCTGCTGCTGACCCGGGGGCTTCTTGTCGAGGTGCTGCTCATCGCCGGGGTGTCCGCCGTCGGTGAGATCAGTGCCGCGCAGAAGTTCTGGACGCTCGCACTGTGGAACCCCTGGTTCATCCTCGGCGGTGTGCTGTTCGGGCTGGCCGCGCACGGCTTCGGCCAGGACTTGACGGCCCGGGCGGCAGAGGAGGCCCGCAGTGGTTCACTGACCAGGTGACACACTTTCACATTGCGTAAAAAATCCGGTGATACGGGGGAGTGATGTCCCGGATGACAAGTGACAACGCAACAGATTTCGTGCGGCAGCTACGGGAACTACGGCTGAGTGTCGGCCAGCCTTCCATGCGCCGTCTGCAACAGTTGGGAGGACAGACCAGAGCAGCCAACGGCGACGAGGTGGACGCGCTGCCACGGAGTACGGTCTCGACGGTCCTGCGGGGAAACAAGCTGCCGCGATCGGAGTTCGTCTCCGCGTTCGTGACGGCCTGCCTGATGTACGGCGGCCAGCCCCCGGAGAAGGTGGCGGAGGCGACCGAACGCTGGCTGGCCCAGTGGCGAGTGCTGTATGCGGCAGAGGCCGGGGAAGGCGCGGAGGAGGAGGATTCCCCGGGCGGCCCGGCCGCCGAGGCGCCGAGGTCGGGGATCGTGCCCCGCCACCTCCCGCTCGACGTGAGGTTCCTGGCCGGTCGCGGCCGTGCGCTCAAGGCCGCCGACGAGCTCGTCCGGCGGCACAACAGCAGCGTGTTCCTCGTGTCGGGACCGGTCGGCGTGGGGAAGTCCGCGTTCGCGATCCGGTGGGCACACCGCATGGCCGGCGACTTTCCGGACGGCCAGCTGTATGTCGATCTGCGGAGCGCCCACGGGCCGCTGGACACCGAGCACGCCCTGGGCGTGCTGCTCGGAGGCCTGGGTGTGCCCGAGGACGACTGCCCGGCGGATCCATGGCGGCGGGTCGAGCTGTATCGGTCGCTGATCGCCCACCGCAGAATGCTGGTCGTCCTCGACAACGCCAGTGACACCGACCAGGTGCGTCCGCTGCTGGCGACCGGAGAGCACTGTCGGACGGTCGTCACCAGCCGCAACCGGATGTCGGGACTGGTGGCCAGGGAGGCCGCGCGCCGGCTGACGCTGGAGGTGCTCAGCCCGGAGGCGGCATGCGCGGTGCTGAGCGCCGTCATCGACGCGAAGCACCTGGTGAACGCACGTGCCGACCTGGAGGAACTGGCTCGGCTGTGCGGGTATCTGCCGCTCGTGCTGCGGTTGGCCGCCGTGAGGTTCGCCGACCGCCCCGGACAGGGCTTCGCACACTTCGTGCGCAGCATGCGCGATGACAGTCAGTTGCTCGCCCTGGCGCTCGACGGCGACCGCGGCGGCATCCGTGCCGAACTGGAGTTCTCCTATCGCCGACTCGGTCTTGAGGCGAAACGGTACTTCCGGGAGATCGGTCTCGTCGACGACGCCGGGTTCACGCTCGAGAGGGGGGCGGCGCTCGCCGGGATACCGCTCGCCGAGGCCGACCGGCTGACCAGGGTGCTGGAGTCCGAGCACCTCGTGGCGGAGGTCGGCCGGCGCAGGTTCACCATGCATCGCATACTGCAGGTGTTCGCGCGGACCAAGGCGAAGGAGCATGCGGCGGCCTGCGAGCCCCGCACACTAGCGGCCGCGTGAAGCGGTCGGCGCCGGGACAGCGGACGCCGTACCGGCGACCACGGCCGACGGGCGGGCGACGGCGATCAGGGATCCGACGGTCAGGATCACCTGGTCACCGACCCGGCTCTCGCCGGTCATGAACGCGCCGTCGTCCAGCAGCCGTTCGACATGCACGCGGTGCCGGATCACGTCGCCGGGGAACGCGGAACCGGTGAACTCGCAGTTCCGCAGCCGGCCGACCATCGGCAGGCCGTCCCCGGCGGCGTTCGGGCCGCCGCCGGGGCTGCCGAGCCAGAGCAGCGCCGCGGACTGCCCGAACGATTCGAGAACCATGGACCGGGGATAGGCGTACCGCTCGGCCGGGAGGTCGTCGGCCATGCCCTGGTAGCACGGCTCGCTGCCGGTCACCGCCTTGGCGGTCTCGATGGTGCGGCGGTGCTCGAAGCCGACGACCCGGTCCACCAGCACCATCGGGTGCCGGACCGGGAGGAGCGCGAGCAACTGCGCGTACCCGGAGTTCATGAGGTCCCTCCCCGGACGAGTTCGACGGTCATCTTCGCGACCTGGGTGTCGTCGGCGCGACGGCAGTCGAGGGCGGCCCGCAGAGCGCCCGGACGTCCCGTCGACACCCGGATCAGCAGCCGGAGTTCGTCGCCCTCGAGCATCGGCCTGAGCACCCGTGCCGAGTCGAGCGTGCCCAGTTCGAGCCAGGTCTCCTGCGCCGAGCCGTCAAGGCCGAGGTGTCCGGCGAGCGCGGGGGAGCGGGAGAGCTCGGAACCGACCGCCTGCCGGATGCCGTCGAGCAGGAAGATCGCCGGATAGAGGGTGACCCCCGGGAAGTGCCCCCCGAGATAGGGATCGGTGGACCGCACCACCTTCACCGCCTCGATCAGCAGCTCGTCCGCCTCGGCGCGGGACGAGATCCGGTCGGCGCCGTCGACCGGCCGGGCGTAGTGCCGCCGCCCACTCACAGGAACCACACGCCGGCGTAATCGCCCCAGCGGGCGGTCATGCGTGCGGAGTCCACCCGGGTGACACCGGGAATCAGGGGGGCAGCCTCCAGGCCGAAGGCCGCAAGGCCCGGCTCGTCGACGTAGACCGCCGCTCCCTTGTCCACCAGCGCGCGAACGGATCGGCGGGGATCCGCGAGGGTGTTCAGCACCGTCGGTCCCACCCGAAGCGCGGGCGGCGGAGCGGCGCCGTCCAGCGCGGCGGTCACGCTCGTTCCCCGCAGCACCACGTCCATCCCGCCGAGCTGGTCGCCGAGCATCTCGACGCCGTAGAGCGCGTCGAAGAACTGTGCCTCGGCGCTGCCGCGATAACCGCGGTCGATGATGACCAGGTAGGCCATCTACGCACCTCCGATGTAGACGGTCCGGCGGGCGGCGGAGATCGTCGCCGCCAGCCGGGCGTCGGAGCGCAGCCGGACCTCGGCGATGTGGTTCCGGGCGCCCCGCTCCGCGCTGCACGCCGTGCAGACGATCCAGCTGAACCGGCCCTTGTACGTGGTGAGCAGGCCCCGGATCAGTGCGCCGGCCGTCGGAGCCGGCGTCTTCGGGTCGCGCAGGTCGGCGGGTTTGGTCTCGCCCAACGAGGCCTGCGTCAGCATCGTGTTGTACCCGCACGCCCAGACCCGGATGGTGTGCTCCCGGTCCAGTACGGCCTGGGCCAGCCGGAGCACGGTGGTCAGGGTGTCGGTCGTGTGGGGTGGTGCGGTGAGGACGACCAGCACGTCCCACATGCGGCGTTCGACGGGTGCGGCCATGGTCAGTGCCACACCACCCGGGTACCGGGCTCCAGCAGCCAGTCGGCCACGTCGCCCATGCCGGTGGTCCGCACGCCGGGCGTCAGCGGCGCGGCGTGCAAGGCCCGGTGGACGAGGGTGAACTCATCGGCCCAGACCTGCCCGCCGGCTCCGAGGAAGCGCGGCAGTGCGGGGCTTGCCCCGGCGATCCCGAGCGCGACAGCGTCTGCGGCGAGGAACAGGCGCACCCGCTCACCGGCGTCGGCCAGTGCGGCGGCGTCGGCCAGGAACCGCTCCGCGGTCGCGCCGGACTGGGTGGCGACGAGCAGGTACCGCTCGGCCGGGTGGTCCTGGGTCACGCCGGCTTCCGCAGCTTCCGGGCCAGCAGCGCGGAGATGTCCGGCAGGGTCCGCACGTCCCCGATCTCATGCGACTCGATCTTGACCCGGTAGTGGCGCTCCAAGGTGACGGCCAGCTCCATCGCCAGCAGAGAATCGACGCCGAGGTCGCGGACGAAGTCGATCTCCGGCGTGATCGACCCGGCGTCGACCTCCAGCACATCGGCGATCATTTCGCACAACTCGTCGATGTCGAGGGCGGTTTCAGCAGTCATGGGGGTTCCCTTCCGTTGTTCGTCTCCGCGACGGTCGCGGCGTCAGCCGCAGCCGCCCGCATGGCCGGCGTCCCCGCCGGCCGGGATCGGCTCGGGGACCAGGCCCGCTTCGTCCAGCCAGGTGAGCTCGGCGTCCGGTCTGGGCTGCTCGCCCCGGACCTTCGCGACATAGGCGCGCAACCGGTCGGTGCCGAAGTACTTGTCGTGGCCGTGGATGAAGAAGGGGACGCCGAACAGGCCGTCCTTGTAGGAGCGGATCAGTGCCTCGGCGCCCCGGCGCCTGAGCTCGGGGTCGTCCGAGGCGCCGGCGACCAGGGCGGGGTCCAGGCCGAGTTCGGCGGCGAGCTCGGCGATCACGGTCCGGTCGGTGATGTCCCGGCTCTGCTGCCAGCGGGCGCGGTAGACCAGCGCCACGTACTCCCGGCCCAGGCCGGCGTCCTCGGCCACCAGGTAACCGAGGTGGGCGATCTCCCAGTTCGGGGCGCGATCCACCGGCCAGGTCACGGTGAGTCCGCGGGCCTCGGCCAGGCGGCGGGCGTCCTGGAGGATGTAGAAGTTCTTCGCGCGGGACATCTCCACGATCGGCAGCTGGACGCCTTCCTTCTCCAGCAGCGCCTGGGTCTCTTCGTCCGGTTCCCAGAACGGGATCCACTCGATGGCGTCCGCCACGTCGGAGTAGCGGTCGATCAGGTCGCGATACGCGAACCACGAGTACGGGCTGCGCAGCGAGAAGTACCAGCGGGGTGGTTTCCTGGCCATGTCCTCACGGCCTCCTTTCCGGCGGGGCGCTCACAGCGAGATGCCGCCGTCGATCTCCAGTACCGTGCCGGTGATGAAGGCCGCGTGGGGCGAGACCAGGAACGACACCAGGTCCGCCACCTCCTCGGCCCGGCCCGTCCGGCGCAGCGCCGTCCGCTCGACGGCCTCCTTGACGGCTGCTGCCGGGAGTGCCGCGGTCATGTCGGTGTCGATGAACCCGGGGGCGACCACGTTCGCGCGGATGCCGTACGGGCCGACCTCCTTGGCCAGCGACCGGGTGAAACCGATCGTCCCGGCCTTGGCGGCCGCGTAGTTGGTCTGCCGGGCGTGGCCCTGCACGCCGGCGACCGAGGACAGATTGGCGATCACCCCTGACCGGCGCTTCATCATCTCGAAGATCGCCGCGCGGCAGACGTTGAACATGCCGTCGAGGTTGATGTCGAGGACGGTGCGCCAGTCCTCGTCCGCCATCAGCACCAGCGCGCTGTCTCTGGTCACTCCCGCGGAGGTCACCACGGCGCCGATCGGCCCGAGATCGTGCTCCGTGCCGCGCACCCACGCCCGCACGGCGTCGGCGTCCGCCACGTCGACCCGGGTGGCGACCGCTCGCCCGCCCAGCTCGGCGACCTCCTTCTCCAGCTCCCGGGCCGGCTCCTCACCGCTGACGTAGCAGAACGCGACGTCGTAGCCGTCCTGGGCCAGGCGGCGCACGACGGCTCGGCCGATGCCGCGGGACCCGCCGCTCACCAGAGCGACCGGTGACGAAGTCTCAGACATGGGTACTCCCTGGTTCCTCCGGGATGCGCAAAACAGCACAGCCGAGCACGTTGTCGGGGTCGGCGGACAGCACCGCGGCGAGTCGCCCGCGGGCGGCCGGATCCTGTTCGGCCGCGGCCAGCACCGACCCGATCTGGAACGGGGCCGCCGCGGCTCCGGCGTCTCCCCAGGCCTCCTCCCCGGGCAGCGTCAGCGGTGCGTGCCCGTCGAGGCGGACCTCGCCCTGTCCGACCGCGGGGGACACGGCCCACAGGTCCGCTTCCGTGGCTCCGGCCCGGGCCAGGGCGCTGGAGAGACACTTCGCCAGCGCCGCGTCCTGCTCACCGTCGCGGAACACCCCGAGGGTGACGCCGAGGACCTCGGCGAGCACCTGCTCACCCGCCGGCGCGGCGGGTTCCAGCAGCAGCAGCGAGCAGCCCTCGCCGAGCGCGGTCGACCGGTTCGGACCGTCGGCCAGGTGTCTCAGCCGGCCGCGGTCCGGGGTGAGCTCCTCCGCACCACCGCACAGCACCGTGCGCGCGCGGCCGGAACGGAGCAGCCGCAGGGCGTAGCGCAGCGCGAACAGCCCGGCTGCTCTGCCGCCCGCGACGGTCGTGTTGGGCCCCTTGAGGTTGTGCCGGATGGCGCACTGCGCGGCGGAGCTGTTCATGATGGCGTTGGGGATCCGGGGCGTGTCGATGTGGAACGGCCTCGCCCGGGTGTGCGTGTCGCGGGTGATGTCCATCATGCTCGTGCTGCTCCCCGCGGTGGTCCCGAGCACGAGTGCCGCCCGCTCCCCGGCCGCCCTCTCACGGTGGCGGCTGCCCGTGCCGAGCAGCTCGCCGGTCGCGGCGGCGGCCAGGGCCGAGACCCGGTCCATGGACCGGGTGCCCTTGCGCCCCAGCACCTCCTCGACGACGAAGCCCGGTACCGGCGCGACCCGCTGCCGCGGGACGGGCCACTCCTCCAGCCGGGTCACCGCGGACGTCCCCGCCGCCACGCCCGCCGCGAAGGCCTCCCGCCCCAGGCCGAAGGGCGAGACCGCGGACCAGGCGGTGATGACCGGTGCCGTCACGCCCCCTCACCGGGCAGGCCCTTGAGGCAGCGATCGATCCGGTCGTCCCAGGAGACGACCCGCGCCTCGTTGCCGTTCTCGACGATGCCGTAGCCGTGCGTGATCTCGCCCGTGGCCACCTGGAGCAGCCGGCCGTCCCGTACGACGTAGCAGTCCATGCGTGCGGTGTAGAGCAGGTTCTTGAAGACGCTCTCGACCGTGTAGACGGTGTACAGCTCTTCCTCGAGCAGGGCCTCGCCCAGAATCTCGATCCTGGAGTGGGTCACCGCCGGAATCCAGTTGCGCTCGGCCAGCTGTGCCCCGATGGAGATGCCGCGGGCGTCGACGAAGCGGTGCTTGGCCTCCTCCATCTGACGGAGATAGGCCGACATGTGCATCCGGCTGAAGAAGTGCACGTACGGATAGGGGACGCGGAACTTCCAGCCGTAGCCGTTGCGGCCGGCCAGGAGCTGGTCGAGCACGGGATCCCGGTCGACCGAGCCACCGGACGGCAGCCGGTCCCCGCCGGTGGCGGGGACCGCCTCGCCGGGTTCCGGAGTGCCCAGCGCGGTCACGGTGAAGCGGTCGAGCGCCTCGGGGGCCGGTACCCGGCCCGGCAGCCGCCGGTCGTCCTCGTCCCGGCGCAGCACGGCCGCCGCCGAGGCGGTGACGATCTTCTTCGGCGTGCCGTCGCGCGGGACGGTGATCGCCACCTTGAACCGGAACGCCGTGTCGCCGTCGCCGGTCACCGGCTTCACCTCGAGCGCGGCCTCGTCGTCCACGAACAGACCGCCGCGCAGCCGGGCCTCCAGCTCGGTGAGGTCGAAGCCCAGGCCGTACTTCTCGTACAGCCCGCCGACCGGCAGCCCCTGCCGCCGGAAGTGCTCGATCACCGCCTTTTCGACGAGGTAGTTGACGTGCTTGAAGCCGATGTACGTGCCGATGTTGGCGCCCTCGTATCCGGGCGTGAGGGAGACGGTGGTGGTCTCCGTGAGCACGTTCTTGACCGCGGTGTCGATGTCAGTCATCAGATTCGCTCCACTAGCGTTGAACGGGGCCGCTCCCCGGCCGGTTCGGAGATGGCTGCAAAACGGCGCAGGAAACCGCCGAGCACCTCGGCGAACCGCTCCGGCTGCTCGGCCATCGGAAAGTGCCCGGCGTCCTCGATGGTGTGCAGGGTCGCCGAGGGCATCCGGGCCACCAGGGCCCGTGCCTCCGCGGTCGACGCGATCCGGTCCTGGGCCCCGGATACGACCAGCACGGGCGTTGGCACCTCCGTGGTCCGCAGCCACGGCGTGCGCAGGTACAGCTCGAAGAACCGTGACCAGCCGTAGGGGCCGATCGTCTCGCACAGCCGCTCCGCCAGGGCACGGTGCAGCTCCGGCTTCGACCGGTGACCGGCCGCCACCCGGATGCCTTCCTCCATCGTGCGGACGAACTGCTCCGGCAGGCCCGTCATCGTGTCCCAGCCGAAGTCCTGGGGCCGGGGCCTGAAGAAGGGGGACACCAGGACCATCCCCTTGAGCCGGTGCCCGGTGTGCGCGGTCGCACCGCAGGCCAGGTCGAGCAGCAGCATCGCGGAGAAGGAGTGCGCCACCACGACATCGGCCGGGCCCACGGTGCTCGCCAGCTCGTCCAGCGTCTCGGCGAGCCACGAGGCGGACTCCGCGCGGTGGGCCCAGTCGGGCGGTCCGGTGCCTCGCCAGGGCAGTTCGGCCGTGTGGATCTCGGCTCGGCGCAGCGCCTCGCGCCGCGGTGCGAACAGCCGGGCCCACACGGTGCTGCTGTCCGCCATGCCGTGCAGCAGCAGCACCCGAGGCCCGGCTCCGTCGCTGATCGTGCGCTGCTGGAGCAGAACGGGCGGGATGCCGACGGGCGGGGATGCCGATGTCACGCGTGGCCCACCCCGTCTCCGGTCACCGCGCCGCCCGGCGCGCTCAGGACGAGCCCGGCGACGGCGTCGTCGGCGTCCGTGCCGGCCACCGCGTACGCCGGGCCTCGGCCGCCGGCGGCGAAGTGGCCCACCGCGGCCGCACACTGGAGGACTCCCAGGGCGCCCGAGGCCGGGCCCCAGCGGTCCTCGAGGTCGTGCCGGGGCACGTCGGCGAGGACATCCGTCGCGTGCCGCGGCCCGAACCAGACGCCGGGGGCACCGCCGAGCGCGGACAGGCAGCCGGCCAGTTGGCCGGTGCGGACGTAGCCGCCCAGTTCCGCCAGGACCGGGGCGCCGCGGGAGGCCGCGGCCGCCGGCGTATCCAGCACCAGCGCCGCGGCGCCGTCGAGCGGACGGTCGTGCCCGGTGAGGCGGCGGACGACGTCGTTGGCCGGCTCGGCGCCCACCACCAGGACATGCCGGGCGCGCCCGCCCGACAGCAACACCATGGCCCAGTGCACCGCGTCGAGACCGGACGTCGGCCCGTTGCACACCATGAGGTTCGGGCCGCGCAGCCCGAACCTGATCGCGATCTCGGAGGCGGTGACATTGCTCGACAGCCGCGGCGCGTACACCGGGCTGAGGAGTCTGGTGCCGCCGTCGGCGGCGATCGTGGTGGCGATCTCGCACACCGAGTCAAGATTGCCGAAGTTCGAGCTGACGACGACCGCGACGGACTCGGCGGGCACCAACAGCTCGGCGGCGACGGCCGGCGCACCGCCTGTGGTGGTCAGCCGCGCGTCGCCGGTCATCAGCCCGGCGGCGTTCAGCGCGTCCCGGGCGGCGCACAGCGCGAGCCGGGTCGCCTGATCCAGATAGCGCAGGCCCTTCTTGCCGATCCGGGCCGCCGGATCGACCGGCGCCGCGCCGGAGGCGTTGCGCGTGGTGAGGTCGGTGGGGTCGAGCGCGCCGGGCACGGCCAGGCCGACACCGGTGACAAGGTGGCTCATCGTCGACCGGCCACGACAGCGACTGCGTTGATCCCGCCGAAGCCGAACGCGTTGACCTGGGCCAGCGCCAGGTCCGCCGGCGCGGCCGTGTGCCGCACGATGTGGAACTCCTCGGCCTCCTCGATCGGTTCGTCCAGGCCGAGCGTCGGCGGGACCAGCCCGTTCGTCATGGCTCTCAGCGCGACGATCAGACTGTGCAGTCCGGAGGCCCCGGAGGTGTGACCGGTCATCGACTTCATCGCCGTCATCAGTGTCTTCTCCGGGGCTGGACCGAACACCGCCCGCAGCGCGCGGGCTTCGGCGGCGTCGTTGGCGTGGGTTCCGGTGCCGTGCAGCATGACCAGGCCGACGTCCTCCGGTGTGATGCCGGCCCGGCGGTGCGCGTCGCGGATCGCGGCGGCGATGCTTCCGGCATCCGGGGCGGTGGTGTGATGGGCGTCGCAGTTGACGGCGACGCCGCGCACCCAGCCGAGGCCGGGGCGGCCCGGTTCCTCGGAGCGGCGCAGCACCACGGCCGAGGCGCCTTCGCCGAGGATCGTGCCCATGCGTTTGCGGTCGAAGGGGCGCACCGTGTCGGGAGCCACCGACTGCAGCCGGTCGGCGATCCCCACCATGGACTCGGTGATGGCGTCGACTCCGGCTACGACCACCGTCTCGGCGCCGGCGGTCAGCAGATCGCAGCCCATGGACAGCGCGTAGAGCGAGGCGGAGCAGGCGTTCGACAGGGTGTGGGTCATGGTCGCGCCGAAGCGCTCCCGCAGCGCCGTGCCGAAGTGCAACTGCCCAGCGGACAGAGGAGCGTTGCCGCGGGCCCACAGCTCGACCGAGCGCAGCTCCCGCAGCCCCGTGCCGACCAGGACCGGGATGTCCCCCAGCGGCTCGTCCAGCCCGGCCTCGGCCAGTGCCTGCGCGATCGCCTCGAGGAGGAAGGCGGTGGCCCGGCCCGGGACGTCGTCGGCGCCGCGGTCGTCGATCTCGTACAACCGGTCGCCGGCGTAGTACGAACGATCGAAGCCTCGCATCGGATGCAGGCCGGACGTGCCCCTGCACAGGGCGTCGAAGATCTCGGCCGGGGATCGTCCGATGGCGGCCACCGCGCCGGTTCCGGCGATCGGCCGGCTTGCCTGCTCGCTCAACGGGACTCCTCGTACCGGCCCAGGACCACGACCGCGTTGTTGCCCCCGAAGCCGAGACCGTTGTTCTGCACGATCCGCAGGTCGGCCTCGACGGCGTGATTGGGAACGCAGTCGATCCGGCACTCCGGGTCGGTGCGGTTGTGGTTGATGGTCGGAGGGACGAACCGGTGGGTGATCGCCAGCGCGCAGGCGATCGCGGCCAGCGCGCTGGCCGCGCCCATGGTGTGCCCGAGCATCGACTTGACCGACACCGTGCGCGGCGGCCGGTCGCCGTAGATCTCCCGGATCGCCTGGGACTCGATGACGTCGTTGGCCCTGGTTCCCGTGCCGTGCGCCGAGATGAGGTCCACCTCGTGCGGTTCGATCCCCGCGTTCTCCAGCGCGAGCTCCATCACCCGGGCCACGCTGGAGCGGTCCGGCGCGACCTGGTGGTAGGCGTCGCAGTTGAGGCCGTAGCCGAGCACCTCGGCGTAGATCCGGGCCCCGCGGGCGAGCGCCGACTCCAGGTCCTCCAGCACCAGTACGCCGGCGCCCTCGCCGGTGAGGATGCCCTTGCGATCGATGTCGAAGGGGCGGCACAGATCGGGGGCGATGGTGCCGAGCCGGTAGAAACCGGCGAAGGTCTTGCGGCACATGGCGTCCGCTCCGCCGCAGAGAGCGATGTCGGCGTCCCCGGAGCGAACCGTGTCGTAGCCGTAGCCGATGGCGTAGTTCCCGGCGGCGCAGGCCGTCGGGATGGTCACCGCCTCCACGTCCGACAGCCCGAGCTCCAGGGCGACGGCGGAGGACAGCCGGGCCGCCCCGAGACGGCCCGCGACATCCGGGTCCATGGCCGCGGGGCCGTGTGCCAGCTCCGTCTCCACCAGTTCGTCGAGGTCGCGCGACTCGCCGTCGGTGGTGCCGATGGAGATCACGCAGGGCCTCTCGCGCAGCGTCTCGAGGTCCAGCCCGGCGTCCTCGACGGCCATCCGCGCCGCCGACACCGAGAACCGGCTCGCCGGGCCCAGTGAGTCGACGGGAAGGTGCTGGATCCAGCTCTCCGCGTCGAATGCGCCGAGCCCGCAGCCGGTGGAGTGGTCGAAGCCGGCGGTGTCGAACGCGGTGATCGGCCCCGCGCCGCTGCGTCCGGCCCGCAGGCCGGCGGTGAACTCCCCGACCCCGGTTCCGATGCTCGACAGCACTCCGAGCCCGGTCAGGACCACCCGCCTGTCAGGTGACGCCATCAGCTCCTCATTCCCTGTGCCGGGTTACTGCTTCGGCCAGCCGGCGGTTTCGGCCACGACGTCGTAGACGCCCTGGAGATTCGTCATCCGCACGAGCTCCGCCTGTTCGATGACGACCCCGAACTCGCGCTCCAGGGCGCCCAGGATCTCGATGGCCCGCAGCGAGTCGGCGCCGTACTCCTCATTGAAGAGGCCCTCGGTCGTGACCTCGTCCTCCTCCAGCTCAAGGATCTCGCAGACGATTTCCTTAATCTTGGCGAAATTCGCGTCAGTGGTTATAGCCACGGAAGTGCCCTCGTTCTCCGGTATCCGGGTGGAGCTTAGGTTCAGTACTCAGATCTCACGTGTGCGGGCCGTGTCCCGCAAGGCCGTGGACGGCACGGGACGAAACGAGACAGCCGTTCCCCGTGCCCCGCACCAGGGCCGTGGGCTAGCGTGAACGACACGTTATTTGGGGGAAGAGCGATGACGGATGCATACGAGCGACAGAAAGCCCGGCGTCAGCAAATGGCCAGGGAATGGCAGCCCGGTGAACCGTTGCCGGCCATCGCATATTCGGAGGAGGAGGACGCCCTCTGGGAGGCGGTTACCGGCAAACTGAGTTCACTGCACGAAGAAGTGGCGTGCGCGCATTACCGGCGGGCCGCCGAGTCGGTCGTCCTGGAACGGCATCGGGTTCCGCAACTGGCCGAGGTCTCCTCCGTGCTGAGCGAGCTGACCGGTTTCCATCTGCGGCCCGCCGAGGGCACCGTCCCTGCCCAGCGGTTCCTCGGCACCTTCGCGGAGAGCGGGTTCCACGCGACGCAGTACCTGCGCAGGCCCGAGTCGCTCTACCACTCCCCGGAGCCGGACGTCATACACGAACTGGTCGGCCACGCCGTGATGCTGGGGGATCCCGTCTTCGCGGACCTGTACCGGCGCTTCGGCCAGGCCGCCAGGCGGGTGTCCTCACCCGGCGCCCTGCGCAACCTGAGCCAGGTCTTCTGGTTCTCCCTGGAGACCGGTGTCGTGTACGAGGGAGGCCGGCCCAAGGCGTGCGGCGCGGCCCTCCTGTCCTCGGTCGCGGAGATGGAATCGCTGGAGCAGGTGGAGCTGCGGGTGTTCGACACCGCCGACATCGTGTCGCAGGACTTCGACGACACCGCCTGCATGCCCGTGCTTTTCGCCGCTGAATCGGTCGATCATCTGGTCGCCGAGGTGCAGCGGTTCCTGACCCGGCTGTGACCACCGATCCGCCGGCCGACACCAGACGGAGAGCAAAGAGATGAGAATCCAGGTCACCATCACCGAGCAGCTTCAGGACTACATCGCCGACGTCTCCCTCTCCGAACCGGCGCCGCTGCGCGAACTGCGCGAGCAGACCTCCCGGCTCGACGAGCGCAACATGCAGATCTCGCCCGAGCAGGGCCAGTTCCTGTCCGTGCTGCTGCGCGCCATCGGCGCGCGGCGGACCCTCGAGGTCGGCGTCTTCACCGGCTACAGCCTGCTCCGTACGGCGCTGACCCTGCCCGTCGGCGGCCGTGTCACGGCCTGCGACATCAGTGAGGAGTGGGCGAAGACCGCGCTCTGGCACTGTGAGCGGGCGGGAGTCGCGGACAAGGTGGACCTCCGGGTCGGCGACGCCCGCGAGACGCTCGCCGCCCTCGTCGAGGAGGAAGGCGCGGCCGGTGCCTACGACTTCGTGTTCCTCGACGCGGACAAGGAGGGCTACGAGACCTACTACGAGTACGGTCTGACCCTCCTGCGGCCGGGTGGCCTGCTGGCCGCGGACAACGTGCTGTGGTCCGGGCTGGTGATCGACGAGTCGGCGCAGGACAGCGAGACCCGGGCGCTGCGGGCCTTCAACGCCAAGCTGCGCGAGGACGACCGGGTCGATCTGTGCATGCTGCCCTTCGCCGACGGCCTGACCCTCGCCGTGAAGCGCTGACCTGACGGGTCTTCCGGCCCACGGCCTGTCGTCAGGAACGGCTTGCAGACGCGGGGTCGGCACGCACATCTGCCGCGTTGTCGTCGGTTGCCGATGCTCCGCATCGGCGCCGTCCTCCGCCTTGCAGCCGTACGCACCAGACCCCGCTCACCTGAGCCGACAGGCCGCCGTCGACGCCCCGCGACCTGATCCGGACGACAGGCGCCAGTGCCGCGTCGGACAAGGTTTTCCCGTCAAGGAGCGGCGTCCGGTGCGTGCTCCCGGCGTGCCGGCCGGAAGCCCTCGTACTGGACATACTTGGGCTTTCGACCGGTGCGGCGAGTGGGGTCCCTCTGCCCGAAGAGCTGGGGGAGCGTGCCGGGCGTCGCGACGGAGCGAACCTTGGCCGACGCGGTACTGGTTGTATTTCCCCGGGAGGCTCGGCAGGCGGCCGGCGGGTGGTTGGCCTTTCAGCGCCGTGTGTCCGTGGTGGTGAGGGCAGATGTGCAGCCAGTCGGGCAAGGCGTCGCGCCGTTCGGTCTCTGAGCGGCAGGGGCGGGCGTAGGCCCATTAGTTGAGCAGGGTGCCGTTGCAGCATTCGGCCTTGCCGTTCGTCCGGGGCCGGTAGGCGCGGGTGCGCTCGTGCGTGATTCCGGCCGCGGCCAGGGCATCGCGCGCGGCCGAGGACTGTGGCCGCCGCCGTCGGGGATGGTGCCGAGCTTCCTGATGTCGACGTGCGCCGGTTCGCCGGGACGGGCGCGCTCGTAGCGGCGGATGACCCGGCCGGTGGCCCGGTCCAGGTGTGCCAGGCCGTAACGGGTCAGCACCCGGTGCACGGTGGAGGGCACCAGCCGCAGCAGGCCCGCGATGCGGGCCGGTCCCGATCGGCACGGCACGCGCACCTTGATGATGCGCGCCGCTCGGTGCGCGTCGCAATTCGTCCTGGGCCGGTGTGGGGACGGCTGGAGCGGTCGGCCAGGCCCGCCTCGCCGTGCTGCCGGTAGCGGTCGGCCCACCGCTTGGCGGTGCTCACGGAGACCTGGAAGCGTTCCGCGGCCGCAGGGGCCAGTCGTCCTCGACGACGCAGCGGGCCAGGCGCAGACGGCCGGTCTCGGTCAGGGATGCGTTACGGGGCGCATGAGGGCCTTTCTGGTCGCCGGTGCAGACGCGGCAATCCACACCGAGCCAGAAGGCCCTCACCCATTTCAGGATCACATGTGCGTGATCGCTGTCACCAACCTCCATGGACAGCACAACTAGTCCACCTTGGCCAGTCCGCGCGCGGTGCGCCTCGCGGCTCCCCGGGAGACGGCGAGCGGGTCCCATCCCGCGACGCGCTCGGGCAGCCGACCCGGGTCGCCGAGCACCGCGCCGGCGTGCGCCTCGGACAGCAGCGGCCGCCCGAGGATCCGGGCCGCGCAGGCGATCCCGCTGACCATCACCCCGGTGATTCCGCTGCCGTAGCGGGTGCTCTGGCCGACGACGTACAGGCCCTTGACTCCGGTGACGGTGTCCGGCCGGGCACCCGTGGCGCCCCAGGTGGCCAAGCCGAACGGGGATCCGCCGGTGGAGAGCGTGTACCGCTCCTGGGTCAGCGGGGTGGCCAGCTCCAGGTGGGTGATGCTGTCCCGGAACGGCCCGAGCACCTGCTCGCCGGCCCGCAGCACGGCGTCGGTGAAGCGCCGCTTCTCCGCCAGATAGGCGGACTCGCGGCGGTACCGCCCGCCCTCGGCCGGCCCCCGCTCGACCCCCCAGTGCCGGTAGCCGGGCGGGCACATCGTCATCAGCTGGAAGTTCGCGTGTCCGGGCGGACACAGGTGCCGGCCGCCGGGCTCCTTGAGCGAGGCGAGCGAGATGAAGAGGAACCGCACGTCGTCCGGCTGCTCGCCGGCGAGCAGACCCCGGTAGAGCTCACCGATGTCCTCGTGGTCGTACCACCAGATGTTGGCCTCGGCCCGCCGCGCCAGCGGACGGTCCAGGGCCACGTAGACGGTAGCGAAGGGCAGCCCCATCGTCGCCTCCCGGGTCGTGCGGACGATCCGCGAACCGAAGTGCTCCGCCCCGACCAGGTCCAGCACCGTACGCCGGTAGTCGGCACCGGAGATCACCAGCGGCGCGGTGAGCGAGGTCCCGTCGGCCAGGTGCACACCGGTGGCCGTCCGCTCCACGACGTCGATCGAGGTGACCCGGCTGCGCGTGCGCAGTTCGCCGCCGTGCGCCTCCAGCACCTCGATCAGTGTGGCGGCCAGCATCTGCCCGCCCCCGACCGGGACATAGGCGCCCCGCAGGTAGTGGTCGGTCACCATGGCATGGGTGGCCACCGTCGCGACGTCCGGGCTCATGCCGTAGTTCGGCGACTGGGCGGCGAGCACCGTACGGGCCCGGACGGAAAGCCCGCAGTGGTCGAACAGTTCGGACAGCGGCCGCCGGCCCCAGGCCCGTACGTGCGGGGTGCCGGCGGCGATCTCCGGCAGCTCCGCGTCGGTGAACAGTGCCCAGCGCTGCTCACCGCCGACGGCCCGGCAGATCCCGGTGAACGTGCGCAGGCCCTCCGCGTCACCGGGCAGGATCCGCTCCAGCCGGGTCAGGTACGCGTCCCAGTCGGCGGGTACGTCGAGGGTGAGCCCGGGAATCACGATGTGATCGAAGCAGCCGGGGTCCAGTTCGCGGAACCGTACGCGGTCGCCGGCGCCGAGGCCGGACAGGATGGCCGGGATGACACCGTCGGGTCCGCAGTCGCCCAGGTAGTGCACGCCGACGTCGAACTCGTAGGCACGGCGCCGGCGGAAGACGTGACTGTTGCCGCCCGCCCAGTCGTGCTGCTCGAGCACGAGCACCCGCCGTCCCGCCGCGGCGAGGTAGGCGGCGCAGGTCAGGCCGCCGAGGCCGCCTCCCACGACGATGGCGTCCCACTGCTCTTCGGTGCTGGTTGTGGTCAAGGGGACCTCGCCGTAGTTGTGGTCAGCCTGCGGGACACGGCCGCAGGAGGGCGCAGCCGAGGGTGCCGTCGTGGTCGACCGCGGTCACCAGCGCCAGGCGGCCGGCGAGCGCCGGGTCGTCCTCGGCGCTGACGAGCACGCCCAGCACCTGGAAGGCGGCCGCGGCGGCCGCCGCGTCGCCGATCAGGCCGGTGCAGTCGATCCGCGCGGGCGATCGGCGTCCGAACAGGGCGGTGAGCGCGGCCTGTTCCGGGCCGGCCGGGTCGCCCGGGGCGACGAGTGCGATGTCCGCGGGACGCGCTCCGGCCCGCTCGAGTGCTCGGCGCAGACAGCCGAGCAGCGTCGCCGGGACCTCCTCGGCGTGCTCGAACACGCCGAACTCCAGCGCGACGACCTCCGCCAGGCCGTCCCGCCCGGCGGCGGAGCCGGCCGGATCCAGGCGCCACACGGCCGCCCCCTCACCGAGGACCGTGCCGGCGGGGCCGTGTCCGCCGTGGTGGCGCAGCCGTGCCCGCGCGTCGGAGTACTCCTCGGCAGCGCCGCAGAACAGCGTGCCGGCCCGCCCGCCGGCCTGCAGCCGGCGGGCGTAGTTGAGCGCGAGCAGGCCGGCCGCACGGCCGCCGGCGACGGTTGCGTTCGGGCCCTTGAGCCCGTGCCAGATGGCACTCAGGCCGGCCGCGCAGTTCATCACCGTGTTGGGGAAACGCGCCGGGTCGACGTAGAACGGCCGGTCGCCGTCGAGTGAGCTGCGGGTGAAGTCCATCGTGGACTGCACACTGCCGGTCGTGCCGAGCACCAGGCCGGGGGCCGGGCCCCCGGCGGGCGGGGCGGCCCCCGGCCCGCCCGCCAGGTCGCCGACCACCGCCACCGCCAGCGCGGTGACCCGGTCCATCGAGCGGGTGCCCTTCCTGCCCAGCACGGTACGGGCGTCGAACTCCGGAACCAGCCGGGCGGGCGCGGCCGGGGCGGCCTCGGCGGGAGCCGGGACCCCGGCCCGCAGCCCCGCCCGGAAGGCGTCGGCGCCCAGCCCGAACGGCGAGATCGCGGACCAGGCCGTGATGACGGATCGCATGCCGGTCACGCTGCTCCTTCGTCGTCGTAGCGGCCGAAGAGGACCACCGCGTTGTTGCCGCCGAAGGCGAGCCCGTTGTTCTGCACGATCCGCAGATCCGCCGAGACGGACCGGTTGGGTACGCAGTCGAGGTCGCACTCGGGGTCGGTCGTCGTGTGGTTGACGGTCGGCGGGATGAACCCGTGCTGCAGGGCCAGTGTGCAGCCGATCGCGGCCAGCGCGCTGGCCGCGCCCATGGTGTGACCGAGCATCGACTTCATCGACACCGTGCGGGGCGGCCGGTCGCCGAAGACCGCGTGGATCGCCCGCGCCTCGGTGCTGTCGTTGGCCTTGGTGCCCGTGCCGTGCGCCGAGATGAGGTCCACCTGGTCCGGTGTGACGCCCGCGTCGGCGACCGCCAGTCGCATGCAGTCGGCGACACTCTCCTCGAGCGGTGCGACCTGGTGGTACGCATCGCAGTTGAGGCCGTATCCGAGGACCTCGGCGTGGATCTGTGCGCCCCGGGCGAGCGCCGAGTCGAGGCTCTCCAGCACCAGCATCCCCGCCCCCTCGCCGGTGAGGATGCCCTTGCGGTCGAGGTCGAAGGGCCGACAGCGGTCGGGAGCGATCGTCCCGAGCCGGTAGAACCCGGCGAAGGTCTTGAGGCAGATCGCGTCCGCGCCGCCGCAGAAGGCCAGATCCGTGTCGCCCGCGCGGATGGCGTCCAGACCGTAGCCGATCGCGTAGTTGCCGGCGGCGCACGCCGTGGGGATGGTCACCGCCTCGGCGTGCGGCAGCGCGAACTCGCGGGCGACGGCGGCCGACAGCCGCGAGGTGGAGGCCCGGCGGGCGATCCTGGGGGACATCACACCGGGTTCCGCGACGTCCTGCGCCACCAGCCGGTCGAGGTCACGGGTCTCGCCGTCGGTGGTGCCGACGGCCACCAGGACGCGGCGCGCGGCCAGTACGTGCGCCGTCAGCCCGGCGTCGCTCGCTGCCATTCTCGCGGCGGCCACGGCGAGCCGGGCCGCCCGGCCCAGCTCGCCGGGGTCGAGCCGCTCGATCCAGCGCTCCGGTTCGAACCCGGCTATCTCGCAGCCGTTGTCGTGCTCGAAGCCGGTGGTGTCGAACGCGGATATGGGACGGACCTCGCTCCGGCCGGCGCGCAGACCGGCGAGGAACTCGGCGATCGAGGTGCCGATGCTGGAAACTGCGCCGACCCCGGTGATCACGACGCGTCGACCGGGTTTCGTCGTTGGGCTTCCCGTCACGTACTGCTGGTCCTCTCGTCGCCCGTCGACCGGCTCATGCCGCCGACGGCGGCCCGGACGTGCGGAGTTGGTCAGGAGAAGGAGATCGCCGCGGTGGCGTGGGTCCGGGCCTCGTCGGTGGCGCCGATGAAGCAGCCGCCGGCGACGGTGGCGCAGTCGACGGTCACCGGGTTGCCGGACTGGTCCTGGCCCTGGAACGTCTTCTTCACCGTGATCGTCGCCGAGCCGGCCCCGGCGCTGTCGGTGGTGAGCTGCCTGATCCCGGCGACGTCGCACACCAGCGTGTCCGTTCCGGGAGTGCCGGCACACTCGGACACGGAGACCGCCTCGCCGGCGCCGAAGCCCGTCACGTCCACGGTCACGGTGGCGCCGTCGGAGAGCCCGGACGAGGGACTGACGGCGACGCCCGCTGCCGTGGGTGCGGCCGAGGCGGGTACGGCTACGGCCAGCACCGCGGCGCATACCGACGCGGCGGTGAGGGCGGCCTTCGAAAGTAACGCCATCCGGTCTCCAGCGAGCATTATTGACCCCTCTTCAGGATGGAAATGAATTCCGGGTTTCCGTCCGGCAGGCTACAAGTCGGCCCCATGCCCGGTACACCACTGCCTGCGTCTCGTTCCGTCCCGTACCGTCCTGCCCCTTGCCGGGACACCCAGGCGCGGGAAAGCCTGCGGTGGAGCGTGCCGATGCGATGGGGGTAGTTCACATGGCGAATCCGTTCGACGACAACGATGCGGTCTTTTCCGTCCTGGTGAACGGTGAAGGGCAGTATTCGCTCTGGCCGGTGTTCGCCGGTATTCCGGAGGGCTGGACCGCGGAACTCTCCGAGGGCAGCCGCGAGACCTGCCTGGCGTACATCGAAGAGCACTGGACGGACATGCGGCCGAAGAGCCTGCGCGAAGCCTCCTGAGACTCGCCCGCCCTGGCCCACCGGCACTCACCCCGGGAATGAGAATGAGCAACGTCGGCGATGACCTGCTGCCGCTTTCCGCCGCCCAACGCGGAATCTGGTACGGACATCAACTCGATCCCAGTGGTCGTCGCTACCGGATCGCGGAGTACTTCGACATCCACGGCCCCGTCGATCCCGGCGCGTTCGATGCCGCCTGGCGCCGGGTCGTGACGGAGACCGAGGCGCTGCGCGTGAGGTTCACCGAGGGACCGGACGGGCCTCGCCAGCGCGTCACCGCTTCGGTCACCGGCGTCGGACTGGTGGACGTCTCCGCGCGGCCGGACCCCGAGGGTGCCGCGCTGGAGCAGATGCGCGCCGACCTGGACCAGCCGGTCGAGCTGTCCCGTGGCCCGCTGCACACCGTGTTGCTGTTCAAGCTGGCCACGAACCGCTGGTGGTGGTACTTCCAGTTCCACCACGCCGCCCTGGACGGCTACAGCGGGGCGACGGTGGTCCGTCGCGTGGCCGAGGTGTACTCCGCGCTCGTCGCGGGCGAGCCGGTCGACCGGCCGGATCCGCTGCCGCTGCGCGGTCTGCTCGACCAGGAAGCCGCCTACCGTGCCTCCGGCTCCTTCACCGCCGACCAGGAGTACTGGCGTGCTCGGCTGGCCGACCGGCCGGAGCCGGTGACCCTGGCCGGGCGGTCGTCCGCCGGCGCCGAGGGTTCGGTGCGCTGCTCGGCGCAGCTCGGCCCGGACGCCCAGCGGCGGCTGACCGAGTCCACCGGGCGGGCGCAGCCGACCGTCGTGCTCGCCGCTGTGGCCGCATATCTGCACCGAGTGACCGGGGCGCAGGACCTCGTGCTCGGCCTGCCGGTGGCGGCCCGGACCGCATCCGGCACCAGCACCCCGGGGATGGTGTCCAACCTGCTGCCGCTGCGGTTGACCGTCACCGCTGGGCAGAGCTGCGCCGACCTCACCCGGCACGTGCTGTCGCGGACCCGCGAGGCCCTGCGCCACCAGCGCTACCGTTACGAGGACATGCGTCGCGACCAGCGGCTGTCCCTGGAGGACGAATCGCTGGTCGGTCCTGTCGTCAACATCCTGCCGTTCAGCTACGACCGCGGTTTCGGCGGTCACCCGATGACCTCCCACAACCTCTCGGGCGGGCTGGTCGAGGATCTGTCGATCACGGTCTACGACCGCGGCTTCGGACAGGGCCTGCGCGTCGACTTCGACGCGAGTGCCTCGCTGTACCACCAGGAAGACCTTCAGACCCACCAGCGTGGCCTGCTGCGCGTGCTGCAGGCGATGACGGACGACCCGACGGTGGAGGTCGGCCGGATCGAGCTGCTCGACGCCACGGAGCACCGGCGTGTCACACACGAGTGGAACCGCACCGCCCGTGAGCACCCGGCGGCGACGTGGCCGGCACTGTTCGAGGCACAGGCCGCCAGGACCCCCGACGCGACCGCGGTCGTCTTCGAGGACACCGAGCTCAGCTACACCCAGCTGAACAGCCGCGCGAACCGGCTCGCCCGGTCGCTGGTCGCCGCCGGCACCGGCCCCGAGAGCGTGGTGGCACTGGCGCTTCCCCGCTCGATCGAGTTGATCACCGCCATGCTCGCGGTGTCCAAGGCGGGCGGTGCGTATCTGCCGCTCGACCTGGAACACCCGGCGGAGCGCCTCGCGTTCATGTGCGCCGACGCCTCGCCCGCCTGCGTCGTCGTCGGTGAGGAGAGTCCGGCGGGCCTGCCCGTGGACCTTCCCCGTGTCGTGCTCGACGGTTCGCCGGGCCCACACGCGGACCCCGGCCCGGCGGCCGACCTGACCGACTCGGACCGGCTGGCTCCCCTGCTGCCGGACCATCCGGCGTACGTCATCTACACGTCGGGCTCCACCGGACGGCCGAAGGGCGTTGTCGTCAGCCACGCCGGTGTGGCGTCGCTCGCCTTCGCGCAGATCGCCCGGCTCGGGGTGGACGGGCACAGCCGAGTGCTGCAGTTCGCGTCCCCGAGCTTCGACGCGGCCTTCTCCGAGGTGTCGATGGCACTGCTGTCCGGAGCGGCCCTGGTGCTCGCGCGCGCCGACCAGCTCGTGCCGGGCGTCGCCCTGACCGAGCTGTCCGCCAAGCACGCTCTGACCCACGTCACCCTGCCGCCCGCCGTCCTCAGTGTCATGCGGCCCGACGAGCTGCCCTCGGATCTGACCATCAACGTGGCGGGCGAGGCGTGCCCGGCCGAGGTCGTCGCCACCTGGTCGCCGGGCCGGCGCATGCTCAACGCCTACGGCCCGACCGAGGGAACCGTCTGCGCCACCATGTCGGAGCCGCTGTCCGGCACCGGGACGCCGCCGATCGGCCGGCCGATCGACAACATGCGGGTGCTCGTCCTGGACAGCGCCCTGCACCCGGTGCCCGCGGGCCTCGAGGGGGAGCTGTACCTGGCAGGTCCGGGACTGGCGCGGGGCTATCTGGGACGTCCGTCGCTGACCGGGCAGCGGTTCCTCGCCTGCCCGGCCGGCGTGGCGCGGGTGCCGGGCGAGCGGATGTACCGGACGGGCGACCTCGTGCGCTGGCGCTCCGACGGACAGCTCGAATTCCTCGGCCGGGCGGACGACCAGGTCAAGATGCGGGGCTTCCGCATCGAACCGGGCGAGATCGAATCCGTGCTGGCGCGCGACAGCGCCGTGCGCGAGGTCGCCGTGGTCGCCCGCGAGGACGTTCCCGGCGAGCGGCGCCTGATCGCCTACGTGGTGCCGCACGAGGGGCGGATCATAGACCCGGCGGTGAGCCGCAGGTCGGCCGGCGAGGTCCTGCCCGGGCACATGGTGCCCTCGGCGGTCGTCGTCCTCGACCGGCTCCCGCTGACCCCCAACGGAAAGCTGGACCGGCGGCAGCTGCCCGCCGCCACGGTCACCGGTACCGCTGCGAGCCGTGCCCCGCGCAGCCCGCGGGAGGAGATCCTCTGCGGCCTGTTCGCGGACGTCACCGGCGCGGCCAAGGTTCACATCGACGACCACTTCTTCGACCTCGGCGGCCACTCGCTCCTCGCGACCAGGCTGGTGGCCAGGATCAGGACGGCCTTCGGCGTGGAGCTCACCGTCCGGGACGTCTTCGGCGCACCCACGGTGGCGCAACTCGCGCGGCGGCTGGACGAGGTCGGTGGTTCGCTCCGGCCCGCCGTGACGCGCCGGCAGCGTCCGGAGCGGCTGCCGCTGTCGTTCGCCCAGCGCCGCCTGTGGTTCCTCGGCCAGATGGAGGGCCGGAGCGCGACCTACAACATGCCGGCCGTCCTGCGGCTGACCGGCGAGCTCGACCGCGCGGCACTGGCCGCGGCACTCGGCGACCTGACCGACCGGCACGAGGCGCTGCGCACGGTGTTCGGGGAGGCCGACGGTGTGCCGTACCAGCGGGTGCTGGACGTCCGGCCGGCACTGCCGTGCACCGAGGTCACCCCGCAGACGCTGGACGCCGAGGTCGCGTCCTTCTGCGGCCGGGAGTTCGACCTGTCCGTCGACCCACCGTTGCGGGCGCGGCTGTTCGCGCTGTCCCCGACCGACCACGTACTCGCCCTGGTGATCCACCACATCGCGGGCGACGGCTGGTCGATGGCCCCGCTGGCGGACGACCTGGCCGCCGCCTACGAGGCCCGGGCCGCCGGGCTCGACGACCGTGCGCCGGAACTGCCCGTCCAGTACGCGGACTACACACTGTGGCAGCAGGAGCTGCTGGGCACCGAGGACGACCCGGACAGCCTGATCAACGAGCAGATCCGCTACTGGTCGAGGGCGTTGGAAGGCGTGCCGGAGGAGCTGCCGCTGCCGGTGGACCGGCAGCGCCCGGCGGTCGCCAGCTACCGGGGCTCGACCGTCCGGTTCGACATCGGCGCCGAACTCCACCTGCGGCTCACCGAGCTCGCCCGGCAGAGCGACGTCAGCCTGTTCATGGTGGTGCAGGCGGGCCTGTCCGCGCTGCTGAACCGCCTGGGCGCGGGTACGGACATCCCCGTCGGCACGGCCGTCGCCGGCCGGATGGACGAGAACCTGGACGGGCTCGTCGGGTTCTTCGTCAACACCCTGGTGCTGCGCACCGACCTCGGTGGCGACCCGTCGCTGCGCGAGATCATCGCGCGGGTGCGGGAGACCGACCTCAGCGCCTACGCCAACCAGGATCTGCCGTTCGAGCGTCTGGTCGAGATCCTCAACCCGAGCCGGTCGACCTCGCGGCACCCCCTGTTCCAGGTGATGCTGGCGTTCCAGAACCTGGCGGACGTCGAGTTCCGGCTGCCCGGGCTGACGGTGGAGGCCACCCAGCTCTACACCGAGACGGCGAAGTTCGACCTGGCGTTCAGCGTGTTCGAGCAGTTCGACGAGCAGGGCACGCCGAACGGGCTGACGGGTGTGGTCGAGTTCGCCGTCGAGCTGTTCGATGCGGCCACCGTCGAGCGGATGGTGGACCGGCTCGTCCGGGTGCTCGAGGTGATGACGACCGACCCCGGGACGCGTCTCGGCGATGTCGACGTGCTCGACGCCGCCGAGCGGCGCCTGGTGCTGCACGAGTGGAACGACACCGACCGGGACGTCGCCCCGTCCGTCTTCCCGGAGCTCTTCGAGGCACAGGTGGCCGCGACCCCCGACGCGGTCGCGCTCCGCTACGAGGGCTCCTCGCTCACCTACCGGGAGCTGAACACCGACGCCAACCGGCTGGCCCGGTTGCTGGCCGGGCACGGCGTGGGGCCGAACGACTTCGTCGCGCTCGCGCTGCCCCGGTCGATCGAGCTGATCACGGCCGAGCTGGCGGTGCTGAAGGCCGGTGCCGCGTTTGTCCCTGTGGACCCGGACTACCCCGCGGAGCGCATCGCGTTCATGCTCGGCGACGCCGCGCCGCGGTGTGTGCTGACCGAGGCGGACAGTACCGTTCCGTTGCCCGTGGGGACCGAGCGGATCGTCCTCGACGAGGCGACCCGGTCGGCCGTCTCCCGGCTGCCCGACAACGATCTGACGGACGACGACCGCGTGGCGCCTCTGCGGCCGGGCGATGCCGCGTACGTCATCTACACCTCCGGCTCCACCGGCGTTCCCAAGGGCGTCGTGGTGGCTCACGCGGGCATCGCGAGCCGTATGGGCAGCGAGATCGAGCGCCTGGAGGTCACGCCGGAGAGCGTTGTGCTGCAGTTCGCGTCGCCCAGCTTCGACGGCGCGTTCTCCGACATGTGCATGGCACTGCTGGCCGGTGCGACGCTGGTCGTCGCTCCCGGCTCGAAGATCATGCCGGGACCGGGGCTGAGCGCGCTGATGCACGATCAGGGCATCACCCACGTGACCCTTCCGCCGCCGGTGCTCGCGGCCCTGCCGGACGACGGCCTGCCGGCGTCGACCAAGCTGATCCTCGCGGGCGACGCCTGCTCCGCCGACATCGTGGACCGCTGGGCGCCCGGCCGCTGGATGGTCAACGCCTACGGGCCGACCGAGGCCACCGTGTGCGCCACCATCAGTGACCGGCTGGTTCCCGACGGCACCCTGCCGCCCATCGGACGACCGCTGGACAACACGCGGCTCTACGTCCTCGACGACGGGCTGCGGCCCGTTCCGCCGGGTGTGGCCGGCGAGCTCCACATCGCGGGAGAAGCCCTCGCGCGCGGCTATCTGCGGCGCCCCGGACTGACCGCCGGCAGGTTCGTGGCCTGCCCGTTCGGCGCCCCCGGGGAGCGCATGTACCGGACCGGCGACGTCGTCCGGTGGCGCGGCGACGGCCAGCTCGAGTTCCTCGGCCGGTCCGACGACCAGGTGAAGGTCCGCGGCTTCCGCATCGAACTCGGTGAGATCGAGGCGGCGCTGACCGCTCACCCCGGCGTGGCGCAGGCCGTGGTCGTGCCCCGCGAGGACCAGCCGGGCGGCAAGCAGCTCGTCGGCTATCTCGTACCCAGCGGCAACGACCCGGCCGTGGCGCAGGACCGGGACGAGCGGCAGGTAGGAGAGTGGCGGCTCACCTACGACTCGCTCCACACCGGCGGCGAGGCGACCGAGTTCGGCGAGGACTTCTCCGGCTGGAACAGCAGCTATGACGGGCGGCCGATCCCCGTCGAGGAGATGCGCGCCTGGCGCGACGCGACCGTCGACCGGATCCTCGGACTGCGGCCCGGGCGCGTGCTCGAGATAGGCATGGGCACCGGACTGCTCCTTTCGAAGATAGCGCCGCAGTGCGAGAGCTACTGGGGCACCGACATCTCGGCCCGGATCGTCGAGCAGGTCCGTTCGCAGGTCGCCCGGCACCCCGGGCTCGCGGAACGCGTCGAGTTGCGGGCCCAGCCCGCCCACGACCTCGAAGGGCTGCCGCAGGGAGTCTTCGACACGGTGGTGCTGAACTCCGTCGTGCAGTACTTCCCCAACGCCGGCTATCTGGAGAAGGTGCTGCGCGGCCTGCTCGGGTTGCTGGTTCCCGGCGGCCGGGTGTTCGTCGGCGACGTACGCAACCTGCACCTGCTGACGGCGCTGCGCACAGCGGTCGAACTGGGCCAGTCGGACGGCGTCACCGACGGCGCGGCGATTCGCGTGGCGGTCGAGCGGTCCATCTCCCTGGAGAAGGAACTGCTGATCGCTCCGGCCTTCTTCACCGAGCTGGACCCCGCGGCCGACCTCCGCCTGAAGCGGTCGGACTTCCGCAACGAGCTGACCGCGCACCGCTACGACGTCGTCCTCCACAAGCAGCCGTACGGTCACATCGACACCGGCGACGCCCGTGAACTCACGTGGGGCGTCGAGATCGAAGGTCTCGACGTGCTGGCGGAACGACTGGCCGCGGCGTACCCCGCTCCCGTCCGGCTGCGCGGCGTCCCCGACGCGCGGGTCGAGCACGAGCTGGCGGCGGTACGTGTCCTGGCGGACGGCGGCACGGCGGAAGCCGCCCGGGACAGGCTGGCGGCACGCAACGACGCCCTCCCGGATCCCGACGACTTCTCCGAGCCGGCCGACCGGGCCGGTTACCGCGCGTTGACGCTGCCCGGGGGCCAGGACGGAACGCTCGACGTGCTGTTCGTCGACCGGGCGGCGACGGGGGTGCCCACGACCGGGTACCGGGCCGAACCGCCCCGCTCGGAACCCCGGCCGCTGACCAACGACCCGTCCCGGTCGGCCGAGGCAGCCTCCCTGGTCGCCGCGGTGAAGGCGCACGTGCAGGACTCCCTGCCGGGCCACATGCTCCCTTCGGCCCTGGTCGTCCTGGACGAGCTGCCGCTGACGCCGAACGGCAAGGTGGACCGGCGCGCCCTGCCCGCACCGGGCCGGACCGGCGCCGGCACCGGCCGGGGGCCGCGGAACGAGCGCGAGGAAGTGCTGTGCCGACTGTTCGCGGAACTGCTCGGCGTGGTGAAGGTCGGCATCGACGACGACTTCTTCGACCTCGGCGGGCACTCGCTGCTGGCGACCCGGCTGGTGTCCCGGATCCGCGCGACGCTGGGCGTCGAACTCGCCATTCCCGACCTGTTCAACGCGACCACGGTCGAAAAGCTCTCGGCCCGGCTGGCCGTGGCTCGCACACGTCAGCGGCCGGTGCTGCGTCCACGTCCACGCCCGGGAAGTTGAGGAGATCTCCCTTGTCATCTGCAGAAGAATTCGACGTCGTCGTGGTGGGCGGAGGCCCGAGCGGCTCGACCGTGGCGTCCTTCGTGGCCAAACAGGGGCACAGGGTGCTGCTGCTCGAGAAGGAGTCCTTCCCGCGGTACCAGATCGGCGAGTCACTGCTGCCGGCCACCGTGCACGGAATCTGCGGGCTGCTGGGCGTGTCCGAGGAGATCGAGCGCGCCGGATTCACCCGCAAGCTCGGTGGCACCTTCCGGTGGGGCAGCAGCCCCGAGCCGTGGTCCTTCGCCTTCGCCATCTCGCCGCGGATGGCCGGGCCGACCTCCCACGCGTACCAGGTCGAACGGATGAAGTTCGACGACATCCTGCTCAAGCACTCCCGCAAGCTGGGGGTGGACGTGCGGGAGGAGTGCGCCGTGACCGAGGTGATCGAGGACGCTGAGCGGGTCCGCGGGGTCGCCTACACCGACTCCACCGGCACCCGGCACACGGTCAGCGCGCGGTACGTCGTCGACGCGTCCGGCAACAGGAGCCGGATCCACCGCCGCGCCGGCGGCGAGCGCACCTACTCGGAGTTCTTCCGCAACGTCGCGATCTTCGGCTACTTCGAGGGCGGCAAGCGGCTGCCCGCGCCGAAGCGGGGCAACATCTTCTGTGCCGCCTTCGACGAAGGCTGGTTCTGGTACATCCCGTTGAGCGACACCCTCACCAGCGTGGGCGCGGTGGTGACCCGCGAGTTCGCGGACTCGGTGCAGGGCGACCCGGCCGATGCCCTCGCGCGGCTGATCGCCAAGTGCCCCCGGATCGACGACCTGCTGGCCGACGCCACGCGCGTGACGGAAGGCGTGTACGGGCAGGTGCGCGTCCGGAAGGACTACTCGTACAGCAACAGCCGCTACTGGCGCCCGGGAATGGTGCTGGTCGGCGATGCCGCGTGCTTCATCGACCCGGTCTTCTCCTCCGGGGTCCACCTCGCGACCTACAGCGCTCTGCTCGCCGCGCGGTCCATCAACTCCGTACTGGCGGGCGAACTCGACGAGGAGGCGAGCTTCGGCGAGTTCGAGGCGCGGTACCGCCACGAGTACGGCCTGTTCTACGAGTTCCTGGTCTCGTTCTACGACATGAACAGCGACCACAACTCCTACTTCTGGCAGGCCAAGAAGGTCACCAGCTTCGCCGACTCCGAACTCGAGGCTTTCGTCGAGCTGGTGGGCGGGGTCGCCTCCCTCGACGGTGCCTTCGTGGACGCCGAATCGGTACGGGCGCGGTTCAAGCAGACATCCGGTGAACTGGAGCGGTCGGTGGCGCAGGTCGACCGGACCGGTGCGGACGACTCCACCCCGATGTACCAGTCGGAGATCATGGGCAGCGTGATGGAGCAGGGCACTCAGATCCAGGTCGAGGCCGCGCTCGGCGGCGACATCGATTCGGCGGCCGCGCTGCTTCCCGGCGGGTTGGTCCCCTCAGCCGACAGCCTGCGCTGGGTGGCATCCGCCGAGCGATGAGCCAAAAGCCCTGGCTGCGTAGCTTCCACAGCGCGCCCGACCCGTCGACCCGGCCGGCCCGGCTGGTCTGCTTTCCCCACGCCGGCGGCTCGGCGGGCTCCTTCGTGCCCCTGTCGGCCCAGCTCAGCGGCGTCGCACAGGTCCTGGCGGTCCAGTACCCGGGCCGCCAGGACCGCTGGCACGAGCCTGCGATCAACGACCTCCACGAACTCGCGGAGCACGTGGTCGCGGTGCTCGGGCCTGTCCGGAAGGAAGGTCCGCTGGCCTTGTTCGGACACAGCATGGGCGCCTTGGTGGCGTACGAGGTGGCCCGCCGTCTGAAGCCGGCGCGGCTGTACGTGTCCGGGTGCCCGGCTCCCTCGTGGGGCGTCGAGGCCACGAAGGGGATCAAGGATGACGCCGACCTGCTTGCGGACCTGCGCAGGCTGAACGGGACGGACCGCGGACTCCTCGCCGACCCGGAGATGCTGGAACTGATCCTTCCGGCCATCCGGGCCGACTACCATGCCGTACGGTCCTACCAGTGGCGCCCGGGAACCGAGCCGGACTGCCCGCTGCGGGTCCTCACCGGGAGCCGTGATTCCCGCACCCCGCCGCACGTCGTGCGCGACTGGAAACGGCACACCACGGGCGTGTGCCGTTTCCATGAGTACGAGGGTGGCCACTTCTACCTGACCGAGCACACCCGGCGGGTAGCGGACCTCCTCGCCGCGGACCTCGCTCAAGAGAGGCACCAAAGGGTGTTGCAGAAGGAGATCAACGCTGTGTACCCGCCATGATCCTGCCTGCCGAGAGCTTCTCGTCGTCCGGTTTCCTGACGACTGGCGATGCTTGTTGATCTCGCGTGCGAGGCGCTGCGCGATCCTTCGGTCCGTTCTGCAACACCCTTTGGCCCCGTCTTCACCCAGAGCAGGAACGACGCCAGGCTGACCGCCGCTTCGTCGCAGGTGACGGTCTTGGTGGCGGCGCCTCGGAGGTGCTTCAGTGTTGAAGCACCGCTCCACGGTGTTGCGTCGACGGTACGGCTCGCGGGTGGAAGCTGAGGGTCGGCCGCCTTGGCGGCCGCGGTTGTGCCGGTGTCGCTGTTGGTCGGCCTTCTCGGGGATGGTGTGGCCGATCCCGCGTTCGCGCAGGTAGGCGCGGATGTGCGAGAGCTGTACGCCTTGTCTGCGATCACGTGGTCGGGACGACAGCGCGGACGGCCGGGGCCGAGGCGTGGGACGCGGATGCATTCCAGCAGCGGCTGCGCGCAGATGCCGTCATGACGTTGGCCGGAGTGACCAGGAGGGCCGGCGGCCTGCCTTGGCCGTCGCAGACGAGGTGAATCCTGGTGGTCATCGCGTCGGCAGCTCAGTAGGCACGTGTGAAGACGGGCCCCAGTGCAGCGCCGCAGTGGTCTTGCGGGGGTCTGCGTCCCGCTGTCGGCAGGGGCCTTGAGAACGCGTAAAGAATGTCCGAAGTGCAACTGGCGCGCAGTTCAATGAGCGTTTTCGGGCGTGGCCACTGATCGGGTGACGGTGTTGGCGCTCCTTGAGCATCCCCACCTCTCGCTCAGGAGATCCCCAGCCCTGCTCGCTCAGTTCCCCACCGCCTTGATGAGTGGATCAACGCGCGCGAACATGCAAGGGGCGTCGAAGTCAGGGGGAGAGCCGTGAGTCTGGGAACAGTGGCCGTAACAGGGGCAGCGGGCACCATCGGTTGCGTGGTGCGTGAGGCGCTACGACGCGAGGCGGCACGCCTGGTTCTGCTTGACCGCGTACCGCTCCGCCCGGAGACCGAGAACGAAGACGTGCACATCGTGGACCTGCGGGACGCCGTCGCAGTGGAATCGGCCCTCGCGGGAGCCGACCGCGTACTCCACTTGGGCGGCGTGCCCGACGAGGCTCCGCTTCCGGACCTGCTCGAAGCCAATGTGCTGGGCACGCACCACGTCTTGGAGGCGGCGCGGCGCACGGGTATCGAGCGGGTGGTGCTGGCGAGCAGCAACCGTGTGACCGGCTTCTACCCCGCCGGACATCTCACCGGTCCACAGGAGCCGGCACGCCCTGACGGCCTCTACGGGGTGAGCAAGGTGGCTGTCGAGGCACTCGGGCAGTTGTACTCCGACAAGTTCGGTCTGTCGGTGATATGCCTGCGCATCGGCAGTTTCGAGCACACGCCTACCGAACCACGGCACCTGGCGACCTGGCTGAGCCCGCGCGACGCCGTCGGCTACATCCGGGCCGCCCTGACTGCACCGTCCTCCACCCGCTTCGTCACGGCGTACGCCGTCTCCGCCAACACCCGCCGCTTCTGGAAACTGCCCGACGTGTCGGAACTGGCCTACGTCCCCCTCGACAACGCCGAAGACCACGCTGCCAACATCCCGGGGGATCCTCCAGCCGATCCGACCGGAGTCCAAGCCGGCCTCTACGCCGAGCCCGACTTCACCCTCAAGCACATCTCGGGGCCATGATCCGCGACGGTGGGGGAGGGGCTTCCGGCTAGAGGATGTGGCATCCGCGTGGCATTAGCTTGTTCTTTAAGGTACGGCCGACCTTGAAGGTTGGCCGTATTGAAGCTCGTCCCTGGAGGGCTCGTTCGGCACCATGATCGTGTGACGAACGACGAGGAAGCCCGAGTACCGTCCATCAGCGCAGGGCTTGTTGTAGGCATGCTGATCGGCATTCCAGTTGGACTCGTGCTCGGGCTGGCTGTTTTCGACAACATGGCGATGGGCCTGGTGCTCGGCGGTGGTGCAGGCGGAGTCCTTGGTGTCACTTTCCGCGCGTCGCGGCGCTCGCAGCGCCAGTCCCTGTGAGGACTCCGCATGGCTGCTCAGCTTGATCTGTAACTCTGGCGCCGAACGGCTTCTCGAACTGGGTCGCTCACCTGGGTATTCTCCGGACGCTGAGGCGGCCTTCGCCTGATCATGTGCTCCGACCAAGGTGCACTAATCAGAACGAAGGCCGTGAGGGTGAGCCTGCTGCCTGAAGCTGTTCAAGGAGAAACGTTCGCGGAAGCGTCACGCTTCCGGGCCGAGTTGTACGAGTGTCTGACCGTCCGGGGCGATGAGCTGTTCGAGCTGGTGGACGCGGTGTTGTGTGCGCCGGGTGCCGTGCACTCGGCGGTGGAGCTGACACTGCTGCCCGAGCACCGCCGTGGGCACGGTGCGATGTACGACGGCCTCAATCAGGGCCGGATCGACACCGGCCGACTGCGCTCGCTGCTGGCCGGGCTTCCGCTGCCCCGGTTTCCGGACGGGCGGCTGGTCCTGGCCGTGGACGTCTCTCCATGGCTGCGTTCG
>NZ_JBIAIG010000009.1:0-303611 GCF_042871235.1 Streptomyces sp. NPDC005931
GGCGTTGACTTTTGGCACGCTGTTGAGTTCTCAAGGAACGGACGCTTCCTTCGTACTCACCCTCTCGGGCTTTCCTCCGGGCGCTTCCCTTCGGTGTTTCCAACTCTACCAGTGTTTTTCCGGCCCTCCGACCACCGTTCTGCGGGCATGCAGAAGGGGACCTGGAGATCAGGATCTAGAAGAGTTGGTTTGCTGCCCGGGCCAGCACGCTTGGCCGCGTCACTCACCCCCTGGCAGGAGTACGACAGTACACGGGGTCGCGGAGCGCGTGCAAATCGATTATGGTGAGGTGGTCTAGACCTCTGGTTCGGGAGCAGTCGCCCGAATCGGTACGTCATATGACATACGCTGCTGCACAGTGCGCCGTCGGGCACGAGCAGTGACGGCGCCCATGTAGATCTCCACCTCTGGGAGGCTTCCCATGACCACCGTGACGTCCCCGCTCGCTGGTCGGGCCATCGGCCTGGCGTCCGTGCCCGATCCGGTCTTCTCCCAGGCCATGGTCGGTCCGGGCACTGCGATCGACCCCGTGCGGGAGCCCTCCGAGGCCGTTTCCCCCGTCGACGGCGTCATCGTTTCTCTGCACCCGCACGCGTTCGTCGTCGTAGACGAGAGCGGGCACGGGGTGCTCATTCACCTCGGCATCGACACCGTGCAGCTCAACGGCGAGGGCTTCGAACTGCTCGTGAACAAGGGCGACACCGTGACGCGGGGGCAGAGCATCGTGCGCTGGGACCCGGCCGCCGTCGAGGCCCTCGGCAAGTCCGCCGTCTGTCCGATCGTGGCGCTGGAGGCCACGGCCGACTCCCTCTTCGAACTTCGCGACCAAGGTGATGTGAAGGCCGGCGACAGCCTCTTCCTCTGGAAGTGACGTCAGTGCCGTCGTACGACGGCGAAGAGAACGACCACCGCGGCGGCACGTCCCGCCGCTCTATGGGAGACGGGTGAGATGGAGACAACGCTGCGAGGCGTCGGCGTGAGCCACGGAGTGGCGATCGGCGAGGTTCGGCACATGGGAACGGCGGTGCTCGAGCCGCCGGCCAGGCAGATCCCGGCCGAGGACGCGGAGCGTGAGCAGGGGCGCGCCCGCAAAGCCGTGGAGGCTGTCGCGGCCGATCTGATGGCGCGCGGCAACCTGGCGGGGGGCGAGGCCCAGGCCGTGCTGGAAGCGCAGGCCATGATGGCCCAGGATCCGGAGCTGATGGCGGACGTGGACCGGCGCATCGCCGTCGGCAGCACCGCCGAGCGCGCGGTGTACGACGCGTTCGCCGCGTACCGGGAGCTTCTGGCGGGTGCCGGTGAGTACCTGGCGGGCCGCGTCGCCGACCTGGACGACGTGCGGAACCGTATCGTCGCCCGTCTGCTCGGAGTGCCGATGCCGGGTGTGCCGGACAGTGACGCGCCCTATGTGCTGGTGGCGCGGGATCTCGCGCCGGCGGACACGGCGCTGCTCGACCCGACCCTGGTGCTCGGCTTCGTCACCGAGGAGGGCGGGCCGACCAGTCACAGCGCGATTCTCGCGCGGGCACTCGGCGTCCCGGCCGTGGTGGCGCTGCCGGGTGCCGGCGAGCTGGCCGAGGGCACGGTGATCGCGGTCGACGGCAGCACCGGTGAGATCTTCGTGGACCCCAGTGCGGAGAAGAAGGCGCAGCTCGAAGCCGCGGCCGCCGAGCGCAAGGCGGCGCTGGCCGCCTCGACCGGCCCGGGCGCCACGGCGGACGGTCACAAGGTGCCGCTGCTCGCCAACATCGGTGGCCCGGCGGATGTCCCGGCCGCCGTCGATGCCGGGGCGGAGGGCGTGGGTCTCTTCCGGACCGAGTTCCTGTTCCTGGACGACAACAGGCAGGCTCCTTCCGAGGAGAAGCAGATCGCGGCCTACCGTCAGGTTCTGGAGGCGTTCCCCGAGGGCCGTGTGGTGGTGCGGGTACTGGACGCGGGGGCGGACAAGCCGCTGGACTTCCTCACTCCGGCCGACGAGCCGAACCCCGCGCTGGGCGTGCGCGGTCTGCGGACCCTGCTCGACCACCCCGAGGTGCTGCGGACACAGCTGACGGCGCTGGCCAAGGCCGGCGAGGGATTGCCGGTGCACCTCGAGGTCATGGCCCCGATGGTGGCGGACCGCGCGGATGCCAAGGCATTCGCCGACGCCTGCCGGGCGGCGGGGCTCCGGGCCAAGTTCGGTGCGATGGTCGAGATCCCCTCGGCCGCGCTGCGGGCGCGTTCGATCCTGCAGGAGGTGGAGTTCCTGTCGCTGGGGACGAACGACCTCGCGCAGTACACGTTCGCCGCCGACCGTCAGGTGGGCGCGGTGTCCCGCCTTCAGGACCCCTGGCAGCCCGCGCTGCTCGACCTGGTGGCGCTGTCCGCGGAGGCGGCGAAGGCCGAAGGCAAGAGCTGTGGTGTCTGCGGTGAGGCCGCGTCCGACCCGCTGCTGGCGTGTGTGCTGGCCGGTCTGGGTGTCACCTCCCTCTCCATGGGCGCGGCGTCCATCCCGTATGTGCGGGCGGCGCTCGCGAAGTTCACGTTGGCCCAGTGCGAGCGGGCAGCGGCAGCGGCCCGGGCGGCGGACAGCGCCGAGGAGGCGCGCAACGCCGCTCAGGCGGTGCTGTCGGGCGAGTAGCCGGAGCGGTCGCGTCGCGGCGTCTTCGGTGAGGGGCGCTCCACCCCTGGTGGGGCGCCCCTTTTCCGCGCGCGCCTCAGTGGTGGTGGTCCGGGCCGGGGTCCTCCCCGAGCGGGGGAGCCTGGCAGTAGTCGACGTTGGACTCGGGTGAGATGAGGTCTCCGGTTTCGATGTCGGTGCAGTAGGCGTCGAAGACCTCGCCGGCGGTGAGGGGCTCGAGACCGTGGGCGCGCAATCGCCAGCCGTGGACGCGGTCCGGGGCGCCGGGGGCGGTGGTGCGCATGACGAGTCCGCCGGGGCGGTCGGTGGCGATGCCGGCGGCCAGGACGGTGGTGAACTCCAGGGCCTCGGTGTCGTCGAGGTCCACGCGGCCGGTGGTGTCGTCCGGGGCATGGAGGACCGCGACGAGGGTGTCGGGTGGTCCGGAGACGCTGCACACGAGGTGCCGGTCGCCGGGCGGGGCGGTGTCGAGGATGCGGACGAGCAGCTGGGAGGCGCGGGCGAGGGCGGCTCGGCCCAGGTCCTCGCCGCAGGAGGCGCAGGGGCCGAGCCGGGCGAGGAGGGTGGTCGCGTACTCCCAGGTTGCCTGGCGGACGGCCTCGTCGACGAGGGTGGGGAGAAGGTCGGTCAGCGGCTGCCCCTCATAGGGAACGCTGGGGCCGGTCGCCGCGAGTTCCGCGGTGAACCGGGTGCGGCTGGCCGGGGTGTCGGGGTCGAGGCCCTTCCGCGCGCAGAAGTCGGCGTACTCCTCCGGGTCGAACAGGGCGAGGGTGGTGTGGGCGCCTTGGAGGCTGCGGGTCCTGAGGAGGCCTTCGACCTGTTTGAGGTAGGTGGTGTGGTCGTCGAAGGTGAAGCTGCGGTAGCGCCGCATGGTGCGGAAGTCGTGCTCGTCGGCCAGCAGGCCGATGGTTCCGGCGATCTCACGGCGCAGGACGCGTCGCATGGTCCGCTGGTCGGTGTGCGTCATGGTTCCCCCTGTGAGCGGTCGTCGATCAATGCTCACTCACAGTAATCGGAGGCACTGACAACGGGGGCCCGGTGAGGCGGTCGCGGAGCAGGCGGTGCTGGACGAGGCAGGTCAGGGCGATGGTGGTGCCGTAGACGGTCCAGCCGAGGGGGCCGGCGGCGATGGCCAAGGTGACGGCGAGTGGTCCGACGCTGCGTTGGGCGGACTGGGCGAGCCCGTGGACACCGAGGTAGCTGCCCTGTGCGGTGTCCGGGGCCAGGGCGACGGAGAGTTCCCACGAGACGGTGGCGTGGAGCATCTCCGCCACGGTGAAGGTGATGGCCGAGGCGATGAGCAGCAGGGTGGCGGTGACGGTGCCGCCGGTCGCGGAGAGGGCCAGGGTGAGGCCGCCGAGGGCGAAGAGGGCCGAGAGGGGCAGCAGCAGGGCGCGGGCGGCGGCCGTGGTGGCGCCCAACCGGGCCAGGGGGACCTGGAGGGCCACGACCATCACGTTGTTCAGGACCATCAGCAGGGGTGCGAGGCCGTGCGGTGCCTGGGTCGAGTGGGCGATCCACAGGGGCAGGCCGATCTTGAAGACGGCGTCGTCGAGGAAGAGGACGGTCTCGGTGGCCACGAAGGCGAGGTAGGTCCGGTCCCGCCAGGGGTTCGTGGGCTCGGCCTGGGCCTTCGGGCCCTTGGACGTCCGGACGGTGCGGGAGGGTGACGGGGGTTCGCCGCAGCGCAGGGTGAGGAGGGCGCAGCCGAGGAAGGAGAGGGCGTCGCCGATCAACAGGGCCCGGTAGGCGCCGGTGCTGCCGAGGGCGAGGGCCGCTGCCGCGGCCAGGCCTCCCAGGGCCCAGCCGGCGTTGGCCGCGGTGCGGTGGACGGCCTGGTAGCGGACGCGGTCGGCGCCGGCGACGCGGGCCGCGTAGAGCTTGGTCAGGACGTTGCCAGCGCGGTCGCCGAGGCCGCCGACGGCGCAGAAGGCGAGGAGCAGGGCGTACCGGTCGGTGGTGAGAAGGGCGAGGGAGGCCAGGGCGCGGGTGATCTGGACGGCGATCAGCAGGCGGGTGAGGGGCAGGCGGTCGGCGAAGCGGCCCGCCAGGGGCGCACCGGCGATGCCGATGGTCCCGGCGACGGCCACCAGGGTTCCGATCTCCGCGAGGTCGAGGTGGGAGACGAAGGTGAAGTACAGGACGGAGACGGAGGTCCACAGGCCGCTGCCGACGCGGTCGACGAAGGCGATGGTGACCATGCGGCGGCCGTCCCGTCCCCCGGGTATGCCTTGCGGCCGGGTGAGTGCGCGACGCACTGGATTCACTGCTCCCCCTTGTGTGAAATTATGTACTGATACATCATCAGCAACGTGGTAATACAATATGCGTTCAGTGGTTCGACGGCCAAGGGGATTGCCGTGTCCGTCGAACGCGGCGTGGTCGAGGGTGCGTTGGGCCCCGGGACGGCACTGCCGCCGGTGCGGCGGCTGGCGGACGACCTCGGGGTCAGCCCGGGCACGGTCGCGGCGGCGTACAAGGAGTTGCGCCGGCGCGGCATCGTGGTCACGCGCGGACGGGGCGGCACGGTGGTCGCGCCGGGGCCGGCGGTGGCGTCCCGGCGGCCGCCCAAGGTGCCCGAGGGCCTGCGGGACCTGGCCGGCGGACATCCCGATCCCGCTCTGCTCCCGGGCCTGCCGCCCGCCGTGCGCTTCTCCCCCGGGGCCCGGTCGCACCGCTCCACGCCCAGGCTGGAGCGGTTGGAGGAGACCGTGCGGGACTGGCTGCGGCCCGACGGCGTACCGGTGGAGCACGTGACGTTCGCGCACGGCGCTCTGGATCTCATCGGGCGGCTGCTGTCCGTGGAACTCCGCCCCGGGGACGCGGTGGCCATGGAGGACCCCGGCTATCACCATCTGCTGGATCTGCTCACGGCACTGGGCCTGCGGGCGGTGCCCGTGGCAGTGGACGGTGAGGGCATGCGGCCGGACGCGCTCCAGGGTGCGCTGCGGGCGGGGGTCCGCGCGGTGGTGTGCAGCCCGCGGGCGCAGAATCCCTACGGCGGCTGTTTCTCGGAGGAGCGCCGGGACGCACTGGCCGGCCTGCTCTGTGACGAGCCGGACGTGCTCGTGGTGGAGAACGACCACGGGTCCGCGGTCGCCGGAGTGCCCCTGCACACGGTGACCGCCTGCGGGCTGACGCGCTGGGTGCACGTGCGGACCGTGAGCAAGGTACTGGGGCCGGATCTGCGGTGGGCCGCGGCGGCCTGCGATCCGGTGACGCTGGCCCGGCACGACGGACGGCTGCTGCTGACCTCCGGCTGGGTCAGCCATCTCCTCCAGGAGGTGGTGCACGAACTCCTCGTCGACGACGGCACGCGCGCGTCGGTCGCCGGCGCCAGGCGCGCGTACGGGCTGCGCCGCGACGCCCTCCTGCGGGAACTGCAGCAGCGGGGCGTCGCGGCGCACGGGGGGAGCGGGCTGAACGTGTGGGTGCCGGTGGAGGACGAGTCCGCCGTCGTGAACGGGCTGCGCTCGCACGGCTGGTGGGTGGCCGCGGGGGCGCGGTTCCGACTGGCGTCCGCGCCGGGCGTGCGGATCACGACCGCCGGACTCGAACCGGCCGACGCGGCGCGGCTGGCCTCGGACTTCACCGCCGTGCTGGGCGAGTCCGAGGCCACCTACGGAGGCTGATCGGCCTCCTCGGGCCGCTCGGCGAGGGGATCAGGCGCGCTTGCGGGCCAGATCCTCGTAGAAGGCGAGCAGCCCGAGGTTGTCGATGGATCCGGGATTGACCGCCTTCTCCAGCGGGGTCCCCTGGAGGAGGCGCTTGACCGGGACCTCGATGCGCTTGCCGGTGAGGGTGTGCGGGATGCCGGGCACCTCGATGACCTCGTCGGGGACGTGCCGCGGCGACAGTTGTTCCCGGATGGTCGCTTTGATGCGGTTCAGCAGATCCTCGTCGAGGGTCGCGCCCGGTGCGAGGTGCACGAACAGGGGCATCCAGTAGCCGCCGTCGGGTTGTTCGACGCCGATGACGAGGGACTCCCTGATCTCGGGGAGGCGCTCGACGGCTTCGTAGATGTCGGCCGACCCCATGCGCACGCCCTGGCGGTTGAGCGTGGAGTCGGAGCGGCCGTGGATGACGACGGAGCCGCGCGAGGTGACGGTGATCCAGTCGCCGTGCCGCCAGACGCCGGGGTACGTGTCGAAGTAGCTGTCGTGGTAGCGGCTGCCGTCGGGGTCGTTCCAGAAGCGGATCGGCATCGAGGGCATGGGGTTGGTGACCACCAGTTCGCCGACCTCGTCGATCAGCGGCTTGCCGCTCGGGTCCCAGGACTGGAGGTCGGTCCCCAGGCAGGGGGCCTGGAGTTCGCCCACGTGGACCGGGAGCGTCGGGACCGCGCCCGCGAAGCAGGAGCACACGTCCGTGCCACCGCTGACGGAGGCGATCCACAGGTCGTCGCGGACCTCGTCGTGCAGCCAGCGGAAGCCGTCGGGCGGCAGGGGGGAGCCGGTGGTCGCGACGCACTTCACGGCGGACAGGTCGAAGTCGCGCGCCGGATGCACGCCCGCCTTGCGGCAGGCCATCACGTACGCGGCGGAGGTGCCGTAGAGGGTTGCGCCGGTGCGTTCGGCGATCCGCCACTGGGCACCGGTGTCGGGGTAGCCGGGGCTGCCGTCGTAGAGCACGACCGTGGTGCCGGTGAGGAGGCCGGAAACGAGGAAGTTCCACATCATCCAGCCGGTCGAGGTGTACCAGAAGAAGCGGTCCTCCGGTCCGAGGTCGCAGTGCAGGCCGAGCTGCTTGAGGTGTTCGACCAGGATGCCGCCCTGGGACTGGACGATGGCCTTGGGCAGCCCCGTGGTGCCGGAGGAGTAGAGCACCCACAGCGGGTGGTCGAACGGCACCTGCTCGAAGACCGGTTCGGTGTCCCCGGCCGTGAGGGCCGACCATTCCAGGGCCCCTTCGGAGGCCTCCGTGCCGAGCAGGGGGATGTGCACGACCGCGCGCAGGGTGGGCAGCTCCCGGCGCAGCTCCGCGACGACGTCGCGGCGGTCGTGCTCCTTGCCGCCGTAGCGGTAGCCGTCGACGGTGAACAGGACGACCGGTTCGACCTGCTGGAAGCGGTCGAGGACACCGCGGGCGCCGAAGTCGGGCGCGCAGGAGGTCCACACGCCGCCCACGGCGGCCGTGGCCAGCAGGGCGACGACGGCCTGCGGGATGTTCGGGAGGTAGCCGCTGACGCGGTCCCCGGGGCGTACGCCGAGGGCGCGCAGCTCGGTGGCGAGCGCGCCGACCTGGCGGTTCAGCTCGGCCCAGGTCACGGGGCGCGGTTCGTGGGTCTCGTCGACGTACAGGAGGGCCGGTTCGTCCGCGCGGGTCGCGGCCGCGCGCAGGGCGTGCTCGGCGTAGTTCAGGGTCGCTCCGGGGAACCACTGGGCACCCGGCATGGCTCGCTCGCCCAGCACGCGCGTCCACGGGGTCGAGAAGCGGACGTTGAACCACTGCGTGACCGCTTCCCAGAAGGATTCCAGTTCCTCGACGGACCAGCGGTGCAGGGCCGCGTAACCGCCTTCGGCGGGGGCACCGTGGTGTTCGGCGGCCCAGGCCTGGAACTCGGTGATCCGGGCGGTGCGGTCCGGATCCGGCTGCCAGAGCGGCTGGAGGTTCTCGGTCGACATGGGGCGGCTCCCGGACTGTGCGCGTCGTGTGCGTCCTCCGCGCACGGGCTGGGTGTGCGCGTGACGCGGCTGACAGGGACGATGCCATGTGATCGACTTCTGCACCAGGGTGTCCCCCACACAGTCCCCGACGTGAAGATGTGGTCCGATCACGGGTGAACGGCAGTTGAACGACACGTCCACGGACGCCGGTCGGTGGCAGGGTGAGGTCCATGAACGGTCGTGACCTGGTGCGTTCGGTGAAGTCGGTCGGTTGGGTGGGGGCGGCTAAGGGGTTGCGTACCGTACGAGCAGCGTGGCGCAGGCGGCAGGCGGACGCCACCGGGCTGCCCCCGCGTGGGGCGGAGCGCGCCCGCGTGCCGGGTGCGGTGCGCGAGGTGGAGCACGGGCCGGGTGGCGGAGTCGTCCGGTTCGCCCGCTCCGAGCTGCGGATCCTCGTGGCCGTGAACGGTGCGGTCTTCCTGGGCTGGGACGGCGCCCGCCCGGAGCCGTCGTACGCGCTGGCGGGCCGGTGCCCCGAGCCGGACCCGCGGGCGGTGCTGGAGCCGGACAAGGACGGCGGCTGGCGCGTCGTGGCCGAGCGGGTCACGGTCGCCGTCTCGCGGCACGGGGCGGTGGACGTGCTCACCCCGGGGGGCATGCTGCTGCGCCGCGAGCTGCCGCCGAGGTGGTGGGAGCCGGTCGGCGGCGGCACCGCGCGCTGGATGCAGCGGTCGGAGGTGGCGTCGGACGCCCGGTTCTTCGGGCTCGGGGGGCGCGCCTCGGGCCCTCGGCTGCGCGACGGCACGTACCGGCTGTGGAACTCCGGTCCGGGCCGCGCCTTCACGCCGCAGGACGATCCGCTGTACGTCACGATGCCGGTGCAGTTGGTGGTGGCGGACGCCGGTACGCACCTGGTGTTCCACGACGTCTCCTGGGACGGCGCGGTGACTGTTCGGGAGGGCGAGGAAGGGGCGGGTTCCGGGCACGACCGCCCCGGGGCGAGCGAACTGCGGATGGACGGGGGGCCGCTGCGCCGCTGGGTGCTGGTGGGCACTCCCGCGCGTGTGCTGCTCACCTGGGTCTCCCTGACCGGTGCACCCGCGCTGCCACCCGTGTGGGCACTCGGCCACCAGTGCGGACGGTGGGGCTTCAGCGGCGAGCAGGAGGTGCGCGAGGTCGTGACGGGTCACCTGGAGCGCGGCCTGCCGCTCGACGCCGTTCACCTCGGTGCCGACGACCGCGACGCCGGTCGTCCGTTCACCGTCGACCAGGAGCGCTTTCCCAAGCTGCCGGTCCTCGCCGACGAGCTGCGCCGGAACGGGATCCGTCTGGTGTCCGTCGTCGACCCGGCGGTGCGGGCGGAGCCCGGCGACGCCGTCTTCCAGGCGGGGGCCGCGCGGGACGCGTTCGTGCGGGACGCCTCCGGGGAGCTCGTGCAGGGTGTCGCGCGGCCCGGTGAGGCGGTCTTCCCGGACTTCACGCACGCGCGCGTGCGTGAGTGGTGGGGCGGTCTGTACGCGGAGTGCCTGGGGCACGGGATCGCGGCTTCGTGCACGACCTGAACGAACCGACCTCGTTCACCGCGTTCGGAGAAGCGACGCTGCCGCGCTCGGCCCGGCACGATCTGGAGGGGCGCGGCGGTGACCATCGCGAGGCGCACAACGTGTACGCCCTGTGCATGGCCCGGGCCGCGTTCGAAGGGCTGCGCGAACTGGCCCCGGAGGAACGGCCGTTCCTCCTCTCGCGCTCCGGGTGGGCGGGCCTCCAGCGTTACGGCGGGGCCTGGTCGGGTGAGGTGGCGGCGGGCTGGCCGGGGCTGCGGGCGTCGCTGGCGCTCGTCCTGGGGCTGGGGCTGTGCGGCATTCCCTACTCCGGGCCGGACGTCGGCGGCTTCGACGGGGATTCCTCACCCGAGCTGTACCTGCGGTGGTTCCAGCTCGGCACCCGTCTGCCGCTGTTCCGCACCCACGGCGGGCCGCGGGCGGGACGGAGGGAACCCTGGGAATTCGGTGCCGAGGTGCTGGAGCACGCGCGCGCGGCGCTCGTCGAGCGGCGCCGGCTGCAGCCGTACCTCATGACGCTGGCCCATCTGGCCCGGCGTACCGGAGCGCCCTACGTACGGCCGCTGTGGTGGTCGGCGCCCGAGGAGCGGGCCCTGCGCGACTGCGAGGACGCCTTCCTGCTGGGTGACAGCCTGCTGGTGGCGCCGGTGCTCGAACCGGGCGCCCGCCGACGGGCCGTGCTGCTGCCGCGCGGGCGCTGGTACGACACCGCGACGGAACGAGCGTACGAGGGGCCGGCCCGGGTGGTGGTCGAGGCGCCACTGGAGCGGATACCCGTGTTCGCGCGCGGGGGGTCGGTTCTCCCGGTGCGCGGCGGGAACGGCGCACTGGAACTGGAGGTGTGGGCCCCCGCGAGGGGACGGACCGGGGGCGGGCTCGTCGTACCGGACACGGGTGAGGGATGGGACGAGCCGGAGATCGAGCGCTACACCGCCCGCTGGGCGGGCCCGCGGGTCGTGGTCGAGCGGGACGGTGAGGACGGCGTGAGCGGGCCGTCCCACCCGGTGCGCGTCCGCGGGCTCGGACCGCACTGAGGGCCGGACCGGCCGAGGGGCCGCCCGGGACGGCCCCCTCGCTCAGACGTACCGGCCCGCGAACCAGGCCCGCACGGCCAGGGTGTGCAGGGGAAAGGCGAGTTCTTCGGGGCGGCGCAGCAGGTGCCGGCCCTCCGTCTCGTCGGTGGCGGCGAAGGGCGGCAGGCCCTCCGCCGGACGCTCGGGGAGGAGCCCGAACAGGAGCAGGTGTCCGTCGGGCGAACTCATGGCGTCGACGAGCCGTACGTCCCGGCTCTCGGCGTTGATGCCGGTCTCCTCCTCGAGCTCACGCACGACGGCCCGCCGCCAGTCCTCGCGGTCGTCGATGTAGCCGCCCGGCAGGGCCGTGCCCCCTCGCGCGGGGGCGACGGTCCGGGTGATGACGACCAGGGCGGTGCCCTGGGTGTCGTAGACGGGCTGGAGGGCGACCGCTACCGGCAGCGGGTTGCGGTAGGCCACCGTGCCACATGCCGGACAGGTGCGGGGCCAGCCGGTGACGCCCTCGTCGAAGGGCGTGCCGCAGCTCGCACAGTGGGAGTCCGGCGCGGGGTTGGGCGCGGAGTGCTGATTCTCGGACACGCGGCGGACTGTATCCGATCACAGGAGCGATTTCTCCCGGAGGCCGCTCAGGGGCGGCCGGTGAGAGACCTGCGGGACACCGGGAAGTCGAAGTACGTGTCCGGGTGGGGTTCGGGCTTGAAGGTGTAGTGCCACCACTCCTCGGCGAGGTTCACGAAGCCGAGGTCCTCCAGGGTGCTCCTGAGCAGCAGCCGGTTGGCGCGCTGGTCTTCGTCGACGCGCGGGTCGAGCGTGTGGGAAAGCGTGTCGAAGCAGTCGTAGCCGGTGCCCATGTCGACGGAAGTGTCGGGGAACCGCTCGCCCACCGGTGCGACGCAGGGCGTGAGGGGTTGTCCGGGGCGGTACGGCCGGGTCGGCGCGGCGGGGAGCTTCACGAGGGTGAGGTCCACCGTCGAACCCCGGCTGTGGCCGGACTTCTCCGCGAGGTAACCGTCGGCGAAGAGCCGGGTCTTGTCCATGTTCGGGTAGAATTCGGCCTTTATGGCCTGGGCGTCGAGGCCCTTCACCCAGCACACGAAGTGGTCGACGGCGCGCTGGGGCCGGTGGCAGTCGTACACCTTGAGGGGGTAGCCCTGACGCAGCAGCTCGGTCTGGGCCTCGCGGAGGGCCAGGGCGGCGGGGCGGGTGAGGATGCACAGGGACTGCGCATGGCCGTCGATGCGCTCGGCGACGAAGTTGTGCGGGGTGGAGTAGCGCATCTCCTGGACGATCGTCGGGTCGAGTGCGCCCGGTGCCACTAAGTCCTTCGGCGCACGGGGCCCGGTGCCTGCCTCCGCGGGGGTGACGGCGGCCAGCAGGGTGGCGAGGGCGATCGCGGGAACGCGTACCACGGGGGAGAGGCGTGTCATGTCTCCCGCATCCATGAGGGAGGGACCCCCGGCAGGCGCTCCGCCGTCCCGGGGCCGGCGGGGGCACGCTGCTGACGGTGCCTCTGCCGTGCCGCCTTCGACACGACCATGCAGCAGATCATACGCTGAGTGACGGTGCCATAATCCTCCGTGAACGTCTCATGAACTGGGCCCCGGCGCATGGGAGCGGCGCCACCATGCTCCCGTGCGCTCTTGGACGGAAAGTCTTCGCTTCGCCTTCCAGCCGGTGGTCAACCTGACCACCTCAGGGGTGGCGGGCCTGGAGATACTCGCCCGTCCGGAGACCGGCGACATCCTGGCCGAGGCCAGGCGCCACCCGGAACTCGACGCCCGGCTGGCGGTGTCGGCACTCCGCGCGGCCACCCGCAGGGAGACGCTGCTCCCGCTCTACATCAACGTGTTCGCCGGAACCCTCGCCGACCTCGGCGGGCTCCGCCCACTGCACGACGCCGTACGGGAGACGGGACGGTTGCCGTGGGAGGTGACGGTCGACATCGGCCCGCCCTACACCCATGTGCCGCACCGGGCACTTCTGGACGCGGTGGCCGGCCTGCGCGGCCAGGGCTTCCGGATCTGCGCGGACGGTGTCGGAGACGGGGACCTTCCGCTGCGCCTGCTCGCGGACCTGGCACCCGACCTGGTCAAGCTGGACGCGTCGCTGCTCGCACGGCCCGCGGCGGTGCGAGCGATGCGGGCGCTCTGCGACGAACTGGGCGGACTGCTGTGCGTGGAGGGCGTCGAGACCGAGGGACAGTGCGCGGCGGCACTGGCGGCCGGTGCCCAGCTGGCGCAGGGCGAGCTGTTCGCTCCGCCCGCCCGGCTGCCCGCGGCCGACGTGTATGTACCGCCCCGTTCGTCGGGGTTCGTGGCGGCGCCGCGATCCGGGCCGTCGGTGCGGGAGTTCGTCCGGCCCGCCGCGCTGCTGCCCGCCAGCGCGTCCGCCGGACAGGTGCGGGCGCTGCTCACCGGCTCGCCGGACGTGTCCGGGGTGCTGCTCGTGGACCGGACGGGGGTTCCGGTGCGGTCGGTGCACCGGTCCCGGTTCCTGCTGTCGATGTCCGCGCGTTACGGGCACGCCCTGTACGCCGACCGGCCCGCCGCCAAGCTCGGGGACCCGCCCCGGACGGTCGGCGTGGACGCCACGGCCTGGGAGGTCCTGGACGTCGTGGCGGTCGGCGACCGGGGCCGCGCCTCGGACGACGTGGCCGTGGTGGACGCGTACGGGCGGTGCGTGGGCGTCGTGCATCTCGCGGACCTGCTGCGGGCGTTGGCCGAGACACGGGTGGAGGAGGCGGCCGGGCTGAATCCGCTGACGCGGCTGCCCGGATCGGACGTGATCACCGAAGAGGTGGACCGGCGGATCGCGGGCAACCGGGTCTTCGCGCTGAGCTGGCTGGACATCGACCACTTCAAGAAGGTCAACGACGGCGCCGGCTTCGCGGCCGGTGACGAGCTGATCCGGACGGTCGGGCGGGCCCTGCACCAGGCGGCGACCGGCGTCACGCGCGTGGGGCACATCGGCGGGGACGACTTCCTGGTGCTCGCCGACCCGGAGGCGCTCGAACCGCTGGCGTCGCGGCTGCTGGACGCCCCCTGGGCGGCCGCTGGCCACCCGGTCACCCTGTCACTGGCCACGGTGCTGTGCGTGCCGGGCAGCGTGGCCGACCACCGTCAGGCGGCCGCCTGTCTGACACCCCTGAAGAAGGCGGCGAAGGCCTTGGACGGGGCGAGTTGGGTGCTGGGTCGGGCGGGCCTGCCCGGGCACGAGATCCGCCGCGGCGGGGAGGGGACACCGCAGCGGGCGGAATGCGCGGTGGTGGAGCCGGGCAGGGGGTGAGCGAGGGGAGACCCCGGGTGGGGATCGCCGGCGTTCCGGTGTCTCCTCGCCTCCTCCGTCCGGCCCGGCGGAGCCCGCTGCTCGGGGGGCTCGTCACGAACGGTTCTCGTCAGTGACCTTGACGGCCCCTGAGCGCCGGTGAACACTTCCGGTGTCAGTCGACATCGTCGTACATCTCGGCGCATTCCGGAACGGCGCCGCTCGGGCCCCTGTGTGTCAGGGCCACTCCCCCACAGGCGATTCGACTGCGTCGGCACGCTCGTCACGGACGCCGGGCGGGGCGCGGGACCTCCCTGCCTTCGGCTGAAGTCGCCATGGGAAACGCACCCTGCACGTGAGGTCCGGGGCCGATCGTCCCGGGCCGGGCCTAGGAGCCGCCATGAGCAACGGAGACATTTTCGTCGGGGAGATCATCGGCACGGCCATCCTCATCCTGTTCGGCGCCGGAGTGGTCGCGGCCGTCGTCCTGAACTACTCGAAGGCGAAGGACGCCGGCTGGGTCGTCATCACGTTCGGCTGGGGTTTCGGCGTGCTGGCCGGGGCCTACACCGCCGCCCCGCTGTCGGGCGGCCACCTCAACCCGGCGGTGACCCTCGGGATCGCCATCGACACCGGAGACTGGGACCAGGTCCACATCTACGTCGCCGGGCAGATGGTCGGCGCGATGCTCGGCGCCTTCCTGTGCTGGCTGGTCTACTACGCGCAGTTCCGGGCGAACGCCGAGGAGGACATCGCCCAGCCGACGCTCGGGATCTTCTCCACGGCGCCCGCGATCCGCAATCCCGTCGCGAACCTCATGACCGAGATCATCGCGACCATCGGCCTGGTGCTGCCGATCCTGGCCTTCGGACTCACCGAGGGCCTGGGCGAGTCCGGGACCGCGATCCTCATCGTGGCGTTCCTGGTCGTCGGCATCGGCCTGTCGCTCGGCGGTCCGACGGGATACGCCATCAACCCGGCCCGCGACCTGGGGCCGCGCATCGTGCACGCCCTGCTGCCGATCCCCAACAAGGGCACGTCGGACTGGGGATACGCGTGGGTTCCCGTCGTGGGACCGCTGATCGGTGGTGCGCTGTCCGGGCTCATCTTCAACGCAGCCTTCTGAACGAACCGACGAAGGGGACGTCATGACGGACAAGTTCGTCGCCGCGATAGATCAGGGCACCACCTCCAGCCGCTGCATCGTCTTCGACCGGAACGGTGCCGTCGTCGCCGTCGACCAGCGCGAGCACCGCCAGATCTTCCCGAAGCCGGGCTGGGTCGAGCACGACGCCACTGAGATCTGGTCCAAGGTGCAGGCGGTGGTGGCGGGTGCGCTCGCCAAGGCCGGCCTGCGCGCCGACCAGCTCAGCGCGCTCGGCATCACCAACCAGCGCGAGACGACCGTCCTCTGGGACCGCGCGACGGGCAAACCGGTGCACAACGCGATCGTCTGGCAGGACACGCGGACCGCCGCGCTGTGCCACCGGCTGGGCGGCACGGACGGGCAGGACCGTTTCCGCGAGACGACGGGGCTGCCGCTGGCCAGCTACTTCTCCGGCCCCAAGGCGGCCTGGCTGCTGGAGAACGTGCCCGGTCTCAGGGCCCGTGCGGAGAACGGCGAGATCGCGTTCGGCACCATCGACTCCTGGCTGATCTGGAATCTCACGGGGGGCACGGACGGCGGGCGGCACGTCACCGACGTGACCAACGCCGGGCGGACCATGCTGATGAACCTCGAGACGCTCCAGTGGGACTCCACCATCCTGTCCGCGATGAACGTGCCGGAGGCGGTCCTGCCGGAGATCCGGTCCTCCGCCGAGGTGTACGGCACCGCGGTCGGACAGCTCTCCGGCGTGCCCGTGGCCTCAGCGCTGGGCGACCAGCAGGCGGCGGTGTTCGGGCAGGCCTGCTACGACGTGGGCACGGCGAAGAACACCTACGGCACGGGCAGTTTCCTGCTGCTCAACACCGGCAACCGGCCGGTGCCGTCGAAGAGCGGGCTGCTCACGACGATGGGCTACAAAATCGGAGGCGAGGCGCCCGTCTACTGTCTGGAGGGGTCGATAGCCATAACGGGCGCACTCGTGCAGTGGTTCCGCGACCAGCTCGGCATCATCCGGACGGCGGACGAGATCGAGCCGCTCGCGGCGAGCGTGGAGGACAACGGCGGGGCGTACATCGTGCCGGCGTTCTCCGGTCTGTTCGCGCCGTACTGGCGCTCCGACGCCCGCGGTGTGGTCACCGGGCTCACCCGGTACGTGACCAAGGCGCACCTCGCGCGGGCGGTGCTGGAGGCGACGAGCTGGCAGACGCGTGAGGTCGTGGACGCCATGTACCAGGACTCGGGGGTGCGGATCACCACCCTGAAGGTCGACGGCGGCATGACGAAGAACCATCTGCTGATGCAGCATCAGGCAGACGTCCTGGGCGTACCCGTGATCCGGCCGAGGGTCTCGGAGACGACCTGCCTGGGTGCCGCCTACGCGGCCGGCCTCGCCACGGGCGTGTGGAACGACCTCGACGAGCTCAAGTCCCACTGGCAGCGGGACGCCGAGTGGACGCCCGCCATGGAGGCGTCGGTCCGGGACCGCGAGTACCGCAACTGGCGCAAGGCCGTTGAGAAGAGCTTCGGCTGGCTGGAGGACGGCGACGACTGACCACGCGCGCGTGGCGCCTCGTTCCGTTGATCGCGCGCGTGGCGCCTCGTTCCGTTGATCGCGCGCGTGGCGCCTCGTTCCGTTGATCGCGTGCGTGGCGCCTCGTTCCGCGGTTCGCGGGCCCGCATCCCCGTGCCGAAGGGGTGCGGGCCGCGTGGGGCGGCGTCGGCCGTCGTCAGGTGGTGACCGCCTGACGGCGTTGCGCGGCCTGTGCCATCGCGTGCTGGACGACGCCGACAAGCACCTCCTTGACGGACTCGCGGTCCCGCGCGTCGCACATCGTCAGGGGCACGTGGTCGTCGAGATCGAGCGCCCGGCGGACGGCCTGCGCGGGGTAACGCGCGGCTCCTTCGAAGCAGTTGACACCGACGAGGAACGGGATGGAGCGGCGCTCGAAGTAGTCGATGGCCGCGAAGCAGTCCTCCAGCCGACGGGTGTCGGCGAGGACGACCGCTCCGAGGGCGCCCTCGGAGAGCTCGTCCCACATGAACCAGAACCGTTCCTGACCGGGCGTGCCGAACAGGTACAGCACCAGGTCCTCGCGCAGGGTGATGCGGCCGAAGTCCATGGCCACGGTGGTGGTGTTCTTCGCCTCCACCCCGCTGGTGTCGTCGACCGGGCGCCCGGCCTCGGTGAGCAGTTCCTCGGTGCGCAGCGGCCTGATCTCGCTGACCGCGCCGACGAGCGTGGTCTTGCCCACGCCGAAGCCGCCGGCCACGAGGATCTTGAGCGTGACGGGCTCGACCGGGGGCTTGCCGCGCTCAGAACGCCCGAAGATCATCGATCTCTTCTCCTGCTCGGTGGTGGTCGGGCGGTGGTGGGCCGTAGCCACCCCCGCCGGGGGTTTCGACGACGAGTACGTCGCCGGGTCCGACGTCCGCGGATCCGCTGCCGCCGAGCCGGGTGCTCGTCCCGTCGGCGTGTTCCACCCGGTTGGCACCCGGCGCGCCGGGCTCGCCGCCCGCCATGCCGTAGGGCGGGACCCGGCGGTGCTGGGACAGCGTGGAGACGGTCATGGGTTCCAGGAAGCGGATGCGGCGCACCGCTCCGTCCCCGCCGCGCCACCGTCCGGCTCCGCCGCTGCCGCGCCGCACCGCGAACTCCTCGAGGCGGACGGGCAGTCGCCACTCCAGGATCTCGGGGTCGGTGAGCCGCGAATTGGTCATATGGGTCTGGACGACGGGCGCGCCGTCGAAGCCGTCGCCCGCTCCGGAGCCGGAGGCGACGGTTTCGTAGTACTGGTGGCGCGCGTTGCCGAAGGTGACGTTGTTCATGGTTCCGGAGCCCTCGGCCTGGACGCCGAGCGCCGCGTAGAGGGTGCCGGTGACGGCCTGGGAGGTCTCCACATTGCCCGCGACGACGGCGGCCGGCGGCTCGGGGGCCAGCATGGAACCGGGCGGCACGACGATGTCCAGGGGACGCAGGCAGCCGTCGTTGAGCGGGATGTCGTCGGCGACCAGGGTGCGGAAGACGTACAGGACGGCGGCGTTGACGACCGACAAGGGGGCGTTGAAGTTGGTGGGGAGCTGGGCGGAGGTGCCGGTGAAGTCGATGGTGGCGCGGCGGTTCTCGCGGTCCACGCGCACGCGGACGCGGATGACGGCGCCCGAGTCGGTCTCGTAGGCGTACTCGCCGTCGTCCAGGGCGTCGATGACACGCCGCACCGCCTCCTCGGCGTTGTCCTGGACGTGCCTCATGTACGCCTGGACGACGTCGAGGCCGAAGTTGTCGATCATGCGGCCGACCTCGTCGACGCCCTTCTGGTTGGCGGCGATCTGGGCGCGCAGGTCGGCGAGGTTGGTCCGGGGGTTGCGGGAGGGGTGGGGGGCCTCGGTGAGCAGTCGGAGGGTCTCCTCCTCGCGGAAGCGCCCGTCCTCGGCGAGCAGCCAGTTGTCGAAGAGGACGCCCTCCTCCTCGATGGTGCGGCTGTGGGCGGGCATGGAGCCCGGCGCGATCCCGCCGATCTCTGCGTGGTGGCCGCGTGAGGCGACGTGGAAGAGGACCTGCGGGTCACTCTCCGTGTCGTCCGGGGAGCCGGTGTCGAAGACCGGAGTGATCACGGTGACGTCGGGCAGGTGGGTGCCGCCGTGGTAGGGGTCGTTGACGGCGTAGGCGTCGCCGGGGCGCATGAGCGGACCGCGCCGCCGGATGACCTCCTTGACGCTGGTGCCCATGGAGCCCAGGTGAACGGGGATGTGGGGGGCGTTGGCCACCAGGTTCCCGTCCGGGTCGAAGAGGGCACAGGAGAAGTCCAGGCGCTCTTTGATGTTGACGGACTGGGCGGTGGACTCCAGGCGGGCGCCCATCTGCTCGGCGATGGACATGAACAGGTTGTTGAAGACTTCGAGCAGCACCGGATCGGCTCTCGTGTCGAGATCGGAACTCTGCGTGACCGCGGCGCGTTCCATGACCAGATGCCCGTGGTCGGACGCGGCGGCCTGCCAGCCCTCGTCGACGACGGTCGTCGCACTGGCCTCGGTGATGATCGCCGGGCCGGTCACGGTGCGGCCGGGAGGAAGGTCCTCGCGGCGGTGGAGGGGTACGTCGCGCCAGGTGCCGCCGGTGTGGAGGCGGACTGTCAGGGGGGCGGCGGGGCTGCCTTCGTGAGGGGCGAGGGCGGAGAGATCGGGGGGTTCGGTGACGCCGGTGGCTTCCACGGAAAGGGCCTCGACGACGATCGGGCGGTCGAGTGTGAAGGAGTACGTGGCGCGATGACGTTCTTCGAAGGCGTGCCGCATCGCGGTGGGCTCGGTCAACTCCACGGTGAGGGTGGTGTCGGTGCCGTCGTAGCGGAGCTGTGCACGGCGGGTGACCTCGATCCGGTTCTCGGGGACGTCCTCGGCGAGGAGCTCGGCGCGGGCCGCGGCCTCCAGGTCGTCGGCGGTCTGGTGGACGCCGGGCATCGAGGCGGGCTCGAGGGGTGCCTCGACGGAGCGTTCGCGCATGGCCGTGGTGTCGGCGAGGCCGATGCCGAGCGCGGAGAGGACACCCGCCATGGGGGGTACGAGGACGGTGCGGATGCCGAGGGAGTCGGCGACCATGCACGCGTGCTGGCCGCCGGCACCGCCGAAGGTGGTGAGGGCGTAGCGCGTGATGTCGTGACCCTTCTGCACGGAGATCCGCTTCACCGCTCCGGCGATGTTGGCGACGGCGATCTGGAGGTAGCCCTCGGCGACCTGCTCCGGGGTGCGGTCGTCGCCGGTCCGTTCGTGGATCTCGCGGGCGAGGGCGGTGAACCGCTCACGGACGACGTCGGCGTCGAGCGGCTGGTCGCCGCCCGGCCCGAACACCCTGGGGAAGTGGGCCGGTTGGATGCGGCCGAGCATCACGTTGGCATCGGTCACGGCGAGGGGACCGCCCGCCCGGTAGCAGGCCGGTCCCGGATCCGCGCCCGCCGAGTCGGGCCCCACGCGGTAGCGGGAACCGTCGAAGTGCAGGAGGGAACCGCCGCCGGCCGCGACGGTGTGGATGTCCAGCATGGGCGCACGCAGCCGCACCCCGGCGATCCGCGTGGTGGAGACGCGCTCGTACTCACCGGCGTAGTGCGAGACGTCGGTGGAGGTGCCGCCCATGTCGAAGCCGATGACGCGATCGAAGCCGGCCAGCCGCGACATGCGGGCCATTCCCACGATGCCGCCGGCCGGACCGGAGAGGACCGCGTCCTTGCCCCGGAACTGCCCCGCCTCGGTCAGTCCTCCGTTGGACTGCATGAACATCAGCCGCACGCCCTCGAGTTCGTCGGCGACATGGCGCACGTAGCGGCGCAGCACCGGCGAGAGGTAGGCGTCGACCACGGCGGTGTCCCCGCGCGGGACGAGCTTCATCAGCGGGCTGACCTCGCTGGACAGGGAGATCTGCGGGAAGCCGATGCGGGCGGCGAGTTCCCCGACCGCCCGCTCGTGGGCGGGGTGGAGGTGACTGTGCAGGCAGACCACGGCGACGGCACGGATTCCGTCGTCGTACGCCCCGCGCAGCGGCCCGGCGAGAGCGTCCAGGTCGGGGGGACGCAGGACCGTGCCGTCGGCGGCGATGCGCTCGTCCACCTCGACGACCCGCTCGTACAGCAGCTCCGGCAGTTCGATGCGGCGGGCGAAGATGGCGGGCCGGTTCTGGTAGGCGATGCGCAGGGCGTCGCGGAAGCCGCGGGTGATGACCAGCAGTGTCCGTTCGCCCTTGCGTTCGAGGAGGGCGTTGGTGGCGACCGTCGTCCCCATGCGCACGGATTCCACGGGGTCGCCGGACCCGGCCAGCAGCTCATGGATGCCCGCGACGGCCGCGTCGGTGACCACGGTCTTCCCGCCCGGGCGGGCCCCGGAGTGGACGGGGTTGTCGGAGAGCACCTTGTGCGTGAGCAGCCGGCCGTCCGGGCGCCGCGCGACGATGTCGGTGAAGGTGCCGCCCCGGTCGACCCAGAACTGCCAGCCTGTCATGTCGGTACCCCGATTCCGCGCCGGTCACAGCGCCCGGAGGCCGTTGATCACGTCGCGCAGAATACTCTCGTCCGGCAGCTCGGCGGGGGGCACCGGCCGGTTCACGTGAACCAGCTCGGTGGCCACGAGGTCCCCCACCAGCACCCGCACCACGCCGATGGGCAAATCCAGTTCGGCGGCGAGTTCAGCGACCGTCTGCGGAGTGTCGTGGCACATCCGGACGATGTCCACGTGCTCCGGGGAGAGTGTCGGATCGGCCTCCGGATCGTCGGCCTGGGGTTCCGTGACGACCACCGCGATCAGGTCCAGGCGGTGCTGGGCCGCACTGGTGGTGCGACCGCGCGTCATGGCGTACGGCCGGACGACCGGCCCGGCCTCGTCGTCGAACCAGTGGCTTCTTCCCTGACCGTCAGCTCTCATGTCATCCCACTACCCGCCGGAGCGCAGATCGGTGCGCGGGGCGGCGCCGAGATGCGCGCCGACCCGCTTCACGAGCAGGGTCATCTCGTAGGCCACCTGTCCCACGTCGGAGTCGGCGTCCGCGAGGACGGCGAGGCAGCTGCCGTCCCCCGCCGCCGTGACGAACAGGAACGCCTCGTCGAGTTCGACGACCGTCTGCCGGACGCTGCCGGCCTCGAAGTGGCGGCCGACGCCCTTGGCGAGGCTGTGGAAGCCGGAGGCCACGGCGGCCAGGTGCTCGCTGTCCTCCCGGGTCAGGTCCTTGGACGCCCCCGTGGGCAGGCCGTCGCCGGAGAGCACGATCGCCTTGCGGATGCTCGCGACGCGGTCCACGAGGTCGTCGAGGAGCCAGTTCAGCTCCCCCTTGTCGGTCATGGTGTGGCCGGTCGCCTTCGGTGCGGTCATCGACCGTCGTCCCCCTTGTTCGTTGCCTGTGGTGCTGTGCCGCTGTGGGCGTCGTCGCCCGCGGCGTTCTCCGCACGGCCGCGCTGCCAGCCGCGCTGGAGCGAGGCCATACGGCTGCGTACTTCCTCGGCGTCCCGTTCGGCCGGCCCGGACGTGTCGTCGGCGGGCCGTGCGGCGGTCCGCTTCAGCTGCGGGGCGAGGCTGGCCTGCCGGACCCGCCTGGGCAGGGCCGCGGCGCCGTCCGGCTCCGCTCCGCCGTCCTGCGGTGGGTGGCCGGTGCCGCTCCCGGCGCCGGTGGCGGTCGTGGCTCCGGAAGCTGCGGCGCCGGAAGTCGTGGAGCCGGCCTGCTCCTCGGCACGGGTGCCGATCTCGGGGCGGGAGGGTATCCCGCCACGTCGGCGCGCGGGCAGCGGCGGCAACGGGTTCTCCCCGTCGGGCCCATGCCGCTCACCGGTCGGTCGTCCTTGGTCCTGGTCCGGGGAGGACGACTCGGGGCGGCGGCGGGCGGGAAGCGCCGAGGTGGGCTCCGCATCCGGGCGGCCCGGCGCCCGGCGTCCGACGATCTCGTGCCCACGGCGGCGTGCCGGGAGCGGAGGCGGTGTCGCCTCCAGCTCCGGGCGGCCGGTACCGGCGGGGTCCGCATCGCTCCGGTCGCGGCGGGTGCGCCGGTCGCCGACGGGGCGTCCGTGTGAGCTGACCAGCTTGGGCGTCGCACGGCGGGGCAGCGGGACGGGGGCGCGCACCTGGTCCCCGGTCTCCGGATCCGCTCCGGCGCGCTTCTCCCGGGCCGGCGGGTGCGGCTCGCGGCGACCGGGCCGCTCGTCCTTGGTGCGGGCGAGGGGGCGGCGGGGGCGGAACAGGCCGTCGTCGCCCTCCTCGTCGTCGAGAGCGCCCGGGAAGCCGTCGAGAGCGTCCAGGTCGACGGGTGCCTCCAGCTCGACCGGGCCGTCCAGGAGCGAGGCGGGCAGGCCGGGCAGCTGGACGGGCACCTGGGACAGTGCGGCGCGGCGGCTCTCCGCCGCCTCCTTGTCCTTGGTGTCCTTGGCGCGCGGGGGACGGTCGAGGCGGAACCCGACGCCGTTGGTGTCCGGCACATCGTCCGTGAGCAGGGCCTCGGGGAGGAAGACGACCGCGGTGGTGCCGCCGTAGGGGGAAGGTTGCAGGGAGACGCGGACGTTCTGCCGCTGGGCGAGACGGCTGACCACGAACAGCCCGAGCCGGTCGGTGTCGGAGAGTTCGAACTCCGGGGTCTCGGCGAGCCGGAGGTTGGCGTCCAGGAGCGCGTCGGCCGCCATGCCGAGGCCGCGGTCGTGGATCTCCAGGGTGAAGCCGTTGGCCACCCGCTCACCGAGGACCTGGACCGCGGTGTGCGGCGGGGAGAACACCGTGGCGTTCTCCAGGAGTTCGGCGACCAGGTGGGTCAGGTCGGCGACGGCTGGGCCGGTGACGGCGACACGCGGCAGGCGGCGGACCTCGATGCGTTCGTAGTCCTCGACCTCGGCGACGGCGGCGCGGACGACGTCCATGAGCTGGACGGGCTTACGCCACTGCCGGGAGGGCGCGGCGCCGGAGAGGATCACCAGGCCCTCGGCGTGCCGGCGCATGCGGGTGGTCAGGTGGTCCAGGCGGAAGAGGTCGGCGAGTTCCTCGGCATCCTCGGTCCTGCGTTCCATGGTGTCCAGCAAGGTGAGCTGCTTGTGGAGCAGTACCTGGCTGCGGCGGGCGAGGTTGACGAAGACCTCGGAGACCCCGGCGCGAAGTTCGGCCTGTTTCACGGCGGCCTCGACGGCGGCACGCTGGAGGGTGTTGAGGGCCTGGCCGACCTCGCCGATCTCGTTCTTGTCGTACTCCAGGCGCGGCACCTCGGTCTCGACGTCGACCTGTTCGCCCGCCGAGAGGCGGCGCATGACGCCGGGCAGCCGCACGCCGGACGCCTCGTGAGCCTCGAGGCGCAGCTGCCGCAGGTCGCGGACGAGTCCGCGGCCGACGCGCACGGACAGGAAGAGGGAGACCAGGAGGGCTATCAGGCCGAGGGCACCGGCGAGGACGACCTGGGCGATGACGCCCATGGCCACGGGGCGGACGCGGTCCTGGTAGCGGTCGGTGGCCTGGTCGTTGAGGGTGCCGAGCTCGTCCAGGACCTCGCCGGCGGCGGTGTCCCAGCTCTTGGCGGAGACCCCGCGGAGCTGTCCGGTCCCGGTCCGGACGGCCGCTTCCTCACCCAGACGCAGCGAGGCCGACGCGGCGTCCTTCCAGAAGGCCGCGTAGCGGTCGCGTTCCGACGCGGGCAGCTGCGGCAGGCTCACGTCGTACAGCAGCCTGCGCTGGGCCATGAGGTCGGAGATGTCGTGCGCCTCGGCGCGGGTCAGCCTGCCGACGATCAGGGCGGAGCCGAGCAGGGCGTCTTCGCGGGAGAGCAGTTCGCGGGCGCGGGCGAGGTTGACGAGGGCGCGGTACTGCTTGTCCAGGTCGACGTCGTCGACCGCGTGCAGTTCGGCCAGCAGCGCGTAGCACGGGTCGATCAGCCGGTTGTAGCGGCGCAGGGCCTCGTGGCGGTCGACGGTGCCGTCCTCGACGATGCGTCGCAGGGACCCGATGCCTTCGAACGAGTCCAGCACCGCACCGAGCGCGTCGGTGTCCCCGCCCATCGCGTCGCGCACATCCGTGTCCGTCGCGTTCCTCCGGATCGCGGCGACGGCCTTGTCGGTGGCGGCACGGCTGCGGTGGAGCGCGGCGAGGCCGTCCGAGGCGCGGGGGTCGGCGAGGTAGGCCAGGGTCTGGCGGCGTTCCTGCTGGAGGACGCGGACGGTGTCCTCGATGGGGTAGCCGACCTCCTCCATCACGGACGACGCGTCGAACAGACGGCTCGCCTCGCGGCCCGTGAGCACCGTGGCGAAGGCCCAGATCGCCGTCAGGGACACCAGCGGCACGAGAAGCAGCGCCACGATCTTCCGGCGGATGGACTTCCCGCGAAAGCGCATGGCCTCCCCCAGCTCGACCCCCGACGCGGCGGGGGCACACATGTGCGTCAACAAACGGCGCGAGCCTACTACCGAGCCACAGTTAACTCGAAGGACTGTCCGGAAGCTCAAGTTCCGTGCCAGCGGCGGGAAATGGGGAGTTGTCCGACCATTAAGGGAGATTGCCTCCCGGATTCGGCGCCGTGGCCGCTCGCTCATCCGCTCGGCGAGTCAAGGGTGTTGGCCGAATTTCTTCCCTGCCGGGGAATCTTCGTGACGTGCCGTTCGTCCTTCTCTGTGGGAATTGGGATGGGAATTGGGGGCGGAACCGGCCACAGGAGCCGTGTCCCGCACCTTGGCGGCGTAAAACAGCGCAAGCCGGGCAGCCACTGGGGTACCGGGTCTCCGGACACGAGCGAGCGGTTTGCCGGCGGTGGGGAGTGACACGTTGATGGGCACGGCGGAGCGGCGCATGGCGCCCGAGCACGGCGCGACGGCGCAGGGGACGACGCGGCGGGACGCCGAGGCGCCGGCCCGTGCCGTCCCCAGGGGCGCCCACGGGCCCGGCAGAGTCCGGGAACAGCCGCGGTACCGGCCGCTGTGGGTGGAGGAGCCGGCGCGGCGGCGACGGTTGCCGGATCCCGTGCGGACGGCGGCCGTCCGGGCGGTGCTCGTCATCGCGGTGACACTGATTCAGGCCATGGTGGCGTTCCTGTGCACACTGGCGGGGTCCTGGCTGGCGTTCCCCATGGTGATCAGCAGTGTCGTCAGCACGATCCTGGCCACTTGGGCGGCGCTGGACGTGTGGGTCACCCGCCAGGTCTGGAACCAGCGCCACGGCGTGGTGTCGACGCCCAGCAGTACCGCCCGGTCCCTGCGGCGCGAGCGGCGCAGGGTACGACGGCAGGCACGGGCCGCGGAGCGGGCTCAGGAGCGCATACGCCGGCGGAGCGGGACGGGGCAGTTGTCGCACCCTTGAGAGAGTCGAGGTCTTCGAGGACCGGGCGGCAGCTCGCTCAGACCGGGACTTGCTCCAGACGAAAGCGGCGGGCCCGAGGGCCCGCCGTGTTCGCCGACTTATGACGGTCAGGCCTTGGCGTACTCCCAGCCGCCGCAGCGGTACGGGGTGCCGCTGGACCCGTCCTGGAGGCAGGCGCGGATCTGCAGGGTGGTGCCCTCCGCGAAGGACAGGTTCCAGTCCTTGGGGACGGCGTAACCGTTGCCGTTGTAGTACGAGTGAGTGGCGGAGCTCGAGTTGTAGCGCCACTGAGCGGCGGTGCCGTGGCCGTCCTTCAACATGTCGAGTGCGGTGAGGATCTCTCCATCCTGGGCGAAGTACGTCTTCGCGGTCACCTCCGACGAGATGATGGAGTTGGAGGCCTCGTAGACGTAGCCGTCGGCCTGTGCCGGGGCGGTGGCCAGGACGAGCGCCGACGCGGAGGCCGCGGTTACGCCGAGGACCGTCGTCAGACGACGGTGGGACTTGAGCAAGGCAGGGTTCCCCTCTTCGGACATCTGATCGAGGCTGAACTTACCTGAGGGGAAAGGGAGTTCATCGCTCGATTTTTGCTGTCCGACGGCGCGCCGGGAGGTGCCGCATGCCATCGCGGCCGCCCTCAAGGCGTTGCAGGTGCCGGGCGTTTGAACATCCGGGTCGCCGTGATCTCGCTGTGCACCGTCTCCATGCCCGTGGGCTGCTGCGGCAGACCCGGCCGGAGGTGTTCCTCCACGCTGATGTACTTCAGCCCGGCTCTCAGGTCGGCGTCGTTGCGCAGGCGGATGACCAGCGGGAACTCCGCGAGTGCCGTCGTGTCGAACAGGCCGGTGGTGTAGAGGAGCTGGACGCCGAGGGCGTCGGCCACGGCACGCTGGAGTTCCAGCAGATAGGTGGCGTTGGCGCGGCCGATCGGGTTGTCCAGGAACAGCGTGCCGGCGTGCCGGTGGCGGTCCCGGCCGCGGTCGTTGCTGCGCAGCGCGGCCATCGTGCAGTACAGGGCGATGGCCGCGGTGAGGAGCTGGCCGCCGGAGAACACATCGCCCATCTGACCGACGGGGACGCGTTCCGCGCGCAGCACGGCGTCCGGCTTGAGGATCTCCACGGCGACGCCCTTGGGCCGCAGCGCGGCGGCGACACCACGCAGCAGCAGGGACATGCCGTCGCGCCTCAGGTCCGAGTTCTTCTTCACGGCCGCACGGGTCGCCTCGTCGATGACCTCGCCGAGCCGCTCGGTGAGAGTGGCCTGGTCCGGCTCCTCGAAGCGGATGCGCAGGAACTCCTGCCCGGACCACTCACCGAGCCCTTCCGGCAGCCGGGACAACCGCTGGGCCGAGCGCAGGGTGGCTAGGGCGGACTCGACCAGGCCGCGCAACCGGTCCACGATCGAGTCGCGGTTGCGTTCCAGTTGTTCCAGCTCGTCCGTCAGCACCCGCAGCCTGGGGGCGAACGCGTCGGCCCACTTCTGGGCGTGCTCGGGCAGTGCGGAGGCCGGCAACTCGCGGATCTGCTGCCGCGCGGGGGTGCGCACCTGCTCGTAGCGCGTGGAGTTGGCGTGCCGGACCAGGACGTCGCTCGCCTCGCGCACGGCGGACTCGGCGGCGGTCAGGTCCGCGGCGCAGCCGCGCAGCGAACGGCGGGCCTCGGCGGCGGACTGCCGGGCGTCCTCCAGGCTGCCTGGATACGGCTCGGGCTCGTCCCGCTCCTCCTCGGGGCCGTTGTCGCGCAGCAGGTCGCGGAGCATGGCGGCGATCTCGTCGAAGCCGCCGGCCGCGTCCTCGGCGGCGCGGTGGGCGTCGAGCAGCTCGGCGTGGGCGTCGCGAGCCTGGGTCAACGCCTCGCTGCGGGAGGCAAGTTCGGCCGTGGCGGTGCGCAGCAGCGTCTGGGCGTGCTCGGCGTCGCGCGGCACCAGCTCCTCGGGGAGCCCGGTGTGTGCGTCACCGTCCTCGGGGGCGAGCCGTTCGGCCTCGCCGCGCAGTCGGCCGAGTTGCTCGCTGGCGCTGGACATACGGGTCTCCAGCAGCTGCACCAGTTCCTCGGCACGTGCGGCGGCGGCCTGCCGGCTCGGCCCGTCCGAGCCGTCGGGCGACTCGAGCAACAGCTCCGCGCGGGTGCGGACCTTGTTGCTGAGCCGGTCCAGCTCCGCTCGGGCCGCACTCTCGTCGCTCTCCGCGCGGGCCTGCTCGGCGCGCAGGTCGGCGCCGACGCCGACCTTCTCGTACACCTGGGACGCGGCCCGGTAGGCCTCGCGCAGGGCGGGCAGGGACGCCTGCGGGGCCTCCGGGCCGTCCTCGGGTACGTCGTCGGGGGCGCCGGCGATCTCGGAACGCTCGGCACGCAGCGCACGCGCGGTGCGACGGGCGTCGTCGGCGGCGCGTTGGGCGCCGCGCCGGTCCTCGTCGGCGGCGCGCGCGCGTTCCAGGCAGGCCTGGGCGCGGGCCTCGGCCTCGGCGGCCTCGTCGGCCAGCTCCCGCAGCCTGACCTGCCACCCGGCCCGCTCGCGCAGCCGGAACGCGAGTCCGGCGAGGGCGTCGGCGGCACGCCGGGCCTTCTGCGCGGTCTCCTGCCGGTCGTCGCGGACCCGGGCGGCCTCGGCCGCGGCCTCCTCGGCCTCCGCGCGGACGGTGCGTGCCTCGGCCAGCTCCGCCTCGGATTCCTCGGCGAACGCCCGCGCGTCGTGCGCGGCCCGGGCCAGCTCGGCGAGCCGCCCCGCCGGGCAGCCGGTGCGCCAGGAGGCCAGCCGCGCCGCGAGCTCCCGGTCCTTGCCGAGCCGGGCGGCGAGGGCCCGGATCTCCTCGTCCCGCTCCGTCGCCCGGGCACGCAGAGCCTGCCGCTCCTCGTCGGCGGCGTGTTCGTCGTGCATGGCCGGGTTGGGCGGCACGAGGAACACGTCGCCGGTGTCCGTGTCCGGTGCCGGGGTCGGTGCGAGCAGGGCGGCGGCCGTGCCGACGGCCACGGCGGACCGGGGCAGCAGGGCGGCGTCGCTCAGCGCCTCGCGGGCACGGGCGTGGGAGTCCGGGTCGGTGATGACGACGCCGTCGACCAGCTCGGGGCGGGCGGCCAGCACGCGGGCGTGGTCGGCGGGGTCGACGGCCTGGGCGAGGTAGCGCCAGCCGGGCAGGGCGGGGATGCCGTGCTCGCCGAGGTACTCGACGGTGGCGAGCACGTCCGGGCCGGGCGGCAGCAGCCCTCCGTCACCGAGGGCGCCCAGGATGCGGGCGTCGTCGGCGGCGGCGGTGCGCAGGTCGAACAGCTGCCGTTCGGCGGAGGAGACGGCGTCGTCGAGGAGTTCGCGCAGGTCGTCGGCGAAGCGGTCCAGTTCCTCGGCGGTCAGGGCGGTGCCGGACGGGGTGACGGACGGTTCGGCGTCCGTGTCGTGGCGGGGCCGCGGGACGGCCGGACCGCCGCCGGGGCCGGTCAGGCTCAGCAGTTCCGCCAGCCGCTCCTCGGCGGCGAGGGCCTGCGCGGTGCGGCGCTCGCTCTCGTGGGCGCGCTCGGCCGCCGTGGCCGCGTCCGCCGCGCGAGCGGCGGTGAGTTCCGCGCGGGTCTCGGCGGCGGCCGTCTCCCGCGCGTGCTCGGTCGCCCGCCGGGACGACTCGCGGGCCGCGTCCCAGGCGGCGACCGCCGTCTTCTCCGCGTCGCTGGCGGCGAGGGCGGCGCGGGCCGGGTCGGCGTCGGGTGCGCTGTCGTCGAGCCAGCCGGCCCGGACCGCCTCGGCGGTCTCCTGCTCGACCTCGGCGAGCCGCTGGCGCAGGTGCCCGATCTCGCTGCGGGCGCGCTGCGCCTCGGTCGCCGCGGCAGTCGAGTCGCGGTAGGCGGCGTCGCTGACCTCCTGAAGGGCGGCGGAGCGCTCCTCCTGCTCGTCGGCGAGGTCCTCGGCGTTCCGCGCGGCGGCGTGCAGGGCGCGTACGAGGTCGACGGCGGCCTTGGCGCGGGCGGCGAGCGCGGGCGCGGCGTCCCGCTCGGCCTCCTGGATCGCGGCGGACACGCGGGCGACGCGGTCGGCGGCGGCACGGTGGCGCAGCACGACCTCGGCGGCCTGCCAGGCCGAGTACAGGGTGCGCGCGTCGGCGAGTTCGCGCTTCTGCGCGGCGGCGGACTTCTCGGCAGCGGCGAGGGCCAACGAGGCGTGCCGGTAGGCCAGTTCGGCGGCGATCAGTGCGCTGCACTCGCGGGCGGACTCGGCGTGGGTGACGGCGTAGGCGGCGGCGGTGACGCGCTGCGCCAGGTCGGCCGCGCGGCCCCGTTCCCGTGCGCCGCGCGCGGAGAGCCTGCGGGCCAGGGTGCGGGTGCGGCGTTCGGCCGCGGTGTGGATGTCGCGGGCGCGCGAGCGGGCCTCGGCGGCGTCGACGATACGGCCGAGCAGGTCGACGGAGCCGGCGGTGAAGTCCCGTTCGGCGATCAACTCGGCGCGTCGGCCCAGCTTGTTGCCGAAGCCGCTGACCAGGTCGGCGAGCCCGTCGGTGTCGCGGGTGTCGGTGACGGCGCGCAGCAGCAGGTCGGTGAAGTCCGAATCCTTCTTGACCGCGAAGAGGCCGGCCGCCTCGCCCTCGTCGGCGTTCATCTCCCGCTGGTAACGGAAGAGTTCGGGGTCGAGTCCGAGTTCGCCGAGGTGGTCGGTCCAGCGTTCGTGGATCTCCTCCCAGTGCACCTCCAGGTGCGGGTAGGTCTTGCCCGCCTCCGTGAGGGCGTCGCGGAAGCCCTTCATGGTGCGGCGCCGGCCCTGCGCGCCGGACTGGCCCTCGACGGGCGGACGCACGGCGGTGGACTCCGCGACGGGGAGGTTGTCCAGGCCGAGTCCGGGGCCGGGGCGGAAGCTGTACCAGGCTTCGGCGAACTTCCGCGGGTCGTTGGAGAGCTGGCGCCCGCGCCACTCGCTGACCTTGCCGACGACGACGCTCTCGCCGGTCTGCACGTGCTGCCACTCCAGCGCCACGTGGCCGCAGTCGTCGGCCAGCAGGAACTTGCGCAGCACACCGGAGCTGGCGCCGCCGAGGGTGTTGCGGTGGCCCGGCAGCATCACGGAGAAGATCAGCTTCAGCAGGACGGACTTGCCGCCGCCGTTCTCCAGGAAGAGCACCCCGGCGGGCGCCGGCCGGCGCGGCGGGCCTGCGGGCTCCTCCTCGAAGAACTCCGCCTGCGTGGGCGCGGGGTCGGGCACGGGCTTGCCCACACCGCGCAGGTCAAGCACGGTGTCGGCGTAGCGCGCACCGGCCGGTCCGATGGAATAGAGGCGGACCCGGGACAGCTCGTACATGGCGGACTCTCGTAAGGCTTCGTCAGTGGGGGGAGGTCAGGAGGAGTGGAACGGCAGCCCGGCGTCGGCGGCCAGTTCCAGGTTGTCGCCGTCCTCGGGGGGCAGCAGCGTGGGTGTGCCGTCGCTGACCGGGACGACGCCCAGCTCCAGCAGTTCGGCCATGGCGGCGCTGCCCGCCATGTCGCGCACCTGGAGCTGGTAGCGGGCCGTGGTGCGGTACGTGCCGCCGTGGTCGTCACCGGTGCGCTGGAGGAAACCGGAGTCGGTGAGGAACGTGACGGCCTTGGCGACGATGCCGGTGGTGGAGCCCGCGAGGCGGCGTGCGTCCTTGGTGGCGCCGGTCGCGCTGCGCCGGGCCCAGATCCGCCAGGCGGCCTCGAGACCGGGGGCGTCGCTGGCCGGGTCGGTGTTCTCGCCCTGCTCCGCGGCCCGCTCCTCCAGCCGGCGGCAGGCCTGGCGCACGAAGGCGTCGACGCCGTTGACGGTGACGCGGCCGATGTAGCCGTCGTCGGCGAGGTCCTCGGGGCGGGGGAAGGCCATGGCGGCGACGGCGAGGTGGGCCAGGCCGTGGAGGAAGCGGTCGGCGCCGTCGGCCGAGGTGCGCCGCGCGTAGTCGCCCATGCGGACGGCGAAGACCGAGTCCTCGGCGGCGGTGACGGCCATCCCGGCGCGCGGGGAGACCTCCAGCACGATCAGTCCGAGGCCGGTGGCCACGGCGTCGGCGAGCCGCGCGAAGGCCGGGTCCTCGCGGTAGCGGCGCAGCAGGTCCGCGTACTCCTGGTCGCGGGCGGGCTGGAGCTTGGGCTGGAGCCCGAAGGCGACGAGCCGCGCCGCGTCGGCGGCGTCGGCGGGCGTGACGGCGCTGCTCGCCGGCACGGCGGGAGCGTCGGTCTCACTCCACTCGACGTGCTCGCTCACGGGTGGGACTCCTTGTGATCGGGAGAGGGGGCGGAGGCTGTGCCACCGGGGGCGCGGAACGCGGCGTGAGCGGTCGCCGACGGCCCACGGCCGGAGGACGAAAGGCTGCTCATGCCGCCTCCGTCCGGTCCGCCGCCATGCCCGCCGCGTCCAGCAGGGCGGTGCCGACGACGAGATCGGCGCCGCCGAACTCGGGGTCGTCGAGTTCGGTCCCGTCGTCCACGGCGAACAGCAGTTTGCGCTCGCCCTGGCGGTAGGCGGTGCCGACCGGCGGGCTGGCCGCGTGGATCGCCAGCAGGGCGACCAGGTAGGGCAGTTCGGGGTCCTGGCGGCGGGCGTCGGCCAGCAGTCCGGACAGGCGGCGCGGGGCGTCGGCCGGCAGGTCCAGCAGTTCGGTGGCGGCCGCCAGTTGCTCCTCACTGAAGCGACTGTCGTCGGGCGTGGCGATCAGGTCGGGCTCGGGCATCTCGGCGCCCAGGTGTTCCCGCTCCACGGGCGGCGTCAGCAGGATGTCGACGAGGTCGCCGACCCGGACCGACACCGGTGTGCGCAGGCCGGTGCCGTGGGCGAAGAAGGCGTCGGTGACCCGGACCGCCCGCTTCACGGGAAGCGGCAGCAGGGGGGAGAGGAGCTGGCCGTAGAGGTCGGTGCCGGAGGCCGCCGCATGCGGGGCGAAGGCCTGCCGGTCCTGCTCCGCGCGGAACAGCGGGCCGGCCTCCAGCAGCCGGGACTGGAGCTGGGTGTGGCGGCGGATGCAGTCCTTGACGATGTCCACGAGCTCGGCGGCCCGGCGCTTGTGCTCCGGCTCCTCGGACTCGTCCCGGGCCTTGCGGATGTTGGTGAGGATCGCGTTCTCGTGGCGGTAGCGGTCCGCGACGTGGTCCAGGGCCTCGGCGATCATGTCGGGCACGGCGCTCAGCCAGTCCACCGCGCGGACGTTGCGCCGGGTGGCCTCCAGCGCCCTGCGCAGGGACTCCGAGTACTGCACGGTGCGGTAGCGGGCCTGTTCCGCGGCGAGCTGGGCGTCGGCGAGCCGGCCGCGGCTGATCAGCACCTCGAGCTTGACCTCGGCCGCGATCTGCGCGCTGGTGACGTCCGTGTCCAGGGCGCCGACCAGGACGTTGACCGCCTCGTCCGTGGTGCGCAGGTACACCGTGCCACCGGGGCCGGGGACCTCCTCGATCAGCTTGAAGTCGTAGTCGCGCCGCACATAGGTGCCGTCCGCGTCGAACACGCCGTACACCGCGCGGAAGCCGCGGTCGACGCTGCCGACGTTGATCAGGTTCTCCAGCACCCAGCGCGCCACCCGCTCGTGCTGGGCGGCGGGCCGGCCCGGGGCCTGCGCGGCGATGCGGGGGACGAGGCGGGCGACGATCTGATCGTGGTCCGCGCCCGTGTCGAAGTCCATGTTCAGGGTGACCAGGTCGATGGCCGCCAGGGCGATCTCCGCCATGCCGTACACCGAGTACTCGCCCGCCAGGTTGGCCTTGCGCGCGTCGAGGTCGTGCAGCGGCGCGGTGCAGGCGAGCGCACGCAGCCGCCGCGCCAGTCCCTCGTCGGCGGCCGGGCCCGGCGCGGGCCGCGGCCCCGCGCTGAGCTGGGGCGGAACGCTGTCCGTCGATGCAGGCGAAGTCACGGTGCACAGACTAGGTCCTCGGTCTGACAACGACCCAAACGACGCAGACCCACCCCCGCGTCACGATCGTCACACCCCGCCGCGCACCCGTCGGCGGCACGGTCGCCGCACCCCGCCGCGCACCCACCGGCGTCGCTGCCCCCACCCCGCCGCGCACCCACCGGCGTCGGGTCGTCCCGCGCCCGCCGCGCAGGCGCCGCGCGCCGACGGGATTCAGCCGCCCTGCGGCTCGTCGCCGACCCGGCGCCGGTACACCTCCACCACGCGCTCCAGCGAGTCCTCGAGATAGCCCGCGAGCAGGTCCTCGGCCTTCTCGCGGTCACCGGTCTGCAACGCCTGCAGAATGGCGACATTTCGAGCCATGTACGGTTCGTGCAGGCGTCGGGGCTCGTCCACGACGTGGAAGGCGAGCCGCAGTTCGGCGAACACACTGCGCATCAGCTCGTCCGTGCGCTCACTGGCGGCAAGGCCCACCAGTTCCCGGTGGAAGTGGATGTTGGCCGTACCCACGGCGTTCCAGTCACCCTCGTGTGCCGCCCTGTGCCCCTCCTCCACCACTCCGGCGAGCGCCTCGAGCGCGTACGGCGGCTCGCCGAGCCCGCGGACGACGGCGCACTCGACCAGACGGCGGGTGCGGTAGATGTCCTCCACGTCCTCGACGCTCAGCACCCGCACGAAGACGCCCCGGTTCAACTCGTGGATCAGCAGCCGTTCATGCGTGAGCAGCCGGAACGCCTCGCGCAGCGTGTTGCGGGAGACGCCGAGGGCGCCCGCGATGCTGTCCTCCGACAGCCGGGTCCCGGGCGGGAAGTAGCCCTCGGCGATCCGGCTCCTGAGGATGTCCGAGACGCGTTCGGCGGTACTCGTCCGCCCCAGCAGGGCACGGTCGTCGGCCAGTCCCCTCAGCTGCTCTGCCATGCCCGGAATTCAACCGCACGCGCGACGAAGGGACAACGTGGGGATTGAAGGATCGTTCAACGATCCTCTACCGTGCTGGGCACGGCGCCGCGCCGCTCACCCGGCACCGGACGCTTCCGCACGGCACGGCTCATCTCCGCAAGCACCCTCCGTCCTCCCACTGCGAGGTGCCCATGAGCACGACCCCTCCACCGCAGACCCTGACCGACGAACCACGCCCCGTCCCCGCCGAACGAGCAACGGACGACGGGGCGTTCGGATGGTTGCGCGCCCTGGGACCGCGCGGCCGACGCGCCTTCGGGGGCGCGTTCGGCGGCTATGCCCTGGACTCGTACGACTACTTCACGCTGCCGCTGAGCATGGTCGCGCTGTCCGCGTACTTCGGCCTGAACAGCGGTCAGACCGGGCTGTTCACGACCGTCACCCTGGTCGTCTCCGCGGTCGGCGGGGCCGTCGCGGGCGTGCTGGCGGACCGCGTCGGCCGGGTCAGGGCGCTGCTGCTGACTGTGATCACCTACGCGGTGTTCACGGTGGCCTGCGGCTTCGCGCCCAACTACGAGACGCTGCTGGTGTTCCGGGCGCTCCAGGGACTCGGGTTCGGCGGCGAGTGGGCGGTCGGCGCGATCCTGGTCGCCGAGTACGCGAGCGCCCGGCACCGGGGCCGCACCCTGGGCGCCATCCAGAGTTCCTGGGCCGTGGGCTGGGCACTGGCCGTGATCGTCTACACGATGGTCTTCTCGCTGGTCGACGGGGACCTGGCCTGGCGCGTGATGTTCTGGACGGGCGCCCTGCCGGCGGTGCTCGTCGTGTGGGTGCGGCGCAGTGTGCGGGACGCGCCCGGGGCGGCCGCCGCACGTGAGAACAGCCCCCGCAGGGGCTCGTTCACCGCGATCTTCCAGCCGGCCCGTGCCGGAGCGCCGGGGCTGCTGCGCACCACGCTCTTCGCGGTCCTGCTCTCCACGGGCGTCCAGGGCGGCTACTACACGCTCGCCACCTGGGTGCCGACGTACCTCAAGACCGAGCGCGGGCTGTCGGTGGTCGGCACCGGCGGCTATCTGACGTTCCTGATCTCGGGCGCCTTCATCGGATACCTGACCGGCGGCTACCTCACCGACCGGCTGGGCCGCCGGCGCAACATCTGGCTGTTCGCCCTGCTGTCGGCGGTCTGCATCCTGGCGTACGCGAACCTGCCGGGCGGCGCCGACACCCTGGTCCTGGTGCTCGGCTTCCCGCTCGGGTTCTGCATGTCGGCCATCTTCAGCGGCTTCGGCTCCTACCTGAGCGAGCTGTACCCGACGGCGGTGCGCGGTACGGGACAGGGCTTCACCTACAACACCGGACGGGCGGTCGGTGCCGTCTTCCCGACCACGGTCGGCTTCCTGGCCGACAGCTGGGGCGTGGGCGGGGCACTGGTCTTCGGCGCGATCGGGTACGGCCTGGCGGCGCTGGCGCTGCTGGGGCTGCCGGAGACGCGGGGGAAGGAGCTGGAGTGACCGGAGTGAACCGCACCGACCACCGGCCGACCGCCGTCGTGGACGACCGCCCTGTGAACGACCGCCCGGAGAACGACCGCCCGGTGACCCTTGCCGACGAGCACGCGCGCGGGTGGAGCCCGGCCGCGGCCCGCAGCCGCTTCCGGGAGGGACTGACGGGTCCCACGGCCGGGGTGGCCGCCGGGCACACCCAGGCCAACCTGATCGCGGTGCCCGCCGACTGGGCGTACGAGATGCTGCTGTTCTGCCAGCGCAACCCCAAACCGTGCCCCGTCCTCGACGTCACGGACGCGGGTTCGGCCACCACCGTCCTCGCCGACGGCGCGGACCTGCGCACCGACCTGCCGCGCTACCGGGTCTGGGAGAACGGCGAGCTGGTCGACCAGCCGACCGACGTGCGGGCGCACTGGCGCGGCGACCTGGTGTCGTTCCTCATCGGTTGCAGCTTCACCTTCGAGTGGGCGCTGACGGCGGCGGGTGTACCCCTCCGCCACGTCGAGCAGGGCCGCAACGTGCCGATGTACGTGACCACCCGGCCGTGCCGCCCCGGCGGGCGCCTGCGCGGGCCGATGGTGGTGTCCATGCGGCCGGTGCCGCCCCGGCGGCTCGGGGCGGCGATCCGGGAGAGCAGCCTGCTCCCGGCGGTTCACGGCGGGCCCGTGCACTGCGGCGCCCCCTCGGGGCTGGGCATCGACGACCTCGGCCGCCCCGACTTCGGCGACCCGGTCGACCTCCAGCCCGACGACATCCCGGTGTTCTGGGCGTGCGGGGTGACCCCGCAGGCCGCGGTCATGGCCTCGCGCCCGCCGTTCGCCATCACCCACGCACCGGGACAGATGTTCCTCACCGACGCCCGCGACGAACAGTACCGCGTGGCCTGAGAAGGAGACGCGAGAACTCCATGACCTCGATCGACTTGAACGCCGACCTCGGCGAGGGCTTCGGCCGCTGGCGGCTCACCGACGACGAGCGGCTGCTGTCCGTGGTCACCAGCGCCAACGTGGCCTGCGGCTTCCACGCCGGGGACGCGGTCACCATGCGCCGGGTCTGCGAGCTGGCGGCCGCGCGCGGTGTACGGATCGGCGCCCAGGTCTCCTACCGGGACCTGGCCGGGTTCGGTCGGCGCGCGATGGACGTGCCTGCCGCGGAACTGGCCGCCGAGGTCGCCTACCAGATCGGCGCCCTGGAGGTGTTCGCCCGCGCCGCGGGCGCACGCGTGGCGTACGTCAAACCGCACGGGGCGCTGTACAACCGGGTCGTGCACGACGAGGAGCAGGCCGGCGCGGTCGTGGAGGGGGTCCTCCTCGCGGACACCGGCCTGCCCGTGCTCGGCCTGCCCGGCTCGCGCCTGCTGGAACTGGCCGGGAAGGCCGGGCTGCCCGTCGTCACGGAGGCGTTCGCGGACCGCGCGTACACCGACGAGGGCACGCTCGTGGCACGCCACCAGGAGGGTGCCGTCGTCACCGATCCGGAGGCCGTCGTGGCGCGCTCGTTGGACCTGGCCCGTGCGGGGGAGGTCGTCGCGCGCTCGGGGCGGCCCATCGAGGTGCGGGCACGTTCCCTGTGCCTGCACGGTGACACGCCCGGCGCCGTGGACCTGGCGCTCCGGGTCCGGGAGCGGCTGGAGGCTTCGGGGGTCCGGGTGGAGGCCTTCGCATGAGGGTCCTGCCCGTAGGTGAGGACTCCCTGCTCGTGGAGGTCTCCTCGGACGGCGAGGCGCAGGCACTCCACGCCGAGCTGTTGCGGCGCCGCGCGGAGGGCGTACTGGCGGCCCGCGAGATCGTGCCGGCGGCGCGCACCGTCCTGCTGGACGGCCTGGCCGACCCCGCGCGGGTGGCCGCCGAGCTGAGCGCCGCGCAGCTGCCGCCCGTCGCCCCGAGCGTCCGGGAGACGGTCGAGATCCCGGTGCGCTACGACGGCCCGGACCTCGCCGACGTCGCCGCGCACTGGGGCGTCGGCGTGGCGGAGGTGGCCCGCCTCCACGCGGCTGCGGAGTTCCGTGTCGCCTTCTGCGGCTTCGCGCCCGGCTTCGGCTACCTCACGGGTCTCCCGCCGCACCTCGACGTGCCGCGACGGGCGACTCCGCGGACGTCCGTGCCGGCCGGGTCGGTGGCCATGGCGGGCCCCTACACCGGGGTGTACCCGAGGTCGTCACCGGGCGGCTGGCAGTTGATCGGCACGACCGACCTGGTGCTGTGGGACCACGCGCGCGTGCCGGCGGCGCTGCTCTCCCCCGGCGCACGGGTGCGCTTCGTCCCGGTGGACGGTCCCGCGCCGGCGGGTGCGGCATGACGGACCGCGCGCTCGCCGTCGTACGGGCCGGGGTGCTGACCACCGTGCAGGACCGCGGGCGCCCGGGGTACGCGCACCTGGGCGTGCCCCGCTCCGGGGCGCTGGACGGGCCCGCGGCGGCGCTCGCCAACCGGCTGGCCGGGAACCCGCCGGACGCGGCGGTGCTGGAGACCACCCTCAACGGCTGTTCCCTGCGCCCCCGTTCCGCGGTCACGGTCGCGGTCACCGGCGCGCCCTGCCCGGTGACGGTGGACGGCCGTCCGGTCTCCTGGGGAGCACCGGTACGCATGCGGGCCGGGTCGCTGCTGGACGTCGGAGGGGCGGTCCGCGGCGTGCGCGCCTATGTGGCCGTCTCCGGTGGGATCGCCGTCGAGCCGGTGCTCGGCAGCCGTTCCACCGACCTGCTGTCGGGCCTCGGTCCGGAGCCCCTCACGGACGGTGCCGTCCTGCCCCTGGGGTCTCCCCGGCCGGCGCCCGCACCCGTGGACGTCGCCCCGCAACCGGCACCTCCGGCCGAGCTGGTCCTGCGGGTGGCGCCGGGTCCGCGCGACGACTGGTTCACGCCGGCCGCGCTACGGGAGTTCACGTCCCGGGCGTACCGGGTGTCCCCGGCGAGCAACCGCATCGGGCTGCGCACCACCGGCCCGGCGCTGGAGCGGTCCCGGCACGACGAACTGCCCAGTGAGGGGGTGGTGCTGGGCGCGGTGCAGGTGCCGCCCGACGGGCTGCCGGTGGTGTTCCTGGCCGACCACCCGACCACCGGCGGCTACCCGGTGATCGCGGTCGTCCGTCGCGCCGACCTCCCGGCCGCCGGCCAGGCGGCACCCGGCACTCCGGTGCGCTTCGTCCCGGTACGGCGCCGCTGAGGACCTGTGGGCAGCGGCGGGCAGGCCCGGCCGGGCGGCGGCTCGTTGCCGGGCGCACCGGAACCGAACAGGCGGTCAGGGGGACGGGGCGGCCCGGTGCTCGACGAGCGCGCGGCCGAGGAGTCGGCCGGGCAGGGCGACGCGGACCCGTGGGGGCCGGGAAGCGGGAGGGAGGCGACGCGGGCGACGGGACACGGCGCCTCGTCGTCGGGTTCTCGGGTGCGCCGACGGGGGCGCCGACCCGGGCGCGTGACCGCGGTCGACGAGGTTCCGGGCGATCCGCAAGAAGCAGGCGCCCAGGGGGCCACGCCGTTCGCGAGGGCGTCACACGGCGGTCCCCTCCGGACCGATCCTGCTGCGCACCGCCGTCTGGACCTCGGCCTCCTCGGCCGGATCCGCGGCGAGCCGGCGCAGGCGTTCGACGACGCGGGTGTCGCCGGTCTCGGCGTGCCGGGCGGCGATCTCGCGGGTGGACTCCTCGCAGTCCCACAGGCACTCGACGGCGAAGCCGGTGCCGAAGGAGGGGTCCGTGGCGGCCAGGGCACGGGCGGCCCGGCCTCGCAGATGGGAGGAGGCGGTCTCGCGGTAGATGTGACGGAGGACGGGCGCCGCGCAGGTGATACCGAGGCGTCCGGCGCCGTCGACGAGCGTCCACAGGGTGGGCGCGTCGGGGCCGTCGCCGCGTACCGCCTCCCGCAGAGCCGCGAGGACCGCTTCGCGGTCATGCGCCCCGCCGCGGCAGGCGAGGACACGTCCGGCGGCGGCGCCCAGCGGATCGGGCCGGCGGGCCCAGCCGCGGGCCCGGTCGACGGCGACGAGACTGCGCATGCGTTCGAAGGCGTCGAGGGCCGCCTCCACCACGGCCGTCGAGCCCGTGTCCACGGCGCCCTCGATGAGGTCGAGGGCCTCGGGGTCGTTGCTGTCGGCGAGGTACCGCAGGGCGGTGCACCGGGCTCCCTCGGTGCCGTCCTTGGCGGCCCGGACGATCTCGGGACGGTCCTCGGGCCCCGCCACGGCGCCGAGGCAACGGGCGGCCGGCACATGCAGCGCGGCGCCCCGCTCGACGCCCTGCTGGGCCCAGTCGAACACGGCCCGCACGCTCCAGCCGGGCCGGGGCCCGCCGGGTCGCATCTGGCGTTGCCAGCGGTCGAAGCAGCCTGCCTCCTGGGCGGTCCGCACCCGTCGGGCGATTGACTCGCGCGGGTCGTCGGCCCACAGGCGCCAGGGCCGCGGCTCGAAGGCGTCGCGCACGGTGGCGGCCAGTTCCGCTTCGCCCTCCGGATCGGTGGCGAACCGCGCGAGCACGGGGGCGGCGAGGGCGCGCAGGCCCTCGTCGTCGTCCCGGAGCGCGAGTTCGTCCAGGGCCCAGGCCCAATTGGTGCCGCGGGCGGCGTACCTGCGCAGCAGTTCGAGGGCGTCCCGCCTGCCGTAGGAGGCGAGGTGGCCGAGGACGGCGAGCGCGAGGCCGGTGCGTGACTCGTCGCCGTCGAGGACGTCCTCGGGGTCGAAGAGGTGGGCCTCGATCGCGTCGAGTTCGCCGTGCAGATCGAGGTAGAGGCGGGCGTAGTACAGGGAGCGGTTCTCCACCTGCCAGTCGTGGCGCGGGTCGCGCAGCACGCAGTGGTCCAGCGCCGCCAGCGCCTCGGAGCGCGGGGCGGTGAGCGCGTGCAGCGTGCCGTCGCCGCGGCCCCGCTGAAGCAGGCCGAGCAGCGTACCGCTGGGCGCTATGACCGGATCGAACATGGGAAACAGCCTCACATCAAGCGTCGACGCAACCGGGGACCTGCATTACCTGGCCGCGTGACAACACGTCGGGGCGCCCGCCGTTTCCTGCTTGCTGTAGACCATCTCTCTCTGCCTCTCGTCGGTGGCCCATGCGGACCGCATCACGGCCCGCGCGGTGCGGCAACACCTGCCCAGCCATCGCGTCCGTGAATCACGTCGTCATGATGACCCGGCGGTTCCATCTGCCGCGACCGAAATTTCGGCGGCCCCGTACCGCCTCCCCCGTATTCCGTGTCTTCGCTGGTCAGAGCGTTCCGGTCAGTGCTCGCCGAACAGTTCGAGCACATCCGTGCGGCCGAACATCCGGGCCGTGTCGACGGCCGAGGGGGTACCGGCGGACGGGTCGGCGCCGCCCTCCAGGAGCGCCTTGACGACCTCCGTCTCCCCCTTGAAGACCGCCCCCGCGAGTGGAGTCTGGCCCCGGTCGTTGACCCGGTCGGCTTCGGCGCCGCGCGCCAGCAGCGCGCGGACCGCCCCGGCGTGACCGTGGTACGCGGCCAGCATCACGAGCGAGTCGCCGCGGTCGTTGGTGAGGTCGGCCGGAACTCCCGCGTCGACGTAGGCCACGAGTTCGTCGGTCCGGCCCCTGCGGGCCAGCTCGAAGATCTTGGTCGCCAGCTCCACGACCTCGGGGTCGGGGGCTTCAGTCATCGGCCGGACCGCCTCTCACTACGGATCACCTGGTGCATCGGGAACGGGCGTACGGCTGCGAGCGGCGCAGCCGTACGGGTGAATCGCCAGGGTACTGGCTCGCGCGGCACATGACCCGATGTGCCCGAGGTAAGGATCACGGCGGATTCGCCAGGACGCGAGAACCCGGCTCCACCAGGTCAAGCACCGATACGCCACGAGGGCGAAATCAGCACTGATTCACCCAGTTGCACCTTTTATCGTATAGATACATTCTGTGAGCCTGGAAGTACTCATGGTGACTGTCCCCGCGAACCAGGAGAACTCACATGATCCTCTCGATCTCAGGCGTGGTCCTGCTCGGCATCGTCGTCTTCATCTTCTTCCGCAAGGACGGCCTGAAGGCGTCGCACGCCGTGATCACGATGCTGTTCGGCTTCTACCTGGCCAGCACGGCCATCGCGCCGAGCATCAAGGCGGGCGGCGAGAGCCTGGCCAGCCTCCTCGGCGGCATCAAGTTCTGACCCACCGGCCCCGACGCCCAGCCCGCACGCACACCTTGGAGACAGCAGTGGCCCGGCGCCCCCTCCCCCGCATTCTGAGCCACGGCAGCGCGCAGCTCGCGCGGAGTCGGGACCTGGCCCGGACGGCCGCCGACAGCGCCACGGACGTCCTCCACCCGCTGATCACGATCATGCGCGGTCTGCGCCGGCTGGCCTCGGCCGGGCGGCGCAGATGGTCCGCCACCCCCAAGGACAAGCGCGGAGCGCTGCTCTTCCTGGTGGCGTCGGTGCTGCTGGTCGTGGCGCTCGCCCCGTACGGCCCGCTGCTCGCCGTCGCCACCCTCATGGCGGCGGCCGCGTGGCAGGGCCGCGACCGCACCCCGACGGTGCCCGACGGCCCCGACGAGTCCCAGGCCCAGCGCCTGCGGTCGCTCTACGACGCCCTGGTCCCGTACTTCTCGGCCACCGAGGACCCCGAGCCGCTGTACGCCCACGGCGGCGGGTGGGAAAGGGCCTTTCCCGGTTACGAGTTCGACGCCACCGGCCGCATCACCCGGTTGACCGTCCGCTACCCCGCCTACTTCACGGACGGCGAGCCTGAGTCCCGGGCGCGCATCGAGCACCTGCTCGCCGCGAAGTCCGGTCGCGGCCGCGAATACCACTTCGCCTGGGACGAGGAGGGCAACGAGCTGACGCTGCGCGTCCTTGCGCCCCTGCCCACCGACCTCGTCGCCCAGCGCTTCGTCACGTCACCGGGCGAGACGGTCCTCGGTTTCACCGACCCGACCCGGGTGCGGCGCACCCTGCCGCTCACCCACGGCGAGGAACGGCGCGACGTCCCCCCGGTGATCTGGCGCACCGGCGTCCGCTCCACCGAGCCGCACCTGCTCGCGGTCGGCCAGCCGGGCAGCGGCACGTCGACCCTTCTGCGCTCCGTCGCCCTCCAGGCCCTGCGGGACGGCGACGTGGTGATCCTCGACGGCGGGGGCACCGGCGAGTACGCCTGCCTCACCGGCCGGGACGGCGTCCTGGCCGTCGAGTGCGGGCTCACCGGGGCACTGGCGACGCTGGAGTGGGCCACGCAGGAGACCGAGCGCCGGCTGGTCGCCGCCAACAGGGCCCGTCAGGCGGGCGACCCACCGCCCGAGGACACCAGGCGGCCCCTGTGGATCCTCCTGGACCGCCCGACCGCCTTCACCCACCTGGCCGCCGCCCACGGCCGCAAGGACCCCCAGTCCCTCCTCCAGGTGCCGCTGCGGCACGGCCGCCCGGCCAACGTCACCGTCGTCGTGGCCGAACAGCTCGACAGCCTGGACTCGCTCAGCGAGGCGGTGTGCCTGCACACCCGGGCGCGGGTGGCCCTCGGCCCGGCGACGGCGGAGCAGCTGGAGGCCGTCCTGGGCGCTCCCCCGCACACCACGCCCGTCGACCACGTCCCCGCCGGGCGCGGCTACGCCCGTCTGGGCACGGGCCCGGTGCACCGTCTCCAGGTACCGGCCACGCCGGACCCGTACGACGAGGCGACCGGCGAGGCGCACCGCCGGGCGGTGCTGGACCTCCTCCCGCCGCGGACCACCCCGGCGGACGCGGAACCGCAGCCGACGCGACCGCAGCCGGTGGGCCCGGGCGGGGCTCAGCCCCGGGAAGTGGCGGTGGTCCTGGAGAAGGTGCGTGGAGAAGAGGTGCCCGTCGAGAAGGCCCCGACGGAAAAGCTGCCGGTCGACGACGTGCAGCCCCACCAGGTGCCCAGCGGGACGACGGCCCCGGAGCCCGCGCCTTCGGCGCCCGTCCCCGCCGAGGCGGTACCCACCGAAGCGGCCCCCGCGGAAGCCCCACCCGCCGAGGCCACCCCCACGGAGGCCCTCCCCGCGAAGGCCGCGGTCGCGGAGTCCCCCTAGGCGACGGCCTCGGGCGGCGTCCCCTGCCCGGGCGACGGCTTCACCCGGTCTCCCGCGCCCGGGCGAGGGCCTCCGACGGCGCTCCCCGCCGGACTCGCCCGCCGGTCACGCCACGAACGTCCGCGGTGCCTCGGCCCCCGACGTCCCGCCGGTCTCCACCAGCCGGGCCGCCGCCGCGAGCCGCACCGCGGCCTCCTCCGCGACGGCGCCGCCGACGGTGAACGGCAGCCGTACGTACCCCTCGAACGCCCCGTCGACCCCGAAGCGCGGTCCGGACGGTACCCGCACGCCGACCCGCTCCCCCGCCTCGGCGACCCGCGAGCCCGAGAGCCCCCCGGTGCGCACCCAGAGGGTGAGTCCGCCGCGCGGGACCTCGAACTCCCACCCGGGCAGCTCCCGTCGCACCGCGCTCACCAGCTCGTCCCGGTTCGCCCGGGCCTGCTCGCGGCGGATCTCCACGGCCTGCTCCCAGCCACCCGTGCCGAACAGCCAGTTCACCGCCAGTTGCTCCAGCACGGGGGTGCCCAGATCGGCGTACGCGCGGGCGGCCACGAGACTGCGGATCACGTCGGGGGCCGCGCGCACCCAGCCGATGCGCATCCCGGCCCAGAACGCCTTGCTGGCCGAGCCGACGGTGATCACCGTGGATCCGGCCGGGTCGAAGGCGCACACCGGGCGCGGCATCTCCACGTCCAGGTCGAGCCACAGCTCGCTCATCGTCTCGTCGGCCACCAGCACCGTCCCGGCCGAGCGTGCCGCGTCCACCAGACGGCGACGCTGGTCCTCGTCGGCGAGGGCGCCAGTCGGATTGTGGAAGTCGGCGACGACGTACGCGATCCGGGGCGCGGACTCGCGCAGCACCTGCCGCCAGCGGTCCATGTCCCAGCCGCTCAGGCCCTCGGCCATGGCCACGGGGACGAGCCGGGCGCCCGCCTCCCGCATCAGCTGCAGGATGTTGGCGTAGGAGGGCGACTCGACGGCGATGCGCTCGCCACGGCCGCCGAAGAGGTGGCAGATGGCGTCTATGGCGCCCATCGCGCCGGTCGTCACCATGATCTGCTCGGGCATCGTGGGGATGCCCCGCGCGGTGTAACGATCGGCGATCATCGAGCGCAGCGCGGGCAGTCCGGCGGGGTAGTCGCCGTGGGTGTGCGCGTACGGCGCGAGCTCCTCCAGGGCACCCTGGACGGCTCGGGTGAGCCAGGGTTCTGGCGCGGGCAGGGCGGCGCAGCCGAGGTCGATCATCGAGCCGAGGGCCTCGGGCGGCAGCGGTTCGAGTCCCCGAGCGGGGAGCGGATTGCCGGCCGGCACGGCGGTCCAGCTGCCGGCGCCGCGCCGCGACTCCAGGAAGCCCTCGGTGCGCAGCGCCTCGTAGGCGGCAGCCACGGTGGTGCGGCTGACGGACAGGGCGAGGGCCAGTTCCCGCTCGGCGGGCAGCCGGGCGGCCACCGGGACGCGGCCTTCGAGCACCAGCAGGCGGATGCCGTCGGCGAGCGCGCGGTAGGCGGGCGGACGGCGGGTGCCGGGGCCGGCGGGCCGGTCCTGCTGGGAGCCGAGCAACCGGGCGAGCTGTGCGGCGCCCACCGCCGAGGTCCACTGCGCCATGAGAATCAGTCCACCTTCCCCGGATTGGCCATGGATGGCACCTCCGTTCACGCCACAGGGTGTCATGCATCGGTCCACTTCCACCACAGGGGGGCACGTCTTGGCCAGGTATTCGTCCCGGCACGGGCATCTCGAGCGTCGGCTGTTCCAGCTGTACGCCGGACTGGCGCTGTACGGCGCGAGCTCGGCGCTGCTCGTGCGGTCGGGGCTGGGCCTGGAGCCGTGGAACGTGCTGCACCAGGGTCTGTCCGAGCGGACGGGGCTGTCCATGGGCGTGGTGCTGACGATCGTGGGCGCGCTGGTGCTACTGCTGTGGATCCCGCTGCGCCAGCGACCGGGCCTGGGCACGATCTCGAACGTGCTGGTGATCGGCGCGGCGATGGACGCGACACTGGCCGTGGTTCCCGGCGCGCACACCCTGGCGGTCCGTGTCCCGCTGATGGCCATGGGTATCGTGCTGAACGGCGCGGCGACCGGGCTCTACATCGCCGCGCGGTTCGGTGCGGGCCCGCGCGACGGCCTGATGACGGGGCTCCACCAGCGCACGGGGGTGTCGATCCGTCTGGTCCGCACGGCCCTGGAGATCACGGTGGTGGCCACGGGCTTCGTGCTCGGCGGCACCGTGGGGATCGGCACCCTGCTGTACGCGGTGACGATCGGTCCCCTCGCCCAGCTCTTCCTGCGGCTGTTCGCCGTCCCCTCGACGTCGGACGGCAGCACGGTCGTTGCCACCGGTCGCCCCCGGCGAGCGATACTGCGTCCGTGACCCCGCGGATACGCCACCCCTACCTCGACCATCCCGGCCCCATCGCCTTCGCCCACCGGGGCGGTGCGGCGGACGGCCTGGAGAACACCGTGCGTCAGTTCCGGTGCGCGGTCGAGGCCGGATACCGGTACATCGAGACCGATGTCCACGCCACGCGCGACGGCCGGCTCGTCGCCTTCCACGACGCGACCCTGGACCGGGTGACGGACGGCGCGGGCCGGATCGCCGACCTGCCGTGGCGCGAGGTGGCACAGGCGCGTGTGGCGGGTGCGGAACCGGTACCCCTGTTCGAGGACCTGATGGAGACCTTCCCCGACGTGCGCTGGAACGTCGACGTCAAGGCGGAGCCGGCCCTGCTGCCCTTCCTGGAGCTGGTCGGGCGGACGAACGCCTGGGACCGGATCTGTCTCGGCTCGTTCTCCGAGGCACGTGTGGTCCGCGCCCAGCGGCTCGCGGGGCCGCGCCTGGCCACCTCGTACGGGACACGGGGCGTACTGAACCTGCGGCTGCGCTCGTGGGGAGTGCCGGCCACGGTGCGCCGGTCGGCGGTCGCCGCCCAGGTCCCCGAGGTCCAGTCGGGCGTCCCGGTGGTGGACCACCGATTCGTGCGGGCCGCCCACGCGCGCGGGCTCCAGGTGCACGTGTGGACGGTCAACGACCCGGACCGGATGCACCGGCTCCTCGATCTGGGGGTGGATGGCATCATGACCGATCACATCGACACACTGCGCAAGGTCATGGAGGACCGCGGCGTCTGGGTCTGAGACCTTCGTGCCCCGACGCCTCGGCGCCTTCACGGGGAAGCGAGGAGCACGGGTGGGCACCGACACCGTGCGGTCACCGGCGGCGGACGAGGCCGCCGGAAGGCGACGCGAGCAACGCGGCTGGTACTTCTACGACTGGGCGTGCTCCGTGTACTCCACGAGCGTGCTCACCGTCTTCCTCGGCCCCTATCTGACCTCGGTCGCCGAGTCGGCGGCCGACGCGGAGGGGTTCGTGCACCCGCTGGGCATCCCGGTGCGCGCGGGATCCTTCTTCCCGTACGCGGTGTCCCTGTCGGTGGTCCTGGCGGTGCTGGTGATGCCGCTGGTGGGTGCCGCCGCCGACCGCACCGGCCGCAAGAAGCCGCTGCTGGCGGCCGCCGCGTACACCGGAGCCGTCGCCACCGCGGGCATGTTCTTCCTCGACGGCGAGCGTTATCTGCTCGGCGGGCTGCTGCTGGTGGTGGCGAACGCGGCGCAGTCCGTGGCGATGATGCTCTACAACTCCTACCTGCCGCAGATCGCCCCGCCCGAGGAGCGCGACGCCGTCTCGTCCCGGGGCTGGGCCTTCGGCTACGCGGCGGGGTCGCTGGTCCTGGTCGCCAACCTGGTGCTGTACAGCGCGCACGACACCTTCGGCATCTCGGAGGGCACGGCGGTGCGCATCTGCCTGGCCTCGGCGGGCCTGTGGTGGGGCGCGTTCACCCTCGTACCGCTGCGGCGGCTGCGCGACCGGCGGGCCCCCGCGCGGGAGGCGGCCCTCCCGGGCTTCCGGCAGCTCGCCGCGACCCTGCGCGACATGCGCCGCCACCCGCTGACGCTCGCCTTCCTGCTGGCGTACCTCGTCTACAACGACGGCATCCAGACGGTGATCTCCCAGGCGTCCGTCTACGGCTCGAAGGAGCTGGGGCTGGGGCAGTCGACGCTCATCGTCGCCGTGCTCCTGGTCCAGGTCCTGGCGGTGGCGGGCGCACTGGCGCTGGGCCGGCTGGCCGGCCGGTACGGGGCGAAGCGCACCATCCTCGGCTCGCTGGTGGCCTGGACGCTCACCCTGGCCGCCGGGTACTTCCTCCCCGCGAACGCGCCCGTGTGGTTCTTCGTGCTGGCGGCGGGCATCGGTCTGGTGCTCGGCGGCAGCCAGGCCCTGTCCCGCTCGCTCTTCTCGCACCTGGTGCCGCCCGGCAAGGAGGCCGAGTACTTCTCGGCGTACGAGGTGAGCGACCGCGGGACGAGCTGGCTCGGGCCGCTGCTGTTCGGCCTCACCTACCAGCTGACCGGCAGCTACCGGGACGCGATCGTCTCGCTGGTGGGCTTCTTCGTCCTGGGGTTCGCGCTGCTCGCACGCGTCCCGGTGCGGCGGGCGATCGCCGACGCGGGCAACCCCGTTCCCGAACGGATTTAGCGCTCGGCACGAAAGGGCTGTAGTGTACGCGTTTGGCCTGCCAGGCGTACCGTTACTGCGCGTCAAAGATGCCGAAACGCGGGGTCACATCAGGCATGAGATGTGACAAACCGGGCGCCGGTGGGTACTGCACTGGTTGACAAGGCTGCGGCTACGACGGCGACGCACGACCCGGAACGGGACTCGGAACGGGAATCTTTACCGCCGACCGGACGTTGACCGGATGACGACGACAGCGACACCTGTCCTGTGGGCGACAAGCCCGGGAGGCACGATTCATGAGTGAGCGAGCTCTTCGCGGCACGCGCCTCGTGGTGACCAGCTACGAGACGGACCGCGGCATCGACCTGGCCCCGCGCCAGGCCGTGGAGTACGCATGCGAGAAGGGGCACCGCTTCGAGATGCCCTTCTCGGTCGAGGCGGAGATCCCGCCGGAGTGGGAGTGCAAGGTCTGCGGTGCCCAGGCACTCCTGGTGGACGGCGACGGCCCCGAGGAGAAGAAGGCCAAGCCCGCGCGTACGCATTGGGACATGCTGATGGAGCGGCGCACCCGAGAGGAACTCGAAGAGGTCCTCGAGGAGCGTCTCGCCGTTCTGCGCTCCGGTGCGATGAACATCGCCGTTCATCCCCGGGACAGCCGAAAGTCGGCGTGATCCCAGCGGGGGCTTGAGCGGCGGCACAGCGCGACAGGACCGGGCGCCCCACCCGTTACGGGTGGGGCGCCCGGTCCTGTCGCGCTCGCTGTACGACTACGTCGTCAGCGGCGGGCGGGGTTCCCGAGGCGTGTCACCCGGCGTGTGCCCGGGCTCGTCCCGCACGACCTCCCCCTGGACGACCCTGCCGTCCGGCCGGTGGATGCGCGCCTGCCGGAGGGCGTCGCCCAGGCCGCCCTGTGCGGCCTCGCGGAGCCTGCGGTCGAAGGTGCGCTCGGCCCGGCGGCTCACGGCCCGCTGGACCGGTGGCACCAGCAGGAGCAGTCCCAGCGCGTCGGAGACCAGACCAGGGATGATCAGCAGCAGGCCGCCCAGCATCGTCAGGCCGTTGCCCTCGCTGTTGGGCCGGGCCTCGGACGGCATGCCGCCCTGCTGCTGTTGCAGGGTCCGCGTCAGGTTGTCGAAGGCCCTCCGGCCGGCCCGCTTGATGACGACCGAGCCGAGGACCATGCCGGCCACCAACAGCAGGAGGACCACCAGGCCGCTCGACGCCCCGGCGACCACCGTGAGCAGCCAGATCTCCAGCACGAGCCACGCGGCCACACCCAGCGGCAGGACGGTGCGCAGGCGGGAGCGCCGGGGCCGGACGGGATACGGGGTCTGAGCGCCTGTCGTCATGCTCCCAGTGTGCCCGCGCCCGGCTCAGCGCGGGATAAGGGGCCGGCCCAAGCGGTCGGACCCGTGTCCGGTGGTCGACCGGCGTCTAAGCCTTGGCAGGCCTGTCCTGCCCGGCGTCGTCCTTGGTGTCCCCGCCCTCGACCGGCTCGTTCCCCCCGCCCCCGCCCCTGGCGTCGACCTCGACCGACTCCTCGTCCAGGGCGTCGGCCTTCGCCGGCATAGGGTCACCGGCGTCGGCCTTCGCCGGCTTGTCGTCGCCGCGGCCGAGGACCTTGCCGACCCGCTCCCCCACGCCCCACGCGGTGACCCGCCACAGCGCTTCCACGAGGATGTCCCGGCTCATCTTCGAATCGCCGAACTCGCGCTCGACGAAGGTGATCGGCACCTCGACGACGTGGTAACCGGCCTTCACCGCGCGGCGGGCGAGGTCGACCTGGAAGCAGTAGCCCTGGGAGGCGACGTCGTCGAGGCCGAGGCCCTCCAGGGTCTCGCGCCGGAAGGCGCGGAAGCCACCGGTGATGTCGCGCAGCGGGAGATCGAGCGCCACACGCGAGTAGAGGCTGCCGCCGCGCGAGATGAACTCGCGGGACTTCGGCCAGTTCACCACCCGGCCGCCGGGCACCCAGCGCGAGCCGAGCACCAGGTCGGCGCCCTTGAGGGCGGTGAGCAGGCGGGGCAGTTCCTCGGGCTGGTGGGAGCCGTCGGCGTCCATCTCGACGAGCACGCCGTAGCCGTGCTCCATGCCCCAGCGGAAGCCGGCGAGATAGGCCGCGCCCAGTCCCTCCTTGCCCTTGCGGTGGAGCACATGGACGTGGTCGTCCTCTGCGGCCAGTTCGTCGGCCAGCTTGCCGGTGCCGTCGGGGCTGTTGTCGTCGGCCACGAGAACGTGCGTCTCGGGGACGGCCTTGCGCACCCGGCGGACGATCGCCTTGATGTTCTCCGCCTCGTTGTAGGTCGGGATGATCACCAAGGCCGTGCCGAGCGGGCCGAACTTCCTCCCCTGGGCTTCTGCCGCGAGAGTCCCGTCGCCGTCGTTCACTGCTGCCCCTTCATCTCCTGTGCGCAGGGTCCCACCATAGTGGTCACGTCCTGCGATGACATGACAGGACGTTCGTGTGGTGGTGTCGTTGACCGACAATCAGCCCCGATGGCCCGCTGCGGGGCCGGGGGGTTTCGGTGACGGGCCGTGCGGTGCCGTGAGCGCCGCTGTGCGGCGGATGGGGGCCCGGTGCCCTTCGGGCCGGCCCGGGACCCGCCGGCTGCGGGTCGACCGAAAGCCGTTGTCTACTGAGCGCCCGGGCCCCACCCGGGGTCGCACCTTCCCGACCTGCCGGAACGTCCCTCGGCGCCGCGCCGACGCTGAGCCTGGCACCCAGCGACGGTGCCCCGGTGCGGCACACCGTCCCTGACCCAGCGGCGCTGCGCCCGAGTGGCCGGAAGTTCCCCGGTCGGGCGTCCGGTGGTGGACCCGAGCGAACCTACCGGCCCCCCGCGGCCGCCTGTCAACAGTCGTCCGACCAGCCACGCGGCCGTCATATGCCTGGTCAGCGCGGAGGATGCGCAGGTCGCGCGGTGCATGATCGTCACCGGTCCGCCCGTGCAGATCACTCGCCCGGCCGTACGAAGACGGTGTGACCGCCGACCACGGTGCGCAGGCAGACCGGCAGGTCACGGCCCGGGGTCAGATCGGGCAGACCGGGAGTGCCGGAGCGGGGGTCGGTGGACCAGCGCGCCACCCGGTCGTCGGGCGCCTGCACGACCAGGTCCCCGGTACGCCAGACGGCGTAGTCGGCGGGAGCGCCCGGGACCAGAACGCCCGCGTCGTCGCGTCCGACGGCACGCCAGCCGCCACGCGTGTGCGCGGTGAAGGCGGCGCGCACGGAGACACGGTGCTCCGCGGTGCGATGGAAGGCGGCGGCGCGCACCGTGCCCCACGGGTCGAGGGGCGTGACCGGGCTGTCGGAGCCGAAGGCGAGCGGGACACCGGCGCGCAGCAGGGCCGCGAAGGGGTTGAGGGTGCGGGCCCGCTCCCCGCCCAGGCGACGGGCGTACATGCCGTCCTCACCGCCCCACAGGGCGTCGAAGGCGGGCTGGACGGAGGCGGTCAGGCCCAGTTCGGCGAACGCGGCGACGGTGCCGGGGGTGAGCATCTCGGCGTGCTCGACACGGTGCCGGGCGGCTCGGATCCGGGCGAGGCCGGCCTTCTCGGCGGCGGCGCGCACCCCGTCGACCACGGTGCTCACCGCGGCGTCGCCGATGGCGTGGAAGCCGGCCTGGAGGCCCGCTTCGGTGCAGGCGACGACATGGGCGGCGACGGCGGCGGCGTCCAGGTGGGCGGTGCCCGTGTGGCCGGCGTCGGCGTACGGCTCGTGCAGGCAGGCGGTGTGCGAGCCGAGGGCGCCGTCGGCGAACAGGTCGCCCGCGGCGCCGAGCGCGCCGAGTTCCCGCGCCTTGGCGACGTCCTGCTCGGCCCAGTAGCCGACGACCCGGGGGCCGGGCTCCTCGGCGGCCAGCCGCAGCAGGCGGGTGAAGTCGTCCTCGGAGGAGATCTCCGGGCCGCCGCACTCGTGGACGGTGCCGATGCCGAGGGAGGCGGCGTGGGCGAGGGCGGCGCGCTGTGCGTCGGTGCGCTGGGCGGGCGTGACGGCGGCCAGGGCCGCGGCGCGCACCGCGTGGTGGGCGTCGCCGGTGAGCGGGCCGTCCTCGCGGACGCCGGCGCCGGGGGCGAGGTCCAGCAGGGCGGTGGTGACGACCGCGGAGTGGACGTCGATGCGGCTGAGGTAGAGGGGGCGACCGCCGGTGGCCTCGTCGAGTTCGGCGCGGGTCGGGGGCCGGCCGCCGGGCCAGCGGGCGGCGTCCCAGCCGTGGCCGAGCAGGACGCGGTCGTGCGGACGGCCGGCTGCGAACTCCCGTACGCGGGCGAGGGCGTCCTCGAGGGAGGGGGCGGTGGACAGGTCGAGGCCGGTGAGAGCGAGGCCGGTGGCCGTGGTGTGCACGTGCGCGTCGGTGAACGCCGGGGTGACCAGCGCCCCTTCGAGGTCGATGACCTCGTCGGCGCCGTCCGCGAAGGCCTCGGCGGCGCCCTCGGAGCCGACCCAGGCGACCTGGCCGCGCTCGACGACCATCGCCGTCGCGAACGGGTCGGCGGGACTGTAGACCTCTCCGCGGCGGAGCAGGACGGTGCGCGTCGGGGCGGTGCGTTCACTCATGTCCCACAGTCTCGCCCCTCGGACACCCGGAACCGCACCCAGGGCGGCCCTCGGCGGACCGCCCGCCCTCCGTCCCGCTCCCGCGGGGCGTCGGTCCTCGGAGGCGTGATGCCGGACGCGTGTGTTCAGATGCGCGGCGGCCGGGCCTCGTACGGCGTGGACAGCACCACCGTCGTCCGGGTCGACACACCCGCCAGCGAGCGCACGCGTGCGAGGAGTTCCTCCAGTTCGTGCGGCGTCGCCACGCGCACCTTCAGGATGTAGTTCTCGTCGCCCGCGACGCTGTGGCAGGCCTCGATCTCGGGGACGCCTGCCAGGCGGTCGGCGATGTCGTCGGGGGCGCTGGGGTCGAACGGTTTGACGGAGATGAAGGCGGTCATCGGCAGCCCGACCGCCTCCGGGTCGACGACCGCGGCATAGCCGCGGATGACGCCACGCTGTTCGAGTCGGCGCACCCGCTGGTGCACGGCCGACGTGGACAGGCCCGTGGCCTTGCCCAGGTCTGTGTAGCTCATCCGCCCGTCCTTGACGAGCAGCTGCACGATCTGTCGGTCCAGCTCCTCCATGGCGCTAGAACCTACAGTGCCCTTGATCTCTCCGGATACCTGACGGCCCAGGTCATACCCGGTTCGTGATGCGGGCGGCCGAAAAAGCAGCAGCGGGGCACCTGCGGGCGGCATGTGACGAACACCACAGCCCTGGAGCCGTCTCCGTGATGTTCCCGTGATTACCCCCCGAGGGGGGCGGGAAGTGCTTGCTGTGGTCGAGGCCGCAGTGCCGTCACGGCCCAGCCCGAGGGGGAGAATCCCATGCAGAGTCTTAAGCGCGTCGGTCGTACCGCGCCCAAGCGCCGGCAGCCGGTCGTCGAGCCCGAGCCGGAGGGCGTCGAACCCGACGCCCCCGACGACGAGTTCGACGCCTACGACACCTTCGAGATGTACCGGGTGATCTGCCCGGACTGCGCGCAGCCCATCGCTTTGCTGGCGGACGAGGAAGTCCTTCCCGAGCACGCGCTGTGCGCCTCGCCCTGGAACCCGTTCGGCCTCACGGTCTGCGCCGGCACCGGCCGCCGCGCCTCCGAGGCCCGGCCGGCGGACGAGTCCTTCGCGCCACAGGAGCAGGACACCGCCCTGCTGTTGACGCTCCCTCAGGGTCTCGACTGGCGCACGCAGCCCTTCTCGCACGTCGGCGGCCCGGGCTCGCGCCCGATCAGGGGCCCCGGCCTGCGGCGCGACGCCGCCTGAGCGCACGGCCGCACCGCGGGCGGAGCCGCCGCGACGGAACCCGTCGCCCTTGTCCGCGGCCCTGCACGGCTGCCCGCGACAACGGTCGGCACCGGCCGCCGGATCATGGTCACGCCGCCCACCCGGGGGGCGGTCGCGAACGCACGCACTATTCCGGCGGTCGGTGACCTGCCCGGCGGCTTCGCCGTTGCCCAGGCATGACGACCCCCACGTACTCGACGACCGGGCGTCAACGCCGTCTCACCGTCCCGCCCCCGGTCCTCGCGCCGCACACAACACAACAGAAACATCAGACACAGAAGACGCGAACGTCCCAGCAGGCCGGGGAGTCCGCGACACCCGAGAGGACCGAACAGTCCCGGCCGGGCGGGAGGGCGCAGGAAGCCGAGGCGTCCGCCCCGGCGCTGCCCCAGCCGGAAACGCCGATCTACAGCGATCTGATGCGGACCTGGGCCGACGGGGGCCGCACCCTGCCCGGGCGGCCCGACCCGGAGTGGACCCGGCTCGCGGCGCCCTGGCGACGGCTCGGCGAGTTCAGCGCGACTCCGGCCCCGCCAGGTGGCGGGCGATGACCATGCGCTGGATCTGGTTCGTGCCCTCGACGATCTGGAGGACCTTGGCCTCGCGCATGTAGCGCTCGGCCGGGAAGTCCGCCGTGTAGCCGTAGCCGCCGAGGATCTGGACGGCGTCGGTGGTCACCCGCATCGCCGTGTCGGTGCAGTGGAGCTTGGCCATCGCCGCCTGCTGGGCGAACGGCCTCCCCGCGTCGCGCAGCCGGGCCGCCGCCAGGTACAGCGCACGCCCCGCCTCGATCTGCGTGGCCATGTCGGCGAGCATGAACCGCAGCCCCTGGAAGTCGGCGATCGGCCTGCCGAACTGCCGCCGCTCGATGGCGTGGGCGACCGCCTCGTCGAGCGCCGCCTGGGCCAGGCCGACGGCGCAGGCCGCGATGCCGAGCCGACCCCCGTCCAGCGCCGACAGGGCGATCGCGAAACCCTCGCCTTCCCCGCCGATGCGCCGGCCGCCGGAGATCCGCACGCCGTCGAAGTGGAGCTGCGCGGTGGGCGAGCCCTTCAACCCCATCTTCCTCTCGGGCACGGCGGCACTCAGCCCCTGGGCGTCGCCGGGCACCAGGAACGCGGTGATGCCGCGCGGCCCCTCCTCGCCGGTGCGGGCCATCACGGTGTAGAAGTCGGCGATGCCGCCGTGCGTGATCCACGCCTTGGTGCCGGTGATCACCCAGTCCCCGCCGTCGGGCGCCGCCCGGGTGCGCAGGGATGCGGCGTCGGAGCCGGAGGAGGGTTCGGAGAGGCAGTAGGCGCCGAGCAGACCGCCGCCGAGCATCGCCGGAAGGAACTCGTCCCGCTGCTCCTCGGTGCCGTGGGCGGCGAGCGCGTAGCAGGCCAGGGTGTGCACGCTGACGCCGAGGCCGACGGTGAGGCGGGTGGCCGCGAGTTCCTCGAGGACCTGGAGGTAGACCTCGTACGGCTGGTCGCCACCGCCGTACTCACCGGGGTAGGGAAGGCCGAGCAGACCGGACTCGGAGAGCAGGGCGAACAGCTCGCGCGGGAAGCGCCCGGCGTCCTCCTCCTCGGCCGCGTGCGGGGCGATCTCGCGCCGTGCGATGTCACGGACGAGCGAGAGCAGGTCCCGGGCCTCCTCCGTGGGCAGGTGCCGGTCCACCGGCTGCGGGGCGCGGTCGGGCATGGCGACGCTCTCCTCCCTGTGGGGACGCCTCGGCGGACGCGTGCCGTGGGTGGGGGCGCTCCGCCCGGGCCGATTGCGGTGCCTGCCGATGCTCGCACTTCCGGGTCCCGGAAGCTGCCGACCAGCGGCTGTGCCCTGTGAGTATGCCCGGCCGGCCGCATCGGGTCACCGGTCGACGACCACTCCCCCGACCACTGCCTCGACCACTCCTCCGGGGCATGTCCTACGCCGCACGCACCCTTATTGGTCCGCACCATTGACGAAATGGTCTAGTCCTCCTAATGTTCCGTCACCGAGTCACCCGCCTTCCTGCCGATCGACTCGCGCTCCCCTCCCCCACGAGGAGACACCCGAATGCACACCCCCCACCGCCCCCGCATCCTGCGGGCGCTCCTGTCCACCGCCTGCACTGCCCTGCTCGGCGCCGGACTGCTCGCCGGCCCTGGCACCTCGGCCGCCACCGCCGCGGCCTCGGCCCAGGAGGCCGCCAGGGGCTCCGAGGCCGCCGCAGGTTCCAAGGTCATCGGCTACTTCACCGAATGGGGCACCTACGATCGGAAGTACTACGTCAAGAACATCGACACCTCGGGCTCGGCCCGGAAGCTCACCCACATCAACTACGCCTTCGGCAACGTCACCGGCGGCAAGTGCGCGATGGGCGACTCCTACGCGGCCACGGAGCGCGCCTACACCGCCGGCGAGTCCGTCGACGGCGTCGCGGACACCTGGGACCAGCCGCTGCGCGGCACCTTCAACCAGCTGCGGGAACTGAAGAAGAAGCATCCCGGCATCAAGGTCCTGTGGTCCTTCGGTGGCTGGACCTGGTCCGGCGGCTTCGGCGAGGCCGCGAAGAACCCGGCCGCGTTCGCCCGGTCCTGCTACGACCTGGTCGAGAAGTCCCAGTGGGCCGACGTCTTCGACGGAATCGACATCGACTGGGAATACCCGAACGCCTGCGGCGCCACCTGCGACACCGGCGGCCGGGACGCCTTCCGGAACCTGATGTCCGCGCTGCGCGCCCGGTTCGGATCCGGGATCCTGGTGACCGCGGCGATCACCGCCGACGCCACCCCGGGCGGAAAGATCGACGCGGCGGACTACGCCGGTGCCGCGCGGTACGTGGACTGGTACAACCCGATGACGTACGACTACTTCGGCGCCTGGGACGCCACCGGCCCCACGGCGCCGCACTCACCACTGACCTCCTACCCCGGCATCCCGAAGGCCGGCACCCACACCTCGGCGACCGTCGCGAAGCTCAAGAGCCTGGGCATCCCGTCCGCCAAGCTGCTGCTCGGCATCGGCTTCTACGGCCGGGGCTGGACCGGCGTGACACGGTCGGCGCCCGGCGGCACGGCCACCGGCCCGGCGGCGGGCACGTACGAGCAGGGCATCGAGGACTACAAGGTGCTGAGGACCAAGTGCCCGGTGACCGGCACCGTGGGCGGCACGGCCTACGCCAAGTGCGGCAAAGAATGGTGGAGTTACGACACCCCGTCGACCGTCGCGGACAAGATGACCTACAAGGACCGTCAGGGTCTGGGCGGCACGTTCTTCTGGGAGCTGAGCGGCGACACCGCGAACGGTGAGCTGATCAGGGCGATCAGGTAACGGAACCGGGGGCAGGACGGGGCGGGGGTACCGCGAGGGAGCCTCCGCTCCGCTCGTGCGCTCGGGAACGTCCGCCCGTCTCACACCCGGCGGCGGCCTGCCGCGGGGCCGGGTGGGCGGGGTCCAGTTCCTCTATGGCGCGCATGGCTCCGCCGAGCGTCCTCACCAGCAGATCGCGCATGGCCTCCCGGGGCAGCCCGGGGCGGTCTATCCACGCCAGGGCGGCACCCTCGACGCCGCACACCCAGGAGAGCAGGCCCATGCGGGCCAGGGGCGTGATGTCGCAGCGGCCGTAGGCGCCCTCGGCGATGGTCGCGACGATCGCCTCCCGCACCCCGTCCCGGATGGCGTGCACCTCGGCGTCGAAGCCGACGCCGCCGCTGACGATGGTGCGGTAGGCCGCCTGATTGTGCTCGGCGTAGCGCAGATAACCGTCGATGGTGCGGTGCACCCGCTCCACGGGTGGCAGGTCGACCCCGCTCGCCGCCAGGGTGACCAGATCCGCCACCGAGTCCTGGATGATCGCCAGGTAATAGCCCCGCTTGGAGTGGAAGTAGTAGTAGATCAGCCCCTTGGCGACATGCGCCTGACGCGCGATGTCGTCCATCGAGAGCGCGTCGTAGGACGTATCGGCGAACAACCTCCGCCCGATGGCGATGAGTTCGGCGCGGCGCGCCAGCGAGCGCTCGGTTCCCCTCGCTCGGGGGCGGGCGGCAGGTTGCTGACTGATAGTCAATTTCGACCCTGGTTTCCTGCGGGCGGCGGGACATCCGCAGTATGGCAGGTCACTCCGTGGGGCCGGTCACAGCGGGTGGGCCCGGCGGATCACACCAGACCGAGCTGGGTGACGAGCATCGCGAAGACCACGACGAGGGTCCATCCCATGACGTGTTCCAGGATCTTCGGGCCGTCCTCCCCGGGGCCGCCGGTGCGGACACGGGTGACGGTGGCTGCGTTCGCGGTCATGGCTACTCGCTGGGGTCGGTTGCGGTGGGCTCTGCCTCGGACGCCGTCCACCTTGCCACCGTCTGCGGCATGTGCGGCCGAGAGTTTGGTCACACGCCGTCGGGTCCCGGTGACGGGACCCGACGGCGGGACCGCTCTCAGCGCACGCCGACCGCCGCGAGCGCACGGCGCCGGCGCGCGGTCGAACGCGCGGGGAAGTAGAGGTAGCAGACCCCGCCGGTGCCCGGGACGACCTTGCCCGAGGCGTTGTACCGCTTGGTCCTGAGCCAGATGTTCTCGAACTCGCGCCGCCGGTAGACCCGCCGCACCGCCTCGTTGCTGGGCGAGGCCGGGTCGTTGGCGATCACGTCGCCGTCCCCCGTGAAACCGATCACGGTCATGAGATGGCCGGCGGTGCCGTACCCCGCACCGGTCAGCTCCTCCGCGCGGAAGGACTGGGAGGTGATCACCGGAATGCCCGCCGCGATCAGGGTCTCGACATCAGTGAGCGAGCCGAGCCGGGTGACCACACCCTGGAGGCCGTCGAAAGTGGCCGCGTAGGCCGCGTTGAACGGCCAGTTGCCGCACCCCGCGTACTGGTGGTCGTAGGTGTGGCGGGCGGCGTGGCACACCTGGGGGTCGGCGTAGGACGGGTCGACCCAGGCCAGTTGCTCCTCGGTGAGCCGGCCGCCCCAGTACTCGATGATCATCTGCGAGGAGGTCGGACTGCACCAGGCCTCGCCGCCGTTGTCGTACTCCGGGTACTGGCCCTTGTGGATCTCCTGCGAGTAGCGGGGGACGATCAGCTCCTCGGCGGGACCGGGCCTGGACGCGGGCACGGTGAAGCGGTCGGGGACGTCGGAGCCCATCGCGCCGAGCCGCCACACGGTCGGACTCGCCCCGGTGCCCGGACGGCGGTAGAGGGTCAGGCGCAGCCGGTAGGAGACCAGGCGCAGGCCCGAGGCGGGGTCGTCGACGGCGAGCGTGTCCGTCCATACGGTGCTGCGGCCGTCCCTCTGGTCGTCGACGGAGGTCCGTCGGATGTCCTGGTCGCCGGCCGCCCAGCGGCCCATGACGTACCAGGGCGTGCGGGTCCCGTCGGAATAGGTGGCCTTCAGCTCGACCTGGAGCCAGGTGCCGTCGGGGGTGCGCGCGTTCCAGGAGACGATCGCCTCGGTCGCCGGGACGGTGAGCCGGTGGACCGGGGAGGTCCAGGTGGCGTACTCCCAGGCGGCCGTGCGGCCGGTGTGCGGGTCGGTGTAGTCGGTGGTGCCGACGGCCTTGGCCAGCACCAGGCCCGGGCGTGCGCCGACGACGGCCCGGGTTCCTTCGGCGGTGCCGCCGCGCCAGTCGGCGTACGAGGTCCAGGCGCGGTTGTCGACGAGGCGGGCGGGGGCCGCCCGGCCGGGGGCCGGGGGGTCCGTGGTGTGGGCGCGGCCGCCCGCGGCGGCGGACGCCGGGGTCGCTCCCGACGCGACGGCGGCGGCGACCGCGGCGGCCAGGAGGGTTCTGCGGGACGGCTGTTCGGCTCTGCTCATGGGTGGAAGACCCCCAGGTGTCGGAGTCGGGGCAGGTCCGGTGCACGGTCGGACGAACGCGGGACGCCCACCGGGAGCGGGCGGGCGTGCGCCCACTATGAACGCAGCCGGGTGGCTCCTGCCAGCACCCGGCGGCGTGCCGCGCCGACCAATATGGGACTCGACCAATGGCGGACGCGGGTGGCGGCACCGGCTCCGGCGGCCCGGTCCGGCGGACCGTCGCCGGCAGTCCTAGAGTGCTCCCGAGACAGATGCTCCCCAGCCCCAGGAACCGGCCATTCACGCTCTCGCCTCCCGCATCCGCCGCCTTGCGCCCTCCTGCGGCCCGGTGCGGCTCGTCGGTGTCGACGGACACGCCGGCTCCGGGAAGTCGACGTTCGCCGGGCGGTTGGCCGAGGCGCTGGACGGCGCTCCCGTGCTGCGGCTCGACGACATCGCCAGTCACGACGAGTTGTTCGCGTGGACCGGGCGGCTGCTGGGCGAGGTGATCCGGCCGCTGAGCCGCGGCGAGACCGCGCGCTACTCCGCTTACGACTGGCGGGCCCGCCGTTTCGGGCCGCCGCGCCCGCTGCCGCCCGCCCCGGTGGTGCTCGTGGAGGGCGTCGGCGCGGGGCGGCGGGCGCTGCGCCCGTATCTCGCGCTGCTGCTGTGGATGGACGTGCCGGAGGAGGAGTCCTGGTCCCGTGGGCGCAGACGCGACGGGGAGGAGCAGCGGGAGTTCTGGGACCGCTGGGTCGCGGCGGAGCGCCGGCACTTCGCCGGTGATCCCTCACGCCCCTACGCGCAGCTCCTGGTGCGGCAGTGCGAGACGGGGTATGAGGTGCTCCGCGGACCCGCGGGGACCGCTGGGGCGAACCATGCGATCACGGAGGGTGACGGTCCGTCCGCGGTCGGGTGAAGGCGTGAGGAGCCTCGCCGGCCAACTTCCCGGAGTACTCCAAGTCTGCTTGACCAGGGGCCCGGACAGGACTTACGTTCTCAATGAGCGGCCCGTCGTGGCCGTCGAAGGACACGAAGCCCCCGGTTGTTCCCCCGTGATCGGGGGCTTCGTTCTGCCCTCCTCGCCTTCATCGGGCGCTCTGCGACGCCGGACGCTCACCCTGGGTCACCGTACGCCCGTGCGCCCCCTCGCCTCGCCTCGCCGGACCGCGTGTGCGGCACCCTACGGGGGTCGTGCCGCCGCAGGTACGATGCCCTCGGTGCGACCTTCGGACGCTGCTTCGCGCACCTTGCAACTCCGGCCCGCGGCACGGCGGTTCGACCGAAGACCGCCGTTGGCGAGGGCCGGTCGGCCTACCGACGGGGGCACGGTTCGTGGGGGACGTGATGGACTTCGGCACTGGCCCGGGGGCCCCGGCCGACCTCGCCTGGCTTCGGGGCGTGGACGCGTACACCATGGGCGCCTATCCGCAGGCGGAGGAGGAGTTCCGGACCGCGGTGCGGATCGACCCGGGGATGGCCGACGGCTGGCTCGGGCTGCACGCGCTGCGCGTCGACACGACGAGCGCGTTGTTACGGATGTTCCGGCACCGGGACCGCTTCGGCGAACAGCGCACCCGGCACCGCCGCACCCTCAACTCCTGGTACTGGCTCGGCTGGTGGGTGCAGCCGGTGCTGGAGAGCCCCCGCGATCTGCTGCTGGCGCACGCCTCCCACTGGCTGGACGGCCGCCACGTCCCCGAGCTGGACCGGGCGCTCGCCGGGCTGCCCCCGGTGGACACCGACCGGCAGGTCCGTTTCCTGCACGCCTGCCGTGCCTATCTCGTCAAGGACTGGGAGCAGCTCGTCCGGCACACCGACCCGCTGCTCGACGACCCCGTGCTCGGCATCGAGGCGGGTCTGTTCGGCGGCATGGCGCGAGTGCGGCTGGAGATGTACGGGCAGGCCGAGCCGCTGCTGTCGGCGGCTCTGATGCGGTGCCGCAGCGAGCAGCCGCAGCGCAAGGAGCTGCGCTACTGGCTGGCCCGTGCCCACGAGGGGACGGGCCGCAGTGCCGCCGCGCTTCCCCTGTACCGGGCCGTGCACCGCGTGGACCCGGCGTTCATGGACACCTCGGCCCGGCTCGCCGCGATCGCCGAGGGCGACGGGTACGACGACGGGGCCGACTTCGCCGCGATCACGCTCACGGGTGCCGGGCAGGACGTGATGGACGGCTCCGACACGCTCGACCCGCTGTTCGGCACCGAGGGCCGTGATCTGCGGCTGTCCGAGCCGGAGCCACCGCCCGCGCCCCTGCCGTCGGCCGCCGGCCCGGCGTTCCGGGAGCGGGCGGGCGGGCCGGCCTCGCCGCTGCCGACGGGCCCCACCGACCCGGCCCTTCTGGAGGAGGCGCTCGCCGAACTGGAGCGGATGGTGGGCCTGGAACCGGTGAAGCGCCAGGTCAAGGCGTTGTCGGCGCAGCTGAACATGGCCCGGCTGCGGGCCGGGCAGGGGTTGCCGGTGCAGCCGCCCAAACGGCACTTCGTCTTCTCCGGCCCCTCGGGCACCGGCAAGACCACCGTGGCCCGCATCCTCGGCCGGGTCTTCTACGCCCTGGGTCTGCTCGGCGGGGACCACCTGGTGGAGGCGCAGAGGTCGGACCTGGTCGGCGAGTACCTCGGGCAGACCGCGGTGAAGGCCAACGAGCTGATCGACTCCGCGCTCGGCGGCGTGCTCTTCGTCGACGAGGCCTACTCGCTGTCCAACACCGGCTACGGCAAGGGGGACGCGTACGGCGACGAGGCGCTCCAGGTGCTGCTGAAGCGGGCCGAGGACAACCGGGACCACCTGGTGGTGATCCTGGCCGGCTACCCGGAGGGCATGGACCGGCTGCTCGCCGCCAACCCGGGGCTGTCGTCCCGTTTCACCACCCGCGTCGACTTCCCGTCCTACCGGCCCCTGGAACTCACCGAGATCGGCAGGGTGCTCGCCGCCGAGAACGGTGACATGTGGGACGAGGAGGCGCTGGACGAGCTGCGCTCCATCTCCGGGCACGTGGTCGACCAGGGGTGGATCGACGAGCTGGGCAACGGGCGCTTCCTGCGGACGGTGTACGAGAAGAGCTGCGCGTACCGGGATCTGCGGCTGTCCGGCTTCCCCGGCGCGCTCACCCGCGAGGACCTGGCGACCCTGCGCCTGCCGGACCTGATGCAGGCGTACGGCGAGGTCCTGTCGGGCCGTGGGCCGCAGGACCCGTCCGCGCCCTGACGCCGACCGCCACGGCCGCTGTGGTGCCGGCAGGCCGCGGGCCACAGGATCCGTCGGCGTTGCGGGGCCGGGTCCGAGCGCCGTCGGCACGTAGGCGGAGGGCCACAGGATCCGTCGGCGTCGGGACGGGGTAGGAGGTACGGCCGGCTCCGTGACGCCTTCCCTGCCCAGGACGGGCGCCGGGACCCTGGCCGCCCGGCCCCGGGGCCCCCGTCCGGACCCACGCGCCGCGCCGCACGGCCGATTCGATCCTCCCCCGCCCGCGGCCCCACCGCCCCGGACAGCAACGCTGCCCCGCGGAGACCAGGCGCCGCCAAGGCCCGTTCCTGGGACCGCCGGCCCCGCAGGCACCCACCGAACGCGGTGGCCCCCGTGGCTGGCCTGCCCCGCGGCCCCTCCGAAGCCCGCGCAGGCGATCGGCGGCGGGACCGTCCGGTGGGCCCGTCGGGGGCAGGGCGGCGGGTGTCCGCGTCAGCCGCCGGTCAGTGCCCCTTCCTGTGCACCGCTGCGGGGTTGCGTCGCCCCTTCCTGGGCACCGCTGCGGGGTTCCGTCAGTCTGACGTCCGCCGATCCCTCGCGCCGGGTCCCCGGCCTCGGTTCCGGGGTCCCCCGATGTGCCGGGTCCCGTACCTCACCCACCAGGAGCTCCAGCACGTCCTCCAGCGCCACCAGGCCCAGCACCTTGCCGGACGCGTCGGCCACCTGGGCCAGGTGGGTGGCGGCGCGGCGCATCACGCTCAGGGCGTCGTCCAGCGGAAGCTCGGATCTCAGCGTCGTCATGGGCCGCCAGAGCCGCTGCGGCACCGCACGCTCGGAGTCCTCCAGGTCGAGGACGTCCTTCACGTGCAGGTAACCCATGAAGGCGCCGTTGTCCGCGACGACCGGGAACCGTGAGTACCCCGTGCGGGCGGTGAGCTCCACGATCTGCGCCGGGGTGACCGCGGGACCGACCGTCACCAGTGACTCGCGCCCGAGCAGGACGTCCGTCACCGGGCGGGAGCCCAGCTCCAGCGCGTCCTCGAGGCGCTCGGCCTCCTCGGGGTCGAGCAGACCCGCCTGGCCGGCGTCCTCCACGAGGCGGTTGAGCTGCTCACTGGTGAAGACGGCCTCGACCTCGTCCTTCGGCTCTACGCGGAACAGCCGCAGGACGGCCCGGGCGCAGGCACCGAGCGCCACCGTGACCGGCCGGCACAGCCGGGCGAACCAGACCAGGCCGGGGCTGAGCCACAGCGCGGCCTTCTCAGGGGCCGCCATGGCCAGGTTCTTCGGAAGCATCTCGCCGATGACGAGGTGGCAGAAGACCACCACGGCGAGCGCGATCACATACCCGAGCGGGTGGATCATGCCGTGCGGCAGGTGCACCCACGCGAAGACCGGCTCCAGCAGCCGGGCGACCGTCGGTTCGGCAACCGCGCCGAGCGTCAGCGAGCAGACGGTGATGCCGAACTGGGCGGCGGCCATCATCTGCGGCAGGTGTTCCAGGCCGTACAGGACCTGGCGGGCGCGGGCGGTGCCGAGCGGTTCGATCTGGCTGCGGCGGACCGAGACGAGCGCGAACTCGGCGCCGACGAAGAAACCGTTGGCGAGCACGAGCAGCGCGGCGAAGAGGAGTTGAAGCACGCTCATCCGGCCGCCTCCACGAGAGGCAGCGGCGCCGTCCTGACCAGGCGGACGCGCTCCGCACGGTAGTGGCCGACGCTGCGCACCGACAGCCGCCAGCCGGGCAGTTCGGCGCGGTCGCCGACGGCCGGGATCCGGCCGAGCAGATCGGCGACGAGTCCGGCCACCGTCTCGTAGGGGCCCTCGGGCACCTCCAGGCCGATGCGCAGCAGGGCGTCGACGCGGCAGCTGCCGTCGACGTCCCAGGCGGGGTTGCCGTCCTCCGGCGGGGCCGCGGCGAGTTCGGGGGCGTCCTGTCCGTCGTGCTCGTCGCGGACCTCGCCGACGATCTCCTCGACGATGTCCTCCAGCGTGACGACACCGGCGGTGCCGCCGTACTCGTCGACCACGACCGCGATGGGCTGCTCGCTGCGCAGCCGCGTGAGCAGCGGCCGGACCGGCAGGGTTTCCGGGACGAGCAGCGCCGGGCGGGCGATCCGGCCGACGGGGGTCCGCAGCCGCTCGTGCACGGGCACCGCGAGGGCGTCCTTGAGGTGGGCCATGCCGACGATCTCGTCGATCCGCTCCCGGTAGACCGGGAAGCGGGACAGGCCCGTGGCCCGGGTCAGGTTGACCACGTCCTCGGCGGTCGCGGAGGCCTGGAGGGCGCTGACCTTCACGCGCGGGGTCATGACGTGCTGCGCGGTCAGCTCGCCCAGGGACAGGGTGCGGACGAACAGGTCGGCCGTGTCCTGCTCCAGGGCACCGGCCCGGGCGGAGTGCCGGGCCAGGGAGACGAGTTCGCCGGGGGTGCGGGCGGAGGCCAGTTCCTCGGTGGGCTCCAGGCCCAGGGCGCGCACCAGGCGGTTGGCCACGGTGTTCAGCCCGGCGATGACCGGGCGGAACAGGCGTGCGAAGAGGTACTGCGGGCCCGCGACGAAGCGCGCGACCTGGAGGGGCCGGGACACCGCCCAGTTCTTGGGCACGAGTTCGCCGATCACCATCTGCACGGCCGAGGCCAGCAGCATGCCGACGGCCACCGACACGCCGGGTACGGCGCCGTCGGGGACGCCGATCGCCGTGAACGGGCCGTCGAAGAGCTGGGCGAGGGCCGGTTCGGCGAGCATGCCGACGACGAGCGAGGTGATGGTGATGCCGAGTTGGGTGCCGGAGAGCTGGAAGGACAGCTCCTTGAGCGACTCCACGACCCGGCGGGCGCGGCGGTCGCCGTCGGCGGCGGCCCGCTCGGCGTCCGGTCGCTCGACGGTGATCAGGCCGAACTCGGCGGCGACGAAGAAGCCGTTGGCGAGGATCAGCAGGAACGCGGCTGCGAGGAGCAGCAGGGGTGTGGTCATGAGGCCGCCGCCTCCGCACGGACGCGTCCCGCACGGGTGCGGTCCGCGCTATGTCGGCAGGGGGCGGCGCAGGTACTGCAGGACGATCCGTCCATCGCCGGAGAGGGTCACTCCTCGGGTAGCAGGAGCCCCTGGCTCCCCGGGCGGGGCGGCAGGGGCGGAGGCACGGTCCTCGTGCCTCCGCCCAACAGATTAGTCAAGACGGCGGCGACTGCGGCAGGGTGGACGGCCCGGACAGGTCCCCGAGCCGTCCCCCGATCGGCTCCCGAGACCCCGGTTCAGTCGCGGGGCTGCTCGGGTCCGGCCGTGGAGCGGGCCTCGGCGAGTGCCCGCAGGGCGCGGGCGTCGGCGAGGGCACGCTGCCTGGCGATGCCCGGCTGGATGCCGAGCGCGGGCAGGCTGCTGCCGTCGCTGAGGTTGAGGAACACCCAGGGGTCGCCGGGGCGCAGGTTCACCTGAAGGATCTCCGCCCACTCCAGGCGGCGCCTGCCGGCGATGTTGACGACCGTCACCCCGGCCTCGTCCGCGACGACCTTCGGCCGGGACAGCAGGAGCAGGACGCCGGCCAGCAGGGCGGCGGTGAACACGAAGCTGATCCGCTCGCCCGGGCTGAGCCGCTCCAGCAGCAGCGCCACCACGGTGATCACCGTGAAGATCGCGGCGGCGGCCGTGAGCAGCACCGCGCGGGTGCGGCCCGGCCGGAAGGTGACCGGCAGGGTGGGCAGCTGGTCCGAGGTGGCATCCGACATGGCGTTGCTCCGGATCCCGGTCAGAGGCGGCAGGCGTGGATGGCCGTGGTGAGGATGGCTCGGGCGCCGATGTCGTAGAGGTCGTCCATGACGCGCTGTGCCTCCTTCGACGGGACCATCGCGCGGACGGCGACCCAGCCCTCGTTGTGCAGCGGGGACACGGTCGGGGACTCCAGGCCGGGGGTGAGCGCGACGGCCTTCTCGAGCTGCTCGACCCGGCAGTCGTAGTCCATCATCACGTACGTCCGCGCGACCAGGACGCCCTGGAGGCGGCGCAGGAACTGCTGGACCTTGGGCTCGACGGTCTCGTCGGCGTCGGCTGCCACACCGGTGCGGCGGATGACGACCGCCTCGGACTTCATGATCGGCTCGCCGATGACCTCGAGGCCCGCGTTGCGCAGGGAGGTGCCGGTCTCGACGACGTCGGCGATGACCTCGGCGACGCCGAGCTCGATGGCGGTCTCGACGGCGCCGTCGAGGTGGACGACGGAGGCGTCGATACCGTGGTCGGCGAGGTGCTTGGCCACGATGCCCTCGTAGGAGGTGGCGACCGTCATGCCGCCGAGGTCGGCGACCCCGCTCGCCGTGCCCGGCTTGGTGGCGTAGCGGAAGGTGGAGCGGGCGAAGCCGAGCGGCAGGATCTCCTCGGCCCTGGCGCCGGAGTCGACGAGCAGGTCGCGGCCGGTGATGCCGATGTCGAGTCGGCCGGAGGAGACGTAGATCGCGATGTCGCGGGGGCGGAGGTAGAAGAACTCGACCTCGTTCTCCGGGTCCACGATCCGCAGTTCCTTGGACTCGCGGCGCTGCTGGTAGCCGGCCTCATGCAGCATCTCCGCCGCAGGGCCGGACAGTGAACCCTTGTTGGGGACGGCGATGCGCAGCATGAGGTCGGCTTCCTTCGTGTGGAGGGGTGTTTGGCGGTTTCCCGCGGGTCCGGACTTACAGGTGGGCGTAGACGTCGTCGAGGGAGATGCCGCGGGCGACCATCATCACCTGGACGTGGTACAGCAGCTGCGAGATCTCCTCGGCGGCCGCCTCCTTGCCCTCGTACTCGGCGGCCATCCAGACCTCGGCGGCCTCCTCGACGACCTTCTTGCCGATGGCATGGACACCCTTGTCCACCAGCTCGGCGGTGCGGGAGGTGGCGGGGTCGCCGTGGGCGGCCTTGTGCTGGAGCTCGGTGAAGAGCTCCTCGAACGTCTTCTTGGACATGGTGGTCCTTACCCTACGCGGTGACGGGGACTGCTCACCGCCAGGGTTCGGATACCGAACGCAGTGTGGCCGCGGTGGCGACCGCTGCGGTGACCGCCTCGTGCCCCTTGTCCTCGCCGGAGCCGGGCAGCCCGGCCCGGTCCAGGGCCTGCTCCTCGGTGTCGCAGGTGAGCACGCCGAAGCCGACGGGTACGCCGGTGTCGACCGAGACCTGTGTGAGGCCCTGGGTGACGCCCTGGCACACGTAGTCGAAGTGGGGCGTGCCGCCGCGGATGACGACGCCGAGGGCGACGACCGCGTCGTACCCGCGGCCGGCCAGGACCTTGGCGACGACCGGGAGCTCCCAGCTGCCGGGGACCCGGAGCAGGGTCGGCTCGTCGATGCCGAGGTCGTGCAGGGCGCGCAGGGCGCCGTCCACCAGGCCGTCCATCACCTTTTCGTGCCACTGCGCCGCGACGACGGCGACCCGGAGGTCTCCCACGTCACGTACCGACAGTTCCGGTGCACCCTTGCCGCTCACGTCTCTCCTCAGTGGTTCTCTTACTGGTTGCCGCAGGTGGGCACGGTCGGCGTGTCCAGCCAGGGCAGGTCGTGGCCCATCCGGTCCCGCTTGGTGCGCAGGTAGCGGAGGTTGTGCTCGCCCGCGGTGACCGGCATCGGCTCGCGGCCGGTGACCTCGATGCCGTGGCGGACCAGCGCGTCGGACTTGTCGGGGTTGTTGGTCATCAGGCGGACGCTGCGCACCCCGAGGTCGGCGAGGATCTGCGCGCCGGCGGCGTAGTCGCGGGCGTCGGCGGGCAGCCCGAGTTCGAGGTTGGCGTCGAGGGTGTCGCGTCCGCGCTCCTGGAGTTCGTAGGCGCGCAGCTTGGACATCAGGCCGATGCCCCGCCCCTCGTGACCGCGCAGGTAGACGACCACGCCCCGGCCCTCGCTCTGGATGCGGTCGAGGGAGGCATCGAGCTGGGGGCCGCAGTCGCAGCGCAGGGAGCCGAAGACGTCGCCGGTCAGGCATTCGGAGTGCATGCGCACCAGGACGTCCCGGCCGTCGCCGATCTCGCCGTGGACGAGGGCGACGTGCTCGACGCCATCGACGGTGGAGCGGTAGCCGTGGGCGGTGAAGGTGCCGTGCGAGGTGGGCAGCCGGACCTCGGCCTCGCGGCGGACCGTGGGCTCGGCGCTGCGGCGGTAGGCGATCAGGTCCTCGATGGAGATGATCGTGAGGCCGTGCTTGCGGGCGAAGGGAATCAGCTCGGGCAGGCGCAGCATCGCGCCGTCCTCGCCGGCGATCTCGACGATGGCACCCGCCGGGCGCAGTCCCGCGAGGCGAGCCAGGTCGACGGCGGCCTCGGTGTGGCCGTTGCGCTTCAGCACGCCGCCGGAACGGGCGCGCAGCGGGAAGACGTGGCCGGGGCGGACCAGGTCGCCGGGCTCGGCGGTGCCGCTCGCGAGGAGCTGGAGGGTGGTGGCGCGGTCGGACGCCGAGATGCCGGTGGTCACCCCGTGGGCGGCGGAGGCGTCCACGGACACGGTGAAGGCGGTCTTCATCGACTCGGTGTTGTCCTGGACCATCTGCGGGAGTTCCAGCCGGTCGAGTTCCTCGCCCTCCATGGGGGCGCAGATCAGGCCGCGGCACTCGCTCATCATGAAGGCGACGATCTCGGGGGTGGCCTTCTCGGCGGCGATGACGAGGTCGCCCTCGTTCTCGCGGTCCTCGTCGTCGACGACCACGACCGGGCGGCCGGCGGCGATGTCGGCGATGGCCTGCTCGACCGCGTCGAGGGTGAGGTCCTCGAAGCCGTCGGCGCTGTACAGGACGGGTGCCGCGGTCATGCGGGCGCTCCTTCCAGGGCGGGCCGCGCGTCCTCGCGGGAGCGCAGCCACCAGTCGCGCAGTCCCCACAGGACCAGCGCGCCGTAGATGATGTAGACGAAGCCGGAGAAGGCGTAGCCGTTGGCGAAGTTGAGCGGGACGCCGACGAGGTCGACGAGCAGCCAGGCGAACCAGAACTCGACCATGCCGCGGGCCTGGGCGTACATGGCGACGACGGTGCCGACGAAGATGTAGGCGTCGGGCCAGGGGTCCCAGGAGAGCGTCGGGTAGGCCTCGAAGAGCAGGGCCACCGCGACGGTGCCTGCTGCGGCCGCGGCGATCAGCGCGGCGCGTTCGCGCCAGGTGGCGAAGCGCACGGAGATCTGACCGTCACCGGCCCGGTCCCGGCCGCGGTTCCACTGCCACCAGCCGTACAGTGCGACGGCCATGACGACGGCCTGCTTGCCAGCGCTGCCGGTGAGGTGGCCGTAGAAGGCGCCGAAGAGGATCAGGCCGGCCAGGAACTGCACGGGCCAGGTCCACAGGGAGCGGCGCCAGCCGAGGGCGAGCGCGATCAGGCCGAGGACGTTGCCGATCATGTCGGACCAGAGGATGTGCTGGCCGAAGAGGACGAAGGCCTCACTGTTGAGCTGGTTCACCTGCCGGCCCCCTCACCGGCGGCGCGGTCGCCGAGCATGCGCTCGACGTACTTGGCGACGACGTCCACCTCGAGGTTGACCGGGTCGCCGGGCTTTTTGTGGCCGAGCGTGGTCAGGGCGAGGGTGGTGGGGATGAGGCTGACGGTGAAGAAGTCGGGGCCCGCGTCGACGACGGTGAGGCTGATGCCGTCGACGGTGATGGAACCCTTCTCGACGACGTAGCGGGAGAGGCCGGCGGGCAGGGAGATCTTCACGATCTCCCAGTGCTCGGACGGCTCGCGCCCGAGGATCTCGCCGGTGCCGTCGACGTGTCCCTGCACGATGTGCCCGCCGAGGCGGTCGCCCACGGCCATGGGGCGTTCGAGGTTGACGCGGGAGCCGACGGCGAGGGCGCCGAGGCTGGAGCGCTTGAGGGTCTCGGCCATCACGTCGGCGGTGAACTCGTCGCCCTCGTGGTCGACGACGGTGAGGCAGACGCCGTTGACGGCGATGGAGTCGCCGTGCTTGGCGCCCTCGGTGACGACGGGACCGCGCAGCCGGAAGCGACAGGCGTCGTCGAGGGTCTCGACGGCGGTGACCTCGCCCAGCTCTTCGACGATTCCGGTGAACACTTCCCGGGTCCTCCTGCCTCTTCGGGCACGGACTCCGGGGCTGCCGGGAACGGCAGAAGGAACGGGCCGGGACACCGGGGGCGACGCCGGACGAGGCTCGCCCGATACGGCGAACCGGTACGACGGCGCGCATGGATGCCCGCCCGCCGCGCACTGCCTCCCATCCGGACTTTAACCGTCGGTCCAGGAATTTCACCTGGTCAACCGGCCGCTGGAGGCGACCGGGTCGCGGACTGTAACCGCCGGTTCGGACTTTCACCGACCCCGGAGTGCGCTGCTACTGGTACAGGGCCAGTGTGCCACGCCCGGTGGGCTCGCAGACAGGGGAGGGGTGTGGAGTGCCTCACAGGCGGTGACAGGCGGCGCGCCGGACGCGCCACCGGCCGGACGGTCAACTCCGGCGCGGCAACCCGCTCTTGAAATGCCTCGCGATTGGTCCATACCTATTGACGCTCTGGTCTAGTCCTCTCTATGGTCTCGCCAACTTCCGTGGAGAGGAACCCACTGTGCCGTCCCCCTCACGCCCCGGGGCGAGACCTGCCCTGCTCGCCTCCGCCGCCGCCGTCGCGGGCCTGGTGCTCACGGCGCTCCCCGCCACCGTGTCGCACGCCGCCGACCAGGAGTCCTGCCGTCCCGACGGCCTCTACCGGACCCCGGGTGCGGAGGTCCCGTACTGCTCGGTCTACGACTCGGCCGGGCGCGAGAAGATGGGCGCCGATCACCAGCGCCGGGTGATCGGCTACTTCACCGGCTGGCGCACCGGGAAGGACGGCAAGCCCGCGTATCTGGCGTCCGACATCCCGTGGGACAGGATCACCCACATCAACTACGCGTTCGCGCACGTCGACAAGGGCAACAGGATCTCCGTCGGCGCGGCCGGCGCCGCGAACCCGGCGACCGGGATGACCTGGCCCGGCGTGACGGGCGCGGAGATGGACCCGGCGCTGCCCTACAAGGGCCACTTCAACCTGCTGAACAAGTTCAAGAAGCAGCACCCGGACGTCAAGACGCTGATCTCGGTGGGTGGTTGGGCCGAGACCGGCGGTTACTTCGACGACGGCGGCAACCGGGTGGACTCGGGCGGCTTCTACGCGATGGCCACCAACGCCGACGGCTCGGTCAACCAGGCGGGCATCGACACCTTCGCCGACTCGACCGTCGACTTTCTGCGCACGTACGGCTTCAACGGCGTCGACATCGACTACGAGTACCCGACGACCATGAAGGACGCGGGCAACCCGCTCGACTGGCCCTTCGCCAACGCCCGCCGGGCAGGGCTGGTCAAGGGCTACGCGGCACTGATGAAGACGCTGCGCGAGAAGCTCGACCGCGCGGGCGCGGCCGACGGCAGGCACTACCTGCTGACGGTGGCGGCCCCCTCGTCGGGCTATCTGCTGCGCGGCATGGAGACCTTCCAGGTCCAGAGGTACCTGGACTACGTCAACATCATGTCGTACGACCTGCACGGCGCCTGGAACGAGTACGTGGGGCCGAACGCCTCGCTCTTCGACGACGGCAAGGACGCCGAGCTGGCCGCCGCGGGGGTCTACACGACCTCGCAGTACGGTGGTATCGGCTACCTCAACACCGACTGGGCGTACCACTACTTCCGCGGCTCGATGCCCGCGGGCCGCATCAACATCGGTCTGCCGTACTACACGCGCGGGTTCAAGAACGTCACCGGCGGCACCGACGGCCTGTGGGGCAGGGCGCCCTCCAGCACCTGTCCGGCGGGGTCGGGGCTGACCAAGTGCGGCGACGGCGCCTCGGGCATCGACAACCTCTGGCACGATCTGGACAGCAACGGCAAGGAGTCGCCCGCGGGTTCCAACCCGATGTGGCACGCCAAGAACCTGGAGACGGGCGTCGTCGGGGACTACGCCACCGACTACGGCTTCCCCTCGGACACGAAGCTGACCGGCACCTACGCCCGCAAGTACGACTCCACGCTGGTCGCGCCCTGGCTGTGGAACGCCGAGAAGAAGGTGTTCCTGTCGACCGAGGACGAGCAGTCGGTGAAGGCCAAGGCCGACTACGTCGTGGACCGCGGCATCGGCGGCACGATGGTGTGGGAGCTGGCCGGCGACTACGCCTGGAACGCGGCGAAGGGCCAGTACGAGCCGGGCTCCACGCTGACGACCCTGATGTACGACACGTTCAGGTCGGCGACCCCCTATGGCGCGAAGCGCTCGACGATCGATCTGCCGGCCCAGGCGCTCGACCTCGACGTGAGCTTCGGGCAGTTCCCGCTCGGCGACTCCAACTACCCGATCAGCCCCAAGCTGAGGATCACCAACAACACCTCGACGGCGCTGCCCGGCGGCACCGAATTCCGGTTCGACTACGGCACCTCGGCTCCCGGCAACGCCAAGGACCAGTCCGGCTGGGGCACCACGGTGATCCGCTCCGACCACACCGGCGGCAACGTGGGCGGGCTGAAGGGCGACTACCACCGGGTGTCGCTGAAGCTGCCCGCCTGGCAGTCGCTGGCCCCGGGCGCGTCCGTGGAGCTCGACTTCGTGTACTACCTGCCGGTGTCCACGCCCTCCAACTGGACGGTCACGTTCGGCGGGAAGACGTACGCCCTCGCCGGCGACCTGGCGCGCGGGACGACCGTGGGACAGCCCGGCCCGACCCCGACGGATCCCCCGACGGACCCGACGACGCCGCCCGGCGAGCCGGGCACCTGCACGAACCCGGCCTGGGACGCCACCACCGCGTACGGCGGCGGCAGCGTGGTCGCGCACAAGGGACGCACGTGGAAGGCGCAGTGGTGGACCCGGAGCGAGGAGCCCGGAACCACCGGCGAATGGGGGGTCTGGCGGGACCAGGGAGCCTGCTGACCCCTTGAGACCGGCCCGGCGGCGGTGACGACGGCCCTTGCCCGCCGCCGGGCCTCACCAGATCCCGGCCCGGAACCCCGGGCTGTCCTGTCCCGGGACTCCGGGAGCCGCCCGGCGCCGGGACGCCGCGAGCCGATCTCCCGGGTGCGGGCCGGGACCGATGCGGACAAGCTGGATCCCGTACGCCGTCAGCCGGTCAAGGAAACGGTGATCCGCGCGGCCGGTCGCCGGGGCGTTGTCACATGTGGCGGTGCCCGTTCCGTCCTGGCTGACGAGGGGTGCTCCAGCGGGGAGCACCCGGTGTCCGAAGGGGCTGAACAGCATGACCACGATCCTGGTGACCGGCGGTACCGGAACACTCGGCCGACTCGTCACCGAGCGGCTGCGCGCGGCGGGGCACGAGGTGCGGGTGCTCAGCCGGCACAGCCGGCCCTACTCCGTCGACCTGCGTCAGGGCGGTGGCGCGCTGGACTCGGCCGTCACGGGGGTGGAGACGATCGTGCACTGCGCGACCTCCCCCCGTGGTGACGAGCAGGCGGCGCGCAACCTCGTCGCGGCGGCCCGGCGGGCCGGGGTGGAACACCTCGTGTACATCTCGATCGTCGGTGTCGACCGGGTGCCGTTCCCCTACTACCGGACCAAGCTGGCGGTGGAGCGGCTGATCGAGGAGTCGGGGCTCGGCTGGACGGTGCTGCGCACGACCCAGTTCCACGATCTGCTGCTCCGGCTCTTCCGGGGCGTGTCCAGGCTGCCCGTGCTGGTGGTGCCCGCGCGGGTGAAGGACCAGCCGATCGACGTGGCCGAGGTCGCGGACCGCCTGTGCGAGCTGGCCCAGGGAGCACCGGCGGGGCGCGCCGAGGACATGGGCGGCCCGGAGGTCCGCACGCTCGAGTCCCTGGCCCGCGCGTACGTCAGGGCCACCGGCCGCCGCCGCGCAGTGGCGAAGGTCCCCCTGCGCGGCGCGGCCTACGACGGCTTCCGCAGTGGCGGCCACCTGACTCCGCAGCGGGCGGTGGGCAGAACCACGTTCGAGGAGTTCCTGGCGGGCCGGTTCGGGCCCGGGGCACGGCGGTGAGCGGGCGCGCCCCGGCCGAGAGCCGAGTGGGCGCGTCGCGGCCGAGGGCGAGCGGGTGTGCCGCGGGCGAAAGCCGAGCGGGTGGCGGCGTCAGCGGTCCGGGGGGCCGAACAGTTCGTCCTGGGCGCGGTCCCTGGCCGTGAGCAGCGCGCCGCGCAGCACCGCGCCACCGCCCAGGGCGCCGGGCCGCACCTCGGTCGGCAGCGGAGACATCCGGGTCATGCGGTCCCGCACGCGGGCGGCGAGTACCTCGCCACCCGCCTGCCCGATCTCCCCGCCCAGCACCACGCACCCGGGGTCCAGCACGGCGGCGACCGAGGCGACGCCCACGGCGACCCGGTCGGCCAGGGCGTCGAGGAAACGGGCCCCCGCGGACGTCGGGCGGGCCAGCCCGGAGCCGGCCGAGGCACCCTCGGTGACCTCCGCGACGGCCGCCCGCACCGCCCCCGCCGCGGCCGGCTCGGTCCCCGCCTCCGCCACCACCCCGTACTCCCCGGCGAGTTCGGCGACCGCCGCCGCCCCGACGAGGGAGTGGAAGCCGCCCGCGCAGTCCGTGGCCGACGGCACGCCGTTCGTGCCCGGGACCGGGAGGAAGCCGATCTCCCCCGTGCCGCCGGAGGCCCCGCGGCGCAGGACGCCGTCCAGGACGACGGCGGCGCCGGTGCCGTGCCCGAGCCACAGCAGGGCGAAGGTGTCCCGGCCGAGGGCGGCGCCGTCGCGCTGCTCGGCGAGGGCCGCGAGGTTGGTCTCGTTCTCCACGCTGACGCGGGCCTCGGGAAGCCGTTCCTGGAGCGCGGCCACCAGGCGGCGGTGCCACTCGGGCAGCCCCGTGGTGTCGCGCAGTTCGCCGCTCGCGGGGTCGATCAGCCCGGGCGCCCCGATCCCGACGGTGTGCAGCCGGTCCGCTCCCGCCTCCTTCGCCGTCCGTTCGACCAGCGCCACCGCCTGCTCCACGGCCGGTCCCGTGCCCGCGTCCTGCGTGATGGGCACCGACGCCTCGGCCAGCACCTCCCCGACAAGGTCGCAGACGACCACGGCGACGCCCTCGGTACGAACGTCCAGCGCGGCCAGGTGCGCCAGGCCGGCGACGATCCCGTACAGCTTCGCGTTGGGCCCGCGCCGTTGCTCACCCGCCTCCCCCACGACCGCGATCAGGCCGGCGGCGGTGAGGCGCTCGACCAGGTCGGCGACGGTCGGGCGGGACAGTCCGGTCAGCTGCTTGAGCTGCGCCGCCGTCAGCGGACCCTCCTGCTGGAGCAGACGCAGGGCGAGCCGGTCGTTGATGGCTCGGGCGGTGCTCGGGGATGCGGCCATGCCGGGATCCTTCCAGATCGACGGAGCGGGTCCGCAACCGAATCCCTTATCTTTCAGGCAGGGTTCCTGATAGTTTACGGCGCCGGACGGTCTCCGGCGACCGGCGAACCATCAGGAGGGGCGGGACCATGAGTGCAGTGGTGCACGGACAGCGCCAGGTGCGGCGGGCACGGTACGCCGTGGCCGCGGTGTTCGCCGTGCACGGCGCCGTCACGGGCTCGTTCGCCACCCGTGTCCCCTGGATCCAGGACCACGCCGGAGTGAGCGCCGGGCAACTGGGCCTCGCGCTCGCCTTCCCCGCGCTCGGCGCGTCCCTCGCGATGCCGCTCGCGGGCGGCGTCAGTCACCGCTTCGGTGCCCGCAACGCCCTGCGCGGCCTGATCGCCCTGTGGACGCTCGCGCTCGTCCTGCCGGCCCTCGCCCCGAACATGCTCACGCTCTGCCTCGCGCTGTTCGTGTTCGGCGCCACGGCCGGCATGTCCGACGTGGCGATGAACGCGCTGGGCGTGGAGGTGGAGAACCGCCTCGACAAGTCGATCATGTCCGGGCTGCACGGCATGTGGAGCGCGGGCGCCCTGCTCGGCTCGGCGGCCGGCACCCTCGCCGCCCACCTGGGGTCGGACGCGCGGCTGCACCACGCCCTGGCGGCCGCCGTACTGACGGTGCTGGGTGTGACCGCCTGCGCCTGGGTGCTCGACCTCCAGCCCGCCGTGGACGAGGAACCGCCGCCGCGGTTCGCGCTGCCGCCCCGCTCCGCTCTGCTGATCGGCGCCATCGGCTTCTGCGCGGTGTTCGCCGAGGGCGCGAGCCTGGACTGGTCCGCCGTCTATCTGCGCGACCAGCTGGACGCCTCCGCCGGGCTCGCGGCCGCGTGCACCACCGGCTTCACGCTCACCATGGCCGTCGCCCGGATGGCCGGCGACCGCGTCGTCGACCGCTACGGCGCGGTGCGCACGGTCCGCGCCGGCGGGGTCCTCGCCGTGCTCGGCGGGCTGATGATCGTCCTGGCACGGCATCCGGCCGTGGCCATGGGCGGTTTCGCGCTCATGGGTCTGGGGATCGCCGTCGTCGTCCCCCTGTGCTTCGCGGCGGCGGGCCGCAGCGGCCCCAACCCCAGCCAGGCCATCGCGGGCGTCGCCACGATCACGTACACCTCCGGGCTGATCGCCCCGAGCGCGATCGGCATGCTGGCGCAGGCGACCAGCCTGATGGTGTCGTTCGTCCTGGTGACGGTGCTGTCGTGCGGCCTCGCGGGCTTCGCTGGTGTGCTGCGCTCCGGCGACCGTGTGAGGATCACGCGTCCGGACGCAGCAGTTCCCGACCCGCGGCCCTGAACGCCTCGCTCCACGGCGCCGGGCGCAGGGTCGCGGCGTCCAGCCGCACCAGCACCCGGGTGCCGTGGGCGTAGGTCGCCGCCCCGTCCTCGGAGCAGAGGCGGAAGCCGTAGGTGAGCCCGGTGGTGCCCAGCCGCTCCAGCCAGAGGTGGACGGCGTAGGTGCCGGGGCGGGTGACCGGTGCCTCGTAGGTGATCCGCAGTTCCTTGACCGCGTTGCAGGCGTCGCCGGCCGCGGCCCAGTCGCCCTCGAAGCGGAAGCCGTGCTCGTGCCACAGCTCGGTCCAGGCCCGCTCCACCATCAGCGGGTAGCGCGCGTTGTGCAGCAGCCCCAGCGCGTCGAGATCGTCGAAGTGGACGGTCACGGGCAGCAGCCGGCCGTAGGACACGGCGGGGGCGGTCGGGGCTTGGGCGGTCACGGTCGGGACTCCTGGGACGTACGGATGGGTGCCGCATACAACGACCAGCGGCGCGCCCTCATCCTAAGCAGATCCAAGCAGGCCCCCGGAGGCCCGTGGGCGGCCCGCGCCCCGGGGCGGGGCACTCCCCGCCGACCCCGACAATGGACCGGACATGCTGCACGTACGACGAAAGCGACCCCCCATGAACCTCGGCGTCCGCTGGACACTCCACGGCGACGGACGCACTCCGGCGCCCGGCGCGGTGGTCCGCCCCGACGAACGGCTGTCCTGGCCCCGCACGGCGGGGCTCGGCGCGCAGCACGTCGTCGCCATGTTCGGCGCGTCGTTCGTCGCCCCGGTGCTCATGGGCCTGGACCCCAACCTCGCGATCATGATGTCGGGCGTCGCGACGATCGTGTTCCTGCTCGCCACCCGCGGTCGGGTGCCCAGCTACCTGGGCTGCTCACTGTCCTTCGTGGGCGTCGCCGCGGTCGTCCGCGCCCAGGGCGGCAGCAGCGCCACGGTCACCGGCGCCGTCCTCGTCGTCGGGGTCGCCCTGTTCCTCGTCGGCCTCGCCGTGCAGCGGTTCGGGGCACGGATCATCCACGCCGCGATGCCGCCGGTGGTCACCGGCGCGGTGGTGATGCTGATCGGTTTCAACCTGGCCCCGGTGACGGCCTCCACGTACTGGCCGCAGGACCAGTGGACCGCCCTGTCGGTGATGCTGTTCACCGGTCTGGCGGTGGTCTGCCTGCGCGGCTTCTGGTCGCGGATCGCGATCTTCCTGGGGCTGGTCTTCGGCTACGCCCTGTCCTGGGGCCTCGACCGGATCTTCGGCCGGATCCACTCGGCGGACGCGAGCGGCAAGGTCACCGACCACTGGCGACTGGACCTGTCGGGCGTGGGCCGGGCGGACTGGATCGGCCTGCCCGACCTGCACGGGCCGTCCTTCGAGTGGTCGGCGATCCTGGTCGCCCTGCCGGTCGTCATCGCCCTGGTCGCCGAGAACGCCGGACACGTCAAGGCCGTCGGCGAGATGACCGGCGACGACCTCGACGACAAGCTCGGCACGGCGATCTCCGCGGACGGTGTCGGCTCGGTGCTGTCCACCGCGGTCGGCGGCCCGCCCACCACCACCTACTCCGAGAACATCGGCGTGATGGCCGCGACCCGCGTCTACTCGACCGCCGCCTACTGGGCCGCCGCCGCGTTCGCCCTGCTGTTCGGGCTGTGCCCCAAGTTCGGCGCCGTGGTCGCCGCCGTCCCGGGCGGCGTCCTGGGCGGCATCACCGTCATCCTGTACGGCATGATCGGCCTGCTCGGCGCCCAGATCTGGATCAACGCCAAGGTGGACCTGCGCAACCCGCTCAACCTGGTGCCGGCCGCCGCGGGCATCGTCATCGGCGTCGGCAACGTCACCATGGAGATCACCGACACCTTCTCGCTCAGCGGTATCGCGCTGGGCACGATCGTCGTCATCACCGGCTACCACACGCTGCGCGCCTTCGCCCCCGCCCACCTCAAGACGCGGGAACCGCTGCTCGACGAGGGCACCAGCTCCTACGACAGCGACGCTCAGCGCGCCAGCTCGTAGGCGTAGGACGCGGTGAAGGTGCCCGGCGCGCCCTTGCAGCCGTCGGACTCGCCGGGCAGCTTCACCCAGAGGTAGCCGTCGATGCCGGCCTCGCCCGTGCTGAGCGTCGGGGTCCGGCCGAGCCTGCGGCCCGCCGGGTCGCACCACTGGCCGTCGGGCGGCGCTCCGGCGCCGTTGCGGCTGGTGTCGATCACCGCGCCGAGACCCGAGCCGCCGAGGGCGTCGAGGACCTGGCGGTCGTAGGCGACCTCGTCGGCCGTGCTGTGGAAATTGGACACGTTGCTGAAGATGCCGTCGGAGGAGTCGGCCGAGGCGGCCCCGGCCTGACGCAGCCAGCCGGCCTGCTTCGCCGGCGCGTTCCACCCGGAGTGCCCGGCGTCGTAGTAGACCCGTGCCCGGGGGTTGGCGTCCTTGATGACGCTTCCGGCACGGGCCAGCGAGGCGAAGCGGTCGGCACGCCGACCGGCGGACAGGCACTCGGCCTGGGCGACCGAGTCCGGCTCCAGGATGACGACGACCTCGCCGCTGCCCAGCCCTGCGGCGAACCGGTCGATCCAGGCGTCGTAGGCGTTCAGATCGGGCGCGCCGCCCTGGGAGTGGCCACCGCAGTCGCGGTCCGGTATCGCGTACGGCACGAGCACGGGCACCCGGCCCTGGGCGGCACCCCCGGCCGCCACTGCCCGCACCCGTGAGGTGATGGTGTCGGGGGCGTACTCGGCGAACCACACGGCGGCCGGCTGCGCGGCGATCCGGGACTCTATGACCGGGCGGCGCGGATCACCGGGGTTGGCCCGCACCCAGTCCAGGACCCGGGACTCGGGATGGCGGTACAGGCTCGCGGAGACGACCGCACTGCGCGGCCGGCTCTGCGTCTTCCGTCTGGTCGCCGACGGCTCGGGGGTCGCTTTCTTCTTCGTGGCGGTGGGCTTAGGCGAGAGCGACGCGGTCGCCGAGGGGGTCGGGGAGGGCACGGCGGGCAGCGGCATCAGACTTGGTGACGAGGAAACCTCGGGGCGGGCCTCGTCCGAGCCGCGGCCGTCGCCGACCGCCGAGATCATCCCGGCCGCGGTGCCGACGGCGACCACCACGGAGGCCGCCGCGACCATCGTTCCGCGCCGGGCGGCGCGGCGGCGCTCGGTCCTTCGCGCGGCCAGACGCCGGGCACGCGAGTCAGACACAGTACTGCTCCCCCTCCCCCGCGACGGGCGCGTTCCCCCGATCCGGGGAAGCGTCGGGCCCGCCGCCACGGGCACCAGCCTAAAGGTGCGACTCTGCGGTCATGGCGCAATGCGAGCAAGTCCTCACGCCCGTGGACGCGGTGGTCGCCCGCATGCGGGCCCTGGACGGCGCCCTTCCGGCGCAGGACGGGGTGGCCGTGTTCAACCGCGTCTACCTCGCCGTCACCGAGGCCGTCGACCGGCGCATCGACATGGGGGGCTTCACCGACGCGCGGGCCGCGATCGCGCTGGACGTGCGGTTCGCGGAGCGCTACCTGGCCGCCGTCGACGCCGAGTTCGGGGAGCGGCGCCCGCCGGCCTGCTGGCGCCCGCTGTTCCAGTTCCGCCGTCACCCCGGGGTACGCCCGTTGCAGTTCGCGCTGGCGGGTATCAATGCGCACATCGGCCACGACCTCGCGCTGGCCGTGGTGGACGCCTGCCGTACGCTCGGCTGCGAACCCGTCGACGTGGAGGACGAGTTCGACCGGGTCGGCGACCTCCTCGTGGAGCTGGAGGAGCGCATCCGAGAGGACCTGATGCCGGGCCCGGACCTGCTCCAGATCGCCGACCCCCTGACCCATCTGCTCGGCGCGTGGAGCCTGGAGCGCGCACGGGACGCCAGCTGGACGGCGGCCCGTGCCCTGTGGGCGCTGCGCCGACTGCCCGACGTCGCAGCGCAGTTCACCGAGCGCCTGGACACGGCGGTGGGGTTCGCGGGGCGGATGCTGCTCACTCCGCTGCCGCGCTGATCGGGCCGGTCCTCCTGCCCGGCGGCCGACGACTCCGCGAACTCTGCACCGGCGTCGTAGGCTGACGGGCCCGACGCCCCACGAAGCACGGCGGCACGACGGCACGGCCGGGGTGCTGCGCGGCCTCCCTTCCAGGGGAGCGGGGACCGGCTCGTCGAGGATCTCGCCGTGTACGCCGGGACCGGCCTCGACGAGATCCTCGTGGACCTCCAGAACTCGATGCGCGTCGCGCGGGAGCTCGGGGACGTCACCGCCGTGCACAGGGAGCCGGCGGCCGGGACGCGAGCGCTCAGTCCTCGGGCAGCTCCACCGGCGCGATCTCGTCGTAGACGTCACCCGGGCCCGGGTTGCTCGGGTCGGTCTCGCCGCCGAGGTGGTGCATGACGCCCCAGACCGCGTTCAGCGCGGTCTGGACGGCGCCCTCGGCCCACCCGGCCGTCCAGGAGATGTCGTCGCCCGCGAGGAAGATGCCGCGCTTGTCCTCGGGCAGCCGGTCCTGCATGAAGTGCGTGAACAGGCGCCGCTGGTAGCGGTAGTGGCCCGGCAGGTTGGCCTTGAACGCGCCCATGAAGTACGGCTCGTTCTCCCAGGAGACGGTCACCGGGTTGCCGATGATGTGCTTCCTGATGTCGACCTTGGGGTAGATCTCGCCGAGCGACTTCAGCATGACCTCCATCCGCTCCTGCGCGGACAGCGGCAGCCACTTCAGGCTGTCGTCGCACCAGGTGTACGACAGACAGATCACGGCGGGCTCGTCCGGCCCGTTGTCCAGGAGGTAGGTGCCGCGCGTCATGCGGTCGGTGAGCGTCATCGACATGACGTCCCGCCCGGTCTCCTCGTCCTTGTCCAGCCAGAACGGCCGGTCGACCGGCACGAAGAGCTTCGAGCTCTCCATGTAGTGGGTGCGCTCGATGGCGGTCCAGTGGTCGATCGGGAACAGCGAGTCGTCGCAGTCGATCTTGGACAGCAGCATCCAGGACTGCGCGGTGAAGATCGCCGACCGGTAGGTGCGGATGTCGCCGTTCGCGTCCGTCACCGTGATCCGGTTGCCCGCGGTGCGGTGCAGCCGGGTGACGGCCGGGCGCGGTTCGCCGTCCAGGTGCAGGGACTTCAGCGAGGTGCCGTAGGGCCAGTGGACGATCTTCTCCGGCTCCCGCTCCCACAGGCGCAGCGGGAGCTGCTGGGAGCCGCCGACGATGCCGCGGTGGTGGTCGTCGGCCTCGGTGTAGACGACCCGCAGGATCTCCAGGATGGAGTTGGGGAAGTCGGTGTCCCAGCCACCGGTGCCGAAGCCTACCTGGCCGAAGATCTCGCGGTGGCGGAAGGACTTGAACGCCTCGGAGTCGCACAGGAAGCCGTAGAAGGTCTGGTTGTCGAGCTTCTCGACCAGCTTCGACCAGATCTCGCGGATGCGCTTGGCGTCCCGGTTGCGCAGGGCGCGGTTCATGTCGGAGAAGTCGGCGCCTTCCTCCAGGCACTTGCCCCAGGCGTCGGCCACGTCCCGGTAGACCTGCGGGAGGTCGTCGAGCGTCTCCGCGTAGTGCGACTCGCCCTTGAGGTCGACGACGGTCGACGGCGTCGTCTCGGCGAGGGGGTTGGGGAAGGGACGGGTCTCGAGGCCCACCAGATCGATGTAGTGCTGGAGCGCGGTGGAGGACGGCGGGAAGCGCATCGCGCCCATCTCCGCGGTCAGACCCGGGTCGCACCCCTCGAAGCCGACGGTCCGCAGCCGGCCGCCGATCTGGTCGGCCTCGTAGACGACGGGCTTGAGGCCCATCTTCATCAGCTCGTAGGCGGCGACGATGCCGGACAGACCGCCGCCGATGACCGCGACCTCGGTGCCGTGCTCGGTCGCGGGTATCTGGCCGAGGCCCGCCGGGTGGGCGAGGAAGTCGTCGTACGCGTACGGGAAGTCCGGGCCGAACATGGTGATCGGCGGCTGCTGCGCGTCGGTGTGCTCGACGGCGTTGGGCACCGTGGACGTCATGGGGTACGGACTCCTTGCGGGAAAGCTGACGGGGAAGGGCTGGAGGGGCTCAGACGAGGGACCCGTAGAGGGCGGGACGCCGGTCGTCCAGGTACGGGTTGTTCGCGCGGGACGCGGCGAGGAACACGGGGTCGGCGTCGGCGAGGACGAGTTCCTCCGCACGTCCGGCCCGGGCGCGGGCGATCCCGTCGGGACCGGCGAGCGTGGACAGCCCGACGAACTCGAACTCGCCCTCGGGACCGACCCGGTTGACGTACGCGACGTACATCTGGTTCTCGAAGGCCCGCACCGGCACCACGGATTCGGCGACGAACTGGAACGGGTGCATCTGGGCGGTGGGCACGAGCAGGAGGTCGGTGCCGGCCAGGGCGTGGGCGCGCACGTTCTCCGGGAACTCGACGTCGTAGCAGATCATCAGGCCGACGGTGAGGCCGTTCACTTCCGCCTGCACGACCTGCCGGTCCCCGGGGGTGAAGTGGTCGCGCTCGAAGCAGCCGAAGAGATGCGTCTTGCGGTAGTTCGCCAGGCGCGTGCCGTCGGCGGAGACGAGCTGGAGGGAGTTGTACACCGTGTCGCCCGCGCGCTCGGGGTAGCCGTAGGCGATGGCGAGGCCGTGCCGGGCGGCCGTCTCGGCGACCGCGTCGGCCGCGTCGCCGTCGGCGGGCTCGGCGAGCCGGGCGATGTCGTCGCCGATCGCGTAGCCCGTGAGGAACATCTCCGACGTGACGAACAGTCCGGCGCCCGCGGCGGCGGCACGGCCTGCGGCCTCGTCGAGCACCTTGAGGTTCTCGACGACGGTTCCGGGCCGTCCGGAGCTCTGGAGCAGGGCGGTGCGCATGCGTGGTCCTCACCGGTACGCGGGGTTCAGGGGGTCGCTTAGACGGTACGGTCGGCCGGCTCGGCCGGACAAGGAGGAGCCGTTGCGCGCCGGTGAGCGGATCGTTGCGTCCGCAGCGGGGTCGGCGGCGATTCGTTGCGCACCCGGGAGACGGCCGCCCTGCGAACGGAGCCGCAGGTCAGCGTCCCTCTCCCCCACCACGCGGCGCAGCCGTGGTCCCGCCCGCGGCGCGGGGTCGGCGGGCGGCGCGCACGGACGGTGGTGGCCGTCCGTTCCGAGCGGGTGGAGCCGGGCTCCGCGAGATCACGGCCGCGCCTTGGCGGCCCGGCCCGCAGCCCGGCTGCGGCCCGCCGTGATCAGGAGCAGGGCCGTCAGCAGGTAGGGCACCGAGAAGACGGCGAAGGCGGTGGCGTGACCGGCGCGGGTGGCGACGACCGCGTAGCCGCCGAACACCGCGAGCGTGGCCAGTTCGGTGCCCAGGCCGGCGACGGAGGTGAGGGTGGCCCGCCCGGTGGCCTCGATGCGCCGCTGGAGCCGGGTGTCGGCCAGCACGGTCGCCGCTTGGAAGCCGCCGAACCCGAGGGCGACCAGGCCCAGTCCGGTGGGAGTGCCCGCGACCGCACCGGCGGCCAGGGCGAGGCCGGAGCCCGTGAGCAGCGCCGCGAGCCCGGTGGTGCCCAGGCGTTCGCCGGCCCCGGCCAGCAGGCTCCCGGCGGTGGCGCCGGCCCAGATCAGCAGCAGGAGATGGGGGACCGTGGTGTCCGCGACACCGGTCTCCCGCACCAGCAGCGGGGTGTACTCGTCCAGGGCGCCCCACACCGCGCCGACGGCGGCGACCAGCAGCAGCGCGCCGCGCACGGAACGGTCGGCGCGCGCCTCGGCGAGCCCGGCGCGCAGGGTCGCGGTCCAGCCGTCGTGCCCGCCCGCCGGGCGGCGGTGCTCGGGGAAGCGGGTGGCCGTGGCCGCCGTCAGCAGGCACACCAGCACACTGGCGGCGCCGACGGCGGTGTGACCGCCCCACGAGAGCACGGGTCCGGCCAGTCCCATCGCCGCCATCACGGCGACCAGTCCGGCCGCACGAGCCCGGCCCATGACGTGGGCGTAACGGCCGGCCGCGTCGAGGCGCTCCAGTTCGTCGTACACCAGGGCCTCCAGCGCGCCGGAGCCGAGCGCTCCGCCGGCCCCCCACAGCACGAAGCCGAGCGCGAAGGCGCCGTAGGACGGCAGCAGGACCCACAGGGCGAAGCCGGTGGCGGTGAGCAGCGGGCCGAGCCACAGCAGCAGCCGGCGGGAGACCGCGTCGGCCCAGGCGCCGGAGGGGACCTCCAGCAGTACGCCGGTGAGCGACCAGAGGGCGAACAGGGAGGAGATCTGCCAGACGGTGAGCCCGGTGTCGCGGAACAGCAGCGCGTACACCGGGTAGAGCAGCACGAAGTCTTCGAGGAACGCGTAGCCGTACAGCGTGGTCGTCAGCCGTCGCACGCGGACGTCGGGCACACGCGTGGGCGTGGAAGTCATGAGGCCATCCCGTAGGGGCGGTTCGGACACCGGACGTGGGGCACGTACGGCGTCCGCGGCGGCCCTCGGGAGGCACGGCGGGTGGATCAATGTCGCCAGGTCATGGCACCGATGGTAGACGGGCCGGAGCGGATCCGGCCCGTCGTTTTCCTCAGCGGAGAGGGAGGGGACGCGGCCTAGGTGGGCGACCCCGACGAGAACCGCCGCAGCAGCGGGGACAGCACCAGGACGGACTTGGTCCGCTCGACGAACGGCTCGCCCGCGATGCGTTCGAGGACCCGCTCGAAATGGCGCATGTCGGAGGCGAAGACCTGGGCGATCGCGTCCGCGTCACCGGTGACGGTGGACGCGGCCACGACCTCCTGGTAGCGCTCGAGCCCCCGCTGGATGGTCTCCGGGGAGGTGTTGCTGCGGCAGTAGATCTCGACGAACCCCTCGGTCTCCCAGCCGAGGGCTGCCGGGTCCACCCGTACGGTGAAGCCGGTGATGGCCCCGGTGGCCCGCAGCCGGTCCACGCGCCGTTTCACGGCGGGCGCGGACAGGCCGACGAGCTGGCCGATGTCCGCGTAGGAGCGGCGGGCGTCCTCGGCAAGGGCGTGCACGATGCGTTCGTCGAGATCGTTCAGCACTGCGGGTGGTTCACTTCGCTTCCGATGTGTCCGGTGCGGCCAGCCGGGAGCGGCGGTAGCCGTACAGGAAGTAGAACACGAGCCCGACGGCCATCCAGACACCGAAGACCACCCAGGTGATGGTGGGCAGGCTGCCCATCATCCACACGCAGAAGGCGAGGCCGAGCGCGGGCAGGAGCGGCGACAGCGGCACCCGGAACGTGCGCGGCATCTCCGGACGCTTCCGGCGCAGCACCACGACGGCCACGTTGACCAGGGCGAAGGCGAAGAGCGTGCCGATGCTGGTGGCGTCGGCGAGCTGGCCGAGCGGAACCGCCGCGGCCAGGACGCCGCAGAACAGGGACACGATCAGGGTGTTGGCGCGCGGCGTGCCGGTCCGGGGGTCGACCTTGGCGAACACCTTGGGCACCAGTCCGTCGCGGGACATGGCGAAGAGGATGCGGGTCTGGCCGTAGAGCACGACCAGCACGACGCTGGCGATGGCGATGACGGCGCAGAAGGCGAGCAGGGTTCCCCAGAAGGTCTGGCCGGTGACCTCGCTCATGATCTGGGCGAGCGCGGCCTCGGAGTCGGTGAAGTCCCGCCACGGCTTGGCGCCGACGGCGACGGCGGCCACGAGCACGTACAGGGCCGTCACGATCACCAGCGACAGCATGATGGCGCGGGGCAGGTCGCGCTGGGCGTTCCGGGCCTCCTCACCGGCGGTGGAGGCGGCGTCGAAGCCGATGTACGAGAAGAACAGGGTCGCCCCGGCGGCGCTGACGCCGGCCATGCCGAGCGGCATGAAGTTCTCGTAGTTGCCGGAGCGGAAGCCCTGGAGGCCGATGGCGCAGAACAGCACCAGCGCGCCGATCTTCACGATCACCATGACGGTGTTGGCGCGGGCGGACTCGCGGGCGCCGCCCATCAGGAAGGCCATCGCGAGCAGGACGACGATCAGCGCCGGCAGGTTGAAGACACCGCCGTCCCCGGGCGGGGCGGACAGCGCGGCGGGGATCGTGACGCCGATGGTGCCGTCGAGCAGTTCGTTGAGGTACTCGCCCCAGCCGACGGCGACGGCGGCGACCGAGACGCCGTACTCCAGCAGCAGGCACCAGCCGCAGACCCAGGCGATCAGCTCGCCCATCGTTGCGTACGCATACGAGTACGAGGAGCCGGAGACGGGGATGGTGCCCGCCAGCTCGGCGTAGGACAGGGCCGAGAACAGAGCGGTCAGACCGGCGATGACGAAGGCCAGGGTGACGGCCGGTCCGGCCTTGGGGACGGCCTCGCCGAGGACGACGAAGATGCCGGTGCCGAGGGTGGCACCGATGCTGATCATGGTGAGCTGCCACAGCCCGAGGGAGCGGCGCAGGGTGCCACCCTCGCCCTGGCCACCTTCCGCGACCAGGCGTTCCACGGGCTTGCGGCGCATCAGGCGGGCACCGACGCCCGGGGCGGGGTGAGCGGTGGGACTGCTGTTGCGCGGGGGTGCGCCTTGGTCGAGCACGCGCTGACTCCTTCGTCACTGCCGGTCTTCCGCGGCAGGGACCGACGAAGTCCCGCGACAGCCGGGACCCGTCGAGCGGGGTCCCCGCCACACCACGTACAGCGGGTAACCCTACGAGGGGTGCGTTGCCCCCGTAATGCAGCAACCTTGCGCACCTCCGCAAGATCTTTGCGTTCCTCGCGGCGGGGCGGGTGTTCGTTGCGCCGGGGCTTTGGTCCGTTGCGTCCGGTCCCGTGGACCGGGTCCCGGACTGCCCGGCGCAGGGCGGTGGTCGACCTTGTCGCTCGACCGGGAGGGGGCACGGATCGGCGCACCCGTGACACGCTCCGGCGGCGTCCCGCCCGGTGGTCCTCCCGCCGGGCGACGAGGCGGGGGAGGTGGCTCCCGGGGAGTCGGTCTACCGGTCCGTGCGGTCCGCGTCGGCTGTCCGGCAGCCGGTGATGCCCGCGGCGCCGGCGGTGCGCACCGGTGTGCGGACGGCCCCCGTTCTCCCGGCGGGCGGGATCACGGCGGCCGTGCGCCCGGGGTCCTTCGTCAGTTCCAGCTGGCGTGCAGCGGCTTGCCCTCGGCGTAGCCGGCGGCGCTCTGGATGCCGACGACGGCCTTCTCGGCGAACTCCTCCAGGGAGGCGGCCCCGGCGTAGGTGCACGAGGAGCGGACGCCCGCGATGATCGAGTCGATCAGGTCTTCGACACCGGGGCGGGCCGGGTCCAGGAACATGCGGGAGGTGGAGATGCCCTCCTCGAACAGCCCCTTGCGGGCCCGGTCGTAGGCGGACTCCTCCGAGGTGCGGTTGCGCACGGCCCGCGAGGAGGCCATGCCGAACGACTCCTTGTAGGGGCGTCCGTCGGCGTCGTGCTGGAGGTCGCCCGGCGACTCGTAGGTCCCGGCGAACCAGGAGCCGACCATCACGTTGGACGCGCCGGCCGCCAGCGCCATCGCCACGTCGCGCGGGTGGCGGACACCGCCGTCGGCCCACACGTGCTTGCCGTACTTCCTCGCCTCGGCCGCGCACTCCAGGACCGCGGAGAACTGCGGCCGGCCGACGCCGGTCATCATGCGGGTGGTGCACATGGCGCCGGGGCCGACGCCGACCTTCACGATGTCCGCGCCGGCCTCGATCAGATCGCGCACACCCGCCGCGGCGACGACGTTGCCCGCGACGATCGGCACCTGCGGGTCGAGGTCGCGGACCAGCTTCAGCGCGCTGATCATCGACTCCTGGTGGCCGTGCGCCGTGTCGATGACGAGCGTGTCGACGCCCGCGTCGAGCAGTTGCCTGGCCTTGCCCGCGACGTCACCGTTGATACCGACGGCAGCGGCGATGCGCAGCCCGCCCCGGGCGTCGGTGGCCGGCGTGTACAGGGTGGCGCGCAGGGCGCCCTTGCGGGTGAGGATGCCGGCGAGGCGGCCGTCGCGGTCCACGGCGGGCGCGTAGCGGCGGTTGGCGCCGTCGAGGGTGTTGAAGGCCTCGCGCGGGTCCATGGCCGCGTCGATGAGCAGCAGGTCGCGGGACATGACCTCGGCGAGCTGCGTGAACCGGTCCACGCCGGACAGGTCGGTGTCGGTGACCACGCCGACCGGCCGGTGGCCGTCGTCCACGACGACGCCCGCGTTGTGGGCACGCTTGGGCAGCAGGGCGAGCGCGTCGGCGACGGTCTGGTGCGGGGCCAGCACGATGGGGGTGTCGAGCACCAGGTGGCGGCTCTTGACCCAGGCGACGACCTCGGTGACGACCTCGATCGGGATGTCCTGGGGGATGACCACGAGCCCGCCGCGGCGGGCCACGGTCTCGGCCATCCGGCGCCCGGCGATGGCGGTCATGTTGGCGACGACGAGCGGGATGGTGGTGCCCGTGCCGTCCGGGGAGCTGAGGTCCACGCCCTGCCGGGAGCCGACCGCGCTGCGGCTCGGGACCATGAAGACGTCGTCGTACGTCAGGTCGTACGCGGGCCGGATGTCATTGAGAAAACGCACGTGCTGCACATCCCAGTCGATCAGAGGCGGCCCCCGGACAGGTCAGCCAGGGGGAAAGAGCACGTACTTCATTCTCCCACGACCCGCGCCCCATCCGGCCCCGGCGGATCATCCAGGCTGGTCAGCGGCCTGTTCGGAGGAACCTCCGAAGCCGAGGGTGACGAACAGGCCGGCTCCGCGGTCCGTCGCCTCGGCGAACACCTCCTCGGCGACCTGCCACTCCTCGGGCCGCGCCCCGGCGTACGCCCGCCACCCCCGCACCACGACGAGCAGACCCCTCTCCACGGCCCCCTCGGGCCACAGGGCGGGGTCGGCCAGACAGTCCGCGAGGGCGTCCCAGTTGCGGCCGAACCACTCGGGCAGCTCCAGGGCGCGGGCGCAGCGCTCCATCAGGCCCGCCTTGTCGGTGACCCCGTCGAGGTCCAGCGTGCGCACGATCCGGCCCGCCGGGTCGGGTGTCGTCGCCGGGTCCTGTGTCATCTCGGTACCGCCCTGAAGCACTCGTCGTGGTCGTCCGTGTCGTGGGTCTCACCGCCGCTGCCGGCCGGATCCGGCGGGCCGCTCGGGTGGCCCGAGCCGGACGGGCGCCGGCGGCGGGTCGCTCGGACGCCCGTACCGTCCGCCGTGCCGTCGCCCCGAGGGGGTGCGGCGGCGCCGGGCGTCGGGCACCCCGCGAGCGGCGCGAGGGCACACCGGAGCCGGGAGGACGTACCGCGGCGCCATGCCGCCGATGCGACCACGGCCCGCCCTCCGGTGACCCGCTGTCAGGCTCCGTCCGGGTCGGCCCGGTTGAGCGCCGGCCTGGGCGTGGGTCCCGCCGTCATCAGGTAGTCCGCGGCCGAGGTGTCCGTCACCAGGCTGGTGACCAGCCCGGAGCGCAGCACCGCGTCGATCGCGGGCCCCTTGCGCTGCCCGCCGGCGATGGCGACAACCTCCGGGATGCGGCGGAGCTGGTCGGCCTTGACCGTGATGCACCGCTCCCCCAGGTCCCGCCCGATCCGGCGGCCCTCGGCGTCGAAGAGGTGGGCGGACATCTCGGCGGCGACCCCGAGCGAGGCGTAGTGCGCCCGCTCCTCGTCGCTGAGCATGTCGTGCACCGTGGAGATGCCCGGCTCCCAGGAGCCGATGGAAACACAGGCGACGGTGACCTTGTCGAAGTACTCGAAGGCCCGCGCGATCCCGGTCTGGTTGCGCAGCGCCGCCGCGGTGGCCGCGTCGGGCAGCAGCATGGGAGCGTAGATGGGGTGGGCGTCGCCGCCCGACACCTGGGCGGCGCGCCGCACGGCCTCCACGGAGCCGCGCTCGGCGGTACCGGCGTCGTACACCCCCGTCAACTGCACGACCGTGCAGGGCGGCAGCCGGTCCAGGGCCGCCGCCATGTGGATGGTGGAACGGCCCCAGGCCAGACCGAGCACGTCCCCTTCGTCGACCAGCTCGCCGAGCAGGTCGGCGGCCACCTCTCCCAGGTTCTCGGGGTCGGGCGTCTCCGCGGCCTCGGCCGGGGACTCGACCACGACGGCGTGCCTGAGGCCGTAGCGGGCGCGGAGCGCGTCGGAGCGCTCCGCGTCCAGTTCGGCCGGCACGCGGATCTCGATCCGTACGAGATCCCGTTCGAGGGCGGTCTCCAGGACCCGGGCCACCTTGAAGCGGCTGACGCCGAACTCCTCGGCGATCTGGATCTTCGATTTGCCCTCGAGGTAGAAGCGGCGGGCCATGGCCGCCGCCTGCACCAGCTCAGCGGGTCCCATCCGCATGGCTGACCGGCCCGCCGACATACCCGACACGGCGATCTCCTCACTGCTGTTCACACTCTGGATTCGCCGTTCATCCTTGCAGATCCGGCGCTCTTGATCAGCCCTGCTGGAAGTCGTTCACGTTCCCTTGGCTCAGTGGTCGCACGCCCAGGATGCCTTGCCCGTGGCGGCCTCTGCCTGGTTGCGCAATGCACGTACCGCTTCGGCCGGGTCCGACGCCCCGTACACGGCGGAACCCGCGACGAAGACGTCGGCGCCGGCGTCGGCGCACCGCTCGATGGTGGACGCCGAGACCCCGCCGTCGACCTGGAGCCAGAGCTCCAGACCGTGCTTGCTGATCAACTCGCGGGTGCGGCGAATCTTCGGAAGCATGATGTCGAGGAAGGCCTGACCCCCGAAGCCCGGTTCGACCGTCATGATCAACAGCATGTCGAGCTCGGGGAGCAGGTCCTCGTACGGCTCGACGGGTGTCGCGGGCTTGAGCGCCATGGAGGCACGGGCGCCCTTGGCCCTGATCTCCCGGGCGAGCCGTACGGGCGCGGCGGCCGCCTCGGCGTGAAAGGTGACGGAACCGGCCCCCGCCTCCACGTACTGGGGCGCCCACCGATCGGGGGCCTCGATCATCAGATGGCAGTCCAGCGGAGTGTCCGTCGCACGGGCGAGCGACTCTACGACCGGCACACCGAGCGTGAGGTTCGGGACGAAATGGTTGTCCATGACGTCGACATGGAGCCAGTCGGCTCCCTCGGCCGCCTTCGCCTCGTCCGCGAGGCGGGCGAAGTCGGCGGACAGGATGCTGGGGTTGATCTGCACGGCCATGACCCAAGCCTGCCATGCCCGGGCGGGGATGTTCGCTCCGGTCCGGACCTCAGTCTTTCATCGGATGGTCCGACACAGCCGCTCGTGGCATTCTGGGCGGCCCATCGGCCCGACGGGCTCCTGCGGGGGTGGTCATGACGGAGAACCGAGGCATCGCGCATCTGGTCTGCGGTCGCCGCACCAAGTGGCTGGTGGTGGTGCTGTGGCTGGTGGTGCTCTTCCTGACGGCACCCCTCGCCCAGAAGCTCACCGACGCCCAGGACAACGACGCGGCGTCCTGGCTGCCGGGGTCGGCGGAGTCGACGCGGGTGCTGCAGATCGCCGAGGACTTCCGGCCCGAGCAGATCCCCGCGATCGTCGTCTACGCCCGCGACGGCGGACTGACGCCGGCGGACCGGGAGCGGATCACCGAGGACGTCGCCGAGCTGAAGCTGCTGAGCGACCACGGCATCAGGGGCGCGGAGACCCGCGGCCCGCTCTACGACCGGCAGACCGATCCGCGCGCGGCGCAGGTTTTCGTACCGATCACGATGGACGAGAAGGGCTGGGAGCGCATCGCGCCCGCGGTCGACTCCATCCGGGAGGACGTCGGCGAGAGCAGCGGCGGGCTCGCCGTGCACATCACCGGCCCCGGCGGCACGTCGGCGGACTTCGCCGAGGCGTTCGAGGGCATCGACTCGACGCTGCTGTTCGCCGCGATGGCCGTTGTCATCGTGATGCTGCTGATCACGTACCGCAGTCCGACGCTGCTGCTGGTGCCGCTGTTCTCGGTGATCGTCGCGCTGTTCACCGCGCAGGCGCTGGTCTATCTGCTGGCCGAGCACGCGGGACTCACCGTCAACGGCCAGAGCGCCGGCATCCTGCTGGTCCTCGTCTTCGGCGCGGGCACCGACTACGCGCTGCTGCTGGTGGCCCGCTACCGGGAGGAACTGCGCCGGCACGAGGACCGGCACGAGGCGATGGCGCTGGCGCTGCACCGCGCGGGTCCGGCGGTCATCGCCTCCGGCGCGACCGTGGTGCTCAGCATGCTGGTGCTACTGGCCGCGGAGATGAACTCCACCAGCGGCCTCGGCCCGGTCGCCGCGATCGGTGTCGCCGTCTCCCTGCTGGCCATGGTCACGCTGTTCCCGGCGCTGCTGGTCGTCTTCGGTCGGTGGATGTTCTGGCCGGTGATCCCGCACCACGGCGCCCCCGACCCGACCGAGCGGGGCGTGTGGGCCCGCACGGGCCGCCGTATCGCCCGCCGCCCGCGGATGGTCTGGGGCGTGACCGCAGCGGTGCTGGCGGCCTGCTCGCTCGGCCTGATCCAGCTGCGCGCCGAGGGCATCGCCAACGCGGACGCGTTCACCGAGAAGCCGGACTCGATCGTCGGCCAGGAGGTGTCCGCGCGCTACTTCCCGGCGGGCAGCGGCGATCCGCTGGTGATCGTCAGCAACCAGGCACAGGCCGAGCGGGTGGGCCGCGCGGTCGCCGCCACGGAGGGGGTCGTGCCGCAGTCCCTCGGCCTGCCCCCCGGCGCGAAACCCTCCTTCGAGGGCAAGGTGCTCTTCGAGGCCACGATGACCGCGCCGGCGGACAGCGAGGCCGCGAAACAGACCGTGGAGCGGGTCCGGGACGCCGTGCACGCGGTGCCGGACGCCGACGCCCGGGTGGGCGGCGGAACGGCGGCCCTGCTGGACATGGACAGGGCGACCACGCGCGACAACGTGGTGATCATCCCGCTGGTGCTGGTCGTGGTCCTGCTGATCCTGTGCGCCCTGCTGCGCGCCCTCCTCGCCCCGCTGCTGCTGATCGCCACCGTGATCCTGTCGTTCACGGCGGCGCTGGGCCTCAGCGCGCTGGCCTTCCGGCACATCTTCGACTATGCGGGCGAGACGACGGACTTCCCGCTCTTCGTCTTCGTCTTCCTGGTGGCCCTGGGCATCGACTACAACATCTTCCTGACCACCCGCATCCGCGAGGAGGCCATGCGTCAGGGCACCCGCCCGGGCGTGATCACGGGCCTGGCCGCCACCGGCGCCGTCATCACCTCGGCCGGCCTGGTGCTGGCAGGCACCTTCGCCGCCCTCGGCACGCTTCCCATGGTGGGCTTCGCCGAGATCGGTTTCGCGGTGGCCCTGGGCGTGCTGCTGGACACCTTCGTCGTGCGGTCGGTGCTGGTCACGTCCCTGTTCCTGGACGTGGGCCCCAAGGTGTGGTGGCCGCACCGGCTGGCCCGGACCGACGGCGGGGGAGAGGTGCGGGAACCGGCGCCGAGCGTCACCCGGTCCGGCGGATGAGCGCCAGGTACATGGCGTCGGTGCCGTGCAGATGCGGCCACAGCTGTACGTCGGGGCCGTCGCCCAGGTCCGGTACGCCGGGCAGCAGCGGCCGGGCGTCGAGGAGATCGGCCTCCGGGAACTGCTTGAGCAGGTCGGCGACCACGGCACGGGTCTCCGCGAGGTGCGGCGAACAGGTGGCGTAGCCGACGACACCGCCGGTGCGCACGGACTCCAGGGCGGTGCGCAGCAGCCCCCGCTGGAGCGGCGCGAAGCCCTCCAGGTCCTCGGGACGGCGCCGCCAGCGCGCCTCGGGCCGGCGGCGCAGCGCCCCGAGGCCGGTGCACGGCACGTCGACCAGCACCCGGTCGAAGCTACCCGGCCGCCACGGCGGCCGCGTCCCGTCGGCGGCCACGACCTGGTACGGCCCCGGGTTCCCGGCCAGCGCCTTCGCCACCAGCCCGGCCCGGTGCGGCTGCTTCTCGGAGGCGAGCAGTACGGCGCCCCGCTCCGCGGCGAGCGCTCCGAGCAGCGCGGCCTTGCCGCCGGGTCCGGCGCAGCCGTCCAGCCACCTCCGGTCCGGCCCCTCGACCGGCGCGTTGGCGAGGGCGAGCGCGACGAGCTGGCTGCCCTCGTCCTGCACCCCGGCCCGGCCCTCGGCCACGGCCGTGACGGCACCCGGCTCACCGCCCTCGGTCAGCCGCACCGCGTAGGGCGACCAGCGCCCGGGCACGGCTGCCTCCTCCCGAAGCAGTTCCTCGGGGGCGGCCCGTCCCGGCCGCGCGACCAGGGTCACCTCGGGCCGCTCGTTGTCCGCCCGCAGCAGTTCCTCGATGCCGGCGCGCCCGCCGCCGAGGGAGTCCCACAGCGCGGAGACCACCCAGCGGGGGTGCGAGTGCACGACGGCCAGGTGGTCCTCGGGGTCGTCGTCGTAGGACGGCGCCACACGCTCCAGCCAGCCGTCGAGGTCGTCCTGGGCGACCTTGCGCAGCACGGCGTTGACGAACTTGGCCCGCCCGTCGCCCAGCACCACCCGCGCGAGCTCGACCGAGGCGGAGACGGCGGCGTGCGTGGGGATGCGCGTGCCGAGCAGCTGGTGGGCGCCGAGGCTCAGCACGTCGAGCACCGGCGGGTCGACCTCGCGCAGCGGCCGGTCCACACAGGCCGCGAGGATCGCGTCGTAGGTGCCCTGCCGACGCAGCGTCCCGTACACCAGCTCGGTGGCGAGCGCCGCGTCCCGTGCGTCGAAGTCACCGCCCTCGCGCGCCTTGCGCAGCAGCGGCGGCAGGACGAGGTTGGCGTACGCGTCCCGCTCGTCCACGGCCCGCAGCGCCTCGAAGGCGAGGATGCGGACGGGATCCTTCTGGGGCCGACGGTAGGGCTTGCGGGGCCGACGGGGCTGGTCGCTCACGAAAAAGGTGCTCCGGGTGTGAGATGAAGTGCGCGCCCCAGCCTACGTCGTCGGGGCGCGCACGGCCGCGGACCGGCCTCAGTGGCCGACGGACTCCCCCGCGGCGATCCGTACCCCGCGCGCCCAGTCCGCCGCGCGCATGGGCTTCTTGCCCTGGGCCTGCACCCAGAGCAGCTCCACGGCGTACGAGCCGGTCCCGACGTACACGTTGTTCTTGCCGGCCGACAGCCGGCCGGGGGCGAGGTCCGTGCGCTCGGGCACGCGGGCGACCTGGATGAGCTTGAGCCGCTCCCCCCGGAACGTGGTCCAGGCGCCCGGTGCCGGAGTGCAGCCCCGCACCACCCGGTCGACCCGCAGCGCCGGTGCGGCCCAGTCGACGTGGGCGTCCTCCACGGTCACCTTCGGGGCGAGGCTGACGCCCTCGGCCGGCTGCGGCACCGCCTTCAGGGTGCCGTCCTCGATGCCGTCCATGGTGGCGGCGAGCAGGCCCGCGCCGGCGAACGCCAGCCGGGTCAGCAGGTCGCCGCTGGTGTCGGTGGGCCGGATCTCCTCGGTGACGGTGCCGTACACGGGACCGGAGTCCAGGCCCTCCTCGATGAGGAAGGTGGAGGCCCCGGTGATCTCGTCGCCCGCCATGACGGCGTGCTGCACGGGAGCGGCGCCGCGCCAGGCGGGCAGCAGCGAGAAGTGCAGGTTGACCCAGCCCCGCGCGGGAATGTCGAGCGCCGCCCTCGGCAGCAGCGCCCCGTAGGCGACGACGGGACAGCAGTCCGGCCCGATCTGCTTCAGCCGCTCCAGGAACTCCGGGTCCCTCGGCTTGCCGGGCTTGAGCACCTCGATCCCGGCCTCCTCGGCCCGTTCGGCCACGGGAGAGGCGATCAGCCTGCGCCCCCGCCCGGCCGGGGCGTCGGGCCGCGTGACGACGGCGGCCACCTCGTGCCGCCCGGAGGCGAGAAGAGCGTCCAGTGCGGGAACGGCGACCTCGGGGGTACCGGCGAAGACGAGCTTCATGGGCTGGTGGGAGCCTCTCGGGCGGGAACGTGCGGGCAGCGCACCAGTCTATGGGCCGCCGCCGGGCCGAGGCGCGCATCGCACCCCGGGGGCGTACAAAAACACCGCCACGCCCCCATCCCGTGACCCGCGGAGCGGTCCCGCGTTGGTCAAGAGAGAGTTGACCACGCCGGGCCCTGACGCGGGCCCATTCCTTTCAACGCCGGTTCGAGAGGCTTGTTCATGGCCGACCACGCAACCCACGACGCCCAGGCTCGGGCCAGCCTGCACTTGCTGGTGCGGGACATCGAGCGGGTCCGCCGGCAGGTGGACGCACTGCGCACGCTCACCGCGCAGTTGGGCAACGTCTACCGCCCGCGCCGCTCCGGCCCCTCCACGGGCTTCGTCGTCTACGGACGGGCCCCCGCCCCGACGGTCCGTCTCGCCCAGGAACTGCGGGACAGCGTCGAGACCCTGGTCACCTCGGCCGTGGACTTCGACCGTTCACTCGGCTTCTCGTGGGACGCGGTGGGCTCCGCACTGGGCGTCACCAAGCAGGCGGTGCACCGCCGTTACGGCGCCCGGCGGGCCACGGCGGCCCAGGCCGCGGCCGCCGAGACGGAGCACGCCCCGGAGCCCTCGGGCACCCGCACGGTCGACGTGGGTACCGGTGTCCCCCCGGTGCCGACGGTCCCCGCGGCCCGCTCCATGCCGACGCAGCCCACGGCGGGCAGCCCGTCCCTGCGCGACGAGTCCCGTCCGACGACGTTCCCGAGCCCTCGCAACGGCTGAACCGGCCCGCCCCCCACCACCGCTGCCCTCCCGGGCGCACCGCCCCCGGGAGGGCAGCGGCACGCGGGCAGCCCCGGCGGACCCGCGCCACCGCGCGGCACCCCTCATCCGCGGCACCCCTCATCCGATGTCGGGCGGATCGATCCGCACCCACACGGCTTCCCCGCCTCCGCGAGCCGTTCGCGCCGCCTGTGCGGCCTTCAATGCGCCGGCCAGCGCGGCTCCCCGCCCCGGCGGAACCCGGACCAGCGCCCGCTCCCAGTGCTCCCCCGGAGGCGGCGCACCCGGCCGGCGCGGGCGTCCAGGGGCGGTGACGGGCAGCGGCACCGGGCCCAGTACCTCGGCCTCCCCTGGGAGTTCCACGGTGCGGAGGAAACCGGCCACCGCCTCCGGCGGCCCGGCCACCGCCGCCATCCGCGACACCGGCGGGAACCCCAGTTCGGCCCGCTCGGCCAGTTCCCGCAGCGCGTGCCCGACCGGATCCCACCGCACCAGCGCCTGCACGGGCCGCAGCGTCGGCTCGGCGACCACCACCACGGTTCCGCCCGCCGACTGCGGCCGTACGAGCGCCGCCGCGCCGATCCACCGGCGCAACGCGTCCTCTCCGGCCCGCAGGTCGGGCCGCCCGAGCATGGCCCAGCCGTCCAGCAGCAGCGCCGCCGCGTACCCGCCCTCGGCGACCGGCTCGGCCCCCGGCGTGCTGACCACCAGTGCGGGCGCCCCCGGCACCGTGTCCAGCACGTGCTCGCGCCCCGAGGTCCGCACGGGGACGGCGGGAAAGGCCCGGCCCAGCTCCTCCGCGGTCCGGCGCGCCCCGATCACCTGGGCCCGCAGCCGGAACCCCCCGCACTCCGGGCAGTGCCAGCCGCCCTCCTCGCGCCCGCACCAACCGCACCGCAGATCGTCCGAGCCCCGCGCCTCCAGCGGCCCCGCGCAGTGCCTGCACCGGGCCGGAGCACGGCAGGCGGCGCACGCCATGCGCGGCACGTAACCGCGCCGTGGGACCTGGACCAGCACCGGGCCGTGCCGCAGTCCCTCCCTGGCGGCCTGCCAGGCGAGGGTCGGGAGCCGGGCGGCGCGGGCGGCCTCGTCCCGGGCCAGGTCGCCGTCCCCGACCGTGCGCACCAGCGGCGCGACGGCCCGCACCCGCTCCCGCCCGGCGACCAACGGTCCGGCCCAGCCGCTCTCCACCAGTTGCGCGGCCTCCACGGTGCAGCTCCAGCCGCCCAGCAGGAAGCCGCACCCGTCCTGGGCCGCCCGCAGCAGCAGGACCTCACGGGCATGCGGCTGCGGCGCGTGCTGCTCGCTGTGGCTGTCGTCACCGTCGTCCCAGACGGCGACCAGTCCGAGGTCCCGCACGGGCGCGAACATGGCGGCGCGGGTTCCGACGACGGCGCGTACCGATCCCCGCCGCACCGCGAGCCACTGGGCGTACCGCTTCTCGGGCCCTGCGTCGGCGGTGAGCACCGCGTGCCGCCCCTCCCCCAGCAGCGCGGTCAGCGCCGCGTCGACGCGGGCGACGGCCCGCCCGTCCGGCAGGACGGCGAGCGCACCGCGCCCGGAGACCAGCGTGGCCGCCATGGCACGGGCGAGCTCGTCACTCCACTGCGGCCCGGGCAGGGCGTTCCACACGGCCCGTGGGGCGCCTCCCGAGGCCAGGGAGTCCAGGAAGGCGGGCCCTTGCTCGTAACGCGCCCAGGAGCCCGGCCCGGGCGCCGGGGGCGGGGGCAGCGGCGCGGGCGAGGGCCGCTGCTCGGCGCGGGCGTTGCGCGGCGGCACGGCGAGCTGGAGGACGTCGGCGAGGCTGCCCGCGTACCGGTCGGCGACGGCACGGGCGAGCCCCAGAAGTTCCTCCCCGAGCACCGGCTCGGGCGAGACGACCTGCGCGAGGGCCGCCAGGGGCCCCGAGTAGTCGGACTCGGCGAGACGCTCGACCAGGAAACCGTCGATCAGTCCCCCGCCCTCGCGCCGCCCGTCGCGCACCCGGTGCCGTCCGGCGCCGAACCGCACGCGCACCCGCACTCCCGGCTGGGCGTCGGCGTCCAGTTCCTCGGGGACGGCGTAGTCGAAGTAGCGGTCCAGATGGAGCACGCCCTTGTCGACGAGGACCCGGGCGACGGGCAGTTCCTTGGCGAGCGCGGCACCCCGCCAGGTGCGTGGCTTGGCCCTGGGCGCCTTCGCCTTGCGCACGCTCTCCCGGATCAGCGCGAGCTGCTCGGGCGGCGCACCCTCCGCACCGCCGTCCGCCTGACCGTTCTCGCCGCTCACGCCTGCATTCTTACCAAACACCACCGACAACGGCGCCGGCCCGGAATCAGGGGGCGCCCGTCGTGCGGGCCGGGATCACCGCACTCCGGGGCGCGCTCCGCCGGACCGACCACGGTCTCCGCGCCGGGGAGGTCACCGGCGCGGGACGCGTCGGGCGCGGTGTGCGGGCGTCCTCCGGGTGCGGCGTCCTCCGGCGGGCCGCGGACGCGCCGAAGCCCGGCGCCCCCGAAGGGGCACCGGGCCTCGGCAGGACGGACGGGTGCCGCTAGAGCCCCGCCGCCTTGCGCAGCGCGTCCACCCGGTCGGTGCGCTCCCAGGTGAAGTCGGGCAGCTCACGGCCGAAGTGGCCGTAGGCGGCGGTCTGGGCGTAGATCGGGCGCAGCAGGTCCAGGTCGCGGATGATGGCGGCCGGGCGCAGGTCGAAGACCTCGTCGATGGCCCTCTCGATCACATCCGTGTCGATCTTGGCGGTGCCGAAGGTCTCCACGAACAGACCCACCGGCTCGGCCTTGCCGATCGCGTACGCCACCTGGACCTCGCAGCGGGTGGCCAGACCCGCGGCGACCACGTTCTTGGCGACCCAGCGCATGGCGTACGCGGCCGAGCGGTCCACCTTCGACGGGTCCTTGCCGGAGAAGGCGCCGCCGCCGTGGCGGGCCATGCCGCCGTAGGTGTCGATGATGATCTTGCGGCCGGTCAGACCGGCGTCACCCATCGGGCCGCCGATCTCGAAGCGGCCGGTGGGGTTGACCAGCAGCCGGTAGTTCTCGGTCTCCAGCTTGATGCCGTCGTCCAGCAGCGCCTTGAGCTCCGGCTCCACGACGAACTCGCGGATGTCGGGGGCGAGCAGCGACTCCAGGTCGATGTCGGAGGCGTGCTGCGAGGAGACGACGACGGTGTCCAGACGGACCGCCTTGTCGCCGTCGTACTCGATGGTGACCTGGGTCTTGCCGTCCGGGCGCAGGTAGGGGATCGTCCCGTTCTTGCGCACGTCGGACAGACGCTTGGACAGGCGGTGCGCGAGGAAGACCGGCAGCGGCATCAGCGTCGGGGTCTCGTCCGTGGCGTAGCCGAACATCAGGCCCTGGTCGCCGGCGCCCTGCCGGTCCAGCTCGTCGTCGTCGCCCTCGACCCGGGCCTCGTAAGCGGCGTCGACGCCCTGCGCGATGTCCGGGGACTGCGCGCCGATCGACACCGAGACACCGCAGGAGGCGCCGTCGAAGCCCTTCTTCGAGGAGTCGTAACCGATCTCGAGGATCTTGTTGCGGACCAGCGTCGCGATGTCCGCGTACGTCTTGGTCGTGACCTCACCGGCGACGTGCACCAGGCCGGTCGTGATCAGGGTCTCGACGGCGACCCGGGAGGTCGGGTCCTCGCGCAGCAGCGCGTCGAGAATGGTGTCGCTGATCTGGTCAGCGATCTTGTCGGGGTGACCCTCGGTCACGGACTCCGAGGTGAACAGGCGACGGGACACAACGCTCCCTGGGGTTGCAGCGGCTGCTGGCTGATCATTGGTGGACGGCGGGGGCTGCACCCGGCGCCGTCCGTGGAACAGTTTATCGGTCGCGGTCCGCCACAGGTCGCCGTGTCTCGCCTCTCGGGAGCCCTGTGACCTGCGGCACGGGCATTCTGCCCAATGCCGGGCGACGTGACCAGAGGCGCCACGCCCCGATACGTACGGTCGAGTGGGGCCGAAGGGACGGAACCGGTCAGTCGAGGCGGTCGGCCACCAGGTCCCACACGGTGTCGGCCAGGGCCTCCTTGGGGCCGTGCGCGACGGGTGTCTCGCTGCCGTCGGCCCCCAGCACCACGGCCTCGTTCTCCTCCGAGCCGAACGTCCTGCGTTCGCCGACCTCGTTGACCACCAGCAGGTCGCAGCCCTTGCGCTTGAGCTTGGCGCGACCGTTGGCGAGGACGTCGTCGGTCTCGGCCGCGAAGCCCACGATCACCTGTCCGGGCCGGGCCCGTTCGGCGGAGATCTCGGCGAGGACGTCCGGATTGCGCACCAGCGTGATCGGCTCGGGCTCCCGGCCCTCCTTCTTCTTGATCTTTCCGGCGGCGTAGGACGCCGGGCGGAAGTCCGCGACCGCCGCGGCCATGACGACCGCGTCGGCGTCGGCGGCCGCCGCGAGCACGGCCTCGCGCAGTTCCACGGCGGTCCCGACGCGGACGACGTCCACGCCCGCCGGGTCGGGCAGGGCGGTGTTGGCCGAGATCAGCGTGACGCGGGCGCCCCGGGCGGCGGCGGTGCGGGCGAGCGCGTAGCCCTGCTTGCCGGAGGAGCGGTTGCCGAGGAAGCGGACGGGGTCGAGGGGCTCGCGGGTGCCGCCGGCGCTCACGACCACGTGGCGGCCCCGGAGGTCGGGTTCGGTGACCCCGCGGGCCAGCACCCGGCGGCAGACCTCGAAGATCTCCGCCGGGTCGGGCAGCCGGCCCTTGCCGGTGTCGACGCCGGTGAGGCGGCCCACGGCCGGTTCGACCACGACCGCGCCCCGGCGGCGCAGGGTCGCCACGTTCTCCTGGGTGGCCGGGTGCTCCCACATCTCGGTGTGCATGGCGGGGGCGAAGACGACGGGACAGCGGGCGGTCAGCAGGGTGTTGGTGAGGAGGTCGTCGGCCAGGCCGTGGGCCGCCCTGGCCAGGGTGTCCGCCGTGGCGGGGGCGACGACGACGAGGTCGGCGTGCTGGCCGATGCGGACGTGCGGCACCTCGTGGACGTCGTCCCAGACCTCGGTGGACACCGGGTTGCCGGACAGCGCGGACCAGGTGGCCGCGCCGACGAAGTGCAGCGCGGACGCGGTGGGGACGACCCGGACGTCGTGACCGGACTCCGTCAGCCGCCTGAGCAGCTCGCAGGCCTTGTACGCGGCGATGCCGCCGCTGACCCCCAGGACGACCTTCGGCTTGTCCACCGTCTCTCCCGCTCTTCCCGGAACTCGGCTCCCGTGCGCCGGGACGGCGCACTCCCCCATCACACACCACAGGCCCGGCAGACGTACTGCCGGGCCTGTGGAAAAGTCAGCCGAAAACGGCTGGTACGACTTACTGACCGGGGCCTTCGACGGCCTCGGAGGTCAGCAGTCCCGCGTTGATCTCGCGCAGGGCGATCGAGAGCGGCTTCTCGTGGACGTGGGTGTCCACGAGGGGACCGACGTACTCGAGCAGACCCTCGCCGAGCTGCGAGTAGTACGCGTTGATCTGGCGGGCCCGCTTGGCCGCGTAGATCACGAGGCTGTACTTCGAGTCCGTGGCCTCGAGGAGCTCGTCGATCGGCGGGTTGATGATGCCCTCGGGCGCGGAGATGGAAGAGGACACGCTCTACCTTCCGATGGATGGGAAAGATGCAGTCGGTGCGGTCGTCCGCACGGTCACTGACGTACTGACGGTCACACGACGTTCATCAAGGCTAGCAGCTCGCGGGCCACGTCCTCGACGGAGGTGTTGACCAGGGTGGTGTCGAACTCCGGCTCGGCCGCCAGCTCGGTCTTCGCCGCGTCGAGGCGGCGCTCGATCACCTCGGCCGACTCGGTGCCACGGCCGGTGAGCCTGCGCACGAGCTCCTCCCAGGAGGGAGGAGCCAGGAACACCAGCTGAGCCTCGGCCATGGACTCACGGACCTGCCGGGCACCCTGGAGATCGATCTCCAGGAGGACGGGCACACCCGCCTCCAGGTGCTCGAGCACGGCCGCGCGGGGCGTGCCGTAGCGGTTGCCGGCGAATTCGGCCCACTCCAGCAGCTCGCCGTTGGCGATCAGTTTGTCCATCTCCTCGTCGGTGACGAAGAAGTAGTGGACTCCGTGCTGCTCGCCGGGGCGGGGCCTGCGGGTCGTCGCCGACACCGAGAGCCAGACCTCGGGGTGTTCCTTGCGCATATGGGCGACGACCGTGCTCTTGCCGACCCCGGAGGGGCCGGAGAGCACGGTCAGCCGCGGACGTTCAGTCATGCAGCGATTATTCCAGGCGTCCCGGGGTGCCCGGGACGCCGGTCCCGGACTGCCGGGACGTCAGGAGCCGGTGCTCCCGAACTCGCGCTCCAGGGAGGCGATCTGGTTGGAGCCGAGACCCCGCACGCGGCGGCTCTCGGAGATGCCCAGACGCTCCATGATCTGCTTGGCGCGGACCTTGCCCACGCCCGGCAGGGACTCGAGCAGGGCGGAGACCTTCATCTTGCCGATGACGTCGTTCTCCTGACCCTGCTTGATGACCTCGTGGAGGGAGGCGCCGGAGTGCTTGAGTCGATTCTTGACCTCGGCCCGCTCCCGGCGAGCCGCGGCGGCCTTTTCGAGCGCGGCTGCGCGCTGTTCAGGGGTAAGGGGCGGAAGAGCCACGCCTACGTCACCTCGGATGTCGAACTGTCGGATACGGACCGGTGAGGAACCTAGTCGCCCCACACCTGGGGAGCCACGAGCAACACACGCTTGCCCGTTCTCTCGTCGGAGACTAGCGGGCAACTCCGCAAGAGTCAGCGAGAACAGCGGAAAAGTCCTGGTCAGCCTCCGTCAGGCCGGACATTGAGGACATACTGCCCCTGATTTGTGGATGTAGCCAGACCCCGGCAGCCCTCCGTCGGCACTTCGGCGGGCTCAGGCGGGCGTCACGGCGGCCCGGACCTCCTCGGCGAAACGGTCCGCGGCGTCACGCAGTGCGACCACATCGGGACCGTGGCGCAACACTCCCCGGCTGACGTTCGGCACGACGTTGCGCACCGCGCTCCCGAACACGGCCGGCAGATCGGCCGCCGTGGCCCCCTGGGCACCGATTCCCGGCGCGAGGAGCGGTCCGTTGATGTCCAGGTCGTACGACGACAGGTCGCCCAGCGTCGCGCCGACCACCGCGCCGAAGGACCCCAGGGGCTCCTCCCCCGCGTTCTCCACGGCCAGGTGACCCAGCATGGTCGCCCCCACGGTCCGCCCGTCGGCGCGCACCGCGTGCTGCACCTCGCCGCCCTCCGGGTTCGAGGTGAGTGCCAGCACGAACAGACCCGTGCCGCTTTCCCGCGCCAGCGCGATCGCCGGGCTCAGCGAGCCGTAGCCGAGATACGGGGAGACGGTCAGGGCGTCCGAGAACAGCGGGGCGTCCCGGTGCAGGAACGACTCGGCGTAGGCGGCCATGGTGGAGCCGATGTCGCCGCGCTTGGCGTCCATCACGACCAGCGCACCGGCCGTGCGTGCCTCCTGGACCGTCTTCTCCAGCACCGCGACACCGCGCGAGCCGAAGCGCTCGAAGAAGGCGCTCTGCGGCTTGAGCACCGCCACCCGGTCGGCCACCGCCTCGACGACCGTGCGGCTGAACCTCTCCAGGCCCGCCACGTCGTCGTTCAGGCCCCACTCGGCGAGCAGCGAGGCGTGCGGGTCGATGCCGACGCACAGCGCACCGCGCTCGTCCATGGCCCGGCGCAGCCGCGCTCCGAACGGTTCCGGACCACTCATGCCGTCTTCCTCACGTCGGCGCCCACCGCGTCGGCGAGCGTGGCGAACGGGCTGGTGCGCAGGCGCGCGGCGAGCCCCTTGTGCATGGCGCGGCCCCAGAAGGGGCCCTCGTAGACGAGGGCGCTGTAGCCCTGGACCAGCGTGGCACCGGCCAGGATGCGCTGCCAGGCGTCCTCGGCGTTCTCGACGCCCCCGACACCCACCAGGGTGATCCGGTCGCCCACGCGCGCGTACAGGCGGCGCAGGACCTCCAGGGAGCGCGTCTTCAGGGGCGCTCCGGACAGGCCGCCGGTCTCCTCGACGACCGCGCGGTCGGACCTCAGGCCCAGGCCCTCGCGGGCGATGGTGGTGTTGGTGGCGATGATCCCGTCCAGGCCGAGTTCCACGGCGAGGTCGGCGACCGCGTCGACGTCCTCGTCGGCCAGGTCGGGGGCGATCTTCACCAGCAGCGGCACGCGGCGGGCGGGCACCGCGCGGTCGGCGGCCTCGCGGACGGCGCTCAGCAGGGGGCGCAGCGCCTCGGTGGCCTGCAGATCGCGCAGGCCGGGGGTGTTGGGGGAGGAGACGTTGACGACGAGGTAGTCGGCGTACGGGGCCAACCGCTCGGCCGACTTCACGTAGTCGGCGACGGCCTCGGTCTCCGGTACGGCCTTGGTCTTGCCGATGTTGACGCCCACCACGGTCCTGAACACCGGCGTGCGGGAGGCCAGGCGGGCGGCCACGGCCAGCGAGCCCTCGTTGTTGAAGCCCATGCGGTTGATCAGCGCCCGGTCGGCGACCAGCCGGAACAGCCGCTGCCGGGGGTTTCCCGGCTGGGCCTCCCCGGTGACCGTGCCGACCTCGACGTGGTCGAAGCCGAGCATCGCCATCCCGTCGATGCCGACGGCGTTCTTGTCGAAGCCGGCGGCCAGCCCGAAGGGGCTGTGCAGGCGCAGCCCGAACGCCTCGGTGCGCAGTTCCTCGTGGCGGGGGGCGAGCGCGGCGGCGACGAAGGTGCGCAGCACGGGGACGCGCGCGACCAGGCGGATCCAGCGGAAGGCCAGGTGGTGGGCCTGCTCCGGGTCCATTCTCGTGAAGATCAGGCGGAAGAAGAGCTTGTACATCGGTGAAGGTGTCCCAGGGGTGCTCATGAAGAGGGGGACACCGTTTCTCCGGTGTCCCCCTCCTCGGCTGCTAGTCGCGGGCCGCGGTCAGGTGTTCCGCGTGTTCCTGGAGCGAACGGACGCCCACGTCGCCGCGGTTGAGGGCGTCGATGCCCTGGACCGCGGCCGCGAGCGCCTGGACCGTCGTCAGGCAGGGCACGGACCGCGCCACGGCGGCCGTACGGATCTCGTAGCCGTCGAGGCGGCCGCCCGTGCCGTACGGGGTGTTGACGATGAGGTCGACCTCGCCGTCGTGGATGAGCTGGACGATCGTCTTCTCGCCGTTCGGGCCGGGGCCCTCGGACTGCTTGCGCACGACGGTGGCACCGATGCCGTTGCGCTTGAGGACCTCGGCGGTGCCGGAGGTGGCGAGCAGCTCGAAGCCGTGGGCGACCAGCTCCCGGGCCGGGAAGATCATCGAACGCTTGTCGCGGTTGGCGACCGAGATGAACGCGCGGCCCTTGGTGGGCAGCGGCCCGTAGGCGCCCGCCTGCGACTTGGCGTACGCCGTGCCGAAGACCGAGTCGATGCCCATGACCTCGCCGGTGGAGCGCATCTCCGGGCCGAGGACGGTGTCGACACCACGGCCGTGGATGTCCCGGAAGCGGGACCACGGCATCACGGCCTCCTTGACGGAGATCGGCGCGTCCAGCGGCAGCTCGCCTCCGTCGCCGGTGGCCGGGAGCAGACCCTCGGCGCGCAGCTCGGCGATGGTCGCGCCCAGCGAGATCCGGGCGGCGGCCTTGGCCAGCGGCACCGCGGTCGCCTTCGAGGTGAAGGGGACGGTGCGCGAGGCGCGCGGGTTGGCCTCCAGAACGTAGAGGATGTCCCCGGCCAGCGCGAACTGGATGTTGATCAGGCCACGCACCCCGACGCCCTTGGCGATCGCCTCGGTGGAGGCGCGCAGGCGCTTGATGTCGAAGCCGCCGAGCGTGATCGGGGGCAGGGCGCACGCCGAGTCGCCGGAGTGGATGCCGGCCTCCTCGATGTGCTCCATGACGCCGCCGAGGTACAGCTCCTCGCCGTCGTAGAGGGCGTCGACGTCGATCTCGATCGCGTCGTCGAGGAAGCGGTCGACGAGGACCGGCCGGGTGGAACTGATCTCGGTCGACTCGGCGATGTACGACTCCAGGCGGGTCTCGTCGTAGACGATCTCCATCCCGCGGCCGCCGAGCACGTAGGAGGGGCGGACGAGGACCGGGTAGCCGATCTCGTCGGCGATGGCCTTGGCCTCGGCGAAGGTGGTGGCGGTGCCGTGCTTGGGGGCCGGGAGGCCGGCCTCCTTCAGGACCCGTCCGAAGGCGCCGCGGTCCTCGGCGGCATGGATGGCCTCCGGGGAGGTGCCCACGATCGGCACGCCGTTGTCCTTGAGCGCCTGCGACAGGCCCAGCGGGGTCTGACCGCCGAGCTGCACGACGACGCCCGCGACCGGTCCGGCCTGCCGCTCGGCGTGGACGATCTCCAGCACGTCCTCCAGGGTGAGCGGCTCGAAGTAGAGCCGGTCGGAGGTGTCGTAGTCGGTGGAGACGGTCTCCGGGTTGCAGTTGACCATCACGGTCTCGTACCCGGCGTCGCTCAGCGCGAAGGAGGCGTGGACGCAGGAGTAGTCGAACTCGATGCCCTGGCCGATGCGGTTGGGGCCGGAGCCCAGGATGATCACGGCGGGCTTCTCGCGCGGCGCGACCTCGGTCTCCTCGTCGTAGGACGAGTAGAAGTACGGCGTCCTGGCGGCGAACTCGGCGGCGCAGGTGTCGACCGTCTTGTAGACCGGGCGGATGCCGAGCGCGTGCCGGACCTCGCGGACGACGTCCTCGCGCAGCCCGCGGATCTCACCGATCTGCTGGTCGGAGAAGCCGTGCCGCTTGGCCTCGGCGAGCAGCTCGCGGGTCAGCTCGGGCGCCTCGGCGAGCTCGTCGGCGATCTCCTTGATGAGGAAGAGCTGGTCGACGAACCAGGGGTCGATCTTCGTGTGCTCGAAGACCTCCTCGGGGGTGGCGCCGGCGCGGATGGCCTGCATGACGGTGTTGATCCGGCCGTCGGTGGGGCGCACCGCCTCGCGCAGCAGCTGCTCCTTGTCGCCGGCCTCGCCGACGAAGGTGAACTGGCTGCCCTTCTTCTCCAGGGAGCGCAAAGCCTTCTGGAACGCCTCGGTGAAGTTGCGGCCGATGGCCATGGCCTCGCCCACCGACTTCATGGTCGTCGTCAGCGTCGAGTCGGCCGAGGGGAACTTCTCGAAGGCGAAGCGCGGGGCCTTCACGACCACGTAGTCGAGCGTGGGCTCGAAGGAGGCGGGGGTCTCCTGCGTGATGTCGTTCGGGATCTCGTCGAGGGTGTAGCCGACGGCGAGCTTGGCGGCGATCTTGGCAATGGGGAAACCGGTCGCCTTGGAGGCCAGCGCCGAGGAGCGCGACACGCGCGGGTTCATCTCGATGACGATCACCCGGCCGTCCTCGGGGTTCACCGCGAACTGGATGTTGCAGCCGCCGGTGTCCACGCCGACCTCGCGGATGACCGCGATGCCGATGTCCCGCAGGATCTGGTACTCGCGGTCGGTGAGCGTCATGGCCGGGGCGACGGTGATGGAGTCGCCGGTGTGCACGCCCATGGGGTCGAAGTTCTCGATGGAGCAGACGACCACCACGTTGTCGTGCTTGTCGCGCATCAGCTCCAGCTCGTACTCCTTCCAGCCGAGGATGGACTCCTCCAGGAGCACCTCGGTGGTCGGCGAGAGGGTGAGGCCCTGGCCGGCGATGCGGCGCAGCTCGTCCTCGTCGTGGGCGAAGCCGGAACCCGCGCCGCCCATGGTGAAGGAGGGGCGGACGACGACGGGGTAGCCGCCGAGCCGCTCGACACCGGCAAGCACCTCGTCCATGGAGTGGCAGATCACCGAGCGGGCGGACTCGCCGTGCCCGATCTTCCTGCGGACCTCCTCCACGACCTCCTTGAACTGGTCGCGGTCCTCGCCCTTGTGGATGGCCTCGACGTTGGCGCCGATCAGCTCGACGCCGTACTTGTCCAGGACACCGTTCTCGTGCAGCGAGATCGCCGTGTTGAGGGCCGTCTGACCGCCCAGGGTGGGCAGCAGGGCGTCGGGGCGCTCCTTGGCGATGATCCTCTCGACGAACTCGGGGGTGATCGGCTCGACGTACGTGGCGTCGGCGATCTCCGGGTCGGTCATGATCGTCGCCGGGTTGGAGTTCACCAGGACGACCCGCAGGCCCTCCGCCTTCAGCACGCGGCACGCCTGGGTGCCGGAGTAGTCGAACTCGGCGGCCTGGCCGATGACGATCGGGCCGGAGCCGATGACCAGGACGGACTGGATATCGGTGCGCTTAGGCACGCTGGCCCTCCATCAGGGAAACGAAGCGGTCGAACAGGTAGGCGGCGTCGTGCGGGCCCGCTGCCGCTTCGGGGTGGTACTGGACGCTGAAGGCCGGCTTGTCGAGCAGTTGCAGGCCCTCCACCACGTTGTCGTTCAGGCACACGTGGGACACCTCGGCGCGGCCGAACGGGGTGTCGGACACCTGGTCGAGCGGGGCGTCGACGGCGAAGCCGTGGTTGTGCGCGGTGACCTCGACCTTTCCGGTCGTGCGGTCCTGAACCGGCTGGTTGATGCCGCGGTGGCCGTACTTCAGCTTGTAGGTGCCGAAGCCGAGGGCGCGGCCGAGGATCTGGTTGCCGAAGCAGATGCCGAACAGCGGGGTGCCGCGCTCCAGGACGCCCTGCATCACGGAGACGGGGTGGTCGGCGGTGGCCGGGTCGCCGGGGCCGTTGGAGAAGAACACGCCGTCGGGGTTCACGGCGTAGACGTCCTCGACGGTCGCGGTGGCGGGCAGGACGTGCACCTCGATGCCGCGCTCGGCCATGCGGTGCGGGGTCATGCCCTTGATGCCGAGGTCGACGGCGGCGACGGTGAACTTCTTCTCGCCGATCGCGGGGACGACGTACGGCTCGGTGGTGGCGACCTCGGCGGACAGGTCGGCGCCCTTCATCTGGGGCGCCTCCTGGACGCGGGCCAGCAGCGCGGCGTCGTCCCGGACGGCGTCGCCGCTGAAGATGCCGACGCGCATGGCGCCCCGCTCGCGCAGGTGCCGGGTCAGGGCGCGGGTGTCGATGCCGCTGATGCCGACGACGCCCTGGGCGGCCAGTTCCTCGTCGAGGGAGCGGCGCGAGCGCCAGTTGGAAGGCACCCGGGCGGGGTCCCGCACCACGTAGCCGGCGACCCAGATGCGCTTCGACTCGGCGTCCTCGTCGTTGATGCCGGTGTTGCCGACGTGCGGGGCGGTCATCACCACGACCTGGCGGTGGTACGAGGGGTCGGTCAGGGTCTCCTGGTAGCCGGTCATGCCGGTGGAGAACACCGCCTCGCCGAAGGTCTCCCCCACCGCCCCGTAGGCACGGCCGCGGAAGACCCGGCCGTCCTCCAGGACGAGTACGGCAGGAAGCACCTTCTCTCGGGAGGTGATTCCCCTGGTGGAGGTTGTCATCGTTCGGCGCCTTCCGTCGTGATGATCGTGTTGCTCATGGAGTTGACGGCCTCCACCCACTCGTGGTGCTCGGCCGCGTGGTCGGAGCGGAAACCGGAGTCGATCAGCCGCTCGCCGTGCGCCCAGGTGACGACGAACAGCCCGCCCTCGGTGAGGACCTTGCCGGCGATGCCCTTGTCCAGCCGGGCGCCGCGCAGCGCGTCGGCGGGGACGAAGAAGTCGCCGGCTCCGGGGCGTACGACGTCCAGCCCCGCGTCGGTGAGGGTGAGCTCGGCCCTGCTGCGGGTGCCCAGGCCGTGCGCCACGATGCGGTCGAGCCACTGGCCCGCGGTGGTGGAGCCGTGGTAACGGCCGCTCATGCGCAGTTTCGCCGGGCCCGGCTCCTCCGGAGTGCTGTGCAGCTCGGGCAGGTCGCCCTGGAGCGTGCCGCGCCACTTCCAGCCCTCGCGCATCAGCCAGTAGACGAGCGCGACGAACAGGGCGAGTCCGACGACCCAGCCGACCCGGGCGGCCCAGTCGGTCACTTCCGCCGATTCCTTCTCGGCGGCCAGCAGGATTACAGGTGTCACGTGAGCTTCCCGTCGACGAGCGTGGCCTTGCCCCGCAGCCACGTGTGCGTCACACGGCCCGGCAGCTCGCGGCCCTCGTACGGGGTGTTGCGGCTGCGCGAGGCGAAGCCCGCGGGGTCCACAGTGCCACGGTATGCCGTGTCGACGAGGGTGAGGTTGGCGGGCTCACCTGCCGAGACGGGACGGCCGTGGCCCTCGGCCCGCCCGATCAGCGCGGGCTTGGCGGACATGCGGTCGGCGACGCCGGCCCAGTCCAGCAGGCCGGTGTCGACCATCGTCGCCTGGACCACCGACAGCGCGGTCTCCAGGCCGACCATGCCCATGGCGGCGGCGGCCCACTCGCAGTCCTTGTCCTCGTGCGGGTGCGGGGCGTGGTCGGTGGCGACGATGTCGATCGTGCCGTCGGCGAGCGCCTCGCGCAGCGCGTGCACGTCCCGCTCGGTGCGCAGCGGCGGGTTGACCTTGTAGACGGGGTTGTAGGTGCGGACCAGCTCGTCGGTGAGGAGCAGGTGGTGCGGGGTGACCTCGGCGGTGACCCGGATGCCGCGGGACTTCGCCCAGCGGACGATCTCGACGCTTCCGGCGGTCGACAGGTGACAGATGTGGACCCGGGACCCGACGTGCTCGGCGAGCAGCACGTCCCGGGCGATGATCGACTCCTCGGCGACGGCCGGCCAGCCCCCGAGGCCGAGTTCGGCGGAGACGACGCCCTCGTTCATCTGGGCGCCCTCGGTCAGCCGCGGCTCCTGCGCGTGCTGGGCGACGACGCCGTCGAAGGCCTTCACGTACTCCAGGGCGCGGCGCATGATCACGGCGTCGTGGACGCACTTGCCGTCGTCGGAGAAGACGGTGACGCCGGCGGCCGACTCGTGCATGGCGCCCAGCTCGGCGAGCTTCTGGCCCTCCAGGCCGACGGTGACGGCGCCGACCGGCCGCACGTCGCAGTAGCCGTGCTCCCTGCCGAGCCGCCAGACCTGCTCGACGACGCCGGCGGTGTCGGCGACCGGGAAGGTGTTGGCCATGGCGAACACGGCGGTGTAGCCGCCGCTCGCCGCGGCCCGGGTGCCGGTCAGCACGGTCTCGGAGTCCTCCCGGCCCGGCTCGCGCAGGTGGGTGTGCAGGTCGACCAGGCCCGGCAGCAGTACCTTGCCGTCGGCCTCGACGACCTCGGCGCCCTCGGCGGACAGCCCGGTGCCCACGGCCGCGACGACCTCGCCGTCGATCAGCACGTCCTGCGGCTCGCCGCCGAGCACCTTCGCACCACGGATCAGGATCTTGCTCATGGTCTTACTTCTCCTCGGTACGGGCGGTCTGGGTGACGGCGGGCTCGTTGCCGCCGAGCAGCAGGTAGAGGACGGCCATGCGGATGGAGACGCCGTTGGCGACCTGCTCGACGACCGTGCAGCGGTCGGAGTCGGCCACCTCCGCGGTGATCTCCATGCCCCGGACCATGGGACCGGGGTGCATCACGACGGCGTGCTCGGGCATCCGCGCCATGCGGTCGCCGTCGAGGCCGTAGCGGCGGGAGTACTCGCGCTCGGTGGGGAAGAACGCGGCGTTCATCCGCTCGCGCTGGACGCGCAGCATCATCACGGCGTCGGACTTGGGCAGCGTGCTGTCCAGGTCGTAGGAGACCTCGCAGGGCCAGGTCTCGATGCCGACCGGCAGCAGGGTCGGCGGGGCGACAAGGGTGACCTCGGCGCCGAGGGTGTGCAGCAGATCGACATTGGAGCGGGCGACGCGGCTGTGCAGGATGTCACCGACGATCGTGATGCGCCGGCCGGACAGGTCATGACCGATCCCGGCGTCCCGGCCGACGAGCCGGCGCCGCATGGTGAAGGCGTCGAGCAGGGCCTGGGTGGGGTGCTGGTGGGTGCCGTCACCGGCGTTGATGACGTGGGCGTCGATCCACCCGGAGGTGGCCAGGCGGTACGGGGCCCCGGAGGCGCCGTGCCGGATGACGACGGCGTCGACGCCCATGGCCTCGAGGGTCTGCGCGGTGTCCTTCAGGGACTCGCCCTTGGACACGCTGGAGCCCTTGGCGGAGAAGTTGATGACGTCCGCGGACAGCCGCTTCTCGGCGGCCTCGAAGGAGATGCGGGTCCTCGTCGAGTCCTCGAAGAAGAGGTTGACGACGGTGCGGCCGCGCAGGGTGGGCAGTTTCTTGATCGGCCGGTCCGCGACCCGGGCCATCTCCTCGGCGGTGTCGAGGATCAGGACGGCGTCGTCGCGGGTGAGGTCGGCGGCCGAGATGAGATGACGCTGCATCTGTCAGGCTCCGTAAGGCAGTTCATTCGGAAGATCGGGAGAATCCGGGCGGCCGGGCACACACCGGGGCATGCCTGGCCGGCGCACACCGGCGCGGGGGCTCCGACGTACGCCCGAATCGCTACTGGGCGGTCCGCTTGGCGCCGAGCAGCACGGTGTCGCGACCGTCCTCCTCGGCGAGCAGGACCTTGACCGTCTCCCGCAACGACGTGGGGAGGTTCTTGCCGACGTAGTCGGCGCGGATGGGCAGTTCGCGGTGGCCGCGGTCGACGAGGACGGCGAGCTGCACCGCGCGGGGGCGCCCGATGTCGTTCAGCGCGTCGAGGGCGGCGCGGATGGTGCGGCCGGAGAAGAGCACGTCGTCGACGAGGACGACGAGGCGGCCGTCGATGCCGTCACCGGGGATCTCGGTGCGGGCCAGCGCCCGCGGCGGGTGCATGCGCAGGTCGTCGCGGTACATGGTGATGTCGAGCGAGCCGACCGGGACCTTGCGCTCGGTGATCTGCTCGAGCTTGGCGGCGAGCCGCTGGGCGAGGAAGACGCCCCGGGTCGGGATGCCGAGGAGCACCACGTCGTCGGCGCCCTTGGCGCGTTCGACGATCTCGTGGGCGATGCGGGTCAGCACCCGCGCGATGTCGGGGCCTTCGAGAACGGCCCGTGCATCGGACTGCGTGTCCTGCGTGTCCTGCGTGTCCATACGAAACGGACCTCCTTCTCCGCCTCACGGGACGGACCTTAAAGGACGTCGGATTTGCGCCACCTACGGTATCAGGTCGTGAGCGACACGCCGGATCCCCCTCGATCACCCTTCGGACACCCCCCTGATCACCCGTATGGAGCAGTCGGCCCCGGCCGATGCGGAAGCGTCGGTGTGGACCATTCGGCTTGACGCGCGAGAGTAACGCTGCGTAACCTCACAGTGAGTTACCAGCCGCGCGGCCCGGAAACCACAACCGGACGCGTCGACACAGTGCCGGGGAGCTATATGTCCAGCGAATACGCCAAACAGCTCGGGGCCAAGCTCCGGGCGATCCGCACCCAGCAGGGCCTTTCCCTCCACGGTGTCGAGGAGAAGTCCCAGGGACGCTGGAAGGCGGTCGTGGTCGGTTCGTACGAGCGCGGCGACCGCGCCGTGACCGTGCAGCGCCTCGCCGAGCTGGCGGACTTCTACGGCGTCCCGGTGCAGGAACTGCTGCCGGGCACCACCCCGGGCGGCGCCGCCGAGCCGCCGCCGAAGCTGGTCCTGGACCTGGAGCGGCTGGCCACGGTGCCGGCCGAGAAGGCGGGCCCGCTCCAGCGCTACGCGGCGACGATCCAGTCGCAGCGCGGTGACTACAACGGCAAGGTCCTCTCGATCCGCCAGGACGACCTGCGCACCCTCGCCGTCATCTACGACCAGTCGCCCTCGGTCCTCACCGAGCAGCTGATCAGCTGGGGCGTGCTGGACGCGGACGCCCGCCGCGCGGTGGCGTCGCACGAGGAGAGCTGACCGCCCGACGCTACGCGGGTTGAGCAGAAACGTGCCGCCGGGGCGGTGGGACCTGAGAGGTTCCACCGCCCCGGCGGTTCTCGTACGGACGGCCCACAGCCCTCGTGGGCAGCGGGCCGTCCGTACCGGTGTGTCTCGCGCTGCCGGTCTCAGCGATCGTCGCGGCGCAGCGACGGCTTGAGCTCCTTCAGCCGGCCGAGCAGGCCGTTGACGAACGACGGCGACTCGTCCGTCGAGAACTCCTTCGCCAGCTGCACCGCCTCGTCGAGGACGACGGCGTCCGGGGTCTCGTCGACCCAGATCAGCTCGTAGGCACCGAGACGCAGGATGTTGCGGTCGACGACCGGCATCCTGTCGAGCGTCCAGCCGACGGAGTACTGGGCGAGCAGCTCGTCGATGCGCTTCGCGTGTTCCGCGTAGCCCTCGACCAGCTGCATCGTGTACTCGCTCACCGGCGGCTGCCGGGTGTCGGTCCGGGAGTGCCGGATCCAGTCCGCGAGGACCGTCAGGACGTCGGCGCCGCGCTGGTCGCCCTCGAAGAGGATCTGGAAGGCGCGCTTGCGGGCCGTGTTGCGGGCAGCCACGGTTAGCTGTTCACCCGGCCGAGGTAGTCGCTGGTGCGGGTGTCGACCTTGATCTTCTCACCGGTGGTGATGAAGAGCGGGACCTGGATCTGGTGGCCGGTCTCCAGCGTGGCGGGCTTGGTGCCGCCGGTGGAGCGGTCGCCCTGGACGCCGGGCTCGGTCTCGGCGACGGTCAGCTCGACGGCGGCCGGGAGCTCGACGAAGAGCACCTCGCCCCCGTGCTGCGCGACGGTGGCGGTGAAGCCCTCGACGAGGAAGTTGGCGGAGTCGCCGACGGCCTTGCGGTCGACCATGAGCTGGTCGTAGGTCTCCATGTCCATGAAGACGAAGTACTCGCCGTCCATGTAGGAGAACTGCATGTCGCGCTTGTCGACGGTGGCCGTCTCGACCTTGACGCCGGCGTTGAAGGTCTTGTCGACGACCTTGCCGGAGAGCACGTTCTTGAGCTTGGTGCGCACGAAGGCCGGGCCCTTGCCGGGCTTGACGTGCTGGAACTCGACGACGGACCAGAGCTGGCCGCCTTCGAGCTTGAGCACCATGCCGTTCTTGAGGTCGTTCGTGGAAGCCACGGTTGCGGAATCTCCTGGACTGACGTGGACGACCCCGGGGCAGGCGCACAGCGCGAGGCTAGAGCGCGAGCAGCTCCTTGGTCGTGATGGTGAGTAGCTCGGGTCCGCCGTCCGCCTCGGGGCGTACGACGAGCGTGTCATCGATCCGGACGCCGCCCCGGCCCGGGAGGTGGACCCCCGGTTCGACGGTGACCGGCACGCAAGCGTCCAGTTTACCCATGGCCGCCGGGGTCAACTGCGGGTCCTCGTGGATTTCGAGTCCGACCCCGTGCCCGGTGAGCACCGGCAGGGCCTGCGCGTACCCGGCGCAGTCCAGCACCTGGCGGGCGGCACGGTCCACGTCGCGGCAGGACGCACCGGGCACCAGGGACTCCCGGCCGGCGCGCTGAGCGGCGAAGACGACGTCGTACAGCTCGATCTGCCAGTCCGCCGGGGCGGTGCCGATGACGAAGGTCCGGCCGATCTCACAGCGGTAGCCGCGGTACGTGGCACCGAGGCAGACGGAGAGGAAGTCGCCCTCCTCCACCCGCCGGTCGGTGGGACGGTGACCGCGCCGGCCCGCGTGGGGTCCCGTGCCGACGGAGGTGGGGAAGGCCGGGCCGTCGGCGCCGTGGTCGACCAGGCGGCGCTCCAGCTCCAGTGCGAGGTGCCGCTCGGTGCGGCCGACCAGGATGGACTCCAGGAGTTCGCCGAGAGCCTGGTCGGTGATCTCGGCGCCGATGCGCAGACAGGAGATCTCCTCCTCGTCCTTGACCACGCGCACTTGCTCGACCGCGCCGCCGATGTCGGCGAGGCGCAGCCGGGGTGCGACGGACCGGATGGCCCGGTGCCGGGTGACGGTGAGGTGGTGCTCCTCCACGGCGAGGGAGTCGGCGCCCTGTCCGGTGGCGAGGTCGGCGGCCGCGACGGCGGGGTCGCCGCCGGTGCCGGGCACCCTGTGCACCCGCAGCGCCTCGTCGGGGCGGGCCTGCGGGTACCGGTCGTCGAGCAGGTCGGCGCACACCAGCAGGTCCTCGGTCCTGCCCAGCAGCAGCACGGCGCCCTCGGGGGCGGCACCCGCGAGGTAGCGCACATTGGCGGGCCGGGACACCAGCGCCGCCGCGCTGCCGCCCGCGTTGCAGCGTTCCCGTACCCGCGCCCGGCGGACCGCGTACACCTCTGACATGACCCGAGCCTATGAGCGGTGGCCGGATACCGCCGGTCGAGAGGTCCGAGCGTGTGCCTCCGGCCGCGCGGAGTCCGTTGTCACCGGCGGTTCGCGCGCCACCGGCGCCCGGGGTGGGCAAGGCCGCGGGGACGTGCCCGTGCCGGGTCCGTCGGGCTCACCAGGCGGGCGGGCTGGCGATGGACCGGGCCAGTACGTCGTCCAGGATTCTCGCCGTCTCCGGGATGTCAAGCTGGGAGTTGTCGATGATCGGCAGGCCCGAGCCGTACCATCCGGCCATGCGGCCGTGGATGCGGGCGACCTCCTCGTCGGAGAGGCGGCGATTGCCCGTGCGTTCCGCGTTGCGCTCCAGGACGATGTCCAGGCCCGGCAGGAGGACGACCGGCAGCAGGCCGGGACCCACGTGCCGTTTCCAACCGCCCAGTCCGACCACCGGGCGGTCGGGGAAGACCGCGTCGTCGAGGATGCACGAGATGCCGTTGGCGAGGAAGTTGCGCGCGGCGAAGCCGCAGGTGCGGCGGGCCAGGCGGTACTGCGCCTCGGAGTTGTCGTTCCACCCCGACTGGGGGTCGGCGAAGCCGGAGCGGACCCACTCGCGGACGTCGTCGAGGCTGATGTGGGCCGTGGGGACCCGGCGGTGGTCCGCCCAGTACTTGGCGACGCTGGTCTTGCCCGCGCCCGCGGGTCCTATGAGTAGCACGGCGATGGCCGCGCCGGCCGGGTCGGGAGCCGCGGCGGCGGGGGGCGTGCCGGGCACGGCCACGGGGGCACCGGGCGGCAGCGGGACGTGACCGGTGGTGTCCGGCGGAGGGGGCATCGAGGCGTGCCGCACTCCCGTGGCCTGCGGGGCCGGGCCGGCCGGGGGCGCCGGATAACCCGGCGCCGGAGGTGGCGGGGGGACGGGGGCAGGGCCCGGGTGCGCTCCCGGGTGCGGGCCACCGGGGTGATGTGCGGCCGGCGACCAGCCGGCGGCCGGTCCGTGCCCCGGCTGGTGGGGCGGCGGCAGCGGAGAACCCACTGCGTGCTGCATCCGGTGCCACTCCGTCTCGTTCTACTGGCTCGGTTCGCCTCGGGCGATGGGCGCTGACAGCGGGGGCGCGTCCGGAGTCGCCCTGGCTGGGCGGCAGGGCGAACCCCCATCCGAACGGTACCGCCCCCGGCCGTCGTTGTGTGAACGGCCGGGGGCGGTCCTGAGTGCCCGTCACCGCGAGGCGGATCGGGTCGCGGGTCGGTTCCGGGGTTCTACTGCCCCACCTCGCCGTACGCGGCGAGCAGGACCGCCGGGTCCGGGCCCTCCATCACGGTGGGCTTGGCAAGACCGTCGAGGACGATGAAGCGCAGCAGGTCGCCGCGGGACTTCTTGTCGACCTTCATGGTCTCCAGCAGCTTGGGCCATTGGTCGTAGCGGTAGTGCAGCGGCAGCCCGACCGATTCGAGGATCGTGCGGTGACGGTCGGCGGTGGCGTCGTCCAGCCGGCCCGCGAGCCGGGCCAGTTCGGCGGCGAAGTGCATGCCGACCGAGACCGCCGCGCCGTGGCGCCACTTGTAGCGTTCGTTCTTCTCGATGGCGTGCCCGAGGGTGTGGCCGTAATTGAGGATCTCCCTCAGGCCCGACTCCTTCAGGTCGGACGACACCACGTCCGCCTTGACCCGGATCGAGCGCACGATCAGCTCGGCGGTGTGCGGCCCGGCCGGGGTGCGGGCGGCCTGCGGGTCGGCCTCGATCAGGTCGAGGATCACCGGGTCGGCGATGAAGCCGGCCTTGATGACTTCGGCCAGCCCGGAGACGTAGTCGTTGACCGGGAGGGAGTCCAGCGCGGCGAGGTCGCACAGCACACCGGCGGGCGGGTGGAAGGCGCCCACCAGGTTCTTGCCCTCGGCGGTGTTGATGCCGGTCTTGCCGCCGACGGCCGCGTCCACCATGGCCAGCACGGTGGTCGGGATGGCGATCCAGCGCACCCCGCGCAGCCAGGTCGCGGCCACGAAACCGGCGAGGTCGGTCGTGGCGCCACCGCCCACGCCGACGATGACGTCGGTGCGGGTGAATCCGGACTGGCCGAGCGCCTTCCAGCAGTAGGCGGCGACCTCGGCGGTCTTGGCCTCCTCCGCGTTGGGCACCTGGATGGCGATCGCCTCGTAGCCCTGCCCGGCCAGGTCGGCGCGCAGCGCGTCCCCGGTCTCGGCCAGTGCCTCGGGGTGCACGATCGCCACGCGCTTGGCCCTGGGTCCGATCAACGCGCCGAGTTCGCCCAGGAGCTGACGGCCCACCAGGACGTCGTAGGGTTCGGTGCCCGCCGTGCCGCCGATGTGGATCCGCGTCACTGCCTCGCTCATGCTTCCTTCAACTCCAGTGCGTCCAGGGCGGCCCGGGTGACTTCTTCGGGCGTGCGGCCGTCGGTGGGCACGACGGCCGTGGCGACCTCCTCGTACAGGTGCCGCCGGGCCTCCATCAGTTCGCGCCACTGCTTGCGCGGATTGACGGCGAGGAGCGGGCGGGCGACGTTCAGGCCGGTGCGCCGGACGGCCTCCTCGACATCCATCGACAGGTAGACGACCCGCTGCCCGGCGAGCAGCGCTCGGGTGTCCGGGTCGAGGATCGCACCGCCGCCGAGGGCGAGCACGCCGTCGTGCTCGGCCAGCGCGGTGCGCACGGCCTGCTTCTCGATCGATCGGAAGGCGCTCTCGCCCTCGTCGACGAAGATGTCGGCGATGCTGCGTCCCCGACCCGCGACGATGTCGTCGTCGGTGTCCCGGTAGCCCATGCCGAGCCGGTCGGCCAGCAGCTGCCCGACGGTGGACTTGCCCACCCCCATCGGGCCGACCAGCACGACGACCGGCCCGCTCATCGGATGGCCAGGTGGTCGAGGTAGGACCGCACGTTGCGGCGGGTCTCGGTGACGCTGTCGCCGCCGAACTTCTCGGCGAGCGCGTCCGCGAGGACCAGCGCGACCATGGCCTCGGCGACGATGCCGGCGGCCGGCACGGCGCACACGTCGGAGCGCTGGTGGTGGGCGGCCGTCTCCTCGCCGGTGACGACGTCGACGGTCTTCAGCGCCCGCGGCACGGTGGCGATCGGCTTCATCGCGGCACGCACGCGCAGCAGTTCGCCGGTGGTGAGCCCGCCCTCGGTGCCGCCGGAGCGGCCGGAGGTGCGCCTGAGTCCCTCGTCCGTGGCGACGATCTCGTCGTGGGCCTTGGAGCCGGGCACCCGGGCCAGGTCGAAGCCGTCACCGACCTCGACGCCCTTGATCGCCTGGATGCCCATGAGAGCGGCGGCGAGGCGGGCGTCCAGTCGCCGGTCCCAGTGCACGTGCGAGCCGAGACCCACCGGCACGCCGTAGGCCAGGACCTCGACGACGCCGCCGAGGGTGTCGCCGTCCTTGTGGGCCTGGTCGATCTCCGCGACCATCGCCTTCGAGGCGTCCGCGTCCAGGCAGCGCACCGGGTCCGCGTCCAGCTTCTCCACGTCGGCCGGCGTCGGGTACACCCCGTAGGGGGCCTTCGCGGCGGCCAGTTCCACGACGTGGGAGACGATCTCGATCCCCGCCGTCTCCTTCAGGTACGACCGCGCCACCGCGCCCAGGGCCACCCGGGCCGCGGTCTCCCGCGCGGAGGCCCGCTCGAGCACCGGACGGGCCTCGTCGAAGCCGTACTTCTGCATGCCGGCGAGGTCGGCGTGACCGGGGCGCGGGCGGGTCAGCGGGGCGTTGCGCGCCAGGTCCGCGAGCACGTCCGGGTCGACCGGGTCGGCCGACATGACCTGCTCCCACTTGGGCCACTCGGTGTTGCCGACCATGATCGCGACCGGGGAGCCGAGGGTCAGGCCGTGCCGGACCCCGCCGAGGAAGGTGACCTCGTCCCGCTCGAACTTCATCCGGGCACCGCGACCGTAGCCCAGCCGCCGCCTCGCGAGATGGTCCGCCACCATGTCCGTGGTGATCGGCACGCCGGCGGGAAGGCCCTCCAGCGTCGCGACGAGTGCGGGACCGTGGGACTCCCCCGCGGTCAGCCAGCGCAACCTGCTCAACGGTGCTCCTCATAGCTCGCGCCCCGGTACTGCCCTGCACACGCTCCTCGCGTGCGGCTGCGGCGCGACGGGGTGCGCGGCCCCGGCCCGCCACCTCCGATCCTCCCACGTCCGCGGCCGGGACCCGGCCGCCGGTCCATCAGGCGGACGCGGCCCGGGCGACCGGGGCGGGCGGGATCAGACCGGTCCGTCGGTGCGGCCGTGCCGGGGGGCGTAGGCACCGAGGAAGTCGGCGCCGCTCGGCTGCCCGCCGACGGGCTGTGCGGCCTGGGGCGCGTACGGGCCGAGATGGGCGGCCCCGCCGCCCTGCTGCTGGGGGGCGTAGGGCCCCAGGTGGTCGGCGCCGCTGCCGCCGTGCTGCGCGGTCTGCGGCTGCTGCTGAGGGGCGTACTGGCCCAGGTAGGCAGCTCCGGGGGCCTGTCCGTGCCGGGCCGCCGCGTGGATCGGCTGCCCGTTGCGGACGGCACGACGGTAGGCGATCTTCCGCTTGATCTTGACCGCCCAGGAGACCAGGAGGACGAGCACGACCAGGGCGAGCACCGTGATCTGCACCCAGTCGGGCATGAACTTCAGCACGGCTTCGAAGATCTCGGCCTTGCCGGACGCCGTGGACACGCCAGTGGACATGAAGCGATTCCCCTCCCGTTCCGCCCCCTGCGGAACCGGACAAGGATACTGGGGCGCGTCGTTGGATCATGCCGCGGGCGCGGGGTGCGGCACGCGCATATCCGCGGCGTTGTCGTCGGTTTCCGACGCTCCGCGTCGACGCCCTCCTCCGCCGTGCCGCCGCATGCACGGACCCCGCTCACGGTGGTGACCAGGCGCCGTGCCGCCTCCCCGCGTGCCCTAGCGGGCCGCGAGAGCCCGCTCCCCCGCGTTCCGCATGGCCTCCAGCGGTGCCGGGGACCGCCCCGTCATCTGCTCCACCTGGAGCACCGCCTGGTGCACCAGCAGGTCGAGCCCGCCCACCACGGCACCTCCGTACGCCGACCAGCGGGCCGCGAGGACGGTCGGCCAGGGGTCGTACAGCACGTCGAAGAGGGCGGCCGGGCGTTCCGGCACCGCCCGGGCGAGGGGGTCGGTGACGCCGACCGGGGTGGTGGTCACGACCAGCGGCGCGTGCAGCGCCCGCTCCGCGTCGTCCCAGTCGGAGATGCGCACGGCGACGTCCAGCCGCTCGGCCCACTCACGCATCTCGGCGGCACGGGCCTCGCTGCGGACGTAGACGGCGACCTCGCCCGAGCAGATGCGGGACAGCGCGGCCAGCGCGGAGGAGGCCGTGGCTCCGGCGCCCAGGATCGCGGCGTGCTCGACCTTGTCGATGCCGTGCTCGCGCAGGGCGGCGACCATGCCGGGGATGTCGGTGTTGTCACCGGTGCGGCGGCCGTCCTGGGTGCACACGACGGTGTTGACCGCGTCGACCGAGGCGGCGGTGTCGCTGATGGCGTCCAGCAGCGGGATGACGGCCCGCTTCAGCGGCATGGTCAGCGACAGCCCCGCCCACTCGGGCCCGAGCGTCTCGAAGAACCCCGGCAGCGCGTTCTCGTCCACCTCGAAACGGTCGTACGTCCAGCCCTCCAGCCCCAGCTCCGCGTAGGCGGCGCGGTGCAGCACCGGGGAGAGGGAGTGGGCGATGGGGGAGCCGAGAACGGCGGCGCGGCGCGGTGCGGCCATCAGTTGTCCCTGGAGGCGTTGAACTGGTCGACCAGTTTCTGGTGCTCTGCGTTCGTCTTGGTGAACTTGCTGGTCTTCCCGTCGAGCGAGATGAAGTAGTACCAGCCGCCGTTCGTCGGGTCGAGCGCGCCCCTGATCGCTTCCTCACCGGGGTTGCTGATCGGCCCGGGCGGCAGACCCCTGTAGTAATACGTGTTGTACGGGTTGTCGTAGTTCCGGAGCTCGCTGAGACTCAGGTCGATCTTGCTCTGGTTCTTGACGTAGTTGTAGGTGGAGTCGAACTCCAGCATGCCGTTGGTCTCGGTGTTCCCGGGCTTGAGGCGGTTGTAGACGACCTCGGCCATCTTGCGGAAGTCGTCGTGGCTGGTGCCCTCGGCCTGGACCAGGCTCGCCACGGTGACCAACTGCCACGGGTTCTCGAGGCCGAGGCTCTCCGCCTTCTTCTCGACGCCGAGCTTCTCGTAGGTCTCGGTGGCCCGCGCGACCATGCGCTTGAGGACGTCCTCGGGTTTCTGGCCCTTGGACACGCCGTAACTGGACGGGAAGAGGAAGCCCTCCAGCGGGTCCTTCACGTTCTTGTGGTTCTTCGCCCAGTCCGGCAGACCGAGTTTCTCCCAGTCCTCCTTGGCGACCTTCGCCGTCGTGCCGTCGTCGACCTCGAGGCGTTTGTCGATCAGCTCGTAGATCTGGGCGTTCCGCTTGCCCTCGGCGATGATCAGGTTGTCGCGGCTCTTCGGGCTGAGCATCAGCTCCACCGCGCTGTCCGCCGACATCTCCTTCTCCAGCGTGTACACGCCGTCCTGGATGGACTTGCCCTGCGGATTGCTCGCCTGCGCCGCCACGAAGGCGTCGACGCTCTTCACGACACCGGCGTCCTTGAGCACCTGCCCGATCTTGTAGCCGAGCGCGCCCTTGGGGATCTCGACGGTCACCTGCTCACCGTTGCCGTCCCCCGCGAAGTCGGGGGCGCTGCCGAAACGATCCTGGTAGAACTGGTAGCCGAAGTAGGACACACCGGCGAGGCCACCGCCGAAGACCAGCACCACGACCAGGCAGGCGCATCCGCTGCGCCGTTTCCGGTCCTTGCCGCCGCGGCCCCTGCGCTCGCCGCGTCCCCGGCGGTCGCCCGGCTCGTCGTCGTGGTCGTCATCGTCGTCGCCGCCCGCGAAGAAGGCGTGTTCGCCCTCGTCGGGGCCCGGGTCCCAGTCGGTCCGCGGTTCCGGCTCGGCGCGTCGGCGGCCGGGGGGCTCGGGCGGCGGGTAGGCCTCGGGGGTGCCGTAGTAGTCGCCCTGGTCCCCGCCGTACGTCCCGCCCGGCTGCCCGTAGGGGTCCGCCGGGTCGGCCGGATACGGCTGCTGAGGCTGATTGCCGGTGTGCCAGCCGCCGGTGTCGTACTGCTGGTGCTGCTGACCTTGCTGGTGCTGCTGCGGGGCGTACCGCTGGTCGTACTGCGGGTACTGCTGCCGACCGTATCCGTCCTGCTGAGCGGTGCCCCAGTCGCCGTGGTGCGGCTCCTGCGGGTGCTGTGGATAGTGCTGCGCCTGGCCGTCGTAGGGAGACTGCTGACCCGGGTGGGGCTGCTGACCCTGCTGGGCCTGCTGTCCTCCCCATCCGCCGTCCCCGTACAACGGGTCGTCCGGATGCCACGGTTCGGAGCCTTGGCCCCGGCCATACTCAGTCATCGATCCCCTAGAGCCGCGAGGCGGCGGTCGCGCGGCACCTGAACCCCGGCTTCCGTCCCGCCTCTCTGTGTGCGGCGGCTGTTCGAACACCGCCGCATCGCGCGGAACGTTACCGTATCGCGATCAGATGACCACTTCGACGCCCTCGCCGGGTGGTTTACCTGACACCCGTTCGGATTCGAGCGCCTGCTGGAGGATGACCACGGCCGCCGCCTGGTCGATGACGGAACGTCCCTTCTTCGATCTCACGCCGGAAGCGCGCAGTCCCTGGGACGCCGTCACCGTCGTCATGCGTTCGTCGACGAGTCTCACCGGAATCGGCGCGATCATGCGTGCGAGTTCCTGGGCGAAGCCGCGGACCTTGACGGCGGCGGGCCCCTCGCCCCCCTTGAGGGAGCGAGGGAGGCCGACGACGACCTCGATGGGTTCGTACTCCTCGGCCAGCTGCGCGAGCCGGCGGTGCGCCGCGGGGATGTCCCGCCCCGGGACCGTCTCCACCGGGGTGGCGAGGATCCCGTCGGGGTCGCAGGAGGCGACCCCGATCCGGGCGTCCCCGACGTCGATCGCGAGGCGGCGTCCTCGGCGCATCGTCACTTGGCCGTGTCCGCCACGAGCCGCTCGACGGCGTCGACGGCCTCACCGACGGCCGCAGGGTTCTGGCCTCCGCCCTGGGCGACGTCCGGCTTGCCGCCACCGCCGCCGCCAAGGGTCTTCGCGGCGGTGCGGACCAGGTCACCGGCCTTGAGACCGCGCTCGCGGGCGGCCTCGTTGGTGGCGATGACCGTCAGCGGCTTGCCGTTGTTCACCGTGAACAGGGCGACGACGACGGCCCGGCCGCCCTGGATGCGGCCGCGCACGTCGAGGACCAGCTTGCGCAGGTCGTCGGCGGTGGTGCCGTCCGGGACCTGGCCGGTCACCACGGCGACGCCACGCACGTCCTTGGCGGACTCGGCGAGACCGGCGGCGGCCTGGAGCACCTTCTCCGCGCGGAACTTCTCGATCTCCTTCTCGGCGTCCTTCAGCTTGCCGAGCATGGCGGAGACCTTTTCCGGCAGTTCCTCCGGGCGGCCCTTGAGCAGTTCGGTGAGCTGGTTGACGACCGTGTGCTCACGGGCGAGGAAGGTGTAGGCGTCCACGCCGACCAGGGCCTCGATACGGCGCACGCCCGAGCCGATCGACGACTCGCCGAGCAGCTTCACCAGGCCCAGCTGGGCGGTGTTGTGCACGTGCGTACCGCCGCACAGCTCCTTGGAGAAGTCGCCGATGGTGACCACGCGGACGCGCTCGCCGTACTTCTCCCCGAACTCGGCGATGGCGCCCTGCTTCCTGGCCTCGTCGATACCCATGACGTCGGCGCGCACGTCGAGGTCGCGGGCGAGTACCTCGTTGATCTTCTGCTCGACGTCGGTCATGACCGTCTGCGGGACGGCGGACGGTGAGCCGAAGTCGAAGCGGAAGCGACCGGGCTGGTTCTCCGACCCGGCCTGGGCGGCCGTCGGGCCGAGGGCGTCGCGCAGGGCCTGGTGGGTGAGGTGGGTGGCCGAGTGGGCGCGGGCGACGGCGGTACGGCGGCGGGCGTCGATCGAGGCGTGGGCCTTGGCGCCGACGGTGACCTCGCCGACCTGGACGACGCCCTTGTGGACGTACACGCCCGGCACCGGCTTCTGGCAGTCGCGCACCTCGATGACGGCACCGGTGTCCACCTTGATCCGGCCGGTGTCACCGATCTGGCCGCCGCCCTCGGCGTAGAACGGGGTGCGGTCGAGGACGACCTCGACCTCGTCGCCCTCGGTGGCGGCGGGCGAGGACACACCGTCGACGAGGATGCCGACGACGGTGGACTCACCCTCGGTGTCGGTGTAGCCGATGAACTCCGTCTCACCGGCACTGTCGGCGATCTCCCGGTAGGCACCCATGTCGGCGTGCCCGGTCTTCTTGGCCTGGGCGTCGGCCTTGGCGCGCTCGCGCTGCTCCTTCATCAGGCGCCGGAAGCCGTCCTCGTCCACGGACAGCCCCTGCTCGGCGGCCATCTCCAGGGTGAGGTCGATCGGGAAGCCCCAGGTGTCGTGGAGCAGGAAGGCCTTGTCGCCGGGCAGGACCGTGCCGCCGTCGGCCTTGGTCTCGGAGACGGCGCTGTCGAGGATGTTGGTGCCGGCCTTGAGCGTCTTGAGGAAGGCGTTCTCCTCGGCGAGGGCCACCTTCTCGATGCGCTCGCGGTCGGTGACGAGCTCCGGGTACTGCCGGCCCATCATGCCGATCACGGTGTCGACGAGGTCCTTGACGACGGGCCCGGTGGCGCCCAGCAGGCGCATGTTCCGGATGGCACGGCGCATGATGCGGCGCAGCACGTAGCCGCGGCCCTCGTTGCCCGGCGTGACGCCGTCACCGATGAGCATGGTGGCGGTGCGCATGTGGTCGGTGACCACCCGCAGGGAGACGTCCGACTCGTGGGCGTCGCCGTAGCGGACGCCGGTCAGCTCGGTGGCCTTGTCGATGACGGCCATGGAGGTGTCGATCTCGTACATGTTCTGCACGCCCTGAAGAATCATGGCGAGCCGCTCGAGACCGAGGCCGGTGTCGATGTTCTTGCTCGGAAGGTCCCCGAGGATCTCGAAGTTGTCCTTGCCGGTGCCCTCGCCCCGCTCGTACTGCATGAAGACGAGGTTCCAGATCTCCACGTACCGCTCGTCGTTGACGGCGGGGCCGCCCTCGACGCCGAACTCGGGGCCGCGGTCGTAGTTGATCTCGGAACAGGGGCCACAGGGGCCGGGGACGCCCATGGACCAGAAGTTGTCCTTCATGCCCAGGCGCTGGATGCGCTCCTTGGGCACGCCGACGACCTCGTGCCAGATCTGCTCGGCCTCGTCGTCGTCCTGGTAGACGGTGATCCAGAGCTTCTCCGGCTCCAAACCGTAACCGCCCTTGTCCTGGGGGCTGGTGAGCAGCTCCCAGGCGAGCTTGATGGCGCCTTCCTTGAAGTAGTCGCCGAAGGAGAAGTTGCCGCACATCTGGAAGAACGTGCCGTGGCGGGTGGTCTTGCCGACCTCTTCGATGTCCGGCGTGCGCACGCACTTCTGCACGCTGGTGGCGCGGGCGAAGGGGGGCTTGACCTCACCCAGGAAGTAGGGCTTGAAGGGCACCATGCCGGCCGGGACGAGCAGCAGAGTCGGGTCGTCCGCGATGAGCGACGCCGAAGGGACGACGGTGTGCCCGCGCTCCTCGAAGAAGCTCAGCCAGCGGCGGCGGATCTCGGCCGACTCCATCAGTGGTCCTCATTCCGGTTGTACGGGTACGTCTTGTACGTCGACTCGCGGGCCGGGCCCTCGACGTACTCGGTGTCGTTGCGGTTCTCGATGACGGCGTAGTGCCGGGGCGGCGGGAGTTCGCGGTCGACAGCGGCGTTCAGGCCCAGCGCGTCGCCCAGTTCGGCCTCCCGCTGGGCCATGTTGTCGCGGACCTCGAGCGCGAAGTCCACCGCGCGGTCCCGGAGCCGGCCGCCGGCCTCGAGGGCCTTGTTCGCCGCGGTGACGGCGAGGTTCTCGGGCGTCAGCTGCTTCAGCTTGCGGTTGACCTTGGTGGTGGCCCACACGCCGGCGGCAACGCCGGTGGTGAACCAGAAGGTTCGGCGGAACATCGCTGGGTCAGTCCCTCTTTCCCCGGGCGCTTCCCCAGGTGCGCTTCTCCCGCCGCGCGCCCGGGACGGTGCGGCCCACGATCACGGTACGCCTCGACGCCTCGGCCGGCGCCCCCTCCTTGCGGCCGCCGATGGCCCGGCGCACGCCGTAGCCGAAGGCGGCGACCTTGACCAGGGGGCCGCCGAAGGTGGAGGCGACGGTGGTCGAGAGCGCGGAGGCGTTGGAGGTGACCTCCTGGACGTCGGACGCGATCGCGTCGACCCGGTCGATCTGGGTCTGCGCGGACCGCACCGCCGCGGAGGCGTCGGCCAGCAGCGGGACGGCCTGCTCGGTCACGTCCGCCACGAGCTTGGTGGTCGCCCTGAGCGTCTGGGCCAGCCTCGCGAGAGCGACCGCGAGGAAGGAGACCAGGATCGCCCAGAAGACGGCCACCAGGATTCCGGCCACCTCGCCACCGGACACTGTGTGCACCCGCTCCCTGAAACCGTGCCTGAACATCGAGAAAAGTCGTGCCACCGAGCCTATCGCGCCGGGGATGGGGCTCCGTACCGGATTACCGCCCGCCGCCGGTGGAGTCGCGCAAGCGACTGCACGGAGTGCATAGGCGCCAGTACTCCGCGTGCGCCGCGGTCCAGTAGCACCCCGCGCGCCGGTGATCCCGTACGGATCGGATGAGGCTGCTTACGCCGAGAGGGTCTCGGCGCGTTCGACGAGGTGGCCGCGTTCGAAGCGGGCCCCGGCACCGACCAGAGCGACGAGGTGAGGTGCGTTCACAGCCCGCCGGCGGGCCTGCTCCCTGTTCTCAGTGTTCTCAGTGTTGTAGATGTCCTGGATGGCGCGCTTGGCCGCGGGCTGGGCCGACTTCGGCAGGGAATCGAGAACAATCGCGGGTTCTGTGAACCCAGCATCTTTGTTCGCGGGTGTCGGGGAACACCTCGGCCAGGGCCTTCCAGAATCCGAGAGCGCCGTCCCCGACGGCCGGCACCGGGGCGCGCATGCCCCGGCGGGCACAGTCGCGTAGCAGGCCCGCCCTCGCCGCCGTCGACTCACGATTCCGTCGGCCAGCGCGACCAGCTCCTCGGTGCCATCCGCCCGCGGTGTGTGCGGCGCGGCGGGGGGCTCGCGGGAGGAGGCCGTCCGCCGGGCGCTGCGGCACCCCGGCACCGCGCCGGCGTCCCGGCCCCTGCCGCCTGCGCCGGTCGCCCCCCGGACGCACGAACCCGCCGCCTCGCCCACCCGGAAGGGCGGGGAGACGGCGGGCTGAGAAACCGCGTGCCTGCTGGGGTCAGCGGGCGTAGTACTCGACGACGAGCTGCTCGTCGCAGATCACCGGGATCTCCTTGCGGTTCGGCTCGCGGTCCAGGCGGAACGCCAGGGCCCTGAGGTTCACCTGGAGGTAGCGCGGGGTCTCACCGTCGGGGGCGAAGCCACCCTCACGAGCGATCGTGAAGAGGGTCTTCTCCTTGCTGCGGTCGCGGACCTGCACGACGTCGTCCGGGCGGACACGGAAGGAGGGCTTGTCGACCTTCTTGCCGTTGACCTGGATGTGGCCGTGCGTGACCATCTGGCGGGCCTGGTAGATCGTGCGGGCGATGCCCGAACGCAGAACCAGCGCGTCGAGGCGCCGCTCCAGCTCGACGATCAGGGCCTCACCGGTCTTGCCCTGCACCTTGGAGGCACGCTCGTAGGCGCGGACCAGCTGGCGCTCGGAGATGTCGTACTGCGCGCGAAGACGCTGCTTCTCCAGCAGACGGACCTTGTAGTCCGAGTTCTGCTTGCGGCCACGGCCGTGCTCGCCGGGCGGGTACGGGCGGGCCTCGAAGTACTTGACGGCCTTCGGGGTCAGCGCGATGCCGAGGGCACGCGACTTCTTGACCTTGGGGCGGGACTGGTTCGCCACTTCTTTTCCTTTTCCTCTTCGGCTGCCTCAGGGTTACGGGAGGTCGCATCCGCAGCCGGGGAATCCCGACGGTCCACGAGGGACGTGTCGGCAGCCGCTCCCCTGGTCTGGGCACATACGTGCAGCACACGAACGGCCCACCGACCGGTCCCGGAGCTCCGGGTGCTCCGGGTGGTGGTGGGCTGCCCGCGACACCTACGACGGTGCGCGACGCTCCTGGATCACAAGATCCGGCTGGATGTCCCGCCTGAGGCGCCGACCGGAGCCGGACACGGGACGCAGCACTTCGGAACAGTCTACAGCGTGGTCAGGACCGCTTCCGACCGAGGTGCTTCCTGGTCCACTCCACCGCGTCCGCGTAGCGGGCCTCGGCGCCGTGCCGGGTGGGTTCGTAGTACTGGCGGTCCTTGAGGGCGTCCGGCGCGTACTGCTGCTCGGCGATGCCCTCGGGCAGGTCGTGCGGGTACACGTACCCCTGCGCGTGCCCCAGTTTCGCCGCGCCCTTGTAGTGGCCGTCGCGCAGGTGCGGCGGGACGGGCCCGGCCAGCCCCTTGCGCACGTCCTCAAGGGCCGCGCCGATCGCGGTGGTGGCCGCGTTGGACTTGGGGGCCAGGGCGAGGGCGATGGTGGCGTGGCTGAGGGTGAGGGCGGCCTCGGGGAAGCCGATCATGGCGACGGCCTGGGCGGCGGCGACGGCCGTGGGCAGGGCGTTCGGATCCGCGAGGCCGATGTCCTCGCTGGCGGAGATCATGAGACGACGGGCGATGAAGCGCGGGTCCTCGCCGGCCTCGATCATGCGGGCCAGGTAGTGCAGCGCGGCGTCGACGTCGGAACCGCGGATGGACTTGATCAGGGCGCTGGCGACGTCGTAGTGCTGGTCGCCGTCGCGGTCGTACGTCACCGCCGCCCGGTCGACCGTCTCCTCCAGCGTGGTGAGGGCGATCTCCGTCTCGCCCTTGTCGAGGGCGGCTCCGGCGGCGGCCTCCAGGGCGGTCAGCGCGCGGCGGGCGTCACCACCGGCGATGCGCAGGAGATGGTTCTCGGTGTCCTCGGGGAGGCTGACGGTGCCCTTGAGGCCGCGCTCGTCGGTGAGGGCCCGCCCGAGCAGGTCCCGGATGTCGTCGTCGGTCAGCGGCTCGAGGGTGAGCAGCAGGGAGCGGGACAGCAGCGGGGAGATGACCGAGAAGTAGGGGTTCTCGGTGGTCGCGGCGATCAGGGTGACCCAGCGGTTCTCGACGGCCGGGAGCAGGGAGTCCTGCTGAGCCTTGCTGAAGCGGTGGATCTCGTCGAGGAAGAGCACGGTCTCCTTGCCGTACCCGCCGACGGCCCGGCGGGCGCCGTCGATGACCGCGCGGACCTCCTTGACTCCGGCGGTGATCGCCGACAGTTCGACGAAGCGCTTGTTGGTGGCCTTGGAGACCACGTACGCCAGGGTGGTCTTGCCGGTGCCGGGCGGCCCCCACAGGATCACCGAGGACGGTCCCGCGGGGCCCGAGGCACCCTCCCCGACCAGCCTGCGCAGGGGCGAGCCCGGCTTGAGCAGGTGCTGCTGGCCCACCACCTCGTCGAGGGTGCGCGGGCGCATGCGGACCGCCAGGGGGCTGCCGGTCGGGTCCTTCTCCTGGCGTTCTTCGGCGGCGGCGGTGAAAAGGTCGGGCTCCACGCTCAAAACCCTAAATCACCGCACTGACAGCGCGGCGGGGCTGTCAGCCGGTCCAGAAGTCCCACCAGCGGGTCAGGATCAGCATCCCGATGATGCCGATGTGCAGCACGGGCAGCACCCAGGTGAACTCGCCGAAGAATCCCCTGAGCCAGCCGGGGGCGGGCAGGAAGCCCTTGCGGACGTTGAACGAGGTCACGTACCAGAACATGACGATCGTGGCGACCCAGGCCAGGCTGCACCACAGGCACAGGGCGTTGATCCGGTACAGGGACTGGAACATCAGCCAGGCGCAGAAGACGACGCCGAAGAGGGTGCCGGCGTTGAACGTCAGCCAGTACCAGCGCGGGAAGCGGGCCCCGGCGAGCAGGCTCATGCCGACGCAGATCACGATGCCGTAGGTGACCAGACCGAGCATCGGGTTGGGGAAGCCGAAGACGGACGCCTGGTCGGACTCCATCACGCTGCCGCAGGAGACCACGGGGTTGAGGCTGCACCCGGGCGTGAACGTCTCGCCCTTGACCCTGGCCTCGAGCAGCTTGAACTTGTCGAGCGTGATGATCCACGCGGCGAGCACACCGGCCGCCCCGGTGATCACCAGGAGCAGGGCGAAGGCCCGGCTGCCGCCTTCGGTGCGCGACGCGGTGGGGCGCTCCGGTGCGTGGTCGGGCTCCATGGAGACGTCCTTGACTGTCGTCTTGCTCATCACGCCGATTCCGTCACTAGAGAGTGTGGACCTGCTTCGGGCAGGGGTCATTGTGCCGCACGGACCTGTGCGACCGGCGGTCACCGGTCATATGGGAGAACCGGCGATCACCCGTGGGGGTTCGCTTCCGGCCGACGTGCGTGGCAGGACCGCACAGGTAATCCATCAGGGTCCGGGAACGGGTGAAGCGTCGTCCACCGCGTTGACGACGAAGGCGTCGGACGCGCTGTGCGCAGCGCGTCCGACGCCTTCGGGTGATGCGTCAGCCGGGTGATGCGTCAGCCGAGCCGTGACTCCAGCTCGGCCACGATCTCGTTCACGCCGACCGCGACCTGCTCGCCGGACTCCATGTCCTTGAGCTGGACGACGCCCTCGGCGAGGTCCCGCTCCCCGAGCACCAGGGCGTACCGGGCGCCCGAGCGGTTGGCGGCCTTCATCGCGGCCTTCAGGCCCTTGCCGCCGTAGGCGAAGTCGGCGGCGACGCCGTTCTTGCGCAGCTCGGTGACCTTCGCGAACAGCACCCGGCGGGCCTCCTCGCCCAGCGGTACGGCGAACACGCTGGTGGTGGCGGGGAGTTGGAGTGCGACGCCCTCGGCCTCCAGCGCCAGGACCGTGCGGTCGACGCCGAGCGCCCAGCCGACGGACGGCAGCGCGGGGCCGCCGATCATCTCCGACAGGCCGTCGTAGCGACCGCCGCCGCCCACCGCGGACTGCGAGCCGAGGCCGTCGTGGACGAACTCGAAGGTGGTGCGCGTGTAGTAGTCGAGGCCGCGCACCAGCTTGGGGTCGTCCTCGAAGGCCACACCAGCGGCCGTGATCAGCTCGCGGACCTCCTCGTGGTACGCCTTGCAGGCGTCGCAGAGGTAGTCGCGCAGCAGGGGGGCGCCGGTCAGCTGCTTCTGCACCGACTCCCGCTTGTCGTCCAACACGCGCAGCGGGTTGATCTCCGCTCGGCGCAGGGTGTCCTCGTCGAGGTCGAGGCCGCGCAGGAAGTCCTGGAGCGCGGCCCGGTACACCGGGCGGCACTCCTTGTCGCCCAGGGAGTTGAGCAGGATGCGGAAGGCGCGCAGGCCCAGCGAGCGGTAGGCCTGGTCGGCCAGGATGATCAGCTCGGCGTCCAGGGCCGGATCCTCCGCGCCGATCGCCTCGGCGCCCACCTGCGAGAAGTGCCGGTAACGGCCCTTCTGCGGGCGCTCGTAGCGGTAGTACGAGCCGGAGTACCAGAGCTTGACCGGGAGGTTGCCCGCCTTGTGCAGGTTGGCCTCCAGGGCGGCGCGCAGCACGGAGGCCGTGCCCTCGGGACGCAGCGCGAGCCGGTCGCCGCCCTTGGTCTCGAAGGCGTACATCTCCTTGGTGACGATGTCGGTGGACTCACCGACACCGCGCGCGAACAGCTCGACGTTCTCGAAGCCGGGCGTCTCGATGTAGCCGTAGCCGGAGCCGCGCAGCGGGGCTGCGATCGCCTCCCGCACGGCGAGGTACTTGGCGCTGTCCGGCGGGATCAGGTCGTACGTGCCCTTGGGGGCCTTGAAGGTGCTCACGGAAGGTCTCGTCACATTCCTCGTCGGGGAGCCGGTGATGCTCCCTGGCCGGCGGCCACCTGCCGCAGATACGGGTTGGTGGCGCGCTCCTGGCCGATGGTGGTCTGGGGGCCGTGGCCGGACAGCACCACGGTCGAGTCGTCGAGCGGCAGGCACACCCGGGCCAGCGAGTCGAGCATCTCGGCCATGTCACCGCCGGGCAGGTCGGTGCGTCCGATGGAGCCGGCGAACAGCAGGTCGCCCGAGAAGAAAACCGGCGGGATGTCCGCGGCCTCGGGCATCCGGAAGGTCACCGACCCCTTGGTATGGCCCGGCGCGTGCGCGACGGAGAACTCCAGACCGGCCAGCTCCAGCTTCACCCCGTCGGCCAGTTCCTTGACGTCGTCGGGCTCCCCCACGGTCAGCTCGCCCATCAGCGGCATCCCGATGGAGCGGCCCAGCGCCTTCTCGGGGTCGCTCATCATGTAGCGGTCCTCGGGGTGGATCCACGCGGGCACGTCGTGCGCTCCGCACACCGGGACGACCGAGGCGACGTGGTCGATGTGGCCGTGGGTGAGGACGACGGCGACGGGCTTGAGCCGATGTTTGCGGACCGCCTCCTCCACTCCGGGAGCGGCCTGGTGGCCGGGGTCGATGATCACGCACTCCTCACCGGCGGCGGGGGCGACGAGATAACAGTTCGTCCCCCAGGCCCCGGCGGGGAACCCGGCAATGAGCACGATCGTCCTTCGTTGTGTCGGTACGGGAGGATTGCGGGAGGACACAGAGGGGCTGCGCCCGTGGTCAGAGCCTACCGGCGCTGCCGATTCCTCAGCGAACCCATATACGGTACGGGGCACACGCAGGCGGTCGGCTCACCGCACGCACGCGTACCGGTCGACACACGAGACGCATGAGGAGAGAACCCGGTGGTCAGCCAGGAGCAGCGGCGGCGTCAGCTCGCCCGGGAGAAGTTCTTGCGGCAGCAGCAGCGGCGCACCGAGGCACGGCGCAAGTCGCGCGTCCGCAATTCGGTGATCGCGTCCGTGCTCGGTGTGGTCCTCGTGGGCAGTCTCGCGCTGTACACGACCGGCACGCTCAAGCAGGACGACGACAGCAACAACGCGGGCGCGGAGGTCACGCCGAGCGCGTCGCCGTCCAGCAAGGCGCCGGACCCCTGCGAGAAGCCCGCGCCGGGCAAGGTCGAGTCGCAGACGTGGAAGAAGGAGCCGGCGCTGTCCATCGACAAGTCGGCGAAGTACACGCTCGAGCTCGACACGACCTGCGGGGCCATCGACGTGGACCTGAAGGCGTCGGCGGCCCCGCACACCGTCAACTCCTTCGACTTCCTCGCGAACAAGGGCTACTTCGACCACAGCAAGTGTCACCGGCTCACCACCAACGGCATCTACGTGCTCCAGTGCGGTGACCCGACGGGCACCGGCACCGGCGGCCCCGGCTACACGATCCCGGACGAGAACCTGAAGGACGAAAGCCTGAAGGACAACATCTACCCGGCGGGCACGGTCGCGATGGCGAACACCGGGCAGAAGAACAGTGGTGGCAGCCAGTTCTTCCTGGTCTACCAGGACAGCCAGCTTCCGCCCAGCTACACACCGTTCGGCACCGTCTCGGAGGCGGGCATGAAGGTGCTGAAGAAGATCGCCGAGGCCGGGGAGAGCACCGGAGCGGGCGACGGGGCGCCCAACGCGACGGTCGTGATCGACAAGGCGACGGTCACGAAATCCTGACCCCCAACTGCGAAATTTCGGTCGCGCGGGATGCGGACAGGCGTCCCGTCGGTCGCCTATGTTGGCCGTGACGAAACTGTGGACGATGCCCGGGGGAGCACAAGCCCCTCGCAGGCATCATGTGGAGGAGGCGCTGTGAGCAGCGACCCGTGGGGCCGCGTCGACGAGACGGGGACCGTGTACGTGCGTACGGCCGACGGCGAGCAGGTCGTCGGTTCCTGGCAGGCCGGCTCCCCCGAGGAGGCGCTGGCCTACTTCGAGCGCAAGTACGAGGGCCTGGTTGTCGAGATCGGCCTCCTCGAGAAGCGGGTGAAGACCACCGACCTGTCGTCCAAGGACGCCATGGCCGCGATCGACCACCTGCGCGAGCAGGTCGACGCGCATCACGCGGTGGGTGATCTGGACGCGCTCAGGACGCGGCTGGACAAGCTCGTGGAACTGGTGGACAAGCGCCGCGACGAGCGCAGGGCACAGCGGGCCAGGCAGTCCGACGAGGCGCGTCACGCGAAGGAGGCGCTGGTCGCCGAGGCGGAGCAGCTGGCGCAGTCCGACCAGTGGCGGGCGGCCGGTGAGCGGCTGCGGGCCCTGGTGGACACCTGGAAGGGCCTGCCCCGGCTGGACCGCAAGTCCGACGACGAACTGTGGCACCGGTTCTCGCACGCCCGCTCGGCGTTCTCCAAGCGGCGCAAGCAGCACTTCGCGCAGCTGGACGCCCAGCGCGAGGAGGCCCGCCGCATCAAGGAGCGGCTGGTCGCGGAGGCCGAGTCGCTGTCGAACTCGACGGACTGGGGTCCGACGGCCGCCCGCTACCGCGAGCTGATGTCGGAGTGGAAGGCCGCCGGCCGCGCCCAGCGCGAGCACGAGGAGGACCTGTGGAACCGTTTCCGCGGTGCCCAGGACGTCTTCTTCGCCGCCCGCAGTTCGGTGTTCGCCGAGCGTGACGCCGAGCAGGCCGAGAACCTCAAGCTCAAGGAGGAGCTGGCCGAGGAGGCCGAGAAGCTCCTCCCGATCACGGACCTGAAGGCCGCGCGGGCCGCGTTCCGGACGATCAACGAGCGCTGGGAGGCCATCGGCCACGTGCCGCGGGACGCCCGCCCGAGGGTCGAGGGCCGGATGCACGCCGTGGAGCGGGCCCTGCAGGAGGCCGAGGAGGCCGAGTGGCGCCGGACCAACCCGGAGGCACGCGCACGTGCCGAGGGGCTGACCGGCCAGCTCCAGGCGGCGGTGGACAAGCTCAAGGGCCAGATCGAGCAGGCGCGGGCGCAGGGCAACACCGCCAAGGCGGAGAAGCTCGAGCGCGAGCTGGAGGGCCGCCAGGCCCTGCTGGACCAGGCGCTGAAGGGCCTGCAGGAGTTCGGCGGCTGACACACGACGGCGAAGGGGCTCCCGTACGCGCGTACGGGAGCCCCTTCGCCGTGTGCGGGAGCAGTCTGCGGCCGTGTACGGCCCTGCGGCCGCGCCTGCACCGGCCGCGTGCCACGGCCGGTCGCGGGCTCGTCGACCGGACCGTGTTCTACGTCCGGTCGCGGCTCCAGGACCGGGCCGGGTTCTACGACCGGTCGCGGGTTTCCACGACCGGCTGTGGGCTCACGACCGGCTGCGGGTTCTACGACCGGCTGCGGGCCGAGGTCACACGGTAGACGTCGTAGACGCCCTCCACGCCCCGTACGGCCTTCAGGACGTGCCCGAGGTGCTTCGGGTCGCCCATCTCGAAGGTGAAGCGGGAGGTGGCGACCCGGTCGCGCGAGGTCTGCACGGCCGCGGACAGGATGTTCACGTGCTGGTCCGACAGGACACGCGTGACGTCCGACAGCAGCCGGGAGCGGTCCAGGGCCTCGACCTGGATGGCGACGAGGAACACCGACGACTGGGTGGGCGCCCACTCCACCTCGAGGATGCGTTCGGGCTCGCGGGACAGCGAGTCGACGTTCACGCAGTCGCTGCGGTGAACCGATACGCCGCTGCCACGGGTCACGAAACCGATGATCGGGTCGCCGGGGACCGGCGTGCAGCAGCGGGCCAGTTTCACCCAGACGTCCTCGACGCCCTTGACCACGACGCCGGGGTCCGAGCTGGAGCGGCGCTTGCGGCTGCGGCCGCGGGACGGCGGAACCGCCTCGTCGATCTCCTCGGTGGCCGCCTCCTCGCCGCCGAGCGCCTGCACCAGCTTCTGCACGATGTTCTGCGCCGAGACATGGCCCTCGCCGATCGCCGCGTAGAGGGCGGAGATGTCCGAGTAGCGCATCTCGTGCGCCAGCGTGACGAGCGAGTCGCCGGTGAGGATGCGCTGGATCGGCAGGTTCTGCTTGCGCATGGCGCGGACGATGGCGTCCTTGCCCTGCTCGATGGCCTCGTCGCGGCGCTCCTTGGAGAACCAGGCGCGGATCTTGTTGCGGGCGCGCGGCGACTTGACGAAGCCGAGCCAGTCGCGGGACGGGCCGGCGCCGGCAGCCTTGGAGGTGAAGACCTCCACGAGGTCGCCGTTGTCCAGGGTCGACTCGAGCGGTACGAGGCGGCCGTTGACCCGTGCTCCTATCGTGCGGTGGCCGACCTCGGTGTGGACGGCGTAGGCGAAGTCGACCGGGGTGGCCCCGGCCGGGAGCGCTATCACGTCGCCCTTGGGGGTGAAGACGAAGACCTCGTTGCGGGACAGGTCGAAGCGCAGGGACTCCAGGAACTCGCCGGGGTCCTCGGTCTCCTTCTGCCAGTCCAGGAGCTGCCGCAGCCACGCCATGTCGTTGATGGCGTCCTTGTCCTTGCCCGAGGACCTGGGCGCGTCCGTGCGCACCTTGGAGGCGCCGGCGACCGCCTCCTGCTTGTACTTCCAGTGCGCGGCGATGCCGTACTCCGCGCGGCGGTGCATGTCGAACGTGCGGATCTGGAGTTCGACGGGCTTGCCGCCGGGGCCGATGACCGTCGTGTGGAGCGACTGGTACATGTTGAACTTGGGCATCGCGATGTAGTCCTTGAACCGGCCGGGGACCGGGTTCCACCGCGCGTGCACCGTGCCGAGGGCCGCGTAGCAGTCGCGGACGGTGTCCACCAGGACGCGGATGCCCACCAGGTCGTAGATCTCCGCGAAGTCACGGCCGCGGACGATCATCTTCTGGTAGACGCTGTAGTAGTGCTTCGGGCGGCCGGTGACGGTCGCCTTGATGCGGGCGGCCCTGAGGTCCTGCTGCACCTCGTCGGTGACGATCGCCAGGTACTCGTCGCGCTTGGGGGCGCGCTCGGCGACCAGGCGGACGATCTCGTCGTACATCTTGGGGTAGAGGATCGCGAAGGCGAGGTCCTCCAGCTCCCACTTGATGGTGTTCATGCCCAGGCGGTGGGCGAGCGGCGCGTAGATCTCCAGGGTCTCGCGCGCCTTCTTCTCCTGCTTCTCGCGCTTGAGGTAGCGCATGGTGCGCATGTTGTGCAGGCGATCGGCGAGCTTGATGACCAGGACGCGCGGGTCCTTGGCCATCGCGACGACCATCTTGCGCACGGTCTCGGCCTGCGCGGCCTCACCGAACTTCACCTTGTCCAGCTTGGTGACGCCGTCGACGAGCAGCGCGACGGTGTCGCCGAAGTCGCGGCGCAACTGCTCCAGGCCGTACTCGGTGTCCTCGACGGTGTCGTGCAGCAGACCCGCCATCAGGGTGGCCGGGTCCATGCCGAGCTCGGCGAGGATGGTGGTGACGGCGAGCGGGTGGGTGATGTACGGGTCGCCGCTCTTGCGCTTCTGGCCGCGGTGCCAGCGCTCGGCGACCTGGTAGGCGCGCTCGATCTGGCGCAGCGTGGAGTTCTCGATCTTGGGGTCGTTGCTGCGCACTATCCGCAGCAGCGGCTCCAGCACCGGGTTGTACGGGTTCGCCCGCTGCACGCCGAGCCGGGCCAGGCGGGCGCGGACGCGGTTGGAGGAGCCGGAGCGCGCGGGCTGTCCGGTGTTCGGGCGGACCACGGGGGCCGAGCGCTCGGGAGGGGCCGGCTTGGGGCGCGGCTGCTCGGGCTTGTCGACGGGGGCGGACTGGGCGTGCTCGACCGGCCCGCCGGCGTCGTTCTTCGCGTGGGGCGCGCTCGGCGCGGGCTTCGCCGCGGCCGCCGAGGCGGACTCGGGCTTGGCGGCGGTCAGGTGCTGGGCCTCGTCTGGCAAGAGGACTCCTCGTGCGCGATCCGGGTCCCCCGGTCAGGCTCCGGAGACCCCATGGTATCGATCCTGGACCCCGGGATCCCCTTCGGACCGTTGTGAGGACCGTCTACCCGCAAACACGCGAGGCGGGCACCGGATTCCTCCGGGCCCGCCTCACGCGTCTCACCCCGTGGATCAGGCGATGGTGTCGGCCGTGTCACAGTTGCGCGGCGCGTAGCCCCTCTTGGTGTTGCACGCCTTGATGGTCACCTTGGTGCGCTCGGCCAGGTTGCCGGTCTCCCAGACGCTGCAGTCCCCCGAGGGGGAGCCGCTGGTGGTCGCCTTGCGGTCCCAGGTGCCGTTGCGGCCGACGTCCAGCCAGGTCGTGACGGCCCAGCCGTCGGCGGTGAAGTCGCAGGCCCGAATGGCGTCGCCGGGCACGTCCTGGCTGCTGCCGGGGTGGTCCACCGGGTCCTGGTTGAAGTTCCCCCAGTCATTGAAGTTGTTGATGTGCACGGCGATCAGGTGCCCGTCACCGGCGTAGGACGGGCCGGCGCCCATGCCCAGGAAGGTGGCGGCAGCGATCGCCGTCACCACCGGAATGGCTCGCATGCGCAATGGAGTTCCCCTTGAATCACGGCCACGGGCATCATCAGGACAGCCCGAAGCAGGGGCTCGCAGAGCCCTCGGTGATCCGGTTGGTTCCCCCGCGCCCGATGCCCGTGGTCAGTCGGTCGAATAGGCGCTCGATGATCCAACCCCGACTGACCCAAGCATGTCAATCACTTTGATGAACCGGCGGCGTGCGCTCTGTGAGCGGGACGTCCACCGGCACGGCGGAAAGCGGCGGGGCTTGCGTCCCGCCCCCCGCAGCGGGGGCGGGACGCAAGCCCCGTGGTGCGCATGCGCGGGTCAGAGCAGCAGGAGGGCCTCCAGCGGCGCGCCCGAGAGCGCCGGTTCCAGCCGGGCCCGGCCGCCGAGGAAGCCGAGTTCCATCAGCACGGCGAGGCCCGCGACCTCGGCGCCCGCCCTGCGCACGAGGCGGATCGACGCCTCGGCGGTGCCGCCGGTGGCGAGTACGTCGTCGATCACCAGGACGCGGTCGTCCGCGGAGAGGTCCTCCGCATGCACCTCGATCTCGGCACTGCCGTACTCCAGGTCGTACGCCTGGCTGAGGGTGGCTCCGGGGAGCTTGCCCGCCTTGCGCACCGGGATGAACCCGAGGCCGGCCTGGACGGCGACCGGGGCGCCGAGGATGAAGCCGCGGGCCTCCAGGCCGATGACCTTGGTGGCTCCGGTCCGGCCGGCGATCTCGGCCAGCGCGTCGGTGAGCGCCGCGAACGCGGGCGGGTCCGCCAGGAGCGGGGTGATGTCCTTGAACATCACCCCCGGCTGCGGGTAGTCCGCCACGTCACGGATGCGGCTGAGCAGCAGGTCCTTGATGTCGGTCATCGGCGCTTCCCGGAGGGTCGGCCCCGGCCGCGGCCCCGGGAGGCGGGCTGGCTGCGGGGACCGACGACCGCGGGGGCGGCGTCGTCGGCGTCCCCTTCGTACGCCCCCTCGGCGGGAGCGGCGTCCGCCGGCTCGTCCGCGATCGCGCCCTGGGCCCGCCTCGCCAGCACCCGCTTCTTCAGCGCCTTCATGGCCGGCTCGCGCTCCTTGAGGTCGGCGACGAGCGGGGTGGCGATGAAGATCGAGGAGTACGCACCGGCGGCGAGGCCGACGAACAGCGACAGCGAGATGTCGTTCAGCATGCCGGCGCCGAGGACACCGCCACCGATGAACAGCAGGCCCGCCACCGGCAGCAGCGCGACCACGGTGGTGTTGACCGAGCGGACCAGGGTGCTGTTGATCGACCGGTTGGCGACCTCGCTGTAGGTCCAGCGGGTCTGCTTGGTGATGTCCTTCGTCTGTTCCTTGAGGCTGTCGAAGACGACCACCGTGTCGTAGAGCGAATAGCCGAGGATGGTCAGCAGACCGATCACCGTGCCCGGTGTGACCTCGAAGCCGACGAGAGCGTAGATGCCGACGGTGATGGTGATGTCGTGGATCAGCGCGACGAACGCGGCGAGGGCCATGCGCCACTCGAAGGCGATCGCAAGGTAGATCACCACCAGGACGAGGAAGATGCCGAGACCCTGCCAGGCCTTGTTGGCGATCTGCTCACCCCAGCTGGGGCCGACCAGTTCGCCGGCGACGTCCGTCTCGTCGACGCCCAGGTCCTCGGCCAGCTGCGCCGAGACCTTGTCGGCCTGGGCGGTGTCGATGCCGGAGACCTGGATGCGCAGGCTGCCGTTGCCGAGCTTCTGGACGATGGCGTCGTGACCCGACGCCTTCTCCGCGTACTCCTCGGCCTGGGCGACCGAGACGCTCATGTTCTTCGGCGTGTTGAAGACCGCTCCGCCCTGGAACTCGATGCCCATGTGCAGGCCGCGCACCGCCAGGCCGACGATGGCCGTGATGGTGATCAGGATGGAGATGCCGTACCAGATCTTGCGGTTCTTGACGAAGTCGTAGCCGATCTCGCCATGGTGCAGTCGGGCGCCGAGGGTGCCGAGCTTCGACATCTCTACGCCTCCTTCGTCTCGACGGGGGCGTGGGGGCGGCGGGTGCGGCGCAGCGGCGGCTTGGCACCCAGGGCCTTCGGATCCAGGCCGGACCACTTGTGGCCGCTCGCGAAGAACCTGCGGCGGGCCATCAGTGTCAGCAGCGGCTTGGTGAAGAGGAAGACCACCACGACGTCGAGCACGGTGGTCAGGCCGAGCGTGAACGCGAAGCCCTGGACCTTGCCGACGGTGACGACGAACAGCACGGCGGCGGCCAGGAACGACACGAAGTCGGAGACCAGGATGGTGCGCCGGGCGCGCGGCCAGGCCCGCTCGACGGCGGGGCGCAGGGTGCGGCCCTCGCGGATCTCGTCCCGGACCCGTTCGAAGTACACGATGAACGAGTCCGCCGTGATGCCGATCGCGACGATGGCGCCGCAGACGGCCGGCAGGTTCAGCGCGAAGCCGATGGTCGGGCCGAGCAGCGACATGATCACGTAGGTGAGGGCTGCGGAGACGGCCAGCGAGGCGACGGCGATGAAGGACAGGCCGCGGTAGTAGACCAGCAGGTAGAGGACGACGAGGGCGAGGCCGATCGCGCCGGCGATCAGGCCGGCCTGGAGCTGCTCACCACCGAGGGCGGCCGTGACGGTGGTGACGCTCGCCACCTTGAAGGTCAGCGGCAGGGCGCCGTAGGACAGCATGTTGGCGAGTTCCTCGGCCGACTGCTGGTTGAAGGAGCCGGAGATCTCCGCGTTGCCGCCGGTCAGGGCTTGGCGGACGTAGGGGTCGGAGACGACCTCGCCGTCCAGGACGATGGCGAACTGGTTCTGCGGGCTCTGCTTCTGGGCCAGCTCGCCGGTGATGTCGGCGAACTTCTTGGTGCCCTTGTTCGTGAACTCCATCGTGACGGTCCAGCCCGCGCCGGAGGTGGTGTTCAGGACGGCCTTCGCCTTGTCGACGTCGGTGCCGTCGACGGCGGCGGGGCCGAGGATGTACTTCTGCCACTGACCTTGGGCGTTCTTGCCGCAGGCCACGGTGGACTCGGTGGGCTTGGCACCGTCGCCGGCCGTGGCACGGACCGATTCCTTGGTGCAGTCGAGCGCGGCGTACTGGGCCTGGAGCTTGCCGTCGGCGTCGCCGGCCGTGCCGTCGGACGCGGACGGGGAGGGGCTGGCCCCGGCTTCGGCGGAGCCGCTCGCGGACGCGGACGGGGTGGCGTCGGCCTTCAGGCCCTCGGTGACCGCGCGGCCCTGAGTCGTGGGGCTCGCCGACGGGCTCGCGGTGGCGGAGGGTGACGAGGAACCGGTGGCCTTGTCGGTCGCCTTGTCGGTCGCCTCGTCCTTGCCCGAGGAGCCCCCGGTGGCGCTCGGCGTCGGGGCTGCGCCGCCCCCGGCGATCTCGGTGGCGACGACCGGGCGGAAGTAGAGCTTGGCGGTGGTGCCGACCTGTTCCCGGGCCTGCTTGGAGTTGGTGCCCTTGGGGATGTTGACGATGATGTTGCGGTCACCCTGCGTCTGGACCTCGGCCTCGGAGACGCCCAGACCGTTGACCCGTCGCTCCATGATGGAGACGGCGGTGTTCATGTTGGTCGGGTTGATCGCGTTGGCCTGGCCCGGCTCGTTCTTCGCCTCCAGGGTGATGCTCGTACCGCCGGCCAGGTCGATGCCGAGACGCGGCGTCGTGTGACCGGACGCGAACATGCCACCGGTGAGCGCCACGATGGCGATCAGGATCAGGGCCAGCGAGCGCCACGGACTGCTCTGGGCGCTCGGGTTCCGGCCCTTTTTGGGTGCTGCCACCTTCTCGTACTCCCTCTCGGGCCGCCTCGCGCCGGGTCTGCGGGCGGGCGGCCATGACATGGTGTCGGGATTCCGTGCGAGCTGGGCATGTCCCGGGGCGCGCGGGACCGGCCCGCGCGCCCCGGGACACGACTACTTCGCCTCGGAGTCGCCCTCGGACTTCTTCGGCTGCTCGTCCGGCTTCGCCTCGGCGGTGGCGTCGGCCGGCTCGTCGGCCGCGTCCTTCTTGCCGAGGTCGACGGGCGTGTCGTCGGAGGCGGCGGCAGCGTCGGCGGAGTCGTCGGTCTCGGTGAGGGAGGAGGCGTCGTCGGGAACGACGTCGGCGTCGGACTTCAGGTCGTGCTCGATGCCGTGGACGATGCGGTTGTACTCGTCGTCGCTCAGGACTGCGCCGATCGAGTTCTTGGCGAACAGCAGCTCCACGCCCGGCCCGGCGTCGAGGAGGACCGTGTCCTCGTTGACCTCCTTGACCGTGGCATACATGCCCCCGATGGTGCGGACGCCGGAACCGGGCTGCATCTGGTTCCGCATCTCGATGGCCTCTTGCTGCTTCTTCTTGGCCGACCGGGTCATCAGGAACATGGCCCCGATGAGCACAATGAACGGGAGGAGGGTCAGGAGACTCACGGGTCGGAACTTCCTTCACACGACCGCGATGGTGAACGGCCTGATGGTTGGGGGTATGTGATGCCGTCGACAAGGGCGGCATCGGCGGAGTCTAAGCGAGTCCGCGCGCAGGGAACAACGCTCAGCATGGCACCGGGGTTCCTGCCGGGCCACCACGCGCGCCGTCACGCCCCGAACAGGTCCCCTTGTCCGTTTCCCGCGCCGTGCGGGCGGGGCGGCGTGAGGCCGAGATGCGCCCATGCCGCCGGAGTCGCGACGCGGCCGCGCGGGGTGCGGGCGAGCAGGCCCTCCCTCACGAGGAACGGTTCGGCGACCTCTTCCACGGTCTCACGTTCCTCCCCCACCGCGACGGCCAGCGTGGACAGGCCGACCGGTCCACCGCCGAACAGCTTGAGCAGGGCTTGGAGCACCGCCCGGTCGAGCCGGTCCAGGCCGCGCGCGTCGACCTCGTACACCGCGAGGGCCGCGGCGGCGATCTCCCGGGTGATGAGGCCGTCGGCCTTGACCTGGGCGTAGTCACGGACGCGGCGCAGCAGCCGGTTGGCGATGCGGGGCGTGCCGCGCGAACGGCCGGCGATCTCCGCGGCGCCGGCCGGGTCGATCTCCACGTCGAGGAGCCGCGCCGAGCGGTGGACGACCCGCTCCAGCTCGGCGGGCTCGTAGAACTCCATGTGGGCGGTGAAGCCGAAGCGGTCGCGCAGCGGTGGCGGCAGCAGTCCCGCGCGGGTGGTGGCACCGACCAGGGTGAACGGGGGCAGCTCCAGCGGGATGGCGGTGGCGCCGGGGCCCTTGCCGACGACGACGTCGACACGGAAGTCCTCCATCGCCATGTAGAGCATCTCCTCGGCGGGCCGGGACATGCGGTGGATCTCGTCGAGGAAGAGGACCTCGCCCTCCTGGAGGGAGGACAGGATCGCCGCGAGATCGCCGGCGTGCTGGATGGCGGGGCCGGAGGTGATGCGGATGGGGGCGCCCATCTCGGCCGCGATGATCATCGACAGGGTGGTCTTGCCGAGGCCGGGGGCGCCGGAGAGCAGGACGTGGTCGGCCGTGGCGCCACGCGCGCGTGCGGCGCGCAGGACGAGGTCGAGCTGTTCGCGGACCTTCTCCTGGCCGATGAACTCGCCCAGGTCCTTGGGGCGCAGGGCGGCCTCGACGGCCTGGTCCTCACGGTCGGCGACAGGGCCCACCAGCCGCTCCTCGGCGGGGGTGTCGGTCGTGTCGTCCCAGTTCATTGCTCGTGCCTCGCGGGTCGCGGTCGGATGGGTGGTACGGGGCCGCCGTGGGCCGGCTCGTTCAGCGGGCCCTGTTGAGCGTCTGGAGGGCCGCCCTCAGCAGCGCTCCCACCTGCGGGCTGCCGTCGGCGGCCTCGGCCTGCGGGGCCACGGCGGCCACCGCCTCGTCGGCCTCACGGGTCGCGTACCCGAGGCCGATGAGGGCGGCGTGCAACTGGTCGCGCCAGCCACTGCCGGTGGGGGCGCCTACGGCGGGCGCGCCGACGGGTTCGCCGAGGCGGTCCTTCAGTTCGAGGAGCAGCTTTTGGGCGCCCTTCTTCCCGATGCCGGGGACGGCGATGAGCGCCTTCTCGTCCCCGGTCGCGACCGCTCGGCGCAGGGCGTCCGGTGGGTGCACGGCGAGCATGGCCTGGGCGAGTCTCGGTCCGACGCCGCTCGCGGTCTGGAGCAGCTCGAAGACCTGACGCTCGTCGTCGTCCGCGAAGCCGTACAACGTCAGGGAGTCCTCGCGGACGACGAGGGACGTGTGCAGCTTGGCGGCCTGCCCCGTCCGGAGCGTGGACAGCGTGTTCGGCGTGCACTGCACGGCCATGCCCACACCGCCGACCTCGACGACCGCGGCGTCGGGGGCGAGTGCGGCGACGGTGCCGCTGACGAAGGCGATCATGCCGTACGGCCTTTCGTTGCGATCGTTTTCCCGCCCGCGTGCCGGGCGACGGCCTGCTGGAGCCGGTTCTGCGCGGGGGCGCGCCAGACGTGGCAGATGGCCAGGGCGAGGGCGTCCGCCGCGTCGGCCGGCCGGGGCGGCGCGGCGAGCCGCAGCACGCGCGTCACCATCGCGCCCACCTGCGCCTTGTCGGCCCGGCCGCTGCCGGTGACCGCGGCCTTGACCTCGCTCGGGGTGTGCAGGGCGACGGGGATGCCGCGGCGGGCCGCACAGAGCATGGCGACGGCGCTGGCCTGGGCGGTGCCCATCACCGTGCGTACATTGTGCTGGCTGAACACGCGCTCCACGGCGACGTACTCGGGGCGGTGCTCGTCGAGCCACTGCTCGATGCCCCGCTCGACGGCGACCAGGCGGTCCCCGAGTTCGGCGTCCACGGGGGTGCGGACGACGCCGACGCCGAGCATGGTGAGCGGCCGACCCGGTACCCCCTCGACGACACCGACTCCGCACCGGGTCAGCCCCGGGTCCACCCCCAGTACGCGCACGCCGGCCCCTCCCATTCGGTCACCTGTTTGTGCAGGCTATCGGGTGCCACCGACAACGCCCGGCAAGGCGACGGGCCGACGGGTGTGTCCCGTCGGCCCGTTGAGCCGGAATACGCTCGCGGCGGGTTACGCGTCGACCTTCTCCATGATTTCGTCGCTGACGTCGAAGTTGGCGAAGACGTTCTGCACGTCGTCGCTGTCCTCGAGCGCGTCGATCAGCTTGAAGATCTTCTTGGCGCCCTCCTCGTCCAGTTCCACCTGCATGGTGGGGACGAAGTTGGCGTCGGCGGACTCGTAGTCGATCCCGGCGTCCTGGAGGGCGGTACGGACCGCGACCAGGTCGGTCGGCTCGCTGATGACCTCGAACGTCTCGCCGAGGTCGTTGACCTCCTCGGCGCCCGCGTCCAGGACGGCCGCGAGGACGTCGTCCTCCGTCAGCTCACCCTTGGGGACGATCACCACGCCCTTGCGGTTGAACAGGTAGGACACCGAGCCCGGGTCGGCCATGGAGCCGCCGTTGCGGGTCATGGCCACGCGGACCTCGGAGGCGGCGCGGTTGCGGTTGTCGGTGAGGCACTCGATGAGCACCGCGACACCGTTCGGACCGTAGCCCTCGTACATGATCGTCTCGTAGTCGGCGCCGCCGGCCTCGAGGCCCGCACCGCGCTTGACCGCGGAGTCGATGTTCTTGTTCGGAACCGACGACTTCTTGGCCTTCTGGATGGCGTCGTACAGCGTCGGGTTGCCCTCGGGGTCCGCGCCGCCCATCCGGGCCGCGACCTCGATGTTCTTGATCAGCTTCGCGAAGAGCTTGCCGCGCTTGGCATCGATCACGGCCTTCTTGTGCTTCGTCGTGGCCCATTTAGAGTGGCCGGACATCTGCCTGTCTCCTTCGCGTAACCCATCTCTGCAACGAACGCAGGAATCCTACAAGGACTCGGCTCTCCGGTCCGCCCGCACCATGTCCACGAACAGGCCGTGCACGCGGTGGTCGCCGGTCAGTTCGGGGTGGAACGACGTGGCCAGGGCGTTGCCCTGGCGCACCGCGACGATGTGACCGTCGTGCTCGGCGAGAACCTCGGCCCCGGCGCCGACGGACTCGACCCAGGGAGCGCGGATGAAGACGCCCTCCACCGGCTCGCCCGCGATGCCCTTGACGTCGAGCGCGGCCTCGAAGGATTCGTTCTGCCGTCCGAAGGCGTTGCGGCGCACGATCATGTCGATGCCACCGACGGTCTCCTGCCCGGAGCGCGGGTCGAGGATCTTGTCGGCGAGCATGATCATGCCGGCGCAGGTGCCGTAGACCGGCATGCCCGCTCGGACACGGGCACGCAGGGGGGCCATCAGGCCGAAGAGGACGGCCAGCTTGGAGATCGTGGTGGACTCGCCGCCGGGGATGACGAGGCCGTCGACCTCGGCGAGTTCGTCGGGGCGCCGCACCGGCCTGGCCACGGCGTCGGCCGCGGCCAGGGCGATGAGGTGCTCCCGTACGTCGCCCTGGAGCGCCAGGACGCCTATGACGGGGGTGTTCATGTGATCCGGTGCCTTACCAGCCGCGGTTGGCGTAGCGCTCGGCCTCGGGGAGCGTGTCGCAGTTGATGCCCACCATGGCCTCGCCCAGGTTGCGGGACGCGTCCGCGATGATCTTCGGGTCGTCGTAGAAGGTGGTCGCCTTCACGATGGCGGCGGCGCGCTTGGCCGGGTCGCCGGACTTGAAGATGCCGGAGCCGACGAAGACGCCCTCGGCACCGAGCTGGCGCATCAGCGCGGCGTCGGCCGGGGTGGCGACACCGCCGGCGGAGAAGAGCACCACCGGGAGCTTGCCCAGCTCGGCGACCTCCTTGACCAGCTCGTACGGGGCACGCAGCTCCTTGGCGGCGGCGTACAGCTCGTGGTTGTCGTAGCCGCGCAGGCGGGCGATCTCGTTCTTGATCTGGCGCAGGTGGCGCACCGCCTCGACGACGTTGCCGGTGCCGGCCTCGCCCTTGGAGCGGATCATGGCGGCGCCCTCGGCGATGCGGCGCAGGGCCTCGCCCAGGTTGGTGGCACCGCAGACGAAGGGGGTGGTGAACGCCCACTTGTCGGAGTGGTTGACCTCGTCGGCCGGGGTGAGGACCTCGGACTCGTCGATGTAGTCGACGCCGAGGGACTGGAGCACCTGGGCCTCGACGAAGTGGCCGATGCGGGACTTCGCCATGACCGGGATGGAGACGGCGTCGATGATGCCCTCGATCATGTCCGGGTCGGACATGCGGGCCACGCCGCCGTCCTTGCGGATGTCGGCCGGGACCCGCTCCAGGGCCATGACGGCGACGGCGCCCGCGTCCTCGGCGATCTTGGCCTGCTCCGGCGTGACGACGTCCATGATCACGCCGCCCTTGAGCTGCTCGGCCATGCCGCGCTTGACGCGTGCGGTGCCGGTCTCGGGACCCTGGTTTTCGGAGAGCGTGCTGGACACGAATGACCTCGCTGAAGAGAAAGAGGGCTACTGCTTCACCGAGGAAACGCGAGGGGACCAGTCCACAGCAAGGGCCAATGGGAAGCCTGTGGATCCTTTTGGGTCCGCGGCGGTCCCGCGGTGGCTCTTCGCGGCGCGGACACCGCCGCTACGCCGCCCGCTCGACCAGGGCCGCCGGGGGTTCGTCGTCCATCTCGAACGCCATCGGGAAGGGGGCGTGCCCGGCCAGCCGGAACCAGCGCACCTTGCGGTGCCGTCGCAGGGCGCGTGCAGCCCGTACCGCGTCGTTGTGGAAGCGGCGGGCCATCGGCACCCTGCGGACCGCCTCGGCGAGCTCGCGGGCCGCTTCCTCTCCCCCGGGCGCCTGCCGGACCGCGTCCACCTGGTGGGCGTCGGCGAACACCGCGCGCAGAGCCTGGCTCAGCTCGCTCTCTGCGACCTCGCGCTGTTCCTCCACCGCCTGCCGCGCGGCGTGCGCGGCCTCGTACAGGACGATCGACGCGGCCGGGTCCAGCACCCCCGAGGTGGCCAGCTCCTGGGTCACGGAGGCGCGGCGCAGCAGTTGTGCGTCGAGCGCGGCACGCGCGGCGTCGATGCGCGCGTGCAGCCGGTCCAGGCGGCCCGCCGTCCAGCTCAGGTAGAGGCCGATGGCGGCGAGGGCTACGAGGATCCAGATGAGGGTTGCGGTCACGGGCGGCAAGGCTACCGGGGCGCTGCCCCGGCCCGGACGGACACCTCGGCCGGGGACGACCTCCGCCCCACGGCGTCAGTCGCCGCACGTGCCGTTCCGGACGGCTCCCCTCCACCGGAGGCCCCCGTCCTCATCGAGTCCGGCGGTGTGGACAACACCTGCGTTCAGTACCTCTAGTCCCTGGCCAGCCCCAGGCGTGCCCACAGCCCCGTGGTGCGGTCGTCCGCCGCCACGGCCGCCGCGCCCGCGGTCACCGTCTCGTAGACCGAGAGGATGTCCGCGCCGACCGTCGACCAGTCGAAGCGGCGGACGTGGGCGCTGCCGCGTTCGCGGAGCTTGGCGCGGCGGTCGGGGTCCTCCAGGAGGCGTACGGCCGCCTCGGCGAGGGCGTCGGCGTCCTCGTTGGGGAACAGTTCTCCGGCCGCGCCCTGGTCGAGGACCTGGGCGAAGGCGTCCAGGTCGGAGGCGAGCACGGGCGCGCCGGCGGACATGGCCTCGACCAGGATGATGCCGAAGCTCTCACCACCGGTGTTGGGCGCCACGTACAGGTCGACGCTGCGCAGGAAGCGGGCCTTGTCCTCGTCACTGATCATGCCGAGGAACTCCACGCGCGCGTGCAGCTCGCGCGGCAGCGATGCGACGGCCTCCTTCTCGTCGCCGCGGCCCGCGACCAGCAGCCGTGCCTGCGGGCGGGCCGCGAGGATCTTCGGCAGGGCCTTCATCAGCACCGGCAGGCCCTTGCGGGGCTCGTCGATGCGGCCGATGAAGCCGATCGTGTCCCCCTGCCAGTCGGGGTTGGGCTCCGCCCCGGCGAAGAAGTCGACGTCGACGCCGTTCGGGATGACCACCGCGTCCCCGCCGAGGTGCTCGACCAGGGTGCGGCGGGCGTACTCGCTGACCGCGATGCGGGCGCTGATCTTCTCCAGGGCCGCCTGGAGGATCGAGTACGCGGCGATCATCGCCCGGGAGCGCGGGTTGGAGGTGTGGAAGGTGGCCACGATCGGCCCCTGGGCCGCCCAGCAGGTCAGCAGGCCGAGGGAGGGCGAGGTCGGCTCGTGGATGTGGATCACGTCGAACGAGCCCTCGTGCAGCCAGCGCCGCACCCGCGCGGCGGACAGGAAGCCGAAGTTCAGCCGGGCCACCGAGCCGTTGTAGGGGACGGGCACCGCGCGGCCGGCCGAGACGACGTACGGAGGCAGCGGGGTGTCGTCGTCGGCCGGGGCCAGCACGGACACCTCGTGGCCCAGGCGGACGAAGTACTCGGCGAGGTCCCGGATGTGGAACTGGACACCACCCGGCACGTCCCAGGAGTACGGGCAGACGATGCCGATCCTCACGAGGTCCCCTTCCGGTCCTTCTCGGCGGCCCTCGCAGCGTCCTCGTCGTACTCCACCGTATTCCCCGGGTCACGCGCGGGGTCGAGGTCCTTCAGCCACAGACGCTGCAACATGTGCCAGTCCTCGGGATGCTCGGCGATGCCTGCGGCGAAGGCGTCGGCCAGCGCCTGTGTCATCGCGGACGCCTTCTCGCCGCGCGTACCGGACGGGGGTACGGGGACCGGCGGATGGACCCGGCCGCGCATCACGGGCGAGTCGTCGTACCAGAGCGTGGCGGGCAGCAGCAGGGCGCCCGTCTGCTGGGCGAGTAGCGCGGGGCCGGCCGGCATCCGCGCCTTCTCGCCGAAGAAGTCGACCTCCACGCCCGAGGCGGACAGGTCGCGGTCGGCCACGAGGCAGACCAGGCCGCCGTCGCGCAGCCGCCGGGCCAGGGTGCCGAAGGCGGAGCCGCCGCTGTGCGGGAGGACCTCCATGCCCAGGCCCTCGCGGTAGGCGACGAACCGGTCGTACAGCGTCTCCGGCTTCAGCCGCTCGGCGACGGTGGTGAACGGGATGCCGAGCGCGGTGGTGACCCACGCGCCCGCGAGGTCCCAGTTGGCCAGGTGCGGCAGCGCCAGGACGACGCCCCTGCCGGCCGCCAGGCCATCGGTCAGGTGGTGCAGGTCGTCGGGCGCGAAGCCGCTCCTGACGCGCTCGGCGCTCCAGGCCGGGAGCCGGAAGGACTCCATCCAGTAGCGCAGGTAGGACCGCATGCCCGCGCGGGAGAGTTCGGCGAGCCGCGCGGGGCTCGCGTCCGGCACCACGCGCGCGTAGTTGGCCTCCAGCCGCAGCACGCCCTTGCCGCGCTGCCTCCAGGCGAGGTCGGCGATGGTCCGGCCGAGCCGTACGGCGACGGGCTCGGGAAGCTTCTTCACGGTGCCCCAGCCGGCGCCGTACAGGGCGTCGATCAGCCGCTCACGGGCGCTCACTTGGCGGCCTCGCTCCCCTCGGTCTCCTGCCGCTCGGCCGCCTCGACCTCGGCGGACTCGCGGCGCACGGTGACGACCCGCTGGATCAGCGTGACGAGGCTGCCGACGGCGACGATCCACAGGGCGACCGGCAGCAGGTACTGGATGCCGGGCACGCCGAACGCGTGCAGGCCCGCGAGGCCGGCCGCGACCAGCGAGATGACCAGCCGCTCGGCCCGCTCGACCAGGCCGTTCACCGCGACCGGCAGGCCGATCGACTCGCCGCGCGCCTTGGTGTACGACACCACCTGGCCGCTGGCCAGGCAGAAGATCGAGACGGCGCACAGGGCGATGTCGTCGCCGCCGCCCGCGTACCACAGGGCGAACCCGCCGAAGATCGCGCCGTCGGCGACCCGGTCCAGGGTGGAGTCGAGGAAGGCGCCCCAGCGGCTGGAGCGGCCCAGCTGGCGGGCCATGTTGCCGTCGACCAGGTCGGAGAACACGAACAGTGTGATCACGACCGTGCCCCAGAAGAACTCGCCCCTGGGGTAGAACACCAGCGCGCCCGTCACCACGCCCGCGGTGCCGATGAGCGTGACCGTGTCGGGGCTGACCCCCCGCCGGATGAGAAACGCGGCGAACGGCGTGAGGACACGCGTGAAGAATGCACGCGCGTACTTGTTCAGCATGGCCTTCCCGACGGTCGTGTGGCCGCATGGCCCCTGCTGGCCACCGGCTGGCCCATCGTAGCCACGCGCGTGCGGGCGCGGAGGCCGGGCACCCGGACCGGTCGCGGGGCCCGTCGGACCGGGGATCTCACGGGTCCATCACGGGGAGCGGGGTGGCGGGATCGGGTCGTTCGTATGGACGCACCGTGACGGGAGTGGAAAGCTCGAAGAACCGCGGGCGTCGCCGGAGCCGCACCGCACGCGGGGCTCCGCGTGTCCGCGCCCACAGTGACCTCACCGTGCACGGGAGGCAGGACCATGGGCGACAAGGCGCACACACACCCCGGAGCCGCCGGCAGGGCACAGGCGGCCGACCACCCCGCGTCCGTACGGAATGTGGTGCTGGTCGGCCACTCCGGATCGGGCAAGACGACTCTGGTGGAGGCTCTCGCGCTGACCGCGGGAGCGGTCAACCGGGCGGGCCGCGTGGAGGACGGCGGGACCGTCTCCGACTACGACGAGATCGAGCACCGGCAGCAGCGCTCGGTACAGCTCTCCCTGGTGCCCGTCGAATGGGACGGCATCAAGATCAACCTACTGGACACCCCCGGATACGCCGACTTCGTCGGTGAGCTCAGGGCCGGTCTGCGAGCGGCGGACGCGGCCCTTTTCGTCGTCTCGGCCTCCGACGGCGTGGACGGCTCGACCCGCATGGTGTGGGACGAGTGCGCGGCCGTCGGCATGCCGCGCGCCATCGTCGTCACCCGTCTGGAGGCCGCCCGGGCGGACTTCGAGGAGATGACGCGGATCTGCGCGGAGACGTTCGGCGGGGACGACCCCGACGCCGTCCTGCCGCTGTACCTGCCGCTGCACGGCCCCCAGGGGCCCGACGGGCACGCGCCCGTGACCGGGCTGGTCGGCCTGCTGTCGCAGAAGCTGTTCGACTACTCGACCGGCGAGCGCAAGGAGTCCGAGCCCGGCGAGGACCAGCTGCCGCTGCTCGAGGAGGCCCGCAACCGGCTCATCGAGGGGATCATCTCCGAGAGCGAGGACGAAACCCTCATGGACCGCTACCTCGGCGGCGAGCGGGTCGACGTCAAGACGCTGATCGAGGACCTGGAGCGGGCGGTCGCGCGCGGCGTCTTCCACCCCGTCCTGGCCGCCGCCCCCGCGGCCGACGGCGCCCGACAGGGCCTCGGCACGGTCGAGCTGCTGGAGCTGATCACCCGGGGTTTCCCGACGCCGCTGGAGCACGGCGCCCCGCGCGTGACCACCGTCGACGGCAGGCCGCGCGAGCTGGAGCCCTGTGACCCCGACGCCCCCTTGGTCGCCGAGGTCGTGAAGACCTCCTCGGACCCGTACGTCGGAAGGCTCTCGCTGGTGCGGGTGTTCTCCGGGACCCTGCGCGCCGACCAGACGGTCCACGTCTCCGGGCACGGCCTGGCCGACCGGGGCCACGAGGACCACGACGTCGACGAGCGGATCGGTGCCCTGTCCACGCCGTTCGGCAAGCTCCAGCGCCCGGTGTCGCACGTCATCGCGGGCGATCTGGCGTGCGTGGCCAAGCTCGGCCGCGCGGAGACCGGGGACACCCTGTCCGCCAAGGACGACCCGCTGCTGATGGAGCCGTGGGAGATGCCCGACCCGCTGCTGCCGCTCGCCATCCAGGCGCACAGCAAACCCGACGAGGACAAGCTCTCGCAGGGGCTGGCCCGGCTGGTCGCCGAGGACCCGACGATGCGGCTGGAACAGAACCAGGACACCCACCAGGTGGTCCTGTGGTGCCTGGGCGAGGCCCACGCGGACGTGGCCCTGGAACGGCTGCGCAGCCGTTACGGCGTCCAGGTCGACGTCGTACCGCACAAGGTCTCGCTGCGGGAGACGTTCGGCGGCAGGGCGTCCGGGCGCGGGCGGCACGTCAAACAGTCCGGCGGCCACGGGCAGTTCGCCATCTGCGAGATCGAGGTGGAGCCACTGCCGGGCGGTTCGGGCATCGAGTTCGTGGACAAGGTGGTCGGCGGCGCCGTGCCGCGGCAGTTCATCCCCTCCGTGGAGAAGGGCGTGCGGGCCCAGGCCGCCAAGGGAGTTGCCGCGGGCCATCCGCTGATCGACGTCCGGGTGACGCTGCTGGACGGCAAGGCCCACTCGGTGGACTCCTCCGACGCCGCGTTCCAGACGGCGGGCGCGCTGGCCCTGCGGGAGGCCGCGGCCGATGCGAAGATCCACCTGCTGGAACCGGTGGCCGAGGTGAGCGTACTGGTCGGTGACGACTACGTGGGCGCGGTGATGAGCGACCTGTCCGGCCGGCGCGGCCGGGTCGTCGGAACCGAGCAGGCACCCGGCGGGCGCACGCTCGTCAAGGCCGAGGTGCCCGAGATCGAGATCGGCCGGTACGCCATCGACCTGCGCTCGCTCTCCCACGGCACCGCGCGCTTCAGCCGCCGCTACGCACGGCACGAGCCGATGCCGCCGCAGATCGCCGAGCGGGTGCGCGAGGAGGCGCGCAGCGCCTCCTAGTCGGCGCCGGGCGCCCGCGCGGACGGTCCGCGGGCGCCCGCGCACCCACCCTGCCGGAACACGCCTCCGCGATGCCTCACTCCCTCTCGGCGGGCGGCTTGGGCCGTCCGCCGACGGATGCCGACGGCTGGGGATACGCTGAAGAACTGATCAACAGGTGTGCGCAGCAAGGAAGTCGGGAAGGCCGCATGACGACAGTCGCGGCGATCGGGGGCGGGAATGACCGTTGAGAGCGGTTATGCGGACTTCTTCGGTCCGCAGGTGCCGCGCATGGGCGACGAGGGGCAGACGCCGACGTTCGCGCTGGCCTCCGCCGCCTATCGGGACAACGAGGCCGAGGAGATACTCAAGGCCAACACCGAGTGGCACAAGTCCGCCGTCGGCAAGCCCAGGATCGCGCTGTTCCGGCCCAACCTGGGCGAGGCGTTCTCCCGGGCGATCATCGACCGGATGCTGGGCGCCGGCCGCGCGCCGCTGATCCAGTCGTTCGGCACCCAGCCACAGGTGGTGGTGGAACACGCGCTGGCGGCCCACCGCATCCGCCGGGAGCGCGACAACTGGCTGAGCGCCGTCATGGTCCTGTGCGGGCTGCTGTTCCTGCCCGGGCTCGTGGTGTGGCTGCTGGTCTTCCAGATCCGCACCACGATCGTCAAGCGCGAGGACAAGCGGGCCGGGGCGCTGGCCACCACGCTCCTCGTGGCGATGGGCGCCCTCGCGGTGATCTTCCTGATCCGCATGCCGTTCGGCGGCTTCTGGGGGTGGTACGCGCGTGCGGCGGTGATCGCCCCGGTGGTGGGCTGGTTCTGGGCGAAGCGAATCTGCGAGCGCACCGCGACGGACCTCAGGGAGCGCTGGGACAGCCTGCTCTCCGGCGGCAGCGTGGGTGCCAAGGTGCCGGAGGCGGTGCCGAGCAGCCCCGGCGAGACCGCGGCCGAACAACTGCGCCAGTCCCTGGCCCGGCTCAGCGCCGAGCAGCAGTCCAACAGCGTCTTCTACGCCGGGCCCAAGGGCATACTCGGCATGGGCACCCGCTGGGGCAGCTGGACACTCGCCGAGGAACTGGTACCGGCCGACCGGGACCGGGAGATCCACCCCTTCCGCAGCTGGGACGTCATCAAGGCCATCCACGACCGGCTGCGCATGCTGGAGCGCGGCCCGCTGCACACCGGCGGATTCCCCAAACCGTCGATACAGCACTGGATCGTCACGCCGATCGGCGAGAACGCCACGGCGGTGACCCGGCCCGACGGCACGGACGTCGAGGCGTACCGGATCAAGCCGCACGCCATACAGGACATCTGCAACAAGCAGCAGTTCAGCGCGGGCGACCGGCACTATCTGGGCGTCCAGTGGACCCTGTGGGACGGCCAGTTGGTCATCACCATGCTGATCACGGTGACGGTGCTGCACGAGACGCTGCGCATCGAGGTCACCGGGCACGCGCTGGGGCCGGTGCACTCCCTGTTCACCACCAAGCCGGCGGCCAAGGAGAAGGAGGTCCAGAAGTCGATCAGGTTCTGGGAGACCCGCAAGGTGAAGCTCCCCCTGGTCGACACCGACGAGGTGGTGCGCCTGGCCGCGCGGGCTCCGCTGACCTGGTACCCGCCGCTGCTGTACTGGCTGGGCGGCAGCCTGACGCTGCCCGAGCCGTTCGGCCTGCGGCATGCCTGGGCCGACAAGCCGTGGCGGCACCGATTCATGGCCGACGACGCGCTGCGGGCGGCGACGCCCGTGCTGCGGGTGGTGCACCAGGCGGCGATCAAGGTCCTGGCGGAGAACGGCGTGGACACGGAGAAGTTCGGTGCACGCTCGTCGTTCCTCAGCACGGCGGTGCAGGACGCGGCGCCCAAGAAGGCGGACCTCTACGACGCGTGACGCCGGGAGGACCGCGGGCGGTCGTTCGGCCGCCGTGAGGGGGCCGCCCCCGGCCTCACCCCGCGCGAGCGCGGCCGGGTGTGGGGGCACGCCCGAGGGCCGTCCGGGCGACGGCCCGCCGGGCTCAGCCGGCCGGCCACGCCTCCGCGAGCATCTTGCGGGTGTCGGCCAGCAACTGCGGCAGCACCCTGGTGTGACCGACCACCGGCATGAAGTTCGTGTCCCCGCCCCAGCGCGGCACGATGTGCTGGTGCAGGTGCGCGGCGATGCCGGCGCCCGCGACCGTGCCCTGGTTCATGCCGATGTTGAACCCGTGCGCCCCGGACGCGACGCGCAGCGCGGTCATCGCCTGCTTGGTCAGCTCCGCGAGCTCCGCGGTCTCCTCGGCGGTGAGGTCGGTGTAGTCGGCGACGTGGCGGTACGGCACGGTCATCAGGTGGCCGCCGTTGTACGGGTAGAGGTTGAGCACCGCGTAGACCCGCTCGCCACGCCGGACGACCAGCCCGTCCTCGTCGGACGTGGCCGGGATCGAGCAGAAGGGGCAGCCGTCGTCGGCCCCGGGGCCGGTCGGCTTGTTCTCGCCCTGGATGTAGGCCATCCGGTGGGGCGTCCACAGACGCTGGAACGCGTCCTGCGTGCCCACTCCCAACTGCTGCTCCGGCTCACTCGTCATGCGTGCAGCATATGGCGTCGCCCGCAGCCACGGGAAAGGCCCCCGGGCTCGCTCCCGGGGGCCCCACGTGCGCGTGTCAGACCTGCGCCCGGTCCTCGACGACCTTCACGATCTTGTCGATCGCCTCGTCGGCGGGGATGCCATTCTCCTGGGAGCCGTCGCGGTAGCGGAAGGAGACCGAGCCCGCGTTCATGTCGTCGTCGCCGACGATGATCATGAAGGGGACCTTCTGCTTCTGCGCCGTCCGGATCTTCTTCTGCATGCGGTCCGAGGAGGAGTCGACCTCGATGCGCAGCCCCCGCTTGCGGGCCTGCGCGGCGAACTTCTCCAGGTACTCCACGTGCGCGTCGCCCACCGGGATGCCGACCGCCTGCACCGGCGCCAGCCACGCCGGGAAGGCGCCCGCGTAGTGCTCGAGCAGCACGGCGAAGAAGCGCTCGATGGAGCCGAAGAGTGCACGGTGGATCATGACCGGGCGGGTCTTGGAGCCGTCGGCGGCGGTGTACTCCAGGTCGAAGCGCTCGGGCAGGTTGAAGTCGAGCTGGATGGTCGACATCTGCCAGGTGCGGCCGATGGCGTCCTTGGCCTGGACGGAGATCTTAGGACCGTAGAAGGCGGCGCCGCCCGGGTCCGGGACCAGCGGCAGGCCCTGCTTCTCGGCGACCCGGCGCAGCGTCTCGGTGGCCTCCTCCCACGCCTCGTCCGAACCGACGAACTTCTCCGGGTCCTTGGTGGACAGCTCCAGGTAGAAGTCGGTCAGACCGTAGTCGCGCAGCAGGTTGAGGACGAAGGTGAGGGTCTTGTCGAGCTCCTCGGACATCTGCTCACGGGTGCAGTAGATGTGCGCGTCGTCCTGGGTGAAGCCGCGGGCCCGGGTCAGGCCGTGTACGACGCCCGACTTCTCGTACCGGTACACGGTCCCGAACTCGAACAGGCGCAGCGGCAGTTCGCGGTAGGAGCGGCCGCGCGCGTCGAAGATCAGGTTGTGCATCGGGCAGTTCATGGGCTTGAGGTAGTAGTCCACGCCCTCGTCGAGCTGCATGGGCGGGTACATGCCGTCGGCGTACCAGTCCAGGTGGCCCGAGGTCTCGAAGAGCTTCCCCTTCGTCGCGTGCGGGGTGTAGACGAACTCGTAGCCCTCCTCCTCGTGACGGCGCCGCGAGTAGTCCTCCATGACCCGGCGGACGACGCCGCCCCTGGGGTGGAAGACGGCGAGGCCGGAACCGATCTGCTCCGGGATGGAGAACAGGTCGAGCTCGGCGCCGAGCTTGCGGTGGTCGCGCTTCTCGGCCTCGGCCAGGAACTCCAGGTGGGCCTTGAGCTCGTCCTTGGACGGCCAGGCGGTGCCGTAGATGCGCTGGAGCATCGGGTTCTTCTCGCTGCCGCGCCAGTAGGCGGCGGCGTTGCGCATCAGCTTGAACGCCGGGATGTTCCGGGTGGTGGGCAGGTGGGGACCGCGGCAGAGGTCCTTCCAGCACAGCTCTCCGGACCTGGCGTCCAGGTTGTCGTAGATGGTCAGCTCACCGGCACCGACCTCGACGTCCGCGCCGTCGTCGCTGGAGGCGGAGCCCTTGAGGCCGATCAGCTCCAGCTTGTACGGCTCGTCGGCGAGCTCCTCGCGGGCGGCCTCGTCGGTCACCACGCGGCGGGAGAAGCGCTGCCCCCGCTTCTGGATCTCCTGCATCTTCTTCTCGATGGCCTTGAGATCCTCGGGCGTGAACGGCTTCTCCACATCGAAGTCGTAGTAGAAGCCGTCCCGGACGGGCGGTCCGATGCCCAGCTTGGCCTCGGGGAACAGTTCCTGCACGGCCTGGGCCATGACGTGCGCGGTGGAGTGGCGCAGGATGTTGAGGCCGTCCTCGGAGGAGATGTCCACTCCCTCGACGGTCTCGCCGTCCCCGACCTCGTAGGAGAGGTCCTTGAGCTCGCCGGCCACGCGCGCGGCGATGACCGAGCGCTCGCCGGCGAAGAGCTCGGCGGCCGTAGTGCCCGTCGTCACCACGCGTTCTTCCCGCTCGGAATCGCGTTGGATGATCACACGGACGTCTGACACCGGTCTCTCCTGACTGAAGGGTGTGGTCGCGGCGCCATACCGGAGCGCACGCATGGGTGCGATCGTACCGACCCGTGACCGCCCTGGGCGAAATCGGCCCTCGGGGGTCCAGGACGGACCCGGTGCGGACCGTGCCCACGGGCCCGGTCAGTCCCCGAAGTCGGGCCCGCAGGCCTCGCCGAAGAAGGCCGCCGCCTCCACGTGCTCCTGGAGCGACTTCATCAGCCGGTCCCGCTCGGCCTCGTCGACCTGCACCGGTACGACCTCCCCGACCCCCGTCAGCCGGCGGAAGCCGCCCCGGCTCTCCAGGAGCCCGCGCACCCGTACGGGCACCCCGACGAGGTGCGCGTGCCCGGCGATGCGGTACTGCTCCTCGCCGAGCGTGATCCGCACGTACCCGACCTCTGCGCCGGCCAGCACGCGCAGCCGTACGGTGCCCTCGCCGCGCGGGCCGGACCGGCGCATTCGGACCACCACGCCGGTGATCCGCACCGGTACGGACGGCTCCCGGTGCCGATAGCGGGCGCCGGCCTCGCGCAGGGCGGGGAGGTCGCCGGGCGAGAACTCGACGGGTTCGGCGCCGGCGGCGCAGCCTTCCGGCACGCCGGCCGCCGGGGCCCATGCGACGGCGATCCGGGCGCCCTCACTGCCCCGCACGAGGGTGACGAGGGCCTCGGTCAGTTCGTGGCTGACGCCCGCTTCGACGGCCCCGTCGAACGCGTCCATGCCGCCGGTGGCGCGCCGGTAGTCGACAGCCTCCCGCGCGGCGTGCAGGGCCTGGTGGAGGCGTACGGCGAGGGGGCGGGCGGTGGCGACGGGCGCGAAGGCGGTCAGCCGGCGACCGCCGTGGGCGGGGCCGACCAGGATGTCGTCCAGCGTGGCGGCGGCCGGGCGGCGGTGCCGGGTGCCGTGGTAGCCGGCCCGGGCTCGGGTGGCGAGCGCGGCGGCGAGCAGGGTGCGGCGGGCGGCGGTGCGCAGCTGCTCCTCCGCGGTCCAGGCGGCGGTGCCGCCGGGCCCGGCCGGTGTGTCGCGCCACCAGCGGATCTCGTCGCTGGGCACGGTGAGCGAGGCGAGCACCTCGCGGGCGGAGGGGGTGGCGCTGCGGGACAGGGCCTGCAGGGCCTCGGCGAGCAGGTCGTCGCTGTCGGGGAAGGCACGGCTCTCCGGCACCAGCAGGCTGGTGCCGCCCGCGCCCGGTCCGGGCGGGGTCCAGCGGCCGTAGCGTCCGGGAGCGCCGCCGCGCCGCTGCCAGCCGTGGCGGTGCAGCAGGGCGCCCAGGACGGCCGGGTCGACCTCGGCGGGCTCGAGGGCCCGTGCGCCGGAGCCCTCGGCGGGGTGCGGGCGTACCGGCCGCAGTGGTCCGCCGATCGGGCGGTGCGTCATGGTTTCCCTCCCGTCCCGACCCGCGTCATGATCTCGCACAGCGCCCGGTCGTCGAAGATGCGGGCGGTCGGGATCCGCACGGTGGTGCGGCGCCGACCGGTGACCGGGTGCCCGGCCAGGTTGGTCCAGTAGCAGCAGTGCCGGAGGTCGAGCCGGTCGTGGCCGGCGCGCAGCCAGTCGCCCTGCGAGCGCGGGACGAGCATGACGACGAGGATCTTGTGCACCGAGACCGGGGTGCGGGCCAGCTTGGCCAGGTGCGCGTTGTCCAGCGTGAACGAGAAGGAGGGGCCCGGCGGGTGGGGCGCCACCTGGTAGGTGGCCTTCAGCTGGACCTTGATGGTGACCTCGTCGTCGACCGTGTGCCCCGGTGCGCTGTGGCTGACGTGCCAGTCGATGCCGTTGTCCGGAAAGGGCTGGGACAGTGAGCAGCCCGCGGCCGCCGCGACCGCGTGCAGGTAGCCGACCTGCAAGGTCTCCATGCAGGCGGTGGTGGCGAGAGTGCCTCGGGAGGGAGCCGTGCGCTCGGGCAGCAGCCCGCCCCGTTCGGGCTGCACCATGGCCATGACCAACAGCCTTCCAGAACAGGTGTGTCCCGCTGCGGGCCGCTGAACTGCGCGTACCCGTACTCCTGTTGTCTCCTTCCGGCGTACGGCCCAAACAGCCCGGGTATCAACCGGTCGGGCAGTGGACGGCGCGTCAACTGCCGGTGGTGAGCGAGGGGTTGTTGGGTATGACGTGCTGGTACGAAGGGCCGCTGGCCGCTTTCGACACGGAGACGACGGGCGTGGACGTCGAGACCGACCGGATCGTGTCGGCCGCCGTCGTCGTCCAGGACGCTCCGGGCACCCGGCCGCGGGTCAGCCGCTGGCTGGTGAACCCGGGGGTTCCGGTGCCCGCCGCGGCTACACGGGTGCACGGGCTGACGGAGGAGCACCTCCAGCGCAACGGCCGCTGGCCGGCGCCGGTGATGTACGAGGTGGCCGAGGCGCTGGCCGAGCAGGCCGGGGTGGGCCGCCCGCTGGTGGTGATGAACGCGCCGTTCGATCTCACTCTGCTGGACCGGGAGTTGCGCCGTCACCGCGCCTCGTCGCTGAACCGGTGGTTCGAGCGGACGCCGCTGCTGGTACTGGACCCGTGGGTCCTCGACAAGCACCTGGACCGCTACCGCAAGGGCCGCCGCACGCTCACCGACCTGTGCGAGCACTACGGCGTCCCGCTGGAGGGGGCGCACGACGCGGCGGCGGACGCGGTGGCCGCGCTGGAGGTGACCCGGGCGGTCGGGCGGCGCTTCGCGTCCCGGCTGGAGCGGCTGTCCCCGGGTGAGCTGCACACGCTCCAGGCGGTGTGGCACGCGGCGCAGGCCCGGGGACTCCAGGCGTGGTTCGCGCGCAGCGGTACGGAGGAGTCGGTGGACCCGGCCTGGCCCCTGCGCCCGGACCTGCCGGCGGCGGCCTGAGCCGTGCCGTGGAGGCCGGAGACGACTCCGACGCGGGGCGCAGCCCGCGGGACACACGAAGAGAGCGACGCGGTCCGCGCAGATGCGGAAACACGTCGCTCTCGGCCGTGGGCGATACTGGGTTCGAACCAGTGACCTCTTCGGTGTGAACGAAGCGCTCTCCCACTGAGCTAATCGCCCGGGAACGCACTGAACAATACAGGTGCCGGGACGCTTCCTTCAAACCGCTTCCAGGTGGGCGGCCAGTCCGCGCCGCCCGGCCCGCATCATCAGCGTGTGGTTGAGGTGGAAGAGGGGTCGTCCCGGCACGGCGAGCCGCCTGAGCAGCGGTCTGCGCACGTCGACCTCCTGGTCGTAGCGGGCGAGGCTGCCGCCGTCCCCGCGGCGGCTGATCGTCCAGCGCGCCCAACCCTCGACGTCCCCGGACAGGCCCGCCTCCAGTATCCCGGCCGCGGGGTCGCGAAGCCCCTCCTTCATGGCCGTGACCAGGTCGAACGGGAGGAGCGAGCGGATGCGGACGAGTCCTCGGGTGTCGTCGACGCGGGTGACCTCCCGCACCTGCGGCCACCAGCCGGGATAGTCCTCGATGCGCTCCAGCGCCCGGTACACCGCCGGCACCGGCGCGGTCAGGCTCCACAGACTGCGGAATCGGTAATGGTTCCAGTCCATGCACCGAGTGTGCCCGCCCGCGCTTGGCGTGCGCCTCACGGCATCCGGTCCCCGAGCAGCGCCAGGTTCTCGGCGGCGGCGAGGCCGCAGAGCGCGGTGTCGTCCTTCTCCGGGTCGGCGAACAGCCCGGACCTCACGCCCTTCTCCGCCTTCGTCCACCACTCGGTCAGGTCCGACCCGGCGAATCCGAGACCGGTCTCGGTGAAAAGGCCTTGCTGTTCTGACGCAGGTACAGGTCGTAGGGGTACATGACGCCGTACATCCCACTGTCGCCGGCCCGGCCGGTCCGGTCGCTGATCCTCCTCATCGCCCCGTCGAAGTCGCCCCAGGTCCACCCCGGTTCGATTGTCCGCCCCGGTTCGGCCTTGACGCCGGCCCGGGTGTGGACGGGTTGTCGTCGACCGGGGGCCATCGAGTCCGAACCGACCGGCACGCCGAGGAGCCTGCTGTCCATCTCACCGAACTTCTCGAGGCCCGCACGAAGTCCCTCCATGGAGGATGGCCCGCCTCGACCTGCTCGTTCAGGTCGAGCACTACATTCTTCGCATCGTATTCGCGCAGGAATCCGATGGCATTCTGGAAGACGCCCGGCGGATTCCCGCCCGGGGACCGGGTGTTGAACTTCTTCCAGAAGTCGAGGTACGGCTGTAAGTCGGTCTTGACCTTGAGTCTTCGGGTCTTCTTCCCGAAGAGCCCGATCGTCCTGTTGTTCCGCTGGGCCCGATCCTCGGCATCCCCCAGGAGTAACGGATCGTCACCTTCCCCTCTCCCGAGCCGCTGCCCCACCGCACGCGCTCGCCGTGGCGCGCCGAGCCCCGCGACGGCCGGCGAAGCCCCAGCCGCTTCGAGGATCGTCCGCCTCACGGCCCGCCCCTCCGGCACCCCCGCTCTGGTGCAGCGCGCCTCCCCGGCGCCGTCGCACCCGCGCATGAATCATGTCGAGCAAGCGCTTGCCGACACAAGGTGCGGAGGCCCTAGGACCACGTCGACGATTCGGACAGGAATTGATGGCCGCGCGGACCGCTCGGCGCCGCCGGACACTCCGCCCGCTGTCGACGGGCGAGGGCGGGAACGCCCACGTGGAGGTGCGTGAGCGACCGGCCGAACGGCTGTGGGCCCGCCGGGGCGGGAGCCGCGGAAGGTCACGGTTGGATGAAGCCGGGCGGCAAGCGGAGGATCCGGCCTCCGTGCGGAGCCTCACGGCACGGTCACCCCTCGCACACGACGAGGCGGCCCGGCTCACCAGTGGTGAGCCGGGCCGCCTGTGATCCGGTGGGCGATACTGGGTTCGAACCAGTGACCTCTTCGGTGTGAACGAAGCGCTCTCCCACTGAGCTAATCGCCCGGACGCAGGAAGAACATTACCCCATGTCAGGGGGTGCCCGTGACCAGGGCCGGCCGAGCCATGACACCCCCTGCGCGGATCACTGGTCCTTGATCTTCCAGGGCATCTCGAAGCCGAACTTCCACAGGTAGATCCCCGCGAGCACGGCCACGATGACGACACCGACCGTGGTCAGGATGATGTTGCGTCGCCGGACCTTTGGGTCCAAGGCCCGCTGGGCCGCCTCGGTGACCTTGCGCTTGGTCCAGCGCAGCACCAACTGGGCCCAGACGAACTCGGTCGCCCAGATCGCCATGCCCCCGAATATCACGACCCAGCCCGGTCCGGGCAGCGGCAGCATGATGACGCCGGCCACCACGACCGCGAGGCCGATGATGAAGACTCCCACCTGCCAGCTGAGGTGCAGGGCGCGCCGCGCCTTGATGAATTCCGGCGCCCTCGAACCGAGCGCCCGCTCGTCCCGCACCCCGTCCGCCTTCGCCACGTCGGCCGCCTTCGCCATGTCGGCCGCCACGGCGGCTTCGCCAGGCTTGTTACTCCCCGTGTTCATACGGCCAAACACTACCGGAGACATTCCGGTCACCGGAATGGGCGCAGGTCGCGAACGATCTCTCGGCCGGAAGAGTTACGTAAACGCCCGCAAAACACTCAGAGGGGTTTACAACGGCACCGTAGGTGGCATGTCGATTTCGCCGACGTGCGAATCCCCGAGCGCACACTGAGCGAAAGGCCCTGGCGCTTATGAACACCACGGTCAGCTGCGAGCTGCACCTGCGCCTCGTTGTGTCGAGCGAGTCCTCCCTGCCTGTCCCCGCAGGCCTGCGGTACGACACGGCCGACCCCTACGCCGTGCACGCCACCTTCCACACCGGAGCCGAGGAAACCGTCGAGTGGGTGTTCGCCCGCGACCTCCTCGCCGAGGGACTTCACCGCCCCACCGGCACCGGCGACGTCCGTGTCTGGCCGTCGCGCAGTCACGGCCAGGGCGTCGTCTGCATCGCCCTGAGCTCTCCGGAGGGCGAGGCCCTGCTCGAGGCCCCGGCGCGGGCCCTGGAGTCCTTCCTGAAGCGCACCGACGCCGCCGTGCCCCCCGGCACGGAGCACCGGCACTTCGATCTCGATCAGGAGCTCTCGCACATCCTGGCAGAGAGCTAGGCGAGACCCCACAAGCCGCCCGGCGCCGTCGACTCGGGGAGACGGCTCGGGCCCGGACAGCCGTACACGGCACGCACCGGCGCCGACCGCCGCGGGTTTCCGCGGCGTCGGCGCCGTTGTGTTGCGGCGGGCCGCGGCGCCGACCGGCACGCCACGGACCGGCCGGTGTGCGAGCCGCACGGGGTGCCCCTCCGGCACCACACATCACCGTGGGTGATCGAAACCCGCGCGGCTCCGGTCACAACCGGAAGTTCTCCCCACCTGGCAGGCGGTCGCCGGCCGAAGAGCGACCGCGGCCAAGCGTCCGCCCGCCCCGGCTCCGTCCTCGGCAGCACTGTCCACCGCGCCCCGCCGGAGCCCGACCGGCCACCGCACGCCACCCCGGCCGCTTCCTCCGCCGGGCCTGTGTCGGGTCCGCGTCGCCTGTCCGGGCAGCCGGGCCCGCGTCGCCCGTCCGGAAAGCGGCCCCGCAGAGCGCGGCGCCCTGCGCCGGGAACGCTCCAGGGCCTTCCGGCGTTCTATTCGAAGCCATGTGCGGAGCGGGGGCGGTGCGGGGCTCACCGGAGCCACTACCATCGGCCAGCATCCACGGGCGCCCGCCCGACCCCCAGGCCAGGGAGCGAATCGTGCTGATCACCCACGACACCCGGTGCGCCCTCGACACCGTGGTGGATCTGGTGAACACCGCGCCGGAGGACGACTCGGCACCGGACGGACTGCCGGACGTCGCGTCCCTCGAGGACTTCGTGCGCAACCACAAGGTCAGCGATGTCGGCGTGCTCTCGGATTTCGACCTGTCGGCGGTGCGCAAGCTGCGCGGCCGGTTCGCGGCGGTCTTCGCGGCGCCCGACAGCCGCACCGCCGCCGGGCTGATCAACGAGTTGATCGCAGCGGCAGGCACCACGCCCCGTCTCACGGACCATGACGGCTACGACTGGCACGTGCACTACTTCGCACCCGGCGCCTCCGTGGCCGACCACCTGGCCGCCGACTGCGGGATGGCGCTGGCGTTCTTCGTGGTCGCCGGGGAGCAGGAGCGGCTGCGGCGCTGTGAGGCCCCGGACTGCCGGCACGCCTTCGTCGACCTGTCGCGCAACCGCTCGCGGCGCTACTGCGACAGCCGCACCTGCGGAAATCGCCTGCACGTCGCCGCGTACCGGGCGCGCCGCAAGGAGGCCGCGGGCTGACGCCGCAAGCGCCCGCCCGCCGCGACGACCGCTGGGAGGCCGGCGGTGCCGAGCCGACGCGGTCCCGACGGGTGGCGCCGGGACCGCGCGTACGGCTCACAGCCAGAGCAGGTCGTGCAGGGCAGCCGTGAGCAGCAGACACCCGATCACCGCCAAGAAGATCAGCAGCGGTGGCTGGGATAGGGCGAAGAGGCATCCGCGCGGCTCGTCCTGCGGCGGCGCGGCCTCGCTCTGTGTCGTGTCCAGCATCTCGCGCGCATGATGACGCATCGAGCGGGTTCGACGCGATCGGCGCTCATCCGGAGAGCGACACTCCGCAGATTGCGCTTTCCCCGGTTCCGGTGGTGATCACTTACGGTCCATACCGGATCGCCTCTGACGATTCAGCACGCCGGACGCGGTCGCGGGGGGTCCGGCGGTGTCATATGCCGTGTTTCTTGAGGATGGCCTCGATGTCGCTGAAGTCGTCGTCCCCCTGCGTCGCGCGCGTGGGCCGCGCGGCCGGGCGGGTGGCCGGGCCGGAGCCCTGTCCCAGGGAGGGCGCCGAGGCGGCCGGGGCCACCGCCTCCTGCTGCGCCGCCGCCCGGGCCGCCCTGCGCTCCTTGCGGGTGCCGCCGCGCCTGCGCTCCACGGCACGCGTGGTCATGAACAGCACCAGGGACAGCCCCAGCACCCCGAACCCCGCCCAGGCCGTCGGGCTGAACGCCGTGTCGGCCAGCCATTGGACGACGCCGGTCATGACCAGGCCGACGGGCACGAGCGAGTAGGCGGCGATGCGGGCGGCGGCGAGGAAGCGTTTGCGGTAGGCGGTGACCACCGCGATACCCAGACCCGCCGCGGAGACGGCGGAGCAGACGGTCTCGGCAATCATCCGGTCCTCCAGGCAGGATTCGGTCGAGGGCGGGCACTTCGTCCCCCTCCATCCTGCACCTCCCGGCGCCCGCCGGGCCATGCTCCGACCCGGACATCAGGGACATCTCCGGGTCGGCTCCTCCGCAGGTGCCGGCATCGGCGTACAGCCCGCATCGTGCGCCGGACACGTCCCGGACCCGCCCCGGGACGCGAGTGCGCGAGGTGTGTTCGGGGGACCGCGCCGGGGCTGGGAGACTGTGGTCATGAGCGACTCCTCCCCCGTCCGTCCCGCCGCCCCCGTCCTCGACGTGTGGTGCGAGCTCCAGTGCCCGGACTGCCGTACCGCGCTCGACGACCTGCGCGCCCTGCGGGCCCGCTACGGCGACCGGCTGGAACTCCGGCTGCGGCACTTCCCGCTGGAGAAGCACAAGCACTCCTTCGCCGCCGCCCAGGCCGCCGAGGAGGCGCTCGTGCAGGGCAGGGGATGGGAGTACGTGGAGGCCGTTCTCGGCCGGGCCGAGGAACTGGGCCGTCAGGGGGAACCCCTCCTGGTCGAGGTGGCCCGCGAACTGGGGCTGGACGCCGAGGAGTTCGACACCGCGCTGATCGACGGACGGCACATCCTGATCGTGGACGCGGACCAGGCCGAGGGCAAGGCGATCGGCGTGACCGGCACCCCGACGTACGTCATCGGGGGCGAGCGCCTCGACGGCGGCAAGAGCCAGGAGGGCCTGCGGGAGCGCATCGAGGAGATCGCCGACCGCCTGCTGGCCGGCCGGGACGACTGACCGGGCGGCCCCGGCCGCTACAGGAGCGGCTTGTACATCGAGCACTCCACCGTCCGGTAGCCGAGTGACGCGTAGAGCCGCTCGGCCGGGGTATTGCCGGCGAACACGTTGAGGCCGAGGTCCCGCTTGCCCGCGGCGGCCGACTGGGCTTCGGCGATCAGCATGAGCGAGCGTCCGTGTCCCCGGCCGCGGTGGGCGGCGTGGGTCGCCACGTCGAAGACGTAGCCCCGCGCGTCCCGCACCGCGAGCCACAGCGTGCCCACCGGAGTGCCCTCGTGCTCGAGGACGCTGACAAGCATGCCCGGGGTGGCGCGTCCCTGGGGCAGCAGGGCGGCGTGGTCGCGCTCCGACTTGGCCCACGCCTCGGCCTCGGGCACGCCGCGCTCGATCCAGTCGCGCGCGTGGGCCTCCTTGCCCCGGTCCAGCCAGGGCCCGAACTCCTCCTCGGTCATCGGCCGCGCCCGGGTGCCCTCCGGCAGGGCGGGCGGGGCGTCCCCGAGGGCCTTCTCCATGCTGCGGTTGCGCAGGACGTAGCCGAGCGCCGTGGCGAGTCGGAGAGCGGCCACGGCCGGGGCGGGGACGGTGACCTCGATGCGGCGGCAGCCCCAGCCGCGCGCCACTTCCTCCGCGGCGAGCGCGGCGACCGTCCCCCGGCCGCGCCGCCGGTCGGGCTCCGCGATGCCCAGATGCAGGATCCGGGCCACCGCATCGCCGAAGAGGGGATGCGTGGCGAGGTGTATCTCCCCGACGGGGCGGCTGTTCACGCACACCCGGAAGCGGCGCGAGCGCGTCCCGTCGGAGTTCTGCTGAAGCGGCTCGACCGGCCGCAGGGTGGTGGTCATCAGGTGAGTTCTACCCGACCACCCGGCGCCCGCCACCACCCCCGACCGAGGGCCCCGCGGACGCCGCTTTCCGTGCACGCCTCGGGTCAGCCGGCTGTCCGGCGGCTCACGGATCGAGGTCGGCCCCGGACCGCTCGTCGAAGATCCGCATGGCCTTGGCGGTCACCGGACCGGGCGCGCCGGGAAGCTCGCGGTCGTCGACACGGTGCACGCCCTGCACGTCGCGCAGGGTGGAGGTGAGGAAGATCTCCTCGGCCTCCCGCAGGACGTCCAGGGGCAGGTCGGTTTCCTTGGAGCCGGTCCACTCCACGGCCAGGGCGCGGGTGATGCCGGCGAGGCAGCCGGAGGCGAGCGGCGGGGTGTGGATCTCGCCGTCGAGGACGACGAAGACGTTCGACCCGGTGCCCTCGCAGAGATGTCCGACGGTGTTGCCGAACAGCGCCTCGGAGGCGCCCTGTTCGCGGGCACGGGCGAGGGCGACCACGTTCTCGGCGTACGAGGTGGTCTTCAGCCCGGTCAGCGCGCCGCGCTCGTTGCGCGTCCAGGGCACGGTGACGACGGCGGTGGAGTCGGGGCGCCCGGCGGTCGAGCCGAGGGCGACCACGAGCGTCGGGCCGTGCTCGCCCCGGTCCGAGCCCAGCGGGCCGTGACCGCCGGTGTAGGTGATCCGCAGCCGCCCGAGCGGCATGGGGTTGGCCTCGAGGACGGCGGCGCAGGCGCGGCGGACGTGGTCGAGGTCGGGGGCGGGCAGCCCGAGCCCGCGGGCCGACCGGGTCAGCCGGTCGAGATGCCGGGTGAGCGCGAACGGACGGCCGTCCACGGCCTTCACCGTCTCGAAGATGCCGTCGCCCACGGTCAGTCCGTGGTCGAAGACGGAGACGCGGGCGGACTCCATGTCCTGCAGCCCACCGTCGAGCCAGATCTTCACCTCAGGTCCCTTCACTCACCTCGTACGTGCCCGACGCTACCGCGAGCAGCCGGGAAGCCTTCAGTTCGGTCTCCCGCCACTCCCCCTCGGGATCGGAGCCCCAGGTGATCCCGGCGCCGGTGCCGAAGCGCAGCACGGCACCGCCCGTCCCCCGGTCGATCCAGAAGGTGCGGATGCCCACCGCCAGCTCGCCGGTGCCCCGGTCGGCGTCGACCCAGCCGACGCCACCGCAGTACGGGCCACGGGGCGAGGTCTCCAGGGCGTCGATGATCCGCAGGGCGCTGGACTTGGGCGCGCCGGTGACCGAGCCGGGAGGAAAGGCGGCGTCCAGCAGTTCGGGCCAGCCGGCCCCCTCGCGCAGCTCACCGCGCACCGTCGACACCAGGTGGACCAGCCCCGGATGCTTCTCCACCGCGCACAGGTCGGGCACGGTGACGCTGCCGGTGTCGCAGACCCGCCCGATGTCGTTGCGCACCAGGTCCACGATCATGACGTTCTCGGCGTAGTCCTTCTCCAGGAGGTCCGCCTCGGTCCGCCCGGTCCCCTTGATCGGCCCGGACTCCACGACACGCCCGCCGCGGCGGAGGAACAACTCGGGCGAGGCGGTGGCGATCTCCACACCGTGCTCCGGCAGCCGAATCGTTCCGGCGTACGGTGCGGGATTGCCCCGGGCCAGCAGGGCGGTGAGCGCCTCCACATCGGCACCGGACGGCACCGGCGCGGACAGCACCCGGCACAGATTGGCCTGGTACACCTCACCGCGGGCTATGTGCTCACGGATGCGCCGCACGGCAGCCGTGTACGAAGCGCGATCCAGCGAGGACGTCCAGTCACCGACCGCCGGCCCCTCCCAGGCTCCCGGCGCCGCCGCCGGCACCGGCGCCTCGCGCACGTCCCGGAAGCGGGCGCAGGTCAGACGGCCCTCGAAGTCGGCGCAGACGGCCCAGAAGCCCTGGGAGTCGAGGGCCGCGGGGTCGTCCGTCACATCGAGGAGTCCGGTGGCGAGACGGCTGCCGAAACGGGCGAGAGGTGGGAGGTCGAGCACGCGTCGAGTCTATGGCGGGCGCCCCTGCGGCGGCCCGTCCCGGCCCCCGGCCGCGTACCTGACCAGGCGCAGCGCAGCACGCTGCACAAACGCGTTTTTGTGCTGGCCCCGGAATCCGCTAGAGTTCAACACGTCGCCGGGACGCGCAAGCCGACCGAAACGACAGGCGGACGTAGCTCAGTTGGTAGAGCGCAACCTTGCCAAGGTTGAGGTCGCGAGTTCGAGCCTCGTCGTCCGCTCGAAGGAAGAGGGGGGGATCCCGATCCCCTACACTCCTGGTGGAGTGGCCGAGAGGCGAGGCAACGGCCTGCAAAGCCGTCTACACGGGTTCAAATCCCGTCTCCACCTCCAAGGACGATTAGCTCAGCGGGAGAGCGCTTCCCTGACACGGAAGAGGTCACTGGTTCAATCCCAGTATCGTCCACTGGATCCTCGGATCCTCCGCGCGATTAGCTCAGCGGGAGAGCGCTTCCCTGACACGGAAGAGGTCACTGGTTCAATCCCAGTATCGCGCACGCACTGCCCATGATCCGCTCCAGTGCGTGATCGTGGTCCCGAGGACGATTAGCTCAGCGGGAGAGCGCTTCCCTGACACGGAAGAGGTCACTGGTTCAATCCCAGTATCGTCCACGCACCGAACCCCCGGCCGCAGGCGGCCGGGGGTTCGATCGTTCTCAGGACGAGAACAGCATGTGCCCGAAGCTCTTGTGGCGGCGGTGCCCGTAGTGCCCGGCGTGCGGCGCACCCCAGGCCGGCGCCTGCGGGGCCGCGGGGGGCGGCGGAGGGGCGGGCTGGGCCCACTGCGACTCCAGCCGGGTCAGCGCCTCCAGTTCGCCGTAGTCCAGGAAGATCCCCCGGCACCCGCTGCACTGCTCGATCTGGACACCGTTGCGGTTGTAGGTGTGCATCGGCGCACGGCACTTGGGACACTGCATGATCGGTTCAACTCCTCGTCCGTTCCACGTATCGCCATCACAGACTCCGCCCGGCTCCGGACGGTTGCACCCGGACGGCTGCCATGCGCCCGCAGGCGTCCACCACGGCCCGCTCCACCTCGTCCAGGTCCCGCCCCTCGCGCACGGCCCTGGTCACCATGCGGGCCGCGGTCTGCACGGTCAGCGCCCGCGCCGGAACGTCCAGCACCCCCCACGGATCCCCGGCCGGAACGGCCGGCCCGCCCGCGGCCCGGTAGGCGTCGAGGAACCGCGCCCATTCCTCCCCCGGCAACAGCCCGCACGCGAACCAGGACGCAGGCCGCGCCAGATCCCAGGCCTGCATCCCCACCCCCAGGTCGTCGACGTCTATCAACCGCCAGCCGGAGGCCCGCACCAGCTGCCCCAGATGAAGATCCCCATGACACAGCGCACCGCCCCCCATCGGGGCCTCCCCCCGCGCCCACGCGGGCAGCGCCTCCCAGGCGCCGAGGACCGAGGCGTGTCCCCCGGCCGCCCGCAACCGGGCGACCGCCAGGGCCGCCTTGGCCGGCCCCCGCATCACGGGCAGCGGCGCGACGACGGGCGTGCGGTGCAACCGGGCCAGCAGTTCGCCCGCGGCCTCCCAGGGAGCGGCATCTGGATCGTCCGGGTCCACGGGAGTGGCGTAGGGCCAGTAGGTCACCGGCCTCCCGCCCAGCTCGGCGGGCGTGGTGCCGAGCGGCGCCAGGAACACCTCGGGCAGCCCCGCGGCGACACCGAGCCGCCTGGCCAGTTCGCCCCGGTCGGCGTCCGGGGCGTGCGCCTTCCCCACGACGTCCGCATGGCGCACGACGACCCCGTCGGCCCGGTCGGCCAGCGTCCCGGCGGCGCATGGACAGGCCGAGCCGCGCGAGTGGGCCACGGCGCGCACGCGGGCGGCCAGCTCGGGCACGACTTCTCGGTCGGTCACGGTTCTCCCCCGGCCGGCGGACATGTCCCGAGAGCGTACGCGGCGCTCGCGGCGGGCACCGGTGCGGCCGGTCAGGCAGGACGAGGACGCTCACCACCACCGCAGCGCGCCGAGGAATGCGCGTCGGGTACGGCGATGCCGACGCAGCTCCCCAGCTGCGCCGGCATCTGTGCCGTCCGCCGCACCCCCGTCCCCACGGGGTTTCATGGGTGGATGTCCCCGCCCGGACCGCTCTTCCGGGCCTGGGGTCGCCGCTCAGCGCCCCAGCATCTCGCCCACGGACGACGCCTGTGTGGCCACTGTCTCCCACCCGTCGAACACGAGGAGGAGCAGGACCGCCAGGGGAAGGGCCATGAGCGTCGCCACCAGCGGATGACGACGGCCCTCCCGGCGCGGCCGGAACGCGGCGGTGCCCGCCGTGCGCTCCCGCATGCGGACCAGCGTCCGCGGTGCCGTGTGGGCCATGGTCCCTCTCCTGACCGTTTCTGTTGTCGTTGGCAGCGGCGGGCGTTCGACCTCGGGGGACGAGTGCTGCACCCGCCGCTTGACCTCGAATCTAGGCGTTCCGCGCCTCCGGGGCGTCATGCCCTCGTACCGATTGCCGGGCCTCCCGGAGGATGAGCGATGACCTGCGGTGTACTCCCCTGGGTGGAGACGAGGTCCTGGGTCTCGGGGTCTTCTCGGAAGGGCCGCCCGCGGTGACGCTTTCGAGTGACGGCCTTCGCACCTCGCAGGCCGTCCCCCCAGCGCGTGACTTCCGTCACTTCCCGTGCCCCGCGTCACCCCCGCCCCGCGCCGCCGCTCCCCACCCGCCCACCGCACCCCCCGCCTCACCGCGCTGCGGGGCAGCCGCCGCGTCCCCTTCGCCGTGCGACCCCCCGCCGCATGATCAATTGCCCGCGCTCGGCAGGCGGTTGGGGTCACGGTCCACCGGCCGGTCCGCCCCGGGCCGCACCCCCTGATCCCCCCTCAACTCTCCGGCCCGCCAGCGACAATCCGGCCCGAAGAGAGGGCGCGGCCTCTGCGCGCACACGCCCGGGGAAACGTAAGCTGTGGCACGTCACAGGACCGGGCAGCGGGGATGAACATGGCGATGATGCGCCTGAGGCGCGAGGACCCGCGCGTCGTCGGCTCTTTCAGGCTCCACCGACGGCTCGGCGCGGGCGGGATGGGCGTGGTCTACCTGGGCTCCGACAAGAAGGGGCAGCGGGTCGCGCTGAAGGTCATCCGGCCGGACCTGGCGGAGGACCAGGAGTTCCGCTCCCGATTCGCACGCGAGGTCTCCGCCGCCCGCCGCATCCGCGGAGGCTGTACCGCCCGTCTGGTCGCCGCGGACCTGGAGGCGGACCGCCCGTGGTTCGCCACGCAGTACGTCCCCGGGCCGTCGCTGCACGACAAGGTCGCCGACGAGGGGCCGCTCTGCGCGGCGGAGGTCGCCGCCATCGGTGCGGCGCTGTCGGAGGGGCTGGTCGCCGTGCACGAGGCCGGCGTGGTGCACCGGGACCTGAAACCGTCCAACATCCTGCTGTCCCCCAAGGGACCGCGGATCATCGATTTCGGCATCGCCTGGGCGACCGGCGCGTCGACACTCACGCACGTCGGCACGGCGGTCGGGTCCCCCGGCTTCCTCGCCCCCGAGCAGGTGCGCGGCGCCGCCGTGACGCCGGCCACGGACGTGTTCTCGCTGGGGGCCACGCTCGCCTATACCGCCATGGGCGACTCGCCCTTCGGGCACGGCAGTTCCGAGGTCATGCTGTACCGCGTCGTGCACGAGGAGGCCCAGCTCCACGGCGTCCCGGACGCCCTGGCGCCGCTGATCCGCGCCTGTCTGGCGAAGGACCCGGAGGAACGCCCGACCACGCTCCAGCTCTCGCTGCGGCTCAAGGAGATCGCCGCGCGCGAGGCACAGGGCCTCGCCGACGTCCACCCGCCCGCACCGCGCGGCGCCGAGACGGACCGGCCGGCCGGCCGCCTCGCCGACACCTACCCGGACCCGCACCGCGACCGCCCGGCGGACCGCGGCCGGGGTCGCCGCCCGGGGCCGCAGGGCGACGGCCAGGGGACTCCCCCGCCGCGCGGGGCGTCCACCGGCCGTGGTGCCACCCCGGCCGGGAACGGCTCGGCCCCCCGGCGCGGGAGCCGGGGTGTTCCGCCGTCGCGGGGCGGCAGCGGACCGCGCAGCGGCGCTGCACGCGGCGGTACGCCGTCCCGTTCCGGCGCCCGCCCCACGCCCGCGTCCAGGAACTCGACACGCCCGGGCACGGGTGCCCGGCGCCCGGGCGGCCCCAGGACGACGGGAACCGGTCTGCGCCCGGCCAACCCGCGCCTGCTCAGGCAGCGCCTGTTCGTCTTCGTCGTGGTCACGCTGGTGGTCGCGCTCGGCATCGCCCTGGTGCAGGGCTGCCAGGGCCCGGCGCGTGGACTCGGCGGCGACGGGAGCACCGTACGGAGCGAGCAGGGGCAGGCGGCCGGCATGACCCAGTCGTCGAACGGAAGCGGGAACGGGCACTCCGGTGTGCCGGATCGGCGGACAGCCGGATGAGCGGCGAACAACCGGGCAAGGCCGGGCCGTACTACCCCTGCGCCCTTTCGGCGGCCACCGCGTAGAAGGCGACCGCGGCCGCCGCGCCCACGTTCAGGCTGTCCACGCCGTGGGACATCGGGATGCGCACCCACTCGTCGGCCGCCATCAGGGCCTGCCGGGACAGACCGTCGCCCTCGGCGCCCAGCATCAGCGCCACCCGGTCCATCCGGTGGGGCGCCGCTTCGTCGAGCGGCCGGGCCTTCTCGTCGGGGGTGAGGGCGAGGAGCGTGAAGCCCGCCCCGCGGACCGACTCCAGGTCCTTGGGCCAGGTGTCGAGACGGGCGTAGGGCACGGAGAAGACCGCGCCCATGGAGACCTTGACGCTGCGCCGGTACAGCGGGTCGGCGCAGTCCGGTGAGAGCAGGACGGCGTCCATGCCGAGGGCGGCGGCCGACCGGAAGATCGCCCCCGTGTTGGTGTGGTCGTTGACCGACTCCATGACCACGACCCGGCGGGCGGTGCGCAGCAGGTCCGCCGCCGTGGGCAGCGGTGTGCGCCGCATGGAGGCGAGGGCGCCGCGATGCACGTGGTAGCCGGTGACCCGTTCGGCGAGTTCGGGGGTGACCACGTAGACAGGGGCGGGGACCTCGTCGATGACGTCGCGCATGACGTCGACCCACCTGGCCGACAGCAGCATGGACCGCATCGCGTAGCCGGCGTCCCTGGCCCGTCTGATGACCTTCTCGCCCTCGGCGATGAACAGGCCCTCGGCGGGTTCGCGCCTACGGCGCAGCTCCACGTCGGTCAGGCCCGTGTAGTCGTGCAGGCGGGGGTCGTCGGGGTCGTCGACGGTGATGAGATCGGCCACGGGGGTGATACTGCCTTGTCCTGGGTGCGGTGTGCGGGGTGCGGGGTGCCGACGGCCGGGATCGGACGCGTCCCCCTGGTCACTCGGTGGTGGGCTGCGCCTTCGGGGCGTGCGGTGCGGGGAGCCCCACGTTCACGACCTCGCCGATGACGATGACCGCCGGCGGCTTGACCTCCTGCGCGACGACCGTCCCGGCGACCGTGGCGAGGGTGGCGTCGACCCGGCGCTGGGCGGCCGTGGTGCCTTCCTGCACGAGGGCGACCGGGGTGTCGGGGGACTTGCCGTTCGCCACCAGGGTCTCGGCGATCCGGCCGATCTTGTCGACGCCCATGAGGATCACCAGCGTGCCGGTCAGCTTCGCCAGGGACGGCCAGTCGACCAGGGAGCGCTCGTCGTCCGGGGCGACATGGCCGCTGACCACGGTGAACTCGTGGGCCACGCCGCGGTGGGTGACGGGGATGCCGGCCGCGCCCGGCACGGAGATGGAACTGGAGATGCCGGGCACGACGGTGCAGGGGATGCCGGCCTCGGCGAGCGCCTGGAGTTCCTCCATGCCGCGGCCGAAGACGTACGGGTCGCCGCCCTTGAGGCGGACCACCGACTTGCCTTGCTTGGCGTGCTCGATGAGCGCGTTGTTGATGGCCTCCTGGGCCATGAATCGGCCGTACGGGATCTTCGCCGCGTCGATCACCTCGACGTGCGGCGGGAGTTCGGCGAGGAGGTCCCGCGGGCCGAGCCGGTCGGCGATGACGACGTCGGCCTCGGCGAGCAGACGCCGGCCGCGCACGGTGATCAGGTCCGGGTCGCCGGGGCCGCCGCCGACGAGGGCGACGCCCGGGGTGCGGGTGCGGTGGTGGGGGGCGACGAGGGTGCCGTCGCGCAGGCCCTCGACCACGGCGTCACGGATGGCGGCGGTGTGGCGGGGATCGCGGCCACGCGCCTCGGTGGTCAGCACGGCCACCGTGACCCCCTCGCTGTGACCGGTGGCCGGGGTCCAGGCGGTCGCCTCGTCGGCGTCGTCGGAGCGGACGCACCAGACGCGGTGGCGCTCGGCCTCGGCCGAGGCGCGAGTGTTGGCCCCGGTGTCGCTGGTGGCGATCAGGGCGTACCAGGCGTCCGCGAGATCTCCCTCGGCGTAAGGGCGCCGGTGCCAGGTGATCTCGCCCGTGTCGGCCATGGCCTCGACGGAGGGGGTGGCTTCGGGGGACACGAGGAGGATGTCCGCGCCTGCCGCGATCAGTGCGGGGAGGCGGCGCTGGGCGACCTGGCCGCCGCCGAGGACGACCACGCGGCGGCCGGTGAGGCGGAGACCTACGGGGTAGGCGGGGTGTTCGGCCATGAGGGTGCGGCTCCTCGTACGGGCTGCGTGCGGTGGGCGCTACGGCACTGGAGCGGCCCTGACGTGCGGATTCTAGACGGCCGGTGGTGCGTGTGGCGGGGGTGGGCGGATGCCGGCCGTGTGCGGCTGACCACCCACCCCCGGTGACGCGCTACTTCTCGGTGACCCCCGCCGAGTCGAACGTCGCCACCTCGTGCATGGCCCGGGCCGTGCTCTGGACCAGCGGCAGCGCGAGCAGCGCGCCGGTGCCCTCGCCGAGGCGCAGGTCGAGGTCGACCAGCGGGCGCAGGCCCAGCTTGTTGAGGGCGGCCACGTGGCCCGGCTCGGCGCTGCGGTGACCGGCGATGCACGCGGCCAGCACCTCGGGGGCGATGGCGCGGGCGACGAGGGCGGCGGCGCCGGCGCTGACGCCGTCCAGGATCACTGGCGTGCGCAGGGACGCGCCGCCGAGGAGCAGACCGACCATGGCGGCGTGCTCGAAGCCGCCGACCGCGGCGAGGACACCGATGGGGTCGGCCGGGTCCGGCTGGTGCAGTTCCAGGGCGCGGCGCACGACGTCGGTCTTGCGGACGAGCGTCTCGTCGTTGATGCCGGTGCCCCGGCCGGTGACCTCGGCCGGGTCGGCGCCGGTGAACACGGAGATCAGGGCGGCGGACGCGGTGGTGTTGGCGATGCCCATCTCGCCGGTGAGCAGGGCCTTGTTGCCGGCGGCGACCAGGTCGCGGGCCGTCTCGATGCCCACCTCGATGGCCTTCTTGGCCTCCTCGCGGGTCATCGCGGGGCCTGCGGTCATGTCGGAGGTGCCGGCGCGGACCTTGCGCGGCAGCAGGCCCGGGGTGGCGGGCAGGTCGGAGGCGACTCCGACGTCGACGACGCAGACCTCGGCGCCGACCTGCGTGGCGAAGGCGTTGCAGACCGCTCCGCCCCCCAGGAAGTTGGCCACCATCTGGGCGGTGACCTCCTGCGGCCAGGGGGTGACGCCCTGGGCGTGCACCCCGTGGTCGCCGGCGAAGACGGCGACGGCCGCGGGCTCCGGAATGGGGGGCGGGCACTGGCGGGACAGGCCGGAGAGCTGCGCGGAGATGATCTCCAGCATGCCGAGCGCGCCGGCCGGCTTGGTCATGCGCTTCTGCCGCTCCCACGCCTCGCCGAGCGCCTTCGCGTCCAGCGGGCGGATCTGGGAGACGGTCTCGGCGAGCAGGTCGTGCGGGTCCTCGCCGGGCAGGGCGCGGCGGCCGTACGTCTCCTCGTGGACCACCCAGGACAGCGGGCGGCGCTTGGACCAGCCGGCCTGCATCAGCTCGGGCTCGTCCGGAAACTCGTCGACATAGCCCACGCACAGGTAGGCGACGACCTCGAGGTGTTCGGGCAGGCCGAGCGCGCGGACCATCTCGCGCTCGTCGAAGAAGCTGACCCAGCCGACGCCGAGGCCCTCGGCGCGGGCGGCGAGCCAGAGGTTCTCCACCGCGAGCGCGGAGGAGTAGGGCGCCATCTGCGGCTGGGTGTGCCGACCGAGGGTGTGGCGGCCGCCGCGGGTGGGGTCGGCGGTGACGACGATGTTCACCGGGGTGTCGAGGATGGCCTCGATCTTCAGTTCCTTGAACTGCTTGGCCCGGCCCTTGGGAAGGGACTTCGCGTACGCCTCGCGCTGGCGCATGGCCAGTTCGTGCATGCTGCGCCGGGTGTCGGCGGAGCGGATGACGACGAAGTCCCAGGGCTGCGAGTGGCCGACGGAGGGCGCGGTGTGGGCGGCCTCGAGGACCCGGAGGAGGACCTCGTGCGGGATGGGGTCGCTGCGGAAGCCGTTGCGGATGTCCCGGCGCTCGCGCATGACCTTCAGCACGGCCTCGCGCTCCGCGTCGTCGTACGCGGGGGCGGCGGGGCCGGACCGCCCGCCTGCGTCGGCCACGGCCGCGCTCTGCTGCTGTGCCGGAGGCGTCGGGGGCGTCTGCTGCGCCGGCTGGTCTTCAGCGGCGGCGCCCCCGGTGGCCAGGTCGTCGGCGTTCTGTGCGGGATCCGGGTCGGCGTCCGCCCCGGGTGCGGCGGGTACGGCGTCGGAGTCCCCGGCCGCGGGGTCGGGGGCGACGGCGTCCGGGGCGGTCTGCTCCTGGGCGGGGAGGGTCAGGGGCTGCGGCGGCGTGGGCGCGAGGTGCGGGGTGGTCGGCACGGACCCTTCCACGGGGACGAACTGCCCGAGCGGCTGGTCCGACTGGGGTTCCAGGGGGACCGCGCCCGGCAGGGGGGCGGGGGGACGGTCGGAGGTGGTGGGGGTGGCACCGACGGGGATTCCGGCGGCGGGTGTCGCGGTGGCCGGAACGCCGGGTGCGGCTCCGGCCCGGGGGGACGGGGCGGAGGGCCACGGGTCCTGCCCGGGTGGTCCGGGCTGCTCCGTCCCGGCGGGGGCGTGGGTCTGCTGCGGGCCCTGGACCGGCTGGGCGGGCTGGTGGTGCGCGGGGGCGCCGCGCTCTTCCGCGTGCGCCGGCTCGGTGGGAGTCGCGGGCACGGGTCCGGGGGCGCGGTCGGCTGCCCCGACGGGCTCCGTGGCCTCGGGCGTCTGCGCGAGGCCGGGGGTGGGGACGTCGGGTGAGGGCACCTGGTCCATCCCGGGGGTGGGCTCGGTCGTGGGGGTGACGGCCGCCGGTTCGGCCGCGTCGGGGGTGGCACCCGCCTGTTCCGCCGTGTCGGGGGTGGCACCCGCCTGTTCCGCCGTGTCGGGAGCGGGGGCGGACGTTTCTTCGGCGGGTGCGGGGGCACCGGCGTCTGCATCGGCAGCGGGGACGTCCCCCGCGGCCACGGCGGCAGGGGCCGCGTCGGCAGCGGGGGCGAGCTCCGCAGCGGCCACGTCCTCGGGATCGGCGCCCTCGGTTCGGGCCGCGGCTGCCTGATCGGTCGCGTCGGCAGCGACAGGCGTGGTGGTCGTCGCCTCTGTGGCGCTCGCTCCGCTGGGCGGTACGGTGTCAGCGCCCACCTCGGCGGCGGGGAGCGCCTCGATGGCGGGGAGCGCCTCGGTGCCCGCCGGCCCGGTCATGGGGGCCTGGGCCTCGGGGGTCCCGGCCTCGGCTTCGGCGGCAGGGGCGGGCGCGCCCTGGGTCCCGGGTGCCGCAGGGCCCGCGCTCCCGGGATCGCCGGGTGCGGCGACGGGAACGTCGGGAGCCGTGGCGGTTGCCTGCCGGTTTTCGGGAGCGGCAGAGGTGGCGGCCCGGGTCTCGGCAGCCGCGTCGGGCGCACCCGAGGTCCCGGCGGCGGCGGGTGCCTCCGCGGTTCCGGGAGCCGCGACGGTCGCCTCCAGATCCCCGGAGGCCGCCGGGGCCACGGCCCCGGTCGCTACGGCCGCGCCGTCCGAATCCCCGGCGACGGTCGCTTCGGGAGCCTCGGGGGCCGCGACGGTCGTCTCCGGAGCCTCGGCGGTCACGGCGGTCGTCTCCGGAGCCTCGGCGGTCACGGCGGTCGTCGGCCCGGCCTCCGTCGTGGCAGGCGCACCCGGCGTCCCGGAGGAGGCGGCCGCAGGCGCGTCCGGAGTCCCCGGAGCCGTCGCGGTGGTCTCCTGGCCCTCGGCGTCCGGGGCGGTCGTGCTCTGGGCCTCGGTCACGTGGGGTACGCCGTCGGAGGCGTCGCCGGTCGTGCCGGGAGCGGGGGTGCCCGTGCCGGGCGTGGCGGCGTCGGGGGCGGTGTCGTTCGCCGCCTGCTCCGTGGTCTGCCGGGACCCGGCCTCGGGGGCGGCGTCCTGCGGGGCGTCCGTGGTCTCGGTGGCCGTGGTCGGTGCTGTCTCCGGGGCCTCCACGACGTCGGGAGCAGGATCCTCCACGGGCCCGGCCACGTCGGGCAGGTGCTCGGCGGCGGCGTGCCGGGGCGTCGCAGGAGCGGCAGCCCGTGCCTCGGCGGCGGCCGGTTCCGATGCGGGGGCCTGTGCGGCGGGATCGAGGGTCGCCTGGGACGGCATCGGGTCGGGGCGCTGGGCGCCCCGGGGCTGGTCGGCGTGTGGGGAGGACTCGATCTCCGGCTCGATTCCCGGGGCACCGACATCGCCGGCGGCCGGAACGTGCCCGGCCGCCTCGTCGGCCTGGCCCGCCTCGGCGAGCGGTGCCGTCGTCTCCGTCGGCGTCTCCGTCGGCGTCGGCGTCGGCGCGGCCGGTGCGCCCGCCGCCGTGTTCTCCGCCTGCCGGGAGTACTCGACCGCCTCCGTCGTGACCCGGGCGACGACCGCCTGGGCGGGGCTCACCCGGCCCTGTTCCGGAACAACCGTTTCCGCAGGGGTGGCCGCCGGGACCACCTGGGTCGCGGGCACGGCCCGCCCGCCCCAGGGCTGGGCCGGCTGCGGGGCCGTGGCCTCGCGGGTCTGCGGGACGTCGAGGTATTCGGGCCCCAGGGTCGGCGGGCCGGAGGGGCGGACCGGGACGTCGGCCGGGCCTCGGTCGGCGAGGGAGCGGACCGGGGTGGCGGAGGTGCTGGGGACGGGCGGGCCGAGGTGCAGCGGGCGGCGCGATGCGGGCGGGGCCGTCTGCTCATGGGGGGAGCGAGGGAGGTGCGGGGCCGCGTGGGCGGGCGCCGGGGAGGGTACCGGGTCGGAGGGGCGGACGGCCCCGAGGTCGACCGAGCCGCTGTCGCGACCGGAGATCTCGTGCGGGCCGGGCTCGTGCACGGTCTCCACGACCGGCTCGGGCGCGGGCGGGGCGACCTCGTTGCCCCAGGCCCCCCGGGCGCCGGGCAGCAGCAGGTCTTCGTCCTCGGCGGCGGTCTCGGAGAGGTAGGTGTACGCGCTGGGCGCGGCGACGCCCTGCTGCTCCACCGTGCCTGCGTTCTCCGGCAGCCCCTCGCCCGGGACCTGGCCGGTGTCGGTCATGCGTACCCCTCGCCCATCGGTTAGTGCTCCTACGACCAGCTCACCCGGAACGGCGCACCGACCGCCCCACACTGAAGAACGAGCGTGCGTCCCCAGCGGCACGAACGGCCCGACCGAAAAAGGCGACAAAGCCATTCACTGGCATTGTCGCGGCCGCACCGCCGTCCCGTCAGCTTGATCCGCGACGGTTCCGCTGTGGACTGCGCCACGTTGCGCGTCCTCCGGTTGCGCCGTACCACGACCCACCTCAAAACGGGTGCGGTTTCGGGACATTGACCGACGAAGTGCCGGGTGCCCGAGTGCGGTACGACGATCGGCCAGCCTACCGCGCGCGGTACGACAAACGGATCACGGGGACGGGTGAGGGGACCAGCCGTCGCGGGCCGACAGCACGCCGCTGAGCAGGAACCCGACGCTCCGTTCCTTCTCCGTCCAGACCCCGGTGTCGAGTTCGACGGACTGGAGCAGGGCGCACTCGACCTGATAGCCGTGCTCCGTCAGGTCGCGGCCGACGAGTTCGGCCGTGTCGCGGGTGGCGGCGTGGGTGACGATGCGCTGAGGGCGGCGGTCGGCGACCGCGGAGACCACGGCCGCTCCCCCGCCGCCGACCCGGACGACGTCCGGTTCGGGCAGGTTCTCCAGCACGTGCGGGGCGGTGCCGTGGACGACCTGGAGCTGGACGCCGTAGTGGCGTGCGGTGGCCTCGGTGCGGGCGCAGGCGCGCGGATCGCTGTCGACGGCGATGACGGCGGCGCCCGCGCGTGCGGCCTCGGTGGCGAAGGCGCCGCTGCCGCAGCCGATGTCCCACACCAGATCCCCCGGACGCGGTCCGAGCCGGGAGAGCTGGGCGACGCGCAGCATCTCCGTCTCGCCCTCGCCGAGTTCGCCGCCGTAGGCCCCGGCGGGCAGCGACCAGCCGCGCGGGCCGACGGCCGGGTCGCGTCCGGCGATCCAGCCGCCGGACTCTCCGGCACCGGCGGGACCGCCGATGACGATGACCACGTTGGGATCGCGCCAGGTGTGGTCGGCCGCCTTGTCGGATGTGACGACGGTGACCTGCTCCCGGTCGGTGCCGAGTTCCTCGCAGATGACGAAGGTGCGGTGGACGCCCTCCAGCAGCAGGCCGAGTTCCGCGGGGCCGGCACCGGGCGAGGTGAGGACGGCGACCTTGGTGTGGGCCCGGCATACGTTCACCGCGCGTCGCAGGGTACGCCGGTGTGCGACGACCACATGGGCGTCGTCCCAGGGCATACCGGCCCGGGCGAAGGCGGCGGCGACGGAGGAGACGGCGGGGACGACCTCGACCTCGAGGCCGAACTCGGGTGCGCGCAGGGTGCGTACGACGCCGAAGAAACCGGGGTCGCCGTCGGCGAGGACCACGGCCGTGCCGCGGTGCGCGGCGATGCGCCGGGCGGCGAGGGCGAGGCTGCCGAGCCGGATGCGCTCGGCGCCGGGGGGCACCTCGGGCAGTACCAGGTGGTGGGCGGCCCCGGCCACGAGGGTGGCGGCGCCCAGGGCGGAGCGTGCCGCGGCGGTCAGCGGCGAGCCGTCCCAGCCGATCACCGTGACCCGGTCGGCCATCGCGTCAGTCTCCAGGGGTGTTTGCGCAGGTCGTCGTCGGTTGTCCCGCTCGAGGCGGGCTTGGTGAGAGTACCTGGTGCGGCCGTGCACCGGGGCGGCGGTGGCACCGCGGACCGGTCCGGGGGAATCAGTTCCAGTCGGTGTACGCGGTGTAGCCACCGGTGTCGGCCAGTTGTTCGGCCGCGCCTTCGATGTCCTCGGGCAGCAGGCTCCACACGATGTAGTCGGTGCGCACGTCGCTCCAGCCGCCGTCCTCGGTGCGCACGTGCGCTATGCAGGCGTTGCGCAGCACGCCCTCGCTGATGCAGCCGATCTTCTGGGCGACCTGCTGGGAGGCGGTGTTGTCGGCGGCGGTGCGCAGTTCGATGCGCTCCAGCCTCTGGTCGCCGAAGAGCCACTGGGCTGTGGCGAGCGCGGCCTCGGACGCGTAGCCCTCGCCGCGCGCCCAGGGCGCGATGATGTACGACAGTTCCGTGGACCTGACGCGCCAGTTGGTTCTGGTCAGGCGGATGATGCCGACCAGGCGCTGGGTGAGGAACTCGGTGACGGCGAGGTCGAGTCCGAGGCCGGCCGCGCGTTCCACGGGGGCGTGCTCGGTGATCCAGGCCCGGGCGGCCTGCTCGGTGAAGGGCTGGGGGACGTCCGTCCAGGCGGCGACCTGTTCGTCGTTCATCATCTCGGCCAGGGCGGGGACGTCGTCCGTGTCCAGGGGACGCAGCACCAACCGCTCCGTGCTGATGGAGATGTTGGGGAAGGTGCTCGTCATGCGCCGCTCCGTAGCCTTCGAAACCGTCGGGTGCTGCTGAACTGCCCAGCATGCAGCATGAAAGCACCGCACCGCACCACGGGGTCCACTCCGTGTGCCGGAGCGGACCCCGTGGGTAGCGGCGGGCGCGCCGACCGGATCAGAAGGAGGCGACCACGGAACCGGCGTACTTGTCCTCGATGAACTTCTTCACCTCGGGCGAGGTGAGGAGCTCCGCGAGCTTCTTCACGCGCGGGTCGTCCTCGTTGCCCTTCTTCACGGCGAGGAAGTTGCCGTAGGGGTTGCCCTCGGGGGACTCGGCGGCGATGGCGTTCTCGGCCGGGCTGAGGTCGGCCTCCAGGGCGTAGTTGCCGTTGATGACGGCGGCGTCGACGTCGCCGAGGGAGCGCGGGAGCTGGGCCGCCTCGAGCTCCTTAAACGTGAGGTTCCTGGGGTTGGAGGCGATGTCCTTGGGGGTCGCCTCGTAGCCGACGCCCGCCTTGAGCTCGATCAGGCCGTTGGCCTCCAGCAGCTTCAGCGCGCGGGCCTCGTTGGTGGTGTCGTTCGGCAGGGCGATCGTGGCGCCCTTGGCGAGGTCCGTGAGCTTCTTGGCGCCCTGGGAGTACACGCCGAGCGGCTCCAGGTGCACCGTGGCGTTCGGCACGGCGACGATGTCGGTGCCGTTCTTCTTGTTGAAGTCGTCCAGGTACGGCTGGTGCTGGAAGTAGTTCGCGTCGACCTCGCCCTGCTGGACGGCCGTGTTGGGCGTCACGTAGTCGGTGAACTCCTTGACCTCGAGCTCGAGGCCGGCCTTCTCGGCGAGGTTGTCCTTGATGTAGGTGAGGATCTCGCCCTGCGGGGTGGGGGTGGCGGCGACCGTCAGCGGGCCGCTCGCGTCGCCGGACCCGGAGTCCTTGTCCGAGCCGCAGGCGGTGAGCCCGAGGGTGAGGGCTCCGGCGGTGAGGACGACGGTGGTGATCTTGGCGATGTTACGCACGAAAAGTGCCTTTCCTTCTGGGTGGTGCGACCCCGACATGGGTGTGCGGGGAGTCGTGGGAGCCCGTACGGGGCGTGTCACGCAGCCTTGCTCGTGGCGGCGGATGCCTTCAGCAACCGCAGCTTCGGCGCCACCCCCGAGCGTCCGGCGCGGCGGTGCAGGGAGCGGGCCGCGTAGTCGCCGACGAACTGGATGAGGGAGATGACGACGGCGAGGATCGCGACGGTCAGCCACATCAGCTCGGTCTCGAAGCGCTGGTAGCCGTAGCGGATCGCGATGTCGCCGAGGCCGCCGGCGCCGACCGTGCCGGCCATGGCCGAGTAGCCGATGAGGGCGACGATCGTCGTGGTGGTACTGGCGATGAGGGAGGGCAGGGACTCGGGCACGAGGACCTTGCGGACCACGGTCCAGGTGTTCCCGCCCATGGACTGGACGGCTTCGACGAGCCCGCCGTCGACCTCGCGGACGGCCGTCTCGACAAGGCGCGCGAAGAAGGGGATCGCGCCGATCGCGAGTGGCACGATGGCGGCCTCGCGGCCGATCGTCGTCCCGGTGACCCAGCGTGTGAAGCCCATCAGGGCGACCATGAGGATGATGAAGGGCATCGAACGGGCGATGTTGACGATCTGCCCGATGACCTTGTTGGCGACGACGTTCTGGAGCAGCCCGCCCCGGTCGGTGAGGACCAGGAGGATGCCGAGCGGGAGGCCGCCGACGACGGCGACGACGGTCGACCAGCCGACCATGTAGAGGGTGTCCCAACAGGCCTGTTCGAGCAGTGGACGCATGTCGGACCAGGTCATTTGGCCCCCTCCTTCACCAGCACGGGCTGTTCCTGGCCGACGACGTCGAGCTGGAGTCCTCGTTCGCGCAGGAAACCGATCGGTACGACGTTGTCCTCGTAGCGGCCGGGCAGTTCGATGCGCATCCGGCCGACCTGGAGGCCGCCGACGGTGTCGATGGCGGCACCGAGGATCGATATGTCGATGTTGTAGGTGCGGGAGAGCTGGGAGATGACCGGCTGGGTCGCGCTCTCCCCCTGGAAGGTGACGTCGACGACGGTGCGGTCCGCGCCGGTCGCCTCGCCGCCGACCGGGAACAGCGCGGAGGCGAGTTCCGAGCCGGGGGTGGCGAGCAGTTCGGTGACGGTGCCGGACTCGACGATGCGTCCGCCCTCCATGAGGGCGGCCGAGTCGCAGATCGACTTCACCACGTCCATCTCGTGGGTGATGAGCAGGACCGTCAGACCGAGCTGGCGGTTGAGGTCGCGCAGCAGGGCGAGGATCGAGCGGGTGGTCTCCGGGTCGAGGGCGCTGGTGGCCTCGTCGGACAGCAGCACCTTGGGGTCACCGGCCAGGGCGCGGGCGATGCCGACGCGCTGCTTCTGCCCGCCGGAGAGCTGGGCGGGGTAGGCCCCGGCCTTGTCGGCGAGGCCGACCAGGTCGAGCAGTTCCAGCGCCCTGCCGGAACGTTCCTTCCCCGACTTCCCGAGGATCTCCAGCGGCAGTTCCACGTTGTCCTGCACGGTGCGCGAGGAGAGCAGGTTGAAGTGCTGGAAGACCATGCCGATGCGGCTGCGCGCCCGCCGCAGTTCCCGGTCGGCGCGCGGCCCGCGGCCGGCGAGGGCGGTGAGGTCCTGCCCGGCGACGGTCACGGTGCCGGAGGTGGGGCGTTCCAGGAGGTTGACGCAGCGGATGAGGGAGGACTTCCCGGCGCCGGACTGGCCGATGACGCCGTAGACCTCGCCTTCGCGGACGTGCAGGTCGACGCCGTCCAGGGCGGTGACCTCGCGACCGCGGGAGCGGTAGACCTTGGTGAGGCCCGAGGTGGTGATCACGTGGGTTTCCGTCACTGTCGAGTGCACGGGCGCGTCGTGGCGCCGGGCACGGGGCAATCAGGGTCGAATGCAGCCGGAACGCGGCAGGGTTTCTCCCGAGCGCGGTGGGTGGCGTGCCGTGGAGAGAAGGTGCGCGTGGGCGTGGCTCGGTCGCGCACGCGGGAGCGTGCGGGCGGACGGGAGCCGGCTCTCGCTTCGGGGCGCGAGACTCAGATGGTGCGGGGGCCCTCTAGAAGGCGCACATTCGGCACGGACACATACAACGAGCACCGGGCGTCATGGTCGCCCCGGTCGCAGGAATGCGGTCGCTCGTCGTGGTCATGTGGTCAGTAAACCAGACGTTTGGTCCTGACCGGACACGGCTGTCCGGATGCTGGACAGTCGTGGACATCGCAGCGCGCGCGTGCAGGAACGTACGGAGATCGCGACTCCCGCGCCCGTGACCGGCGCCGACGGAGCCGAGAGGTTCTCGACCACGAGGTCGGCGGCCGGTTCGTGGGCCTGATGTGTTGTGGTCAGGCCCACGGTGGTCGTGCCGGCGGCGCGGCCGACCTGCAGACCGGCGGGGGCGTCCTCGAACACGACGCAGTCGGCTGGGTCGACGCCGGGTGCACGGCGGCGAGCAGGTAGGGCTCGGGTCCGGCTCGCCGCGGCTGATGTCGTCGGCGGCGACGAGCGTCTTGGGGAGGATGCCGACGGCGCCGAGACGGGCCCTCGGCCGGCCGGCGGGTGGCGGAGGTGACGACGGCCCAGCGCTCGGCGGGCAGCGCGACGAGGAGGTCACGGGTGCCACCGACCCTACGGGTCGGCGGGAGTGGCGGACCAGGGGCGTCCGGTCGGGGGGCCAGGGGCGTCCGGGCGGCGGGCGGGGTGGCGGGGGCGGGGACGGGGCGGGTTCTCCGGCGTAATAGGGTCGCTGCCATGCTTGACGTCCTGACGCTGGTGACCGGCGGTGCCGCGTTGCTGCTCGCCGCGTGGTGCGGCTGGGCCGCCTACCGTGATCAGCCCACGAAGGACTGGCACTTCATCGGCATGGCCGTGGTCACGCTGCTCGCCCTGGTCCAGTTGGTGGTCGGCATCGTGCAGCTGGCCCGGGGCGAGGAGCCGGCGCAGGGGACGACGATCTTCGTGGCGTACCTGCTGGGAGCCTTCGCGTGCGTGCCGGCGGCGGCGTTCATGTCGCTGGCCGAGCGCACGCGCTGGGGCTCGGTGACGGTCGCCGCGAGCGGTGTCGTGCTGGCCGTGCTCGAGGTGCGGCTCTACGACATCTGGGGAGGCTGAAGTGACCGCCGCGACGCGGGAGAAGCCGGACGGGACACGGCTGATCAGCGGGCCCGGGATGCTGCTGGTGTGGCTGTACGGGGTGATGGTCGTCGGCGCCGTGTCGCGCTCCGCCTACCAGATCTCCACCGAGTTCGACCGGGCCCCGCTCGCCTACACGCTGTCCGCGGTGGCCGGGCTGGTGTACGGATTCATCACCTACACCCTGGTCCGCGGCGGCGAACGGGCCCGCAGGGCGGCGCTGGTGTGCTGCGCCGCCGAGCTGGTGGGAGTCCTGACGGTCGGGACCTGGACCCTGGTGGACCCGTCCGCCTTCCCCGACGCGACCGTGTGGTCCGACTACGGGATGGGCTATCTCTTCATTCCCGTGCTGCTGCCGCTGTCGGCCGTCTACTGGCTGCGCAGGGCCCGCGCCCGCTAGCCGTGTTCACCTGAAGCGTCGTTCACATCGCCGACAGGTGGGTGGCCGCGGGCACGCGCCCGGCCGTCAGGCGGTGGCGGCGTACGCCTCCGCCTGCTTCTCCAGGACGATCATGGGTACGCCGTCCGTGCCCTGGGACGTCCCCACCCGCTGGTAGCCGACGCGGCTGTACAGCCGCAGGTTGCTCTCGCTGCGGTGGCCGGCGTGCAGGCGGAAGGTCCGGGCGCCGCGTTCCTCGGCGAGCGCCGCCTCGGCGGCGCGCAGCAGACGGGCGCCGATGCCGTGGCCCTGGAGGCGGGGGTGGACGCAGAGCTTGCCGATGGCGGCGGCGCCGTCCTCGGTGATCCTGCCGTGCACCGAGCCGACCACCTCGTCGCCCAGGCGGGCGACGAAGACGCAGTCGGCGGCGACCTCCTGACGCACGGAGTCCAGGGTCTGGACGAGCGGGTCGATGCGGTAGTTGCCGTAGAGCGCCGCCTCGCTCTGGAAGCACAGGTACTGCAACCTGAAGATCTGCTCCGCGTCCTGCTCGGCCGCCGCAGAGATGGTCACGCTCATGCCCATGTGCGCATGCCTCCCGCTCACCTGATCACCTGTCGTCCCCCACTCCTATCCCCGTCCTCAGCGGGCCGCAACCTCCGATGTGAGCGAACGACGCAGACATCCCAGGCATCTGGAACGTTCCGGACCCAGACTCCCCTGTGAGATACCCAACTCCCCTGCGATGTCCCGGTATGTCGGGTCGCTCGGGGACAGCAGCGCCTCCAGCAGCCGGGGGCAGCGGCCGGGCAGCCGGCGCACGGCGTCCCGCAGGGCGCGGCGGCGGGCGGCGGCGAGGGCGAGGCGCTCGGGATCGTGGGCGCCGGCGTCGGCGGGTTCCCCGGCCAGGGGTTGTTCCCGGCGGCTGGTGCGGCGGCCCCGGCGGGCCTCCGTGCGCACGGCCCTTCGCAGCCAGCCCGGCGGGTCGGACGGCGGGTCGTCGGCGTCGAGGCGTTCCAGGAGGCGCAGCCAGACCTCCTGTTCCAGGTCGGCCGGTTCGATTCCGGCGGCGAACGCCTCGGCGGCTGCCTCCGCGGTGAGCAGCGGACGGAGGGCGGTGACCAGCTCGTACGTCATGTGCGCAACGACGCGGCCGCGCCGGGCGGGGTTGCCCGGAGCGGCCGGAACTCACCCTCCGGGGCGAAGCGGGTCAGTCGTTGACGAAGTCGGCGCGGGCCAGCAGACCGGTGTCCGGCTGGTCGGTGAAGACGCCGTCGATGCCGGTGGCGAAGTACGCCCGGTAGGCGCCGAAGACGTCGCCGTAGGCGTCGGGGTCGGTGCCCCGGCGGAACTCGGCGGGCAGGAAGGGGTTCTCGTTGCGCAGCGTGTAGGGGTGGAGGATCAGGCCGGCCCGGTGGGCGTCACGGACCAGGGTGGTCGGGCTGGTGAGCCGGCCGCCGGAGTCGCGCGGGATGACGAGGTCCAGGGTGGGGCCGATGCCCTGGGCGTAGGAGGCGATCTCCTTCAGGCCCTCGGGGGTGATGAGGTCGGCGACGGTGCGCGGGTCGCCGGACTCGACGAAGTCCCACGGGCGGCTGCCCGCGCCGGACAGGAGCACCACCAGCGGGTTGTCCACCAGCTTGCGGAACCGCTGGATGCCTGTCGGCTCGAAGGACTGGAGGATGACCGGGGAGGTGCGGCGGTCCTTGCCGTACTTGTGCAGCAACCTGGCCACCCGCTCCTCCAGCCCGAGGCCGAGCCTGCGGAAGTAGGTGGGGTGCTTGGTCTCGGGGTAGATCCAGACCTGCTTGCCGCGCTTGCGGGTCTGCTCGTCCTGCCAGCGCAGCACCTCCTCGAAGGTGGGGATCTCCCAGCGGCCGTTGTAGAGGGTGTTGTGCGGGCGGTTGGCCGGGATGCGCTCGATCGCACGCAGCCGCTTCAGCTCGGCGAGCGTGAAGTCCTCGGTGAACCAGCCGGTGACCCGGACGCCGTCGAGGGTCTTGGTGGTCCTGCGGTCGGCGAACTCGGGATGGTCGGCGACGTCCGTGGTGCCGCCGATCTCCGGCTCGTGCCGGCAGACGATGTGACCGTCCCTGGTGGGGACGAGGTCACCCGCCTCGACGATGTCCGCCCCCATGTCGAGGGCGAGCTGGTACGCGCCGAGGGTGTGCTCGGGCCGGTGACCGCTGGCCCCACGGTGACCGATGACGGTCGGGACCGGAAGGCTCTTCAGCCCACGGCCGGTACCCCTACGGGCGTCCGCCTGCCGGGCGTCGGCGGCTCTCGCCGTTCCGCTCAGCCCGAGGGCGGTTCCGCCCGCGCCGAGCACCGCCGCGCCGAGCAGGGCCCGCCGCCCGGTTCCGCCCGTCCGTTCCCTCGACTGCCGCGTTCCCATGAGCGCCTCCTGCCGTCGGCTGGTGTCAGTGCCGGCCGATCGTAGGGGCGCGTGGATGACGTGCGGGAGACCCCGGGCCGAACACCCGGGTGATCTTGCATGGCGTACGTCCGTCGCGGGCGGGTCGTGCGTCCGGCGTAGGCCCGTCGTATTCCGGCGGAGATGTAACGAGTCGTCTGATAGATACGGATGAATGGGGGCACGCGTTCGATGTGCGAGTCCGGGCGGGTTCCGGTCACATCGTGATCGCATGAGATCGTGACGGTCATGCTGCGTGCCTGGTACGTGGGGGCCGCCGGGGATGAACCCGCGTCAAGGGTGCGTAAGACCCCGGTGAATCCCATGAGGCCGATGTGCGCAACCCCCCGGGCCGCGAGTAATGTCCTCACCTGCACAGACCCATACGGCATCCATCGTTCGTCCGCTTCCCACGGAGGGCCCGTTGTCCCGCTTCGCGCTCATCAAGGCAGTGCTCGGCCCGATCATGCGCCTGATGTTCCGCCCACGGGTGGAAGGCGCGGAGCACATCCCGGGCGACGGCCCGGTCATCCTGGCCGGCAACCACCTCACGTTCATCGACTCGATGATCCTGCCGCTGGTCTGCGACCGTCAGGTCGTCTTCATCGGCAAGGACGAGTACGTCACCGGCAAGGGCCTCAAGGGCAGGCTGATGGCCTGGTTCTTCACCGGCGTCGGCATGATCCCGGTCGACCGCGACGGCGGCCGGGGCGGGGTGGCGGCGCTGATGACCGGGCGCCGGGTGCTGGAGCAGGGCAAGGTGTTCGGCATCTACCCGGAGGGCACCCGCTCCCCCGACGGCCGCCTGTACCGCGGGCGCACCGGCATCGCCCGGCTCACCCTGATGACCGGCGCGCCGGTCGTGCCGTTCGCCATGATCGGCACGGACAAGCTCCAGCCTGGCGGCGCGGGGCTGCCGCGGCCGGGCCGGGTCACGGTGCGGTTCGGAAAGGCGATGGAGTTCTCGCGGTACGAGGGCATGGACCGGGACCGCTATGTGCTGCGGGCCGTCACCGACTCGGTGATGACCGAGGTCATGCGTCTGTCGGGGCAGGAGTACGTGGACATGTACGCGAGCAAGGCGAAGGCCGCGTAGCGTTCCGCGCGAGCGGCCGTGTGCGTCAGCGGCCGTGTGCGTCAGCGGCCGTGTGCGTCAGCGGCCGGTGTCCAGCCGCTCGTTCCGCAGCAGCAGCCAGGCCGCTGCCGACGCGACCAGGAGGACTGTCGCGCCGGTGGCGGCGGCCAGGGTGAGGCCCTCCACGAACGCCTCCCGGGCGGACGACAGGAGGGCCGTTGCCGTGTCCGTCGGCAGGGCGCGTGCCGCCTCCACCGCACCGCCGAGTGACTCGTGGGCGTCGGGCGGGGTGCCGGCCGGGCCGCTGAAGCCGCGGTAGGCGCCCGTCACGATCGAGCCCAGGACGGCGATGCCCAGGGCCGCGCCGAGTTCGTACGCGGTCTCGGAGACGGCCGAGGCGGCGCCCGCCTGTTCCTCGGGCACGGACGACAGGATCACGTCGGCCGTGACCGTGAAGGAGAAACCCGCCCCCAGACCGACCACCAGCAGGGCCGCGCCCAGCAGTGGGTAGCCCGTGGTGACGTCGATGGTGGTGAGGGCCGCGAGCGCGAGGCCCACGGCGGCGAGCCCGCCGGCGACCACCGAGCGCACCGAGAAACGCCGGGCCGCGCGGCCCGCGACCAGACCGGCCGCCACCGCGCCGATCGCGGCGGGCAGTTCGGCCAGGCCCGCCTCGAACGGGCGCCGCCCCTGCACCAGTTGCAGGTACTGCGAGAGGAAGAACACCAGGCCGGACAGACCTAGGATGGTCAGCAGGTCGGCCAGGACGGCTCCGCTGAAACCGCGGTGGCGGAACAGCCGCATGTCCAGCAGCGGCACCGGGAGCGTGAGCTGACGGCGGACGAACGCGCCCAGGGCGCCCGCGCCCAGGAGCCCGGCGGCCAGGGTGGCCCAGGCGAGGCCGTGGGCCGCGGCCTCCTTCACCGCGTACATGATGCCGACCATGCCCGCCAGGGACAGCACGACGCTCGCCAGGTCCCACGGGCCCGGGGCGGCGGTGCGGGACTCGGGGAGCAGCTTGATGCCGACGAGGACCAGGACGGCCATCACGGGCAGGTTGATCAGGAAGACGGAGCCCCACCAGAAGTGCTCGAGCAGGACGCCGCCCAGGATCGGCCCGATGGCCGTGCCCGCGGAGGCGGTCGCGCCCCAGATGCCGACGGCGAGGCTGCGTTCGCGCGGGTCGTGGAAGAGGTTGCGGATCAGGGCGAGCGTGGCCGGCATCAGGGTCGCACCGGCCACGCCGAGCAGCGCCCGGGCGAGGATCATCGTCCCGGGCGTGGTGGCGTAGGCGTTGAGGACGGACATCGCGCCGAACGCGGTGGCACCGTACAGCAGGATCCGCTTGCGGCCGATGCGGTCGCCGAGGCTGCCCATGGAGACGAGCAGGCCGGCGATGACGAAGGAGTAGACGTCGCCGATCCACAGCAACTGGGTGCCCGAGGGCGCGAGATCCTCGCTGATGTAGGGGGTCGCCAGGCCGAGGACGGTCGCGTCGACGGCCACCAGCAGCACGGCGAGCACGAGCACGGACAGCGCGAGCCAGCGGCCCGGGTGCCGCACCGTCTCGTCCTCGCCCACCGGCCGTACGGTGCTGGTCATGACTGCTCGCTCCGCAGTGCGCCGCCGAGCAGCAGCTCGACGATCATGTGGGTGAAGTCCTTGGGCGCCACGCGCCCCTCCGCCACGGCCCAGGCGGCCGAGGCGAGCAGGCCGTACAGCGCCTCGGTGAGCCAGGCCGGGGACAGGTCGATGCGGAACTCGCCGGCCTGCTGACCGCGCCGGAACAGCGCCTCCACGCGGTCGTCCAGGCGGGACCAGCCGGCGTTGCGCTCCTCGCCCTCGAACAGCTGGTTCTCCGAGTACAGGAAGGCGAGCAGTCCGGCGGCGGGCTCGACGGCACGCACCAGGCGCCGAACGGCATCGGCCGCGGGACCTTCCTCCGGGCGGGCCGCGTCGAGCGCCGCCTCGCACTCGGCGATGCCGAGCGACTCCAGGGCGCGCACCAGCGCGTCGCGTCCGGCGAAGTGCCGGTGCAGCGTGGCCCGGCTGATCCCGGCGGCCTTGGCGACCTCGTCCATGGTCGCGGTGGATTTGCGGGTCAGCAGGGCCGCGGCCTGGCGCAGCACGTGGTCACGATCGACAGCCATGAGACGACCATAGCGCACTTGAGACACTCATGTCTCACATCGGGCGCGCACGTCTCACGGCTGTCGACGTGGCCGGTGTGGTCTCAGTGCCAGGCGAGCCGTCCGCGCCGCTCCCAGTAGGCGCGCGGGTCCTCGATCAGGGTGGCGAGGCGGAGGATCTGGTCGTCGTCGAGGTCGACGGCCGCGGCGTGCAGGTTGGAGGCGAGTTGGTGGAGCGTCGCCGCGCCCGAGAGGACCACGCCGGCCCACGGCTGGCGCAGGACGAAGGCGAGGGCGACCGCGTCACAGGCCAGACCGGTCTCCGCTGCCACGGTCCGCAGCACCTCGGGTGCGTGCGGTCCGGCGAGCCGGCCGTTGGCCATGCCCTCCTTGACGATCACCGTGAGGCCGGCCTCGTGGGCCTCGCCGAGCGCGGGACCGGCCGAGACGTCGAGGAGGTTGTAGGTGGACTGGACGGTGCGGAAGAGGGGTTCGCCGTCGACGGCCACGGCGAGCGCCGCGCGGATCGCGTCGGCCTGTTCCGGTCCGCTGGTGGAGAAGCCGATGGTGATGCCGTCGGCGGCGGCTTCGGCGAGGCGTTCATGGAGCCGCTTGTCGGTGAGGGCCGGGCTGTCCGGGGTCACCGAGTGGATCTGGTAGAGGTCGAGGCGGTCCCCGAGCAGCGCGCCGGTCTCGGCCCGCTGGCGCTCGTACGTGGCGAGGGAGTGGTCCTTGATCTCGTGGTGCTCGGCGTCGGTGGACCAGTCGGCGGTGTAGGTGTAGCCCCACTTGCTGCCCACGACGACGTCGTCCGCGTCGGGGCGGGCGCGCAGCCAGGCCGCGAGGAACTCCTCGGAGCGGCCGTAGGAGCGGGCGGCGTCGATGTAGCGGACGCCCTGGGCGTAGGCGGCGTCGAGGAGTTCGTGGGTGCGGGTGCGCAGGGTGTCGACGGTGCGCTCGGCCGGGAGGTCGCGCTCCCGGCCGAGGTTGATGTACCCCGGGCGGCCCACTGCGGCCAGGCCGAGCCCCAGGTGGGCGGTGGGGGTGGTCGCGGCAGCCAGACGGCTGAACGGCATGGCGGGCTCCGTGCACGGTCGGCGGACGGGTAACCCGCACCAATCTACCGACGCCCGTCGCCTCAGCCCGCGCTGAGGCAGCGCGGCACGAAGGCCGGGTCGGCGGGCCCGTTGCGCCCGAGGGCGTTGAGCACCCACTGCCGGACCAGCGCGGACTTGGGCGCCTGGTCGTGCTCGGTGAGGTCGAGCGGGCAGCGGTCCTGGAGCAGGATGTTGGTGACGTAGGAAGCGGGCCCTTCCAGGAAGGAGCTGGTGTACGGCAGCACGACCTGGTCGTACTTGGTGGCGATCGCCGTGTAGTCGGGGCCGACGGGGGTCTCGGGGTCGGCGTTGAGCTGCTGCAGGAAGTCCGAGCCGGCGGTCTGGTCGACGCAGGAAGGGCAGAGGGTGGCACCGGCCGCGAGGGCGAGCGGGTTGGTGGTGCCGTGGTTGGAGGGCACGATGCCGACGAGGTCGTCGACCTTGGTGGCGCCACCCAGGAACTTGACGTAGTAGCGGGGCATCATGCCGCCCTGGCTGTGGCCGACGAGGTCGACCTTCCTGGCGCCGGTGGCGCCGAGCACGGCGTTCACGAAGTCGCGCAGCTCGACGGCGGAGTCGGTGACCGGCGCGGTCGCCAGGTCGCCGTACTCGAAGGTGAAGACGCAGTAACCGGCGTCCGCGAGGGCGGGCGCGAGGGTCAGCCAGTTCTCGTACGAGGTCTTGAAGGTGCCGTTCACCAGGACCACGGGCTGCGGATGAGCAGAATCCGGCTTGCAGGACCAGTCGTTGGCGCCGGGCGGCGGAGTGGCGGCGCTCGCGGGGGCCGTGAGACCGAGGGCGCACAGGGCGGCGGTCGCGGCGGCGGCGAGGAGGCGGCGGGCGGTTCTTCTGCGGTGTCTCGCGCGCATGGTGTCCCTTTCGTGCTCGACCATGATCGACCGGCGTTCGGCATTGCCGACCAGGAATCGGAATACTTACTTCCGAGTAGGGGGAAGTCAAGGATTCGGCCAGTGGCCGAATCCTTACCGTTACCCGTGCGGGTCGGCACCGTGCGAGTGGGCCCGGCTGCGGCGGGGAGCGCCCTCCCCCGGAGCAGCACGAAGGGCCCGGAGCGCGCCCTTCCGGGAACTGCGGGACGCCGGGACCTGTCGGTCGGATCAGGGCACAGGGAGGCGACGCCGCCCTGTCACCACCGTGAGCAGGTTCTGGTGCGTGCACCTGCAAGGCGGAGGAGGGCGCCGAAGCGGAGGGTCACCATCCTGCCGCGACAGCACACCTAGCCGCGCCTGGCCGTGGCCCATTCGTGCTGCGCCGCCACGTCCGCCTTCACCTCGGCCAGCTGGACGGCGACCGCCTCAGGTGCCGTGCCGCCCCGGCCGTTGCGGGAGGCCAGGGCGCCGGGGACGTTGAGCACGGAGCGCACCTGCGGAGTCAGATGGGAGGAGATCTTGGCGAACTGTTCGTCTGTGAGGTCGTCGAGCTCCTTGCCCTCGGCCTCGGCGACCTTGACGCACTCGCCGGCCACCTCGTGCGCCACGCGGAACGGCACGCCCTGGCGGACCAGCCACTCGGCGATGTCGGTGGCGAGGGAGAAGCCCGCCGGGGCCAGCGCCTCCATGCGCTCGCGGTGCACGGTGAGGGTGGCCATCATGCCGGTGAAGGCCGGGAGCAGGATCTCCAGCTGGTCGATGGAGTCGAAGACCGGCTCCTTGTCCTCCTGGAGGTCGCGGTTGTACGCGAGCGGCAGGGCCTTGAGGGTGGTCATCAGGCCGGTGAGGTTGCCGATCAGGCGGCCGGACTTGCCGCGGGCCAGCTCGGCGATGTCCGGGTTCTTCTTCTGCGGCATGATCGACGAGCCCGTGGAGAACGCGTCGTGCAGCGTGACGAAGGAGAACTCCTTCGTGTTCCAGATGATGATCTCCTCGGCGATCCGGGAGACGTTGACGCCGATCATCGCGGTGATGAAGGCGAACTCGGCGACGAAGTCGCGGGAGGCCGTGCCGTCGATCGAGTTGGCGGAGCTGCCGTGCTCGAAGCCGAGGTCCTCGGCGACCGCCTCCGGGTCCAGGCCGAGGGAGGAACCGGCCAGGGCGCCCGAGCCGTACGGGGACACGGCGGTGCGCTCGTCCCACTGGCGCAGCCGCTCGGCGTCCCGGGACAGGGCCTGGACGTGGGCGAGGACGTGGTGGGCGAAGAGCACCGGCTGGGCGTGCTGGAGATGGGTGCGGCCGGGCATGGCCACGTCCGGGTGGGCCTCGGCGAGGCCGATCAGGGCGTCCTGCAGGTCGGCGATCAGGCCGCCGATGACGCGGGCGTGGTCGCGCAGGTACATCCGGAAGAGGGTGGCCACCTGGTCGTTGCGGGACCGGCCGGCGCGCAGCTTGCCGCCGAGATCGGGGCCGAGCCGCTCCAGCAGGCCCCGCTCCAGGGCGGTGTGGACGTCCTCGTCGGCGACGGTGCCCACGAAGTCGCCCGAGGCCACGTCCGCCTCCAGCCGGTCGAGGCCCTGGAGCATGCGGGTGAGCTCGTCCTGCGTGAGCAGCCCCGCCTTGTGCAGCACGCGCGCGTGGGCGCGCGAACCGGCGGTGTCGTAGGGCGCCAGCCGCCAGTCGAAGTGGACGGACGCGGACAGCTTCGCCAGGGCCTCGGCGGGACCGTCGGCGAAACGGCCGCCCCAGAGCCGTACGTCACCGCTGTTGCTGCTCACTTGCGTTGCTCCTCGGAAGATGGCGATGTGCGACCGCCTCCCCACTCTCGGCAAGCGGGGAGGCGGCTGTCAGGCTAGTGCGTGTGAGGGGTCGTCAGGCGGTTACGCCAGGTCCCGCTTGGCGGCGATCTTCGACGACAGGCTGTAGATGTCGATGAAGCCCTTGGCCGCGGCCTGGTCGAAGGTGTCGCCGGTGTCGTAGGTGGCGAGGTTGAAGTCGTACAGGGAGGACTCGGAACGCCGGCCGGTGACGACCGCGCGACCGCCGTGCAGGGTCATCCGGATGTCACCGGTGACGTGCTGGTTCGCCTCGTTGACGAAGCCGTCGAGGGCGCGCTTGAGCGGGGAGAACCACAGGCCGTCGTAGACCAGCTCGCTCCAGCGCTGCTCCACCTGCCGCTTGTAGCGGGCGAGCTCACGCTCGACCGTGACGTTCTCCAGCTCCTGGTGGGCGGTGATCAGGGCGATCGCCCCGGGCGCCTCGTACACCTCGCGGGACTTGATGCCGACGAGGCGGTCCTCGACCATGTCGATCCGGCCGATGCCCTGGGCGCCGGCGCGCTCGTTGAGCTGCTGGATGGCCTGGAGGACGGTCACGGGGCGGCCGTCGATGGCCACGGGCACGCCCTCCTTGAAGGAGATGACCACCTCGTCGGCCTCGCGGGCGACGGCCGGGTTCTGGGTGTACTCGTAGATGTCCTCGATCGGGGCGTTCCAGATGTCCTCGAGGAAGCCGGTCTCGATGGCGCGGCCGAAGACGTTCTGGTCGATGGAGTACGGGGACTTCTTGGTGGTCGCGATCGGCAGGCCCTTGGCCTCGCAGAAGGCGATGGCCTTGTCGCGGGTCATGGCGTAGTCGCGGACCGGGGCGATGCACTTGAGGTCGGGGGCGAGGGCGACGATGCCGGCCTCGAAGCGGACCTGGTCGTTGCCCTTGCCGGTGCAGCCGTGGGCGACGGTGGTGGCGCCGTGCTTCTCGGCGGCGGCGACGAGGTGCTTCACGATCGTCGGCCGGGACAGCGCGGAGACCAGCGGGTATCGGTCCATGTAGAGGGCGTTGGCCTTGATCGCCGGGAGGCAGTACTCCTCGGCGAACTCGTCCTTGGCGTCCGCGACCTCGGCCTCGACGGCACCGCAGGCGAGAGCGCGCTTGCGGATGACGTCCAGGTCCTCGCCGCCCTGGCCGACGTCGACCGCAACGGCGATGACCTCGGCGCCCGTCTCCTCGGCGATCCAGCCGATGGCGACGGAGGTGTCCAGACCGCCCGAGTAGGCGAGTACGACGCGCTCGGTCACGGGTTTCTCCTCACAGTGCATTCGCTGATATGCATGAGTATGCAGGGCGATGCATGATTCGTCAATCCGCCTCTGCGCAGGGACGCGTTTCGGCCGGATAGCGAGCCGCGATCGCGAGCCGTCCGGGCGGCGGTGAACGCGGGAAGCCCCTTTCCCGTTCCCGTACTTCCCGCCGAGCGCAGGCGCCGCGTTCCCGGTCCACGACACCCCCGCTCTTGGTGAGGCATCGGCATGTCCAGGGCTCTCCCCAGACACCACAGGCGCCGCGTGGCGCTCGCCGGCGGCACCGCCGCGCTGGCGCTGTCCGGCACGGTGATCACCGGCTTTGCCCTCGCCGGGGAGCAGGCGGGCTCCCCGGGCGGCGGGGCGCAGCCCGGGACGCCGGCGGGCCCCGGCACGATCGCCTGTCGCGACGTCGCCTCCCGGCTCCCCGCGGTCCCCGCCTCCGCGCACGCCGAGGTCGACCGCAACCTCGCCCTGCTCGACCGGCAGATCCACGAAGCCGACAAGCACCTCACCGACACCGTCGGACAGGGCGGACCCGACTTCGTGCAGAACGCCGTCCTCGGCCCCCTCAAGGACAGGCGCACCGCCGCCATCGACCGCATCGCCATCGCCATCGACCGCACCGCCGACCGGCCACCGGACTCGACTCCCTGGCCGCCTGCACGTTCACGGAGTGACGTGACAGGCACCGTGGCCGCCCCGTTTCCGCGCCGGCCGGGGCGGCCACGGCCCCCGTCCCGGCCACGGCTCCGGTTGCGGACCGGGCAATTCCTTAGACGTGCGAAATATCTGCGCCCATAATCGTTGGACATGGGAAAGACCTATGAACGCATAGACGGCCGTATCCGTACCTTCATCGAGGAGCAGCCGCTCTTCTTCACCGCCACCGCTCCCCTGTCCGCCGACGGTACGGTCAACCTCTCGCCCAAGGGCCTGAAGGGCTCCTTCGCGGTGCTCGACGAACTGACCGTGGCCTACCTCGACTTCGCCGGCTCCAACGCCGAGACCATCGCCCATCTGCGGGAGAACGGTCGCATCACCCTCATGTGGTGCGCCTTCCAGGGCCCCCCGAACATCGTGCGCGTCCACGGCCGCGGCGAGCCCGTCTTCCGGGACGACCCCCGCTTTCCCGAACTGCTCGCCCACTTCCCCGAGATCGATCACGGCTCGCACGGCCTGCGCGCCGTCGTCGTCGTGACGGCCGAACTCATCCGCGACACCTGCGGGTACGCCGTGCCGTTCATGGCGTACGAGGCCGACCGGGACCTGCACGGCAAGCGGTTCGCGCGGGAGGACGACGCCTCGCTGAACGCCTACTTCACCAAGAAGGAGCACGTGGCGACGAGCCTGGACGGACTACCCGGGCTGCCGTTGCCGCTCCCCCCGTCTACGGTCTGAGCCATGCGCCCAGGTGCCGTCCCCACCGCCGTCCTCCTCTCCCTGTCGCTGCTCGCGCTCGGCGCCGGGCAGCCGTCGGCGCCGCTGCCCTCCCGGATGGCGGACACCGGGGGCGGCAGGCAGCTGATCACCGCCGTCGCCGCGGCGACGGGGTCGACGACGGGCACGGTCACCTGGTGGGACCTCAGGGGCGGGCGCTGGGTGAGGGCCGGTTCTGCCCCGGCGCGCTTCGGGGCGGGCGGACTCGCCGAGGGCGCCTCCCGCAAGCAGGGCACGAACACGACACCGACCGGCCTGTACGACCTGCCGTACGCCTTCGGCATCGAGGCGGCGCCACGCGGGACGGCGTACCGTTACCGCCCCGTCGGCCCGGACTCCTGGTGGTGCCAGGACAACGACTCGCGGTCCTACAACCGCTGGACCGAGCCCCGGGCGGCCGACTGCCGGGCCGCCGAGGCGGAGCATCTGATCACCTACCGGGCGCAGTACACCCACGCCCTGGTCGTCGGCTTCAACTACGACCGTCCGGTGCGCGGCCGGGGCGCCGGAATCTTCCTGCACGTCAGCGGGCGCGGCCCGACGGCCGGTTGTGTGTCCGTGGGCGAAGGAGCGATGCGGCGGATCCTGCGCTGGGCGGACCCCGCGCGGGACCCGCACATCGCGATCGGGACGGAGCGCGGGCGCACGGCGATCACGCGGTACTGACCGCTGAACGCTTCGGCGTCACGGCACGTATCTGTGGGCCAAGGGTCAAGTCCCCCCGGAGGAACCGTGACCACCACGCTCGCCGGCGGCCGTGCCGCCCGCCGCCAGACGATGCGCCGCATCCGTCCGCGCCGCTCCCCCGCCGTGCCGCTGCTGCTCGCCGTGGCGGCGGGCGCGGTGGCCGTGCTCTGGTTGTGGTGGACCAGCACGCCGTCCCTCGCGGACACCACCGCGCAGATCGTCGCCGCGGGCCGGATCACCGGACTGCTCGCCGGCTACCTGATGGCGCTCGTGGTGCTCCAGATGGCCCGGGTGCCCGCGCTGGAGCGCCGGGTGGGTTCGGACCGGGTCGCGCGCTGGCACGCGATGAGCGGCCGCTACACCCTCTGCCTGGTCGTCGCCCATGTCTTCCTCATCATGTGGGGCTACGCCCTCCAGGCGGGCAAGGGCCTGGGCGACATCGTCCAGCAGACCGTCAGTTCCATCAACCAACTGCCGGACATGGGCAAGGCCGCCATCGGCACCGGTCTGCTGTTCGTGATCGGCCTCATCTCCATCGGCGGGATCCGCCGCCGGCTGCCGTACGACGGCTGGTACCACGTGCACCTGCTGACCTACGCCGCGGTGTACCTGACCTTCTGGCACCAGATCAGCACCGGAAACGAGTTCGCCGTCGAGCCCTCCGCGAAGACCTTCTGGTACGCCCTCTATGGCGGGGTGACCGCGCTGGTCCTCTGGTACCGGATCCTCACCCCGATCCGGCTGAACCTGCGGCACCGGATGCGGGTCGAGGCGGTCATCGAGGAGGCGCCCGGCATCGTGTCGGTGCTGATCGGCGGGCGCAAGCTGCACCGGATCGGCGCGGAGGCCGGGCAGTTCTTCCGCTGGCGGTTCCTGGCACCCGGGATGCGGTTCAGCTCGCACCCGTACTCGCTGTCGGCGGCGCCCCGCCCCGACATGCTGCGGATCACGGTCAAGGCGATCGGCGACCACAGCTCCCGGCTGCGCGAGCTGGAGCCGGGCACGCGCGTGTGGGCGGAGGGCCCCTACGGCGCCCTGACCGCGCAGCGGCGCAGCCGGGGCAAGGTGCTGCTGGTTGCGGGCGGCGTGGGGATCACGCCCATGCGGGCGCTGTTCGAGACACTGCCCGGCGCCTCCGGTGACATCACCCTGCTGTACCGGGCCAACAGCACGCAGGACCTGGCGCTGTGGGGCGAGCTGGCGAAGATCGCCGACGAGCGGGGGGCGCGGCTGATGTACGCGGTGAACAGCCCCGACGGGGAGCGGCCCGACATCTCGGCCGAGAGCCTTCAGCGGAAGATACCCGACATCGACCGGCACGACGTCTTCATGTGCGGACCGCCCGGCTTCGCGCAGTCGGTGTACGAGGCACTGCGCGGCGCGGGAGTCCCCGCCCGCCGAATCCATCACGAGTCGTTCGAGATGTGAGCGACGGGTCGTCCACACCCATCAGGAGCTTGAGAAGCGATGAGGAAGAGTCATCCCGTCCGGCGTGCCGTGCTCGCCACCGCCGCCACGGTCTCGGGGATCGTGCTGCTGCTGTCACTGAAGCCGGCGTCCGACCCGGGCTCGGCCGCGGCGGCGGGCGGTGCGGCCCCGCCCGCGGCCGCCCAGTCCCCGCAGGGGGGCGCCGCCCAGCCCATCGGGAACGGCACGGTCACCGGGGACGCGGCGAAGACGGAGTACGGGCCGGTGCAGGTCCGCATCACAGTGAACGGCGGGAAGATCACCAAGGCGGAAGCGGTCCAGGCACCCAAGGGCGGCCAGAGCGACCGGATCACCTCCAACGCCGTACCCCGACTCAACCAGGCCGCCGTCGCGGCCGGAAGCGCCGACATCGACTCCGTGTCCGGAGCCACGTACACCAGCACCGGCTACAAGAAGTCACTCCAGTCCGCACTGGACAAGGCGCGGGCCGCGGCCCCCTCCGGGACCGGCGGCGGCTCGGGGCAGAGCTCCGGTGGCGCCCAGGCACAGGTCGTCACGGGCAGCGCGGCACAGACCCAGTACGGACCGGTACAGGTCCGCATCACAGTCAACGGCGGGAAGATCACCAAGGCGGAAGCGGTCCAGGCACCCAAGGGCGGCCAGAGCGACCGGATCACCTCCAACGCCGTACCCCGACTCAACCAGGCCGCCGTCGCGGCCGGAAGCGCCGACATCGACTCCGTGTCCGGAGCCACGTACACCAGCACCGGCTACAAGAAGTCACTCCAGTCCGCACTGGACAAGGCGCGGGCCGCGGCCCCCTCCGGGACCGGCGGCGGCTCGGGGCAGAGCTCCGGTGGCGCCCAGGCACAGGTCGTCACGGGCAGCGCGGCACAGACCCAGTACGGGCCGGTACAGGTCCGCATCACAGTCAACGGCGGGAAGATCACCAAGGCGGAAGCGGTCCAGGCACCCAAGGGCGGCCAGAGCGACCGGATCACCTCCAACGCCGTACCCCGACTCAACCAGGCCGCCGTCGCGGCCGGAAGCGCCGACATCGACTCCGTGTCCGGAGCCACGTACACCAGCACCGGCTACAAGAAGTCACTCCAGTCCGCACTGGACAAGGTCGGTGGCTGAGACGGTGGCCGAGTCCGCCGAGGCTCCCGCCGCCGTGCGCCATGTGGAGGAGGCGATGGGGACCGTCTTCTCCCTCGACGTCCGCGGCGGGGATCCCGGTGCCGTGCGGGTGGCGCTCCAGGACGCGGTCGCGGGGCTGCACCGGGTCGACGAGGTGTTCAGCACGTACCGCGACGACAGCCAGGTCTCGCGGCTGGCGCGCGGTGAGCTGTCCGTCGAGCGGTGCGATGCCGAAGTCGCCGAGGTGCTGGAACTCGCCGCCGAGGCGGAACGGGTGAGCGATGGCTGGTTCAGTCCGCGCTACCGCGGGCGCCTCGATCCGACGGGCATCGTCAAGGGCTGGGCGACCGAGCGGGCGGCACGGCGGCTGGCGCAGGCGGACGGAGTACACGGGGTGCACGTCAACGGGGGCGGTGACGTGCAGCTCCTCGGCTCGCCGGGGGCACAGCGGCCGTGGCGGGTCGGTGTGTCGGACCCGCTGCGTCCGGGCGGTCTGGCCGCGGTGATCTCCGCCGCCGGCACGGACCAACTGGCCGTGGCGACCTCCGGCACCGCCGAACGCGGCGACCACATCGTCGATCCGCGCACCGGCCGCTCCGCGGTGACCGACCTCGTCTCCGTGACCGTGGTGGCCCCGACCCTGACCTGGGCGGACTGTTGGGCCACGGCCGCGTTCGCGATGGGCTCGCGGGCCGGGCTGGCATGGCTGGAGTCCCTGCCGGACGTGGAGGCCCTGCTCATCACGGCGGGCGACGAGGTCCGGTGCACGGGGGGCCTGGCGGCGCGGCTGGGCTGAAGGAGAGGCGGGTACGGTCGCGGGAATACAGGAGCACGGGAACACGGGACCCCGGATATGGCGTACCCCCGTGCGCGCCGCTGGTCCGCTCCCTCACCCCAGGCGTCCGTGCCGGACCGACGGCTCCGGTCCGTACAGACCCGGCCATGGGCGGCCGATCCGAGCCGGTCGGAGCGGCGCCACCGGTGACGAGCGGGGCGGAGGGGCGCCACCCGTGACGAGCGGGGAGGGGCGCCACCCGTGACGAGCCGGGCGGGCGGCAGGGCCGGTGCAGGACCGCTCGGACCCGCTCGGGGCCGCGATCCGAGGCCCTCGGCCGCCGTGCCGAGCACCCCTGCCGCCCTGCAGCACCACCACACCGGGGCCCCGCCGCACCGGGCCCGGCCGGACGAGCGGCAGGAAACCGCCGCAGGGCCGGGGCGAACTTCATGTCGGGAGCCGCCGCCGTCCCGGGACCGTCCGCCGTCGCGCCCCGGGCCGAGGTGTCGGCAGACCCGCCCGAGGGGCCGACGGACCCGGGCACCTGCCCCGGCCGCCCCTCAGCCCCCGTTCTGGGCCAGGCGGAGCAGGTGGTCGGCCAGGGCCTGGCCGCCCGTCGGTTCCCTGCTGATCAGCAGGAGGGTGTCGTCGCCGGCGATGGTGCCCAGGATGTCGTGGAGTTCCGCCTGGTCGATGGCCGAGGCGAGGAACTGGGCGGCTCCCGGCGGGGTGCGCAGCACCACGAGGTTCGCGGACGCCTCCGCGGAGATCAGCAGCTCCTGGGAGAGCCGCCGCATCCGCTCCTCCTTCGCGGACTCCCCCAGCGGCGCGCGCGGGGTGCGGAAACCCCCCTCGCTCGGCACCGCGTAGATGAGGTCGCCGTCGTTGTTGCGGATCTTCACCGCGTTCAGCTCGTCGAGGTCGCGGCTGAGCGTCGCCTGTGTCACGGACAGCCCGTCGTCGGCGAGCAGCTTCGCCAGCTGGCTCTGCGAGCGCACCGGCTGCCGGTTGAGGATGTCCACGATCCGGCGGTGGCGTGCGGTGCGGGTCTGCGGCACGGCAGGCCCGGCGTGCTGTCCGTGGTCCTGCTCCTGGCTCATCGTCGTCTCATTCCCCGGATCGTCCTTACCCGTCGGCCCCGTCGGCCTCGTGGGCCACGTCGAGGACGCCGGGCAGCGCCCGGAGGAACGCGTCCACCGCGTCGTCGCCGAGAGTCAGCGGCGGCATGAGCCGTACGACGTCGGGAGCGGGCGCGTTCACGAGGAAACCGGCGTCCTGAGCCGCCTGTTGCACCTGGGGTGCGAGCGGCTTGGTGAGCACGATACCCAGGAGCAGGCCCGCGCCCCGGACATGGTCGATCAACGGGTGGTTCAGGCCCTCGATCCCCGCGTGGAGTCTCTCGCCCTGCCGCTTGGTGTTCTCCAGCAGCCCCTCGTTCTCGATGGTGTCCAGCACGGCGAGCCCGGCGGCGCAGGCGACCGGGTTACCGCCGAACGTCGTACCGTGGTGGCCGGGCTGCAGCAGCTCGGCCGCACGGCCGAAGGCGACGGTGGCGCCCAGCGGCAGTCCGCCGCCGAGCCCCTTGGCCAGGGTGACGACGTCGGGCAGCACACCCTCGTGGGCCTGGTACTCGAACCAGGTCCCGGTACGGCCCACCCCGGTCTGCACCTCGTCCAGCACCAGAAGGGCACCCGTCGCGGCAGTGATCGCCCGGGCCGCCTTCAGGTACCCGGGCGGGGGGACCGCGACCCCGATCTCTCCCTGGATCGGCTCGATGACGACCAGTGCGGTGTCCTCGGTCACCGCCGCGGCGAGGGCCTGGGCGTCGCCGTAGGGGACGTGGGTGACGTCGCCGGGCAGCGGCAGGAACGGCTCGCGCTTGCCGGCCTGTCCGGTCAGTGCCAGGGCGCCCATGGTGCGGCCGTGGAAACCGCCGTGGGTGGCGACCATGTGCGTGCGCCCGGTCAGCCGCCCGATCTTGAACGCCGCCTCGTTCGCCTCCGCGCCCGAGTTGCAGAAGTACACCCGTCCCTCACGCCCGAACAGCTGGAGCAGCCGCTCCGCCAGGGCGACCGGCGGCTCGGCGACGAACAGGTTGGACACGTGCCCCAGGGAGGCGATCTGCCGGCTCACCGCCTCGACCACGGCCGGGTGGGCGTGGCCGAGCGCGTTGACCGCGATCCCGCCCACGAAGTCCGCGTACGCCTTCCCGTCGGCGTCCCACACCGTGGCGCCCTCACCGCGCACGAGGGGCAGCCGGGGCGTGCCGTAGTTGTTCATCAGCGCGCCCTGCCACCGGGTGGTCAGTTCCTGGTTGCTCACGACTCCCCCTGTTCGTCCGGCCGGCCGTCGGGCTTCTCGCCGGGCTTCTCGTCGGGCTTCTCGTCGGGCTTCTCGTCGGGCACGACCATCGTGCCGATGCCCTCGTCGGTGAAGATCTCCAGCAGAATCGAGTGCTGGACCCGGCCGTCGATGACCCGGGCCGTGGTCACACCGTTGCGGACGGCGTGCAGGCAGCCCTCCATCTTCGGGACCATGCCGGACGACAGGTCCGGCAACAGCTTCTCCAGCTGCGACGCGGTCAGCCGGCTGATCACCTCGTCCGAGTTCGGCCAGTCCTCGTACAGGCCCTCCACGTCCGTGAGGACCATCAGCGTCTCCGCGCCCAGCGCCGCCGCCAGTGCCGCCGCCGCCGTGTCGGCGTTGACGTTGTAGACGTGGTGGTCGTCCTGGCTGCGCGCCACCGACGACACCACCGGGATCCGCCCGTCGGCCAGCAGGGCCTCGATCGCGCCGGTGTCGATGCCGGTGATCTCGCCGACCCGTCCGATGTCGACCGGCTCGCCGTCGATCTCGGGCCGGTGCCGGGTGGCGGTGATGGTGTGCGCGTCCTCGCCGGTCAGGCCGACGGCCAGCGGCCCGTGCCGGTTCAGCAGTCCCACCAGCTCCCGCTGCACCTGCCCGGCCAGCACCATCCGCACCACGTCCATGGCGTCCTCGGTGGTCACCCGCAGACCGGCCCGGAACTCACTGACGATGCCGTGCTTGTCCAGCGCCGCGCTGATCTGCGGACCGCCGCCGTGCACCACCACCGGCTTGAGCCCGGCGTGGTGCAGGAACACCACGTCCTGGGCGAACGCGGCCTTCAGCTCCTCGTCCACCATGGCGTTCCCGCCGAACTTGATCACGACCGTCTTGCCGTTGTGGCGGACGAGCCACGGCAGTGCCTCGATGAGGATCTGCGCCTTGGGCAGAGCGGTGTGCTTGCGAGTGGTGCTCATGAGGAGTACGCGCTGTTCTCGTGGACGTAGTCGGCGGTGAGGTCGTTGGTCCAGATGGTGGCGGTCTCGTCGCCCGCGGCGAGGTCGGCGACGATGTGCACCTCGCGGTAGCGCATGTCGACCTTCTCGCGGTCCTCTCCGACGCCGCCGTTCTTGCACACCCAGACGCCGTTGATCGCCACGTTCAGCCGGTCGGGCCCGAACGCGGCCTTCGTCGTGCCGATGGCGGACAGCACCCGGCCCCAGTTCGGGTCCTCGCCGTGGATCGCGCACTTGAGGAGGTTGTTGCGGGCGATGGAGCGGCCCACCTCGACGGCGTCCTCCTCGGTCGCGGCGTTGATCACCTCGACCTTGATGTCCTTGCTGGCGCCCTCGGCGTCCCGGATGAGCTGCTGCCCGAGGTCGTCGCAGACGGTGCGTACGGCCTCGGCGAACTCGGCGTGATCCGGGGCGATCCCCGAGGCGCCGGAGGCGAGCAGCAGCACGGTGTCGTTGGTGGACATGCAGCCGTCGGAGTCGACGCGGTCGAAGGTGACCTTCGTCGCGGCGCGCAGGGCGCCGTCGAGCGCCTCGGCCTCGAGATCGGCGTCGGTGGTGAGGACGACCAGCATGGTGGCGAGGCCGGGGGCGAGCATGCCGGCGCCCTTGGCCATGCCGCCGACGGTCCAGCCGTCCTTGGTGACGACGGACGTCTTGTGCACGGTGTCGGTGGTCTTGATGGCGATGGCGGCCTTCTCGCCGCCGTGCTCGGACAGGTGCGCGGCGGCCGTCTCGACCCCGGGGAGCAGCTTGTCCATCGGGAGCAGGACGCCGATCAGGCCGGTGGAGCACACGGCCACGTCGCCGGCGCCGATGCCGAGCGCCTCGGCGACCTTCTCGGCGGTGGCGTGCGTGTCCTGGAAGCCCTTGTGACCGGTGCAGGCGTTGGCGCCACCGGAGTTGAGGACGACGGCCGTCAACCGGCCGGCCTTGAGCACCTGCTCGGACCAGAGCACCGGTGCGGCCTTGACACGGTTGGAGGTGAAGACGCCCGCGGCGGCGTGGCGCGGCCCGTTGTTGACCACGAGGGCCAGGTCCGGGTTGCCGTTCTCCTTGATGCCTGCTGCGATGCCGGAGGCGGTGAAGCCCTTGGCAGCGGTGACGCTCACGGCGCGACTCCGATCGTGGAAAGTCCGGTGGACTCGTCGAGTCCGAGGGCGATGTTCATGCTCTGGACGGCACCGCCCGCGGTGCCCTTGGTCAGGTTGTCGATGGCGCTGATCGCGATGACGCGGTGCGCGGCGGCGTCGTACGCGACCTGCACCTGGACGGCGTTGGAGCCGTGGACGGACGCCGTGGAGGGCCACTGACCCTCCGGGAGCAGGTGGACGAAGGGCTCGTCGGCGAAGGCCTTCTCGTACGCGGCGCGCACGGAGCCGGCGGTCACGCCCGGTCGGGCCTTCGCACTGCACGTGGCGAGGATGCCGCGGGGCATGGGGGCGAGGGTCGGCGTGAAGGACACGGTGACCCGCTCGCCGGCCGCCGCGCCGAGGTTCTGGATCATCTCGGGGGTGTGCCGGTGGACGCCGCCGACGCCGTAGGGCGACATCGAGCCCATGACCTCGCTCCCCAGCAGGTGCGGCTTGGGCGCCTTGCCCGCGCCGGAGGTGCCGGAGGCGGCGACGATCACGGCCTCGTTCTCGGCGAGTCCCGCGGCGTACGCCGGGAACAGGGCCAGGGTGACGGCGGTCGGGTAGCAACCGGGCACCGCGATGCGCTTGGACCCCTCCAGCGCGGCACGGGCGCCCGGCAGTTCGGGAAGGCCGTACGGCCAGGTTCCGGCGTGCGGGGAGCCGTAGAACTTCTCCCAGTCGGAGGCGTCCCGCAGCCGGAAGTCGGCGCCCATGTCGACCACCAGGACGTCCGGTCCGAGGTGCTCGGCGACGGCGGCGGACTGGCCGTGCGGCAGGGCGAGGAAAACCACGTCGTGACCGGCGAGGACCTCAGGGGAGGTCGGCCGGAGCACCCGGTCGGCCAGCGGCAGCAGGTGCGGCTGGAGCGCGCCGAGCCGCTGTCCGGCGTTGGAGTTGCCGGTCAGGGCGCCGATCTCGACCTCGGGGTGGGCCAGGAGCAGACGCAGCAGTTCCCCGCCTGCGTATCCGCTCGCTCCGGCCACTGCCGCGCGTACAGCCATGCACTCCTCCTCCTGGATGGCATGACTATACGTTTCGCTGCACTTTTATGCAATGTCCCACGGTCCCGACCGGGGCCGCGGGCGGCACCGGGTCACCACCGGGCAATGAGCGGCGTGTCGGGTTCGCGCCGCCGCCAGGCTTCGGTCAGGCGGGTCAGACGGGCGGGGGCGGCGATGCCGTGGACGGTGCCGATCCTGCCGTCGGTGATGTCGAACGTCACGGAGCCGACGACCTGGTCCCGGACCACCGTGAGGATGGCGGGGGCGCCGTTGACGAGCGCGTAGTGGACGGCGGGCGTGCCGCCGACGAGTCGCCGCTTGGCGGTGGTGGGCCTGAAGCCGGCCCGCGCCACGGCGGCGACGCGCTGCGCGGTGGTGAAGCGCAGCAGCTTCTCGGTCAGGCCGGCGCCGTCGGAGATCGCGACCACGTCGTCGGTGAGCAGCGCCACCAGCCGCTCGGTGCGCCCCGAGGTGGCTGCTTCGAGGAACTCCTCGACGATCCTGCGGGCGGACGCCGGGTCCACTTCCCCGCCGCGGTGGCGCCCCGCGGCGATGCGGCGCCGGGCCCGGTGGAGGTGCTGCTGGCTCGCGGACTCGGTGATGTCGAGGATCTCGGCGATCTCGGCGTGGCTGTGGGAGAACGCCTCGCGAAGGATGTAGACGGCCCGTTCGAGGGGTGACAGGCGCTCCATGAGCGTCAGCACGGCGAGGGAGACCGATTCTCGCTGCTCGAAGGTGTCGGCCGGGCCGAGCATCGGGTCGCCGTCGAGGAGCGGCTCGGGCAGCCAGGCGCCGACGGCGCGTTCGCGGCGGGCCCGTGCCGAGCGGAGCCGGTCGAGGCACAGGTTGGTGACGACCTTGGTCAGCCACGCCTCCGGCACCTCGATCCGCTGCCGGTCCGCGGCCTGCCAGTGCAGGAAGGCGTCCTGCACGGCGTCCTCGGCGTCGGTGGCGGAGCCCAGCATCCGGTAGGCCAGCGAGGCCAGCCGGGTTCGGCTGGCCTCGAACCGACGCGTGTCGAAGCGATCGGTGCCGGTGGCGTCCACGCGGACCACCCTAGGCGGCCACTCGGTCGACGGCGGGCGCATGGTCCGCGGCGGCCAGGCGGCGCTTGCGCCTGGGGAGGCCGAAGGTCGGGTGCGAGATGGCCCACAGCGACATCCGGAGAATGCCCGCCTTGATCCGCGCGGCCTTCGGGCCGCCCACGTACGTCGGCTTCGCCCGCCCCTCGTCGTCGACCAGCTGAAGGATCCCGTCGCGCCGCCCGAGGCTGATGTGGTTGCCCGGGTAGGCCAGCTTGACGTTCGTGACCTCTCGGCCGGTCAGGCGTCCCACGACGGCTTCCGTGACCTGCCGGCCGGTGTATCCGGCGGAACCGCAGGACATCGGCAGCGGCAGGCCGTTGTCCCCGACGGCGTGGACGCTGTCCCCGGCGGCGTAGACGTTCGGGTGCGAGACCGACCGCATGGTGCGGTCGACGACGATCCGACCGCTCCCGGTGACCTCCAGCCCGCTGGCGGCGGCGAGGGGATGGACCGTGAACCCGGCCGTCCACACGGTCGCGTCGGACGCCAGGGCACTGCCGTCGGCGCACAGTACCCGCGCCGCTTCGACGGCTTCGACGGTGGTGTGCTCCAGGACGGTGATGCCCAGCCGGTCGCAGGCCCGGCGCAGGTGGTCGCGGGCTCCCGTGGACAGCCGGGCGCCGAGCTCGCCGCGGGCGATCAGTGTCACCGACAGCCCGGGCCGGGACTCGGCGATCTCGGTGGCGGTCTCGATGCCGGTCAGCCCGTCGCCGACGACGAGCACGCTCCCGCCCCCGCCCCGCTCGTCCAGGCCGTCCAGGCGGTCGCGCAGGCGTAGCGCCGAGGGCCGGGCGGCGACGTCGAAGGTGTGACCGGACACGCCGGGGACGCCGCCGTCGGCGACGTGACTGCCCAACGTGTAAAGCAGCGTGTCGTAGCCGAGCTCGTCCCCGCCCTCGGCGTCGGCCAGGGCGACGACCCGGCGCTCGGGGTGGACGGCGGTGACCCGGGCCAGCCGCAGCCGTACCCCTGTGCCCGCGAAGACGTCGGCCAGCTGCGGACTCTCGATCTCCTGCCCGGCCGCGAGCTGGTGCAGCCGCAGCCGCTGGACGAAGTCGGGTTCGGCGTTGACGACGGTGATCTCGGTGTCCGCCGGGGACAGCCGGCGGGCCAGGCTCCCGGCCACGTAGGCCCCGGCGTAGCCGGCACCGAGGACGACGATGCGGTGCTTCATGGGTCGCTCCTGTCGGTTCGCTTGCCTTCCGGTGACTTGAGCGGAGCAGCGCCCCGATTGCTGACAGGAAGCGGATGTGACGTGGGGCACAGGACGTGGGTCACGGAACGAGGGAAGCGCCGACGGCCGGGGACGTCCGCGCGTCCGCGGGCCGCCGAACCCGCGGGGGACGGCGGCCCACCGGCTGCGGGCAATCGCTGTCCGATCCGGTACTTGGCTCAGCGGCCCTCGACGGCCACCTGGGGGGCGGTCGCGAGCCGGCCCGCGGAGCCCTTCAGCGTGCTGGTGAGCACGGCCCCCGACTCGGCACGGGCCCACACAGAGAAGTCGTCCGCTTGCCCGCCTCGACGCGGAGGCCGGTGTGGTAACCGGCGTTGGTGACGGACGAACCGGCGCCCAGCGACAGGCAGTCGCGGTTGCACTCGTTGAGCCGTCCGGCGTCGTTCACCACCTCGGCCGCGCCGCCGGCGGTCCAGGAGGTCAGGGGCACGTACGAGCCGTTGTCGGCGGTGGAGTACTCGAAGGAGCGGTTCCGGACGAGCTCGGCATACGGATCGCCGTCGGCGGCCCGGCCGAGGTCCGAGGCGGGTGCGGCTCCGCGTGCGGCGGGAGCGGCGGGAGCGGCTTCGATCGATGCGTGACATGGATGCTCCGCGGCTCTCTCTGGGAGGGGTGGAGCTTGATACATCAGCATTGTTCGACATATAGATCAATGGTCAAAACATCGAACGGCAAGATGGGAGAAAGGCAGGAGCACGTCAATGGTTCGTACGGCATTGGACAGCACGCATCGGCGAGGCGGGATGGGCGGTTTCTGGCCAGTACCAGATGTACTGACCTATATGAGGGGGTGCTGGCGCGCGACCCGGACCGTGCGGGACCTGGGCAGCGGCGACGAGGGCCACTTCGAGGGGACGACCGTTTTCGGCCCGCTGGAGGGCGGAGGTCTGCTGCACCGGGAATCCGGCACCTTCACCTGGCGCGGCACCGCCCGGCCCGCGGAGCGGACGCTGCACTTCCTGCCGGGACCGGGCGGCACGGCGCGGGTTCGGTTCGCGGACGGCCGCCCGTTCCACGACCTGGACCTCGCGACGGGCCGGTACCTGGCCGACCACCCGTGCTCGGCCGACCTCTACCGCGGCGAGTTCACGGTGCGCGACGCCGACCACTGGCGGACGCTCTGGCGGGTGCGGGGCCCCGCCAAGGACCTGGTGCTCACAACCGCCTACGAGCGCGCCGAGGAGGTGCTCCCGGCCACCGGCTAGGCACTCAGGGGCTGAGCGCACACTCCGTCGAGCCGGAGGCTCCAGCGGCCCGCCCGGCCGGCGACGGTGATCGTCGACAGCGAGCGGACGTCGATGCTCCAGAAGGTCGAGGGCGGAGCCTTCAGGGCATACACCAGGGCCGCGCGGATCACGGACGGCTCGGCCACGGCGACCACGCGGCAGCCGTCCTCGCGGGGCCGGGTGTCCAGCCAGTCGCCGACACGGGTGATGAAGCCGAGCAGCGACTCGCCGCCGTGCACGGTGGCCCGCGGATCGGCGAGCCAGGCGTCCACGGCCGCGGGCTCCCTGGCCATCGCCTCGCCCAGGGTGAGCCCGCGCCAGCGGCCCATGTCGCACTGCCGCAGGGCGAGCTGGGCCAGCGGGGCGAATCCGAGCCCGTCGCCCGTGGCCCGGCTGCGCGGGGTCGGCGAGCAGTAGCGCAGATCGGCCGCGGCGAGCGGCAGCAGCTCGTGGGCGGCACGCTGCACCTCGACCCAGCCGTACTGATCCAGCGGCCGGTCGTCCTGGAAGCGCTCGGAAAGCACCGAGGAGCTCCCCGCGGGGGCGACGAAGGTGACCCGAAGTGCCATGCCGCGCATCGTCAGTCGCGGAAGTACGCAGGTCAAGAGGTGTTACCGGGGCGTCACCCTGGGTGTGCCACGCCTTACTCACCGGTCAGGACATCTCGGGCGATCCATCGGAGAACGCCCGTCGGTCACGGCGCCGTCAGTCCAGGACGAGCGCCATCCAGTGCTCGGGCCGGTCCAGTGGCCGGAATCCGAGCCTCTCGTACACGCCGTGCGCGTCGTGGGTGGCGAGCATGATGCGCCGCAGGCCGTGCGGCCGCAGTTCCTCCCGTACGGCCGCGACCAGGGCGCTGCCGACACCCTTGCCGCGGACCGACGGGTCGACGTACACGTCGCACAGCCAGGCGAAGGTGGCCCGGTCGGTGACCACCCGGGCGTACGCCACCTGCTTCCCGGAGGCCGAGTCGTACGCACCGAAGTTGAGCGAGCCCTCGATGGCCCGGTCCTGCTTGCGCCGGGACCGCCCGAGCGCCCAGTACGCGTCGGTGGACAGCCAGTGGTGCACGCGCGCGGCGTCGATCCGGTCGGGGTCGATGGAGATCTCGTAGCCCTCGGGCAGCCTCGGCACGTCGCTCATGGCGGGATGCTCGCAGGCGGCGCGGGCCGGCGTCGAGCGATTATGGCCGACGACCGGCCGGCCGGACTGTTCCGTCCGGACGGGTCGCGCAAGCCGTCCGGACCGCACGCGTCGTACGGGCGCGCCGGGCAAGCCGTCCGGACCGGGCGGTCACAGCACCTCGTCGCAGGCGGTACGCAGCCGTCGCACGCCCTCCGCGATCTCCCCCGTGCCCGCGACCGCGGCGAAGCTCAGACGGACGTGACCGGCCGGGGGTTCGGCGCTGAAGTAGGGCCGGCCGGGGGCGACGGCGACCCCGGCGCGCAGGGCGGCGGTCGTCAGGGCGGACTCGGCGGTCCCGTCGGGCAGGCGCAGCCACAGGTGGTAGCCGCCGGACGGGACGTGCCGCAGGGCGAGTTCGGGCAGCCGAAGCCGGAGCGCGGCGGTCAGCGCCTCCCTGCGGACCCGCAACTCGGCGGACACCGCCCGCAGATGGCGGGGCCAGGCGGGCGAGCCGACGAGTTCGAGTGCGGCCTCCTGGAGGGGCCGGGACACGAAGAAGGTGTCGACGACCTGGATGGCCCGCAGCCGTGCCAGCACCGGGCCGTGCGCGGCGAGGGCGCTCACCCGGAAGCTGGGCGAGGTGGCCTTGGTCAGCGAGCAGACGTGCACCACGACCCCGTCGGGGTCGTCGGCGGCGAGGGGGCGCGGCAGCGGCCCGGCGTCCTCGTGCACCAGCCGCCGGACGAAGTCGTCCTCGACCACGAACGCGCCCGCCTCGCGCGCGATGCGCAGCACCTCACCACGCCGGCCGGGGGCGAGCACTGTGCCGGTGGGGTTCTGGAACAGCGGCTGGCAGACGAAGACCCGGGCACCGGTGGCCCGGAACGCGTCGGCGAGCAGGGCGGGCCGTACGCCGTCCGCGTCCACGGGAACGGGCACCGGTCGCAGTCCGGCCGCACGGGCGATGGCCAGCATGCCGGGGTAGGTCGGCGACTCGACGAGGACCGGGGCACCGGGCGGGGCCAACGCGCGCAGGGCGGTGGTCAGCGCGGACTGCCCACCCGCGGTGACCAGCACACCGGCCGCGGTGACCGCGCCGCCGATGCTGCGCGCGAACCATTCCCGCAGCTCGGGCAGGCCCTCCATGGGAGGTCTCCCCCAGGCGCCCGGCCGGCGCCCGGCCCGGGACAGCGCCGCGGCCATCGCACGCTCCGGCTGGAGCGAGGGGTGCAGATAGCCGCCGTTGAACTCGATCACGCCCGGCGGCGGCGCGGCGAGCGAGGCGAGCACGCCGGTGGCGTCCACCGAGCGGGGCACGAGGTCGGCGGCGCCGTCGGCGCTGAGCGCGACCTCCTGCCAGGACGTGTCCCCGGCGGGCGGGGCGGCGGCCCTGGGTCGCGCACGGAAGGCCCCGGCTCCGGGCCGGGTGACGACCAGCCCCTCGGCGGCGAGCTGCGCGAGGGCCCGCGAGACGGTCACCGGACTCACCCGGAACCGCTCCACAAGGGCCCGACTGGACGGCAGCTTTCCACCCGGTGGATAGCGGTCGACCTCCTGCCGCAGCCGATCCGCCAACTCACCGACACTGCTACGCTCATGCATGAGAGCACAGAGTAGCGCTACTGACCCTTCCCAGATAGCGGTCGCCGGCCAGGAACAGGGCACCGGTCCGGAAGGGATTCCCTCCGCACGAAACGGCGGGACCCGTGGCACCGCCACCCCGGACCGGCCCCGCCCCCGGATGCGCCCCGGGCTCGGGACGGCGCAGGCCGGGCTCGGCGTCGTCGCGTTCTCGCTCACCTTCCCGGCCACCGCATGGGGGCTGGAGGGGTTCGGGCCCTGGTCGCTCGTGGCCGTGCGGAGCGTCCTCGCCGCGCTGATCGCGGGCGGCTGCCTGCTGGCCCTGCGCATTCCGCTGCCCGCCCGCCGGCACTGGCCCGGGCTCGCCGTGGTCGCCGCCGGTGTGGTGCTCGGCTTCCCGATGCTGACCACGCTCGCGCTGCGGAGCTCGACCACCGCGCACGCGGCCGTCGTCGTGGGTCTGCTCCCGCTGACCACCGCGCTGCTGTCCGCGCTGCGCGTCGGCTCCCGGCCCTCTCGCACCTTCTGGGTGGCGGCGCTCGCCGGAGCCGCCGCGGTGGCCGCCTTCACCGTCCGGCAGAGCGGCGGCGCGCTGGGCAACGCCGACCTGTACCTGTTCGCGGCGTTGCTGGTCTGTGCGGCCGGCTACACCGAGGGAGGCCGGCTGGCCCGGATCATGCCGGGGTGGCAGGTGATCGGCTGGGCGCTGGTGCTGTGCCTGCCGCTCGCGGTGCCGGCCGCCGTGGTGGCCCTGTCGTACGAGCCGGTGCGGCCGACCGCGCAGGCCGTGGCCGGGCTGCTGTGGGTGGCCGCGGGTTCGCAGTTCCTGGGGCTGATCTTCTGGTACCGGGGCATGGCGGCGATCGGCATCCCCAAGGCCAGCCAGTTGCAGCTGGCCCAGCCGCTGCTCACACTGGTGTGGTCGGTGCTGCTGCTGGGCGAGCACCTGACGGTGGCCGCCCCCCTGACGGCCACGGCGGTGCTCGTGTGCATCGCCGTCACCCAGCGCAGCCGCGGCTGAAAGCGGCCGCACAGCCCGCTGCCGAGCGGCGCGCCACGTCCTAGACTCGAGGCCACGGACCGCTGCTCCCGCACTTGGTGAGGAGGCCCCGATGCACGCAACCGTGGGCGACCAGCTTGTCCAGCACGGCAGGGTGGTCGGTCAGCACGACAAGGTCGCCGAGATCGTCGAAGTGATGGGCCAGGAGGGCAACCCGCCCTACCGGGTCCGCTTCGAGGACGGACACGAGGCCGTCTGCTCGCCCGGCCCCGATTCCGAGATCCGGCACAAGGCCCACCAGCAGTAGGTCACCGCGGGGGGATCGCCGGCCGCCGGTAGTGGTCGGCGATCACCCGCGCCATCGCGCCCACCCGGTCGGTCCGCACCTCTCGCGCGGCGAAGAAGACGTGCCCGCGCACCTGCGGGTGCTTCCGGGCCAGCGTGAGGTGCCGGGACAGTTCGGCCGGGTCCTGCCAGGGCGCGGGCTGCGCCGGGTCACCCGCCTTGTACAGCGCCTCCCCCACGTACAGCCGTGTCCCGCTGCCCCGCACCACCTTCGCCCACCAGGACAGCAGCTTCGCGTAGTCGGCGGCCTCGAAGCCGATGTGCCAGTACAACTGCGGGCAGATGTAGTCGATCCAGTTCTCGCGCGCCCACCGCCGGGTGTCCGCGTGCAGGTCGTCGTAGGTCTGCACGCCCGCCCGGGTGTCGGAGCCGCGCGGATCGGTGGCGGCGTTGCGCCACACGCCGAACGGGCTGATGCCGAAGCGGGTGCCGGGCCGGATCCTGCGGATCCCGGCCGCCGTCTCCCGCACCAGCCGGTCGACGTTGTCCCGCCGCCAGGCTGCCCGGTCGGGAAAACCGCCGCCGTGGGCGTCGTACGCCGCGTCGTCGTCGAAGGTCTGCCCGGCCACCGGGTACGGGTAGAAGTAGTCGTCGAAGTGGACGGCGTCGACGGGGTACCGGCGCACCGCGTCCAGCATCGCCTCCCGCACGAAGGCGCGGACCTCGGGCAGCCCGGGGTTGTAGAGCAGCTTCCCGCCGTACGGCACCAGCCAGCCGGGGTTCCGGCGCGCCGGGTGGGAGGCGGTGAGCCGGTTGGGATCGGTGTGGAGGGCGACGCGGTACGGGTTGAACCAGGCGTGCAGCTCCAGACCGCGCGCGTGGGCCTCCTCGACCGCCGTGCCCAGCGGATCCCAGCCCGGGTGCCGGCCCTGGGTACCGGTGAGGTAGTGCGACCACGGTTCGTACGGCGAGGGCCACAGGGCGTCGGCCGTGGGCCGGACCTGGAAGATCACGGTGTTGAGTCGGCGGCGGACGGCGGTGTCGAGGTGCGCGATCAGCTCGGCCCGCTGCTCGGCGGCGCTCAGCCCCGGCCGGGACGGCCAGTCCCGGTTGGCGACCGTGGCCAGCCACACACCCCGCATCTCCCCGGCCGCCGCCGGCCGCGGCCGGTGCCGTCCCGGCGCGGCCGACGCCTCCGGCATCGTCGCCAGCGCCGCCAGCGCCGCCGTCGTGAACGCCCTGCGTGACACTCGTCCCATCCGCCTGCCCCCTGGCATGCCTCGAACGTGCCGCGGTCCGGGCCGTCCGGACCGCCGAGGGACCCAGGATGCCGGACCCGCGCGATCGATCATCGATACTTCGGAGTAACGTGCACGAACGGAGCAGGGCACCGGAACCCGGCGAACCTGCCACAGCCGAAGATCAGCGCAGACGAACCGCGCAGAGAAGCGAAAGGGACGATGTGACCGACATCGAACGCGTCGGAGTGGTGGGCTGCGGTCAGATGGGCGCGGGGATCGCCGAGGTGTGCGCCCGAGCCGGACTGGACGTGAAGGTCGCCGAGACCACCGGCGAAGCCCTGGAGATCGGCCGTACCCGGCTGTTCAACTCCCTGTCGAAGGCGGCCGAGCGGGGCAAGATCACCGCGGAGGAACTGGACGCCACCCAGGCCCGGCTGAGCTTCACCACGGACCTCGGCGCATTCGCCGACCGCGACCTCGTCATCGAGGCCGTCGTGGAGAACGAGCAGGTCAAGACCGAGATCTTCCAGGTCCTCGACCAGGTGGTGACCCGGCCGGACGCGATCCTGGCCTCCAACACCTCCTCCATCCCCCTGGTGAAACTGGCCGTCGCCACCTCGCGGCCCGACCACGTGATCGGCATCCACTTCTTCAACCCGGCTCCGGTGCAGAAGCTGGTGGAGCTGATCCCGGCGCTCACCACCTCCGAGGGCACGATCGGCCGGGCCCAGGTCTTCACCGAGAAGGTGCTGGGCAAGCACGCCATCCGCGCCGTGGACCGCTCCGGCTTCGTGGTCAACGCGCTGCTGATCCCCTACCTGCTCTCCGCGATCCGGATGTTCGAGTCGGGCATCGCCAGCCGCGAGGACATCGACAACGGCATGGAGATGGGCTGCGCCCACCCGATGGGTCCGCTGAAGCTGTCCGACCTGATCGGCCTGGACACGGTCGCCTCGGTCGCGCACTCGATGTACGAGGAGTACAAGGAGCCGCTGTACGCCGCGCCCCCGCTGCTCCAGCGCATGGTGGACGCGGGTCGGCTGGGCCGCAAGACCGGTTCCGGCTTCTACACCTACGGCTGACTACCCACAGCCACGCTCCGCGGGCCCGGCACCTGGTCAGGTGCCGGGCCCGCGACGTTCGCACACCGAGTGCGCAGCGGGCCCGCATATGCCGCTCGCACACTCTCCCCCCGCGTCCACCAGGGGAGTTGACTCTTGATGCGCATGCAAGGGATGACCACCGCAACGGAAAGGAGCGGACTTGTGACCGCCGATCCCGAGCATCCCGTCGTTCAGGGTGAACTCGCAGAGTTACGGCGCCGCCTCGATGTCGCGTACACCCGGGTGGAGGGCGGACTGGCTCTGCTCAGCCATCGCACCGAGGAGGCGGCCAGGGAGCTGGAGGAGCTGAACACCCGGATCGTCACGCTGGAGCACGCCCGCTGGCCGCTGCCGTCGATCGCGGCCGTCACGGCTGTGGGCGCCCTGGCCGTGGCGGTGTGGCAGGCGCTCGGACGCTAGTGCCCGCCCGGCACGGCGTCCTGCCCGAGCCGGAGATGGTGCAGCAGGAGCAACGCCGCCGCCATGCCGGCGGCCGGGACCTCGCCCCGGGCGACGAGGTCGGGGACGATCTTGAGGGAGACCCACTCCCGGCGGTCGGACTCGAAGTCGTCCACGGGATGCCCCACGTACTCCCCCTCGTCGGCCCAGTAGACGTGATGGCGGGCGTCGGTGAGTCCGTTGGACGGCTCCACGCTCATGAGGTGGCGCAGGGGTCCCGGCCGCCATCCGGTCTCCTCCTCCAGTTCCCGGGCGGCCGCGGCGGCGATGTCCTCGCCGTCCTCCACCACCCCGGCCGCGAGTTCCCAGCCCCAGCTGTCCGTGATGAAGCGGTGACGCCACAGCAGCAGGACCTCGTTGGCGTCGTTGACGACCGTGGCCACGGCGACGGGCCGCAGTCGTATGAGGAAGTGGTCGAGATGCCGGCCGTCCGGGAGTGCGACATCCGCGAGGTTCACGCTGAACCAGCGATTCGCATACACAGTGTGTTCGGTCGATTTCGTCCACTGCATGGTGCTGCCACCTTCCGTTGGGTAAGGGGCAATATCGCAGCAGGGACGGTCCGGCAGCAGGCGCACTACAGCGGCACGCGCAGCGCCCCGTCGATGAGTTCGGCCGCCTCGGCGGTGCCCGCGCAGCCGCTGCGCATCAGGTGCTCGCGGACCGCGCGCAGGCGGTCGCGCAGGCGCTGGGACTCCATTCCCCGGGCCTGTTCCGCCATCTGCACCGCGATGGCCACCGCCTTGTCGGCGTTGCCCTGCCGCAGTTCGATGGTGCTCAGCATGGCGAGCCGGTGCACCCGGCCGCGGTCGTGCGCCGGGTTGTCCACGGCCGCCGCCGCGTGCTCCCCCGCCGCCGCGAGTTCGCCGAGACTGAGCAGCGCCTCGGCCACCTGGACGTTCACCAGGCCCGGCTGGACATAGCCGGTCTCGTCGGGCTCGTGTCCGCGCCGGATGCGTTCGGCGGCCTGCTCGGCCCGCCGGATGCAGGACAGCGCGCTCGTGCCGTCGCCGAGGTGCGCGTACGCCTTGGCCTGCATCGCGTAGAGGTCGGAGGCGAGCGCCGGGGTGATGTGCGTGCCGGCGGCGCGCAACGCGGCCTCCGCGAAGGCGACGGCCTGGCGGAACTCCCGCATGAACAGCGACTGGTTGACCAGCAGCGCGATCACATAGGCGCCGAGTCCCCGGTCCCCGCTGGCCTTCGCGAGCCTGAGCGCCTGGTGGAAGTAGCGCTGGGCCAGGCCGTGCGCATCGGAGTCGTAGGCGCAGATCCCGGCGATGGCGACCAGTCCGCCGGTGGCCCGGTGCAGTTGGCGGCCGGTGGCGTCGGTGTAGCCGCCGCGCAGCAGCGGGGCGGCCTCGGCGTTGAGGAAGCCGACGATGCGGGCCCGGGTCGCGACGCCGCCGGCCTTGCGGTACATCTGCTCGTAGTGGGTGCGGGCGGCGCGCAGCATCTGGATGTCGCCGTGGGTGACCCGGTGCCGTCCGCCGCGGGAGACGTCCACGTCCTCGGGCGGGTTCTCCCACTCCCAGACCGGCATCACCGCGGGCGTGCCGGTGACCGCGGGAGCGTCGAGCACGTGCGGGCGCCGCTGCTGGTCGGAGCGCCACAGCGCGGTGGCCCGTTCGACGAAGCCGCAGAGCGTCGCGGTGTGCGGGGCGGAGGGTTCGCCCGGCACACCGAGTCCGATGTCGTCGAGCGTGACCGGGCGGTGCAGCCGGGCGGCGAGCACCTCGCAGATCAGGTCGGGCACCTGACCCCGGGGCCGCTGCCCCTTCAGCCAGCGCGCCACGGCGGTGTGCTCGTAGCGCAGGGACAGGCCGCGCGCCCGTCCGGCCTGGTTGACGTGCGCGGCCAGTCCCGCGTGCGAGACCCCGGCCTCGTCCAGGATCGCGTCGAGCAGTGTGTTGGGCTGCATGGATGCCCCCCGTTGGCTGGGTGCCGGACAGACTAGTGGCTCCCCGTTCACACGGGGTGTGAACGGAGTGCTCGCATCCGCAGTGTGCGCGCACTGTCGCGGAGAGTTTCCGGCCGGTTGACTGATTTCCCTCGCAAGAGGCCGGCCGGGCCGCCGGCTCCCCCTCGTACAGTGCGGCGGCCCGACACCGCGCCGTCCGCCCAGCTGCCTGCCCGACACTCCGTGGCGGGGCGGACGGCCGAGCCGGCCAGGCAGCAGGGGACTAGAGGGGGTTGGTCGCGCGCGCGTGCGGCACGGCGGAGGACGGGGCGGCCCGTGCCCCCGGCGGGCCGGACCCGGCCGGGTGCTCGTGCCCCAGGACGAGGAGGGCCACGTCGTCGGCGGGCGCGCCCGACGTGTGGTGCAGGAGGGCGGCGAGGATCGTGCGGACGACGTCGTCCGGAGGCGGCGGCTGCGCGCGCACCGCGGCGGCCAGTACGCCCCGCAGGGGGAAGAACCGGCCACTGCTGTCGCGCGCGTCCTCGACGCCGTCCGTGTGCAGGACGAGCGTCTCGCCGGGCAGCAGGGCGCCGCAGGGGACGGCCGGGAGATCGGCCGGCAGCGGGAACGGCCCGAGCGGCGGGAGCGGATCGGCGCGGGCAAGCGGTTCGACCCCCGTGCCGCTCAGCCGGTAGGGCCAGGGATGCCCGCAGTTCAGCGCCCGCATCTCGCCGTCCGGACGGATCTCCAGCAGCAGGACGGTGACGAACTCCTCGGCCTCCGGCCCGTCAGCAGCAGGTTCGTGCGCGGGACCCGGCGCGGGATGCCCGTCCCGGGTCCGCTCCCGCAGATGCCGGTCCATCGCCCGCTCCAGCCGGCGCAGTACACCGGCGAGGTCGGCCTCGTCGTGCACGGCCTCGCGGAAGCTCCCGAGCACGGCGGCCCCGGTCCGCACGGCGCCGAGCCCGTGTCCCCGGACGTCGCCGATGACGGCCCGGACCCCGTGCTCGGTGGCGGCCACCTCGTACAGGTCCCCACCGATCCGCGCGCCGCGGTCGGCGGACAACTGCACGGCGGCGACGGCCAGTGGGCCGACGTACGGGGGCGGCGGCCGCAGCAGCGCGCTCTGCGCGGCGTCCGCGATGCGCCGGGTTCGCCGCAGTTCCCGCAGCAGTCTGCGCCGGACGTGGACCACGAGTCCCGTGCCGACGGCGAACAGCACGGCGCTGCCGGCCAGGCGTGCGCCGAGCCCGTCCTGCTGGGCGAGCGGGCAGGAGAACCGGTAGGTGGTGGCGCCGCCCCAGGAGGTCGGTCCGGGAGCGGGAGCCCGTGAGCTGCTGCGGGGCCGCACCCCGCGGGGAGCCCCAGCCGTGAAGCGGATCATGCCGATGGCCCCCCAATGTAGGCCCGGACAGCACAGACCGGCCTCGAGAGGCCGGTCCGATTCTGTCGACCAGGGGACCCGATCCAGGCGTACCGCCCGGGACAGCCACCCGAACGAGTGAGGAGTCCGTCGCGCATCGACGGCGGCCCGCGGGGCGGGGGAACGCCACGGCCGGCCGGGTCGTCGACCCGGCCGGCCGGTGGGGTGCGGTGTCGGCGTCCCCTTCGGGACGCTCGGTGACTAGCCTCGCAGGACGGCCCCGGTGCGCTCGCCGGCGAGGGCGACCGCCGCTTCCCGGGCGGCCGACGCCTCGTCGACCGTGAGGGTGCGGTCGCCGGCGCGGAACCGCAGCGCGTACGCCAGCGACCTGCGGCCCTCGCCCAGCTGCTCGGCGTTCTCGTAGACGTCGAACAGCCGGATGGACTCCAGCAGTTCACCGGCGCCCTCGCGCAGCGCCGCCTCGACCTCCGCCGCCGGCACGAAGGCGTCCACGACCAGCGCGACGTCCTGCGTGGCGACCGGGAACGTGGAGATGGCGGGGGCCTGCGGGAGGTCGTTGCCGACCCGCTCCAGGACGTCCAGGTCCAGCTCCATCGCACAGGTGCGCTCGGGCAGCCCCAGAGTCTTCAGGACGCGCGGGTGCAGCTCACCGGCATGGCCGACGACGCGCTCGGTGCCGTCGACGGCGACCGCGAGTTCGGCGCAGCGGCCCGGGTGCCAGGGGCCGTACTGGCCCTTGCGGACGAGGAGTTCGGCACCGGCCCCGCGGGCGACGGTCCGGGCGGCCTCGACCGCGTCGGCCCAGTCGGCCGGGCGGCCGGCGCCCCACCAGCCGGTCTGCTCGCGCGCACCGGCGAGGACCACGGCGACGTGCCGCGGCTGGTCCGGCAGAGCGGCGTCCAGCTCCGCGATCTCCTCGTGGGTGGGCCGGCGGTCCACGGGCAGCCGGACGGCGGTGCGCTGCTCCTCACGGGGGTGGAAGACCAGGCCGGTCTCGAACAGCGCCAGGTCGTGGCTGCCGCGTCCGTCGTTGCGCCGCAGGGCGCCGAGCAGGCCGGGCAGCAGCGAGGTGCGCAGCGCGGGCTCCTCGTCGCTGAGCGGGTTGGTCAGCCGCACCACGCGGCGGGCCGGGTCGTCGGCGTCGAGGCCGAGCTGGTCGAAGACCTGCTCGCTGACGAACGGGTAGTTCGGCGCCTCGACGTAGCCGGCGCCGGCCAGGGCGCGACCGATGCGGCGGTGCAGCCGCTGACGGCCGGTCAGGCCGCGGCCGGCGGGCGGCCGGGGCAGCGTGGAGGGCAGGTTCTCGTAGCCCTCGAGCCGGATGACCTCTTCGGCCAGGTCGTTCGGGTCGGTGAGGTCGGGCCGCCAGGACGGCACGGTGACGACCAGCGTGTCCTGGCCGTGGACGTCGCAGCCGACCTCCTGGAGGCGGCGCACGACGGTCTCGCGGCCGTAGGCCACGCCCGCGACCCGGTCCGGGTGGTCGGCCGGGATGGTGATGGTGCGCGGCGCGCCGGGCGCGACGACCTCGGTGACACCGGCCTCGGCGGTACCGCCGGCAAGGAGGACCAGCAGGTCGACGGTGCGCTGCGCGGCAGCGGCGGCGGCCTGCGGGTCGACGCCGCGCTCGAAGCGCCGGGACGCCTCGGAGGACAGCTTGTGCCGACGGGCGGTGCGGGCGATGGACACCGCGTCGAAGTGGGCGGCCTCGATGACCACGTCGGTCGACGCGTTCGACCCGTTGTCGACGGCGTCGTGGTCGGCGATCTCGGTGTTGGCGCCGCCCATGACACCGGCGAGGCCGATGGGGCCCCGCTCGTCGGTAATGACCAGGTCCTCGGGGTCGAGGGTGCGGGTCACCCCGTCGAGGGTGGTGAGCTTCTCGCCCGCCTCGGCCCGGCGCACGCCGATCGCTCCCTGGACCAGGGAACGGTCGTAGGCGTGCAGGGGCTGGCCGAGCTCCATCATCACGTAGTTGGTGACGTCGACGGCGAGCGAGATCGGGCGCATGCCGACCTTCTGGAGCCGGCGCTTCAGCCAGATCGGGGAGCGCGCCTCGGGGCTGAGGCCGGTCACCGTGCGGGCGGTGAAGCGGTCGCAGCCGGCGGGGTCGGAGACCTTCACCGGGTAGCCGAAGGCGTTCGGGGCGGGCACGTCGAGCAGGGCCGGGTCGCGCAGCGGGAGCCCGTAGGCGGTGGCGGCCTCGCGGGCGACGCCGCGCAGCGACAGGCAGTAGCCGCGGTCCGGGGTGACGGCGATGTCGAGGACCTCGTCGACGAGCTCGAGCAGCTCGATCGCGTCCTTGCCGACCTCGGTCTCCGGCGGCAGCACGATGATGCCCTTGGTGCCGTCGTCGCCCATGCCGAGTTCGTCGCTGGAGCAGATCATGCCGCGCGACATCCGGCCGTAGGTCTGGCGCTCGGCGATCTGGAAGTCGCCGGGCAGCACGGCGCCGGGCAGCGCGACGACGACCTTGTCGCCGACGGTGAAGTTCCGGGCGCCGCAGATGATCTCCTGGGGCTCGCCGGTGCCGTTGGCCCGGCCGACGTCGACGGTGCAGTGGCGGATGGGCTTCTTGAAGCCCTCCAGCTCCTCGATGGTGGCGACCCGGCCCACGACGAGGGGGCCCTTGAGGTCGGCGCCGAGGTGGTCGACGGTCTCCACCTCGAGGCCGGCCGAAATGAGCTTGGCCTGCACGTCGCGGCCGGTCTCCGTGGCCGGCAGGTCGACGTACTCCCGCAGCCAAGAAAGCGGGACCCGCATCAGATCTCCATCCCGAACGGCCGGGTGAACCGGACGTCACCCTCGACCATGTCTCGCATGTCCTCGACGTTGTGGCGGAACATCAGCATTCGCTCGATGCCGAACCCGAAGGCGAAGCCGCTGTACTTCTCCGGGTCGACGCCGCAGGCGGTGAGCACCCGCGGGTTGACCATGCCGCAGCCGCCGAGCTCGATCCAGCCCTCGGACGAGCAGGTGCGGCAGGGGCGGTCGGGGTTGCCGACGGACGCGCCCTTGCAGACGTAGCAGAGCATGTCCATCTCGGCGCTGGGCTCGGTGAACGGGAAGAAGTTCGGCCGCAGCCGGGTCTTCATCCCCTCGCCGAACAGCGACTGGACCATGTGGTCCAGGGTGCCCTTGAGGTCCGCCATGGTCAGGCCCTCGTCCACGGCGAGCAGCTCGACCTGGTGGAAGACGGGGGTGTGGGTGGCGTCCAGCTCGTCGGTGCGGTACACGCGGCCCGGGCAGATCACGTAGACCGGCAGCTCACGGTCCAGCAGGGAGCGGATCTGCACGGGGGAGGTGTGGGTGCGCAGTACGACGCCGGACTCGGTGCCGCCCCGGGGGCCCTGCACGAAGAAGGTGTCGTGCTCGCCGCGGGCCGGGTGGTCCGGGCCGATGTTGAGCGCGTCGAAGTTGAACCACTCGGCCTCGACCTGCGGTCCCTCGGCCACCTCGTAGCCCATGGCCACGAAGATGTCCTCGATGCGCTCCGAGAGGGTGGTGAGCGGGTGGCGGGCGCCGGCCGGGACGCGGTCGTAGGGCAGGGTGACGTCCACCGCCTCCTCGACCAGCACGCGCGCGTCCCGCTCGGCCTCGAGCTCGGCCTGGCGGGCGGCGAGGCCCTTGTTCACGGCACCGCGCGCCTGGCCCACGCGCTTGCCGGCGTCCGCCTTGGCGTGCGGGGGCAGGGCGCCGATCTCGCGGTTGGCGAGGGCCAGCGGCGAGGCGGGGCCGGTGTGGGCGACCTTCGCCTCGTGGAGCGCGTCGAGGGAGTCCGCGGCGGCGAAGGCGGCGAGCGCCTCGTCCCGCATGCGCTCGATCTCTTCCGGTTTCAACGCCTCGACCTCGACAGGGTCGTACGACTTATTGGGTGCCGACATCTCTTCCCGTGCTTCCGATTGGCTGGCTGACGGTCCCCGTCACCGACTCGTCACCGTGTTTTGGGACAGATCGTCACGGTTTTTGGGACACAAAGGTGCCAAAGGCCGAGTCTAACGGGGTGGCGGTGGGCGGATGCGCCCGTGGTCGTCAGGCGAGATACGCCGGAGCGGCCACGGGCAACGTAAATCGGAACTGGGCGCCGCCGCCGGGGGCGCGTCCGACCGTGATGGTGCCGCCGTGGGCCTCGACGATGCCCTTGACGATGTACAGCCCCAGGCCCGTCCCGCCGCGCTTGCTGCCCCGCCAGAAGCGGGTGAAGACGCGGTTCATGGACTCCTCCGGGATGCCTGGGCCCTCGTCGCTCACCGTGACCGACGTGGCTGCGGCCTCGCCGTTCTCCCGTTCGCGCGGGGACGCCGAGGGTGTGATGTCGATGGTGACGGTTCCCTCGCCGTGGCGCACGGCATTTTCCAGCAGGTTGCTGAGCACCTGGTCGATCTTGTCGGGGTCGGCCCACAGGTCGGGCAGCGGGTGCTGGACCCGCAGCAGGAACCGGTCGGCCGGCTGCCCGGCGGCGACGTACGCCTGGATGTGCCGTCCGACGGCGGCTCCGATGTCGACGGGCTGGCGGCGGACCTCCAGGCGCCCGGAGTCGATGCGGGATATGTCCAGCAGCTCGGCGATCAGCCGGGTGACGCGGTCGGCGTCGGCGTCGACGGTCTCCAGCATCAGCCGCTTCTGGTCGTCGGTGAACCTCTCCCACTTGGCGAGGAGGGTGGCGGTGAAGCCCTTGACGGAGGTGAGCGGGGAGCGCAGTTCGTGGGCGACGGTGGCGATCAGCTCGGCGTGGCTGCGCTCGGTGCGGCGGCGGGCCTCGGTGTCGCGCAGGGTGACCACGACGCGGCGGACCGGGCCGGTGGGCCCGGTGCGGACGTACTGCGCCGAGACCAGGACCTCGCGTCCGCCGGGGAGCAGCAGGTTGCGCTCGGGCTGGCGCACCCGGATGGCGAGCCCGCCGTAGGGGTCGGTGACCTGCCACCAACGGCGGCCCTCCAGGTCCTCTAACGGGAGGGCCTTGTCGAGGCGCTGCCCGAGGGCTTCCTCGGCGGCGACGGCGGTGATCCGCGCGGCCGCCGCGTTGAAGCAGACGACCCGCTGCTGTTCGTCGGCGACGACGAGGCCGTCGGGCAGGGCGTCGGGGTCGATGCCGAGGCCGGCGAGATCCGTGGCCCGGGCTCCGGGCGGGCGTGCCGCCCCGTGCGCTCCCGGTGCCCTGCTCGTGCCGACGCTCATCCCCGTACCCCACCTCTCGGACTTCCTCTGGGGGTCCCCGAGCTGGTCACCCTACTAGTTTTCGGTGACGGAGCGGCACCCTCCGACGGCGCGCTGTGCACGTGCCGAGGCGTAGAGACATACGGCCGCGGCGGTGGCCAGGTTCAGGCTCTCGGCCTTTCCGTGGATCGGGACGCTGACGACGGCGTCGGTGAGGGCACGGGTCTCCTCGGGGAGCCCCCATGCCTCGTTGCCGAAGACCCAGGCGGTGGGCCCGCCCATGGTGCCCTTGTCGAGCTCGTCGTCGAGGTCGCGGTCGCCCGCGCCGTCGGCGGCCAGCACCCGTACCCCGGTGTCCCGCAGTAGCGCCACGGCCCGGTCGACGGGCACGCCGACGGCGACCGGCAGGTGGAACAGCGAGCCGACGGAGGCGCGTACGGCCTTGGGGTTGTACAGGTCGACGGAGGCGTCGGTGAGGACGACGGCCTCGGCTCCGGCGGCGTCGGCGCAGCGCAGCACGGTGCCGGCGTTGCCGGGGTCGCGCACGTGCGCGAGGACGGCGACGAGGCGGGGCCGGGCGGCGAGGATGTCCTCGAACGGGGTGTCCAGGAACCGGCACACCCCGACCAGGCCCTGGGGCGTGACGGTGGTGGAGATGTCGGCGACGACCTGCTCGGAGGCGAGGTGGATCCGGGCGCCGGCGTCCCGGGCGTCGCCGATGATGTCGGCGTACCGGTCGGCGGCATCGGGCGTGGCGAACAGCTCGACGAGCGTGGCGGCGTCCGCGTCCCGGTGTCCGGCGGCCTCCCGTACCGCCTGCGGCCCCTCGGCGAGGAACAGCCGCTCCTTCCCCCGGAAGTTCCGCTTGGCCAACCGCCGCGCGGCGGCCACACGGGGTGAGCGGGGGGAGATCAGCTCGGGGGTGGCGGGGGGCATGGGTGTTTCACCTCGCGAGTTCATGGTCGACGGCCGCCGCAGCTGTTGATTTTTTTCCGTACGCACGACGGACCCGCGGGAAAACCCACGGGTCCGTCCAGGTGCCTCGGCTAGAGCCGGCGCGGCGTCACGCGGCCTTGGGCGCGTTCACGTCCGCCGGCAGCGCCTTCTGGGCGACCTCGACGAGCGCGGCGAAGGCGGTGGCGTCGTTGACGGCCAGCTCAGCCAGGATCTTGCGGTCGACCTCGACGTTCGCGGCCTTCAGACCCTGGATGAAGCGGTTGTACGTGATGCCGTTCGCGCGGGCAGCGGCGTTGATGCGCTGGATCCACAGCTGGCGGAAGTCACCCTTGCGCTTCTTGCGGTCGTTGTAGTTGTAGACCAGCGAGTGGGTGACCTGCTCCTTGGCCTTGCGGTACAGGCGCGAACGCTGACCGCGGTAGCCGGAGGCCTGCTCGAGGATCGCCCGGCGCTTCTTGTGGGCGTTGACTGCCCGCTTGACGCGTGCCACTTGTTTAACTCCTTGTAGCGGGGCCGCGGTGGGAACTCACACGGCCCGGTGTCGACTGGGTCCCGGTGGTGACGTACGTACGGCGCTCAGGCGCCGAGGCGTCACTTGCCGAGAAGCTTCTTGATCTTCGCGGCGTCGCCCGGGGCCATCTCGGCGTTGCCGGTGAGGCGACGCGTCACGCGGGACGACTTGTGCTCGAGCAGGTGGCGCTTGCCGGCACGCTCTCGGAGCACCTTGCCGGAGCCGGTGACCTTGAAGCGCTTGCTGGCACCGCTGTGCGACTTGTTCTTCGGCATAGCGCCGTTCTCTCCTCGTCGGTGGCGCTCCGGTGCCCGGTCGTGAAACCGGGCACGGTGGAGCGTCGTACTTGTTTCGGTTGCTTCCTGGGACTCGCGTCCCCGGAGTCACGCCTCGGCGGGCTCCTCGGCGCCGGCCTGGGCCTCGGCGTCTGCAGGGTTCTGCGAACGGCCGGGGTTGGCCTTCGCGGAAGCCTTGCGGGCCTCCTGCGCCTGGCGGGCCTCGGCCATCGCCTCGGTCTTCTTCTTGTGCGGACCGAGGACCATGATCATGTTGCGGCCGTCCTGCTTCGGGTTCGACTCGACGAACCCGAGGTCCTGGACGTCCTCCGCGAGACGCTGCAGCAGTCGGTAGCCCAGCTCGGGCCGGGACTGCTCGCGACCACGGAACATGATCGTGATCTTGACCTTGTCGCCCTGCTTGAGGAACCGGACGACGTGACCCTTCTTGGTGTCGTAGTCGTGCGGGTCGATCTTCGGCCGGAGCTTCATCTCCTTGATGACCGTGTGCGCCTGGTTCTTGCGCGCCTCACGGGCCTTCATGGCCGACTCGTACTTGAACTTCCCGTAGTCCATGAGCTTGCACACGGGCGGACGGGCGTTCGCCGCGACCTCGACCAGGTCCAGGTCGTACTCCTGCGCAAGCTCCAGTGCCTTGGCCAGCGGGACGATGCCCACCTGCTCGCCACTGGGACCGACAAGTCGCACCTCGGGAACGCGAATCCGGTCGTTGATGCGGGGCTCGGCGCTGATGGATCCTCCTCGGTAGCACCACGCGACGGTCTGGCGGACAGCCGCGTAACGTCTGTGTTCGTTAGACCTGACCGCGCCGGAGCACAAAAAATGCCCCGGACGATCACAGGCGGGGCTCCTCGAACTACCGGAGCACCGCCGCGGTGACCGCGGGGCGCGCTTTCGGACGGATCGCCGCCGAGCGGGACCGCCTGACCGGTGACCCGCCGCCCAGAGGGCGGAAGGTGGGAGTTCGAAAGCCTCCACTTGTGGGCCGGGCCCGCGTGCCGTGGGGCATACGTGTCCGACCGGTCGTTACACAAGGTTAGCAGCTCGGGCCGGTAAGGGCTAACCGAGGCCGACGCGGGCCGGGAGCCGAAGTGCCCCTATCGTGTCCGGCATGAGTGACTCCCCCGCCGACACGCCCGATTTCGATGAGATGACCCGCGACATCGCAGAGGTGCCCGCGGTCGAGGTGATCGTGACGGTCGCCGTGAACCTGATGAGTGCCGCCGCCGTGAAGCTCGGTCTGACCGAGGAGGGCGAGCAGCACAAGGACCTCGACGAGGCCCGGAAGCTGATCCACGCCCTCGCCGGCCTGCTGGACGCGAGCGCGACCGAGATCAGCTCGTTCCACGCGGCACCGCTGCGGGACGGCCTGAAGTCGCTCCAGCTGGCGTTCCGCGAGGCGTCCCTGGTTCCGGACGAGCCCGGCCAGGGTCCGGGCGAGAAGTACACGGGTCCGGTCTACGGCTGATCAGGGCCTCTGCGTCCTCACATGGGGGCTCGTTTCGCACGTGGGCGTTCGTCCTCATGTGGCGGGCCCGTCCTCACGTGAGGGGGGTCCTCACGTGGGCGGGCTCGTCCTCACGTGGACGGGCTCACCCGGCGCGGCGGCGTCGGCCGGCAGGACGGCGAGGTCGAGGCCGCGCACCAGGCGGGCCCTGAGCGTCTCGTCGGCGGCGAGTCGACGCGCCACGGCGCGGACGGTGTCGGCGGCGGGCACGGCGGGGTCGAGGACGAGGGCGAGGATGCCGTCCGCCTCGCCCGGCCCGAGGTGGGCGCGTACGACGGCGGGCTCCGCGGCGACGACCGCGCGGACGGCCTCGACGACGGCCGGGTCGGCGAGCGGGTCGGTGCTGGTCCGTCCCTCCGCGAGGGCGAGCAGGGCGGGGCCGGTCAGTTCGAAGGGCACCGGTCCGGACAGGTCCAGGACGACGGTGTCCGCCTTCTCGTGCGCCGCAGCCTGGAGGGCCTGGTGTGTGGGTACGGCCACGGGGCGGGCTCCCGGATCCCAGCGGGCGAGCGAGTCGGTGGAGGTGAACGCGGGGAGCGCGGTGCGGTTTCCGGCCTTCAGGGTGGGGACGGCCATGTCGCTGGTCTTCTCGCGGCGCAGGCCGTTCTCGTCCTCCTCGACCTCGCCGAGCACGGCGACCACGGGGACGAGCAGCCGGGCGCCCTTGAGGGCCTCGAGGACCGGGCCGACGGCGGTGCGGTCCTCGGCCCAGGCCGCGAGCGCGGCGCTCAGCCGGGGGTCGGCGGAGCCGTCGTCGTCGCGGAAGCCGGGGTCCGGAATGTTCTTCATCTCCACGGTCACGACCCTATCGGCCAACCGTCGCGGGCCGGGACGCGGGCATGCGGACCGACGCCCGGGCCGGTGGGGCGGAGGGGACGGACGCGCGCCGTGGGTGGGGCCACCGCGCCCGTGCCGGTGGCGCCGCTGGGCCCGCGCACCGGAGCCGGGGCCCACCGCGGCGACCGTGCGTTCGGCGGCGGGCATCGTCAGGGTCTGGATCCTGGTCACGGCGCTGCTCCTGCCGGCGCGGGACGCGGGGCGGGGACTCGACGGGACGGAGCGGACCCGGGTCCCGGCGATGATCGAGCACAGCGGCAACGGATCGGCGTCGGCGCCGCGGCGGACGACCGTCGCCTCGGCGGGGTTCGACGCGGTGAACGTCCGTCTGCGCCCGGCGGCGCCCCGCGATGGGGACGGCACTCTGGGGGCCTGCCGCGGATCACGGCGGTCGACCCACTCGCCCCGTCACGGCAGGTGTTCGGGGCGGAGAGGGAGCTTGCGGCACTGACCGGTGCGTCGCCGGCGTACGTGCGCACGTCGAGTGGGTGGGTGATCGCGGACCGGACGTGCCGGCGGTGGCGCGAGGCGGCGCCGGGGGCGGGGAGGGACGGCCGGCCGTCGCCGGCACGACGGGCCGTGGGGGGGTGCACAGCGTCGGCCTCGTGAGGTGCGACGGCCACGAGGTCCGGCCGTCCGTCCCGCCCGACCGCCCCCCTACGCGGGCGCGGGGCATGACCCTGTGGCAGTCGGTGGCGTGCTGGGGGGCGAGCGCCGCGACGGGGCGTGAAGGAGTGGCTCCCGGCCGCGGGTGGCGGGGGGTGGCAGGGGCCGGGCGGTCCGGCGGCCGGTCGTCAGCCGTCGTCGGGTCGAGTGCGGCCCCGCCACAGGACGACGGTGGCCACCAGGAGGACGCCGCCGGCACTGCCCGCCAGGGGGGCCGCCCAGTCGGCGGTGTCGTCACCGGAGGCGGGGGCGTCCGGGCCGAGGCCGAAGTACTCGTCGGCGTGGGCGGCGGACCTCAGGCCCTCGGGCTTCAGCCGGGCGGCGGCCCTGATCGCGGCGGCCGGGTCGACGAAGCCGAAGCCCCGTGAGTCGTCGCGGCCGTCGGCGGGGGCGTTGCGGGCGGTGTCCTCCAGGAGCCGTTTGATCTGGGCCGGGGTGAGGTCCGGGTGGGCCGACCTGATCAGCGCCACTGCGCCGGAGACGAAGGCGGCGGCTGCGCTGGTGCCCCAGCCCTCGTAGTACTTGCGGTCGGGGTCGGCGATGACGACGTCGACGCCGGGCGCGCTGACCGTGGCGTACCAGCGGCGGGTCGAGAAGGAGGCGCGGGTGCCGTAGCGGTCGACGGCGGTCACGGCGATCACACCGGGATACGCGGCCGGGTAGGAGATGCGGTCGCCCTTCTCGCCGCCGTTGCCCGCGGAGGCGACGACGGCGACGCCCTTGCGCAGGGCGTACTGGATCGCCTCGTCCTCGCCGGGTTCGGGGTGCGCGGAGGCGGAGTCGTCGCCGAGGGAGAGGTTGATGACGTCGGCGCCGTGGTCCGCGGCCCAGCGGATCCCCTCGGCGAGGGCGTGGCCACGGCTGCTGCGGGCCTTGGCGCGGGCCGGGTCGCCGTCCTCCAGGATGACGCGGACGGGCAGGATCTTCGCCTCGGGCGCGATGCCCATGACGCCCTCGGTCCTGCCGGGTCCGTGCCCGTGGCCGGCGACGATCCCGGCCATGGCGGTGCCGTGGCGGGCCCAGGGGCGGTCGCCGCGTCGGGCACCGAAGCCGACGAGGTCCTTGCCGTCGAGGACGTTGCCGGCCAGGTCGGGGTGGGAGGCGTCGACACCGGTGTCCAGGACGGCGACGGTGACGTCCTCCCCCTTGGTCGTGCGCCAGACCTCCTGGGTGTGCATGGCCTCCAGGGCCCACTGCTGGGCGCGGATGCCGTCGGCGTGCGCGGAGGTGGCGGGCAGCAGAGCGAGCCCGGCGGCGAGCAGCGCACCGAGGGCGGCGGTGCGGCGGCGGTGCGTGCGCGCGGTCATGACGGCTGCTCCGAGGCGCTTCCGGCGTTCTTGCGCAGGGCGCGTTCCACGCGGTCGGCCAGACCCTTGGCGTCGTGGCCGAGTCCCGCCTGGCCGGGGGCGGTGCCGGTGCCGGACCGCACGGCCTCCTCGGCGGGCTGCGGGGTGTCGACGGTGCGGCCGTCGGCCCAGCCGGAGACGGCGTAGACGACGACGGGGGCGTCGGTCAGCACGGAGATCGTCCAGGAGGCGCGCTGCCGGGCGCCGAAGCCGTCGGCGACGGTGTCCTTCGCCGCGTGGGTACGGGGCATCAGGTCGCTGCGGCGGTCCAGGTGCTCCCTGTCGAAACGGCGGGCGAGGGAGGCCATCCGGGTGGCGTCGGCCTTGGTGAACAGCAGGCCGACGGTGGTGACGTGGCTCTGGGTCGCGTCGGTGTACGTGGCGCGCAGCAGGCGGCGGCAGCCGACGGGGGCGAGCACCTTGTCCAGCAGGGGATCGAAGGCACCCTTGCAGCCGCTGTCCGGGGCGACGGCGACACGGGTCCAGGTGCGGTCGGCGCCACCGGGGCCGGCGCCCCGGCCCTGCACGGTGGGCGGGAAGAGCCGGTCGACCGGGACGCTGTGCCACATGCTTCCGGCGGCGGCGAAGCCGGTGTGGGCCCGTGCCTCGTCGGAGTCGCCGGCGAGCCAGCTCCCGGTGACGGCACCGCCGATGAGTCCCATGCCGAGGACGAGGCAGACGCCGGCCGCGACGGCCCGGGACCGTCCGCGCCTGCCGAGGGGACGCGGCCGGGCGTCGTCGTCGTAGCCCTCCGGCTCGCCGAACGACACGAAGGGCCGGTCGGCTCCGGGGGCGCCGCCCGGGGCGGCCGGGGCGCTCCAGGAGTGCGCGGGGTCGGGCGCACCCGGACGAGTGGGTCCGGCCGGTCGGGACGCGCCCGGGCCGGACGTCGCGGCCGCGGGTGCGACCGGCTCGGGGGCCGGCTCCGCGGGCACCGGGCGCAACCGGCGGGTCGTCTCGGACGATCTCTCGGCCGGGGCGTCGGTACGTGGTCCTGCCGGACCCTCGGTCCGCGGTGCGGGCGGGGTATCCGAAGACCCCGCGGTCGACGCGTCCGTGGGCGGCGCGCTGGGGGGCGGCGCGGTGGGGCGGGGACCGGGCTGTCGGGGTACCGCCGTCGGCCGGGGTGCCGCGGCCGGCGCACCGGTTCGGGCGTCCGGGGAGGGTGTGCCCCGGCCGACGGTGGGCCGCGTGTCCGGGAAGCGAGCGGAGGCGGGAGGCGGCGGCGCGACGGCGTCCGCGGCAGCGGGGACGGACACCCCGAAGCTCGGGAAGCGGGGTGCCGGCGGGGCGGTGCGGGACGGGGCGCCCGCGGCCCCGGCGGGGTCCCCGGTCGCCGGTCCGACATCGCGGCGCCCGCCGAAGGACCCGGTCGCGCGGGAGGTCGGCCCGCTGGGAGCGGCGCCGGACACGGGCCGCCCACCGGGGGCGGCGCCGTTCGGGACGCGTTCCGCGGGCGCCGTGGTGCGCTCCGCGGGCGTCGCGATGCCTTCCCCGGGCGCCGCGATGCGTTCCATGGGCACGGTCCCGGCCGGGGGCCGTTCGCCGGGCGCGGATCCGTCCGAAACCCGACCCCCGGGTCGCGCATCGGGGGCCGGTCGTTGCCGTTCCCTCTTCACGTGGCCGTCGTCCCCCGTACCCGGCGGATGCGGTGGGCGGGGCGGGGCGGACTGGGCCGGTACCGCGGGAGGGGTCGGCGGGGGCGGGGGCGCGGTCGGACGCGGCGGGTGGGAGGCGCGCTGCGCTTCCGTGCTCATGCACCCCCCGTTTCCTCGTGCCCGGGCCGTCCCTCGCGTACGGGCCGGTGTTCTCCTGCCAGGAGCCCGGCACGGATTCGTCCCGGGCACAGATACCCGCACGGACGGAGCGTCATCCCGGCACGGACCCCTGTCCGGCCCCGTTCCGCCGTGTCTGCGCGTCACTCTACGGCGTGCCCCCACCCGTACGGGAACCAGTCCGCGCGCCCGCGGCACTTGCCCGGAACGTCCCCCACGCTGCGGGGATCAGGTCCGGACACGCCCCTACCCCGGGGTAATCCGGTCTGGCAGGCTGCGCTCATGACTGCGCGTGCCGCCGACCGGGCCCGGTACGACCGGGCCACCGCCCACCTCGACGCTCCGCTGGCGATCGTGGACCTGGACGCCTTCGACGCCAACGCCGACGACCTGGTCCGCCGGTCCGGCGGCAAGCCCGTCCGGGTGGCCAGCAAGTCCGTACGCTGCCGCGCGCTGCTCGAACGCGTCCTCGCCCGGGACGGTTTCGCGGGCATCATGTCCTTCACGCTCGCCGAGTCGCTCTGGCTGGCACGCTCCGGCTTCGACGACGTCCTGCTCGCCTATCCCTCCGCCGACCGGGCCGGGTACGCCGAACTCGCCGCCGATCCCAAGCTGGCCGCCGCGGTGACCGTCATGGTCGACGACCCGGCCCAGCTCGACCTGATCGACGCCGCGCGGGCGGGCGGGCGTGAAGTGGTGCGGGTGTGCCTGGAGTTGGACACCTCGCTGAAGCTGCTCGGCGGCCGGGTGCGGATCGGTGCCCGGCGCTCGCCCCTGCACTCGCCCGCCCACGTCGCCGACCTGGCACGGGCGGTGGTCCGGCGACCGGGGTTCCGGGTGGTCGGGATCATGGCGTACGAGGGTCATGTCGCCGGGGTCGGGGACGCGGTGGCCGGGCGGCCGCTGCGGTCACGGGCGGTGCGGCTGATGCAGGCGGCCGCGCGCCGTGAACTCGCCGAGCGGCGGGCCGCGGTCGTGGCCGCGGTACGGGCCGTCGTGCCGGATCTGGAGTTCGTCAACGGCGGCGGCACCGGCAGCGTGCAGTACACCGCCGCGGAGGACGCGGTCACCGAGGTCGCGGCGGGGTCGGGGCTGTACGTGCCGCGGCTGTTCGACAACTACACGTCGTTCACGGGCCGTCCGGCCGCCCTCTTCGCCCTGCCGGTCGTACGGCGGCCCGGGGTGGGCGTGGTGACCGTGCTGGGCGGCGGGTATCCGGCGTCCGGCGCGCCCGGCGCCGACCGGCTGCCGGTGCCGTACCTGCCCGAGGGGCTGCGCCACGACCCGCAGGAGGGTGCCGGCGAGGTGCAGACGCCGTTGCTGGGCTCACCGGCGGACGATCTGCTGATCGGCGACCGGGTGTGGTTCCGGCACGCCAAGGCCGGCGAGCTGTGCGAGCGGTTCGACGCACTGCATCTGGTCGAGGGCGAGGCGGTGGCGGCGACGGTGCCGACCTACCGCGGCGAGGGCCGCGCCTTCCTGTGACCGTGCCGCCGGGGCGGGTCAGTCCGAGGGGCCGATGCTGCTGCCCACGCCGCCGCCCGTGTCGGCGTCGGTGGCAGGGCGGATGCCCTTGGTGATGCGGTCCATGTCGGCCAGGGGCGGCCCGTCCTCGCCGGCGTCGAAGACGTAACGGACGAGGACCGGGGACTCGGTGCCGGTGCTGGAGGGGAAGACCAGCGACTGCACGTAACCGCCGGGGCCCTTGGCGGTATGCACGCGCCAGCGCACGAAGTACCCGGCGCGGCCCGCCACCGCCACGGCGCCGGACTCGACCGTTTCGTGGGACTCGATGCCGCCGTAGGGCCTGCGGCCGATGGTGTCGCGGTCGAAGGCGTCGTCGGCCGCCTCGGAGATGTCCTGTTTCGCGAGCCGTTCCGGGGACGTCTCGTCGGTGGAGGTGACCGTGCGGGAGATGACGAGCCCGTGGCGGCAGACGGTGCCGTCGCCGGGGCAGTCGTAGGTGCCGTCGGTGGTCATGACGACGTCGTGCTCGGCGACGTGTTCCGGCCGGACCCAGCCGTCGAGGAGCGGAAAGGTGATGGCGTTGAGCGGGTCCTCGACGACCGTCGGGTCCCCGGCCGGGGACTCGGAGGGGTCGGAGGCGGAGGGCGACGGGGGTGACGGCCGTGGGGCGGAGGCCGTGGCCGTCGGCCCGGTCCTGGTCTCCGTCCCGCCGTCGTCGCCCAGGAACACCGCACCGGTGACGATCGCGGTGACCAGGACGGCTCCGGCGGTGGTCAGGGCGACCACCCTGGCGCGGCCGGAGCCGCCCGGGGGCACCGGCCCGCCGTGGGTCTCGGGGGCGCGCCGGTGCTCGGTCCAGGCCGTGCCGTCCCACCAGCGTTCCAGGTGCGGGGCGGACGGGTCGCGGTACCAGCCGGGGGGTGGCGTCATGCTCATCCCGGCACTGTAGGACGAGCGCTACAGCGGCGTGACGTACGCCCCCGAGATTCCGCCGTCCACCAGGAAGTCGGTGGCGTTGACGAAGGAGGAGTCGTCGCTGGCCAGGAAGGCGACGGCGGCGGCGATCTCCTCGGCCTCGGCGAACCGGCCGAGCGGGATGTGCACGAGGCGGCGGGCGGCGCGCTCGGGGTCCTTGGCGAACAGCTCCTGGAGGAGCGGGGTGTTGACCGGTCCGGGGCACAGGGCGTTGACGCGGATGCCCTCCCTGGCGAACTGCACGCCGAGTTCACGGGACATGGCGAGGACGCCGCCCTTCGACGCGGTGTAGGAGATCTGCGAGGTCGCCGCGCCCATGCGGGCCACGAAGGACGCGGTGTTGATGATGGAGCCCTTGCCCTGGCGTCGCATGTAGGGGATGGCGGCCTTGCAGCACAGGTAGACGGAGGTGAGGTTGACCTCCTGGACGCGCTTCCAGGCGTCGAGGCCGGTCTCCAGGATGGAGTCGTCGTCGGGCGGTGAGATGCCGGCGTTGTTGAAGGCGACGTCGACGCTGCCGTAGGTGTCGTACGCCGTCCGGAACAGGGCCTCGACCTGCTCGGGGTCGGTGACGTCGACGTTGACGAAGATCCCGCCGGTCTCCTCGGCGGCGGCCTTGCCGCGGGCCTCGTCGACGTCTGCGCATACCACGTGGGCGCCCTCGGAGGCGAGCCGGCGGGCGGCGGCGAGGCCGATGCCGCTGCCGGCCCCGGTGACGACGGCGGTCCGGCCGACCAGGCGGCGGCAGATGGTCTCTTCACTCATGAGCGGTCAGGCCTCCGTACTGATGAAGACGTTCTTGGTCTCGGTGAAGGCGGTCAGGGCGTCCGGGCCGAGCTCGCGTCCGACGCCGGACTGCTTGAAACCGCCGAAGGGGGTCCAGTAGCGGACGCTGGCGTGGGAGTTGACGGACAGGTTCCCGGCGCGCACGGCCCGGGAGACGCGCAGGGCGCGGCCGACGTCCCGGGTCCAGACGGAGCCGGAGAGGCCGTAGTCGGTGGCGTTGGCCAGCCGTACGGCGTCGGCCTCGTCGTCGAAGGGGAGGACGACGGCGACGGGGCCGAAGACCTCCTCGACGGCCACGCGGGCGTGCGGGTCGACACCGGTGAGGACGGTGGGCGGGAACCAGTAGCCCGGGCCCTCGGGAGCCTTGCCACGGATGCCGTCGAGGTCGTCGGTGACGTACGCGCGGACGCGGTCCAGCTGGGTGCGGGAGATCAGCGGGCCCATCTGGACGCTCTCGTCGGCCGGGTCGCCGACCCGGACGGATTCGATCGCGGGGGCGAGCAGGTCCAGGAACCGGTCGTACGCGGAGCGCTGGACGAGGATGCGGGTGCGGGCGCAGCAGTCCTGGCCGGCGTTGTCGAGGAACGACATGGGGGCGGCGGCCGCGGCGGCCTCCAGGTCGGCGTCGGCGAAGACGATGTTGGGGCTCTTGCCGCCGAGTTCGAGGGTGACGCGCTTGAGGTGGGCCGCCCCCCTGGCCCACACGTGTTTGCCCACGGCCGTGGACCCGGTGAACACGATCTTCGCGACGCCCGGGTGCTCGACGAGCGCGTTGCCGGTGACGGGGCCGTGTCCGGGGAGCACCTGGAACAGGCCCTCGGGGAGCCCTGCCTCCAGGGCGAGGCCGGCCAGGCGCAGCGCGGTGAGCGGGGTGGTCTCGGCGGGCTTGAGCAGGACCGCGTTGCCGGCCGCGAGCGCGGGTGCGGTGCCCCAGGCCGCGATGGGCAGCGGGAAGTTCCAGGGGGCGATGACGCCGACGACGCCGAGCGGTTCGAGGAAGGTGACGTCGATGCCTCCGGGGACCGGGATCTGCCGGCCGGTCAGGCGTTCCACTCCGCCGGCGGCGTAGTCCAGCAGGTCCCGGACGTTGCCGGCCTCCCAGCGGGCGTTGCCGAGGGTGTGGCCGGCCTCCCGGACCTCCAGACGGGCCAGTTCCTCGACGTGGTCGTCGACGGTCGCGGCAAAGCGGCGCAGCAGCCGGGCCCGGTCGCCGGGAGCCAGGGCGGCCCAGGCGGTCTGGGCACGGGCGGCTCGCTCGACGGCACCGTGGACCCCGGCGGGGTCCGTGGCGGGGACGGTGGCGATCACCTCCTCGGTCGCGGGGTTGCGCACCTGGAGCTCATCGGGCTGGTCGGACAAGAAGTGCCTCACATGCGTTCGAAGGAGCGACGCAGTTCCCAGTCGGTGACCGCGGCGTCGAAGGCGTCGATCTCGACGCGCGCCATGTTGCGGTAGTGGGCGACGACCTCGTCACCGAAGGCGGCCCTGGCGATCGCGCTGTTCTCCCACAGCTCCGCGGCCTCGCGCAGGGTGGTGGGGACGTGCTCGAAGCCTGCGGTGTAGGCGTTGCCGGGGCAGGGTTCGGGCAGGTCCAGCTTCCGCTCGACGCCGTGCAGGCCGGCCGCGACCATGCCGGCCACGGCGAGGTGCGGGTTGACGTCGCCGCCGGGCAGCCGGTTCTCGAAGCGCAGGGAGCGGCCGTGGCCGACCACGCGCAGGGCGCAGGTGCGGTTGTCGTGGCCCCAGGCGACGGCGGTCGGGGCGAAGGAGCCCGGCTGGAACCGCTTGTAGGAATTGATGTGGGGGGCGTAGAGCAGGGAGAACTCGCGCAGCGCGGCGAGCTGGCCGGCGAGGAAGTGGCGCATGACGTCGGACATGCCGCCCGGGTCCTGGGAGGAGCCCGCCATGACGTTGGTGCCGTCGGCGTCGGCGAGGGAGAGGTGGATGTGGCAGGAGTTGCCCTCGCGCTCGTTGTACTTGGCCATGAAGGTGATCGACATGCCCTCCTGCGCGGCGATCTCCTTGGCGCCGGTCTTGTAGATCGCGTGCTGGTCGCAGGTGACCAGTGCCTCGGCGTAGCGGAAGGCGATCTCGTGCTGGCCGGGGTTGCACTCGCCCTTGGCCGACTCGACGGTGAGTCCGGCGGCGGCCATCTCGTTGCGGATGCGGCGCAGCAGGGGCTCGATGCGGCCGGTGCCGAGGACGGAGTAGTCGACGTTGTACTGGTTGGCCGGGATGAGGCCACGGTAGCCCGCGTCCCAGGCCCGTTCGTAGGTGTCCTTGAAGACGATGAACTCCAGCTCGGTACCGACCTGGGCGGTCAGACCCAGCTCGGCCAGGCGCTCGAGCTGGCGGCGCAGGATCTGGCGGGGGGCGGCGGCGACCGGGGAGCCGTCGTCCCAGGCGAGGTCGGCGATCACCAGGGCGGTGCCCTCGTTCCAGGGCACGCGGCGCAGGGTGGCGAGGTCGGGGTGCATGGCGAAGTCCCCGTAGCCGCGCTCCCAGGAGGACATGGCGTAGCCGTCGACGGTGTTCATGTCGGCGTCGACGGCGAGCAGGTAGGTGCAGCCCTCGGTGCCGTGGTGGAGGACTTCGTCGAGGAAGAAGCGGGCGGCGAACCGCTTGCCCTGGAGCCGTCCTTGCATGTCGGGAAAGGCCAGGACGACGGTGTCGATCTCGCCGCCCGCGACGAGGGCGTGCAGCTCCTCGACACCGAGCGGAGGTGTGCGGTCTGCCACGGGAGAGCCTCCTCAGGCTGCTTCGACCGGCCGGGAGCCATAAGGTATTGCCGAGAACCATTGCTTGGGAAGGGGGCGCGACCGGATGCACGAGGAAGCGGCCGGCGGCATGGGGGACCGTCTGGCGCCGGTGCTGCGGCCGGTGCGCGCGGGCAACGGCTTCGAGGAGGCGCTGGAGCAGATCCTCCAGGTGGTGCGGCTGGGCCTGGTCCCGGGCGGGGAGCGGCTGCCGGCCGAGCGGGACCTGGCGGAGCGGCTGGGGATCAGCCGGGTGACGCTGCGCGAGGTCCTCAAGGTGCTCCAGGACCAGGGGCTCGTGGAGTCGCGGCGCGGCCGGTACGGCGGCACGTTCGTGCTGCCCCGCCCGACGGACACCGGGGAGGTGGAGCTGCGGCGCCGCACGGCCGGGGTCGACATCGAGGACGTCCTGCGCTTCCGGGAGGTGCTGGAGGTGGGCGCGGCGGGCCTGTGCGCGGCCCACGGCCTGACGGATGAGCAGGCGGCGCGGCTGCATGAGGCGCTGGCCGGCACGCGCGACGCCCCGCTGGCCGACTACCGGCGCCTGGACACCCTGTTCCACCTCACTCTGGCGGAGCTGTCCGGCTCACCGACGCTGACCGCGCAGTACGCGGCGGTCCGGGCGACGGTGAACGACCTGCTGGACTGCATCCCGCTGCTGGTCCGCAACCTGGAGCACTCGCAACACCAGCACACGGCCGTGGTGGAGGCGGTGCTGGAGGGCGACGCGGACGGGGCCCGCGAGGTGATGCGCGAGCACTGCGCGGGCACGGCGGCGCTCCTGCGGGGATTCCTGACGTAGAGGGCGCGGGTTCGCGGCGTGGCGGTCCGGGCAGGGGGCGGTGCGCGGGGAGGGTTCGCCGCGGTTTGACGCACGGGTCTTGCGTTCCCGCCGTCCACGCAACGAAGGTATGGGCCCACAAAGGTCTGGATCCGTTCCATTGTCCCCCGTCGACGCCGCACCTGGGGAGTCGCCCCGTGAGCCTTCCACCCACGTCCACGTCCAGACGGTCCGCCGGTGAGGCGGACGACTACCTCGACCGCAGGAAGCTGCGCCGCGGCAGCGCCGGCTGGCTGCTGCTGACCGGCCTCGGTGTCGCCTACGTCGTGTCCGGCGACTACTCGGGCTGGAACTTCGGCCTGGCCGAGGGCGGCTTCGGGGGTCTGGCGATCGCCATGGTCCTGATGGGCGCCATGTACGCCTGCATGGTGTTCGCCCTCGCCGAGCTGTCCTCGATCCTGCCCACGGCGGGCGGCGGCTACGGCTTCGCGCGCCGGGCGCTCGGACCGTGGGGCGGGTTCCTCACCGGCACCGCGATCCTCATCGAGTACGTGCTCGCGCCCGCCGCCATCGCCATCTTCATCGGCGACTACGTCGAGTCGCTGGGCCTGTTCGGGCTGGAGTCCGGCTGGCCGGTGTACCTCGCCTGCTTCGTGGTCTTCATCGGCATCCATCTGTGGGGCGTCGGCGAAGCGCTGCGCTTCAGCTTCGTCGTCACCGGCATCGCGGTGGCGGCGCTGGTGGTCTTCGCCGTGGGCGCGCTGCCCGAGTTCGACGCCTCCTCCCTCGACGACATCCCGGTGGACTCCTCGGCCTTCGGGGCGAACTCCTGGCTGCCGATGGGGCTGCTCGGCATCTGGGCGGCATTCCCCTTCGGCATGTGGTTCTTCCTGGGCGTGGAGGGCGTGCCACTGGCCGCCGAGGAGACCAGGGACCCGGCCCGCACGCTGCCGCGGGCGATCCGCTGGTCCATGGGCATCCTCGTGGTCCTGGCCGTGGTCACCTTCGTGACGGCGGCCGGGGCGCGCGGTTCGGCGGCCGTCCAGGACGCGGGCAACCCGCTGGTGGAGGCGCTCCAGCCGGACGGCGAGGCGACCGCGCTCAGCCGGATCGTCAACTACGCGGGACTCGCGGGCCTGGTGGCGTCGTTCTTCTCGCTGATCTACGCGGGGTCCCGCCAGCTGTTCGCGCTCTCCCGCGCGGGCTACCTGCCGAAGTTCCTGTCGCTGACCAGCAGCCGCAAGGCCCCGTACCTGGGTCTGCTGGTGCCCGGGGCGATCGGCTTCGCGCTGGCCGCCGGGTCGGGCAACGGGGCGCGCATGCTGAACGTGGCCGTCTTCGGCGCGACGATCTCGTACGCGCTGATGTCCCTCTCGCACATCGTGCTGCGCCGCCGCGAGCCGGAACTGCCGCGGCCGTACCGCACCCCGGGCGGCGTGCTGACCTCGTCGGTCGCGCTGGTGCTGGCCTGCGCGGCGCTGGTGGCCACGTTCCTGGTGGACGTGACGGCGGCGTTCATCGCGCTGGCCGTGTACATCGTGGCGCTGGCGTACTTCGGGCTGTACAGCCGCAGGCACCTGGTGGCGAGGGCGCCGGAGGAGGAGTTCGCGGCGCTGGCGGCCGCCGAGGCAGAGTTGTCACGGGACTGAGGCACGGGGGAAGCCCGCGCGTCGCACACGGAGGTCGGGAAGATGGTGGCCAGGCCGCTCATCGGCATCAGCACGTACGCGGAGTCCGGTGTCCGCTGGGGCGTGTGGCAGCTGGACGCCGCACTGCTGCCGGCGGGGTACCCGCGCCTGGTGCAGCGGGCCGGCGGACTGGCCGCCATGCTGCCCCCGGACGCGCCGGAGCGGGCCGCGGCGACCGTGGCACGGCTGGACGGCCTGGTGATCGCCGGCGGCCCCGACGTCGAGCCGGTCCACTACGGCGCGGAGCCCGACCCGCGCACCGGGCCACCCGCACGGGCGCGGGACGCCTGGGAACTCGCCTTGGTCCGGGCCGCCCTGGAGGCCCGGATCCCGCTGCTGGGCATCTGCCGGGGCATGCAACTGCTCAACGTCGCCCTCGGCGGCACCCTGGTCCAGCACATCGACGGCCACGCCGAGGTCCCGGGCGTCTTCGGCCGCCACCGGGTCAAACCGGTACCGGGCACGCGCTACGCCGGGCTCGTCCCGGAGGAGACCTCCGTCCCGACCTACCACCACCAGGCGGTCGACCGCCTCGGCGCGGGCCTCGTGCCGTCCGCGTGCGCGGAGGACGGCACGGTGGAGGCGGTCGAACTCCCGACGGCCCCCTGGGTCGTCGGCGTCCAGTGGCACCCGGAGATGGACGAGGACCTCAGGGTGATCCGCGGCCTGATCGCCGCCGCCGAGGGCACGAGCTGAGGGGCCCGGCACCGCAGGCACGGGCCGCGGTCGGAACGACGCCGTCGCCGGACCGATCGGCGACGGGCACCGTGACGGCGAGCCAGGGGCCGCCGCCGGCGCGGGCACCGGCCACCGACACCGCGGCGGGGAGGAGCCACGGCACAACCGGCGCGGTCGCGGGCACCGGCCGAGGGGCGGGCGCGCCGCAGGCAACGCGTCACGGGACGACCGACCCCGCCGCCGGACGGGCCGGTGACGAACGGACCGCAGGTTCAGGAGACAGAGGCGGACGCCCCGTCCCCGCCGGACCGGATCCGCGACGGCCGACACGGCCTCGCACCGGGGCCGCCGCTACCCGAGCACCGGCAACCGACGGGTATCACCGCCGCGGGCACGAACCTGGCTCCCGACACCGGCAGGCACGGGCCGCAGGCAGGCCGACCCGCCGCCGGACGAGCCGGTGACGAACGGACCGCAGGTTCCGGAGGCAGAGGCGGACGCCCCGTCGCCACCGGACCGGACCGGATCCGCGACGGGCGGGCGGCTCCGGAGCAGGCACCGCCGCTACCGCGAAGCACCGGCCACCGACGGGTGTTCACCGCCGCAAGCACGAACCGACGCGCCTGGCGCCCCAGGCACGGGCGGCCCGGCAGGCCGACCCACCGCCGGACGAGCCCGTGACGAGGGACCGCAGGCCCCGCAGACAGAGGCGAACGCCCCGGGCGGGCGGCTCCGGAGCAGGGACAGCCGCTACCGCGAGGCACCGGCGAACGAGGGGCCGACGCGGCGGGGCGGAGCCGACGGCACCCGGCGCGGTCGCGGGCCCGAGCACGGGCCGAGGCGACCGGCACCGTAGGCAACGCGTCACGGCGGGCCGGCACCGCAGGCAGACGTGACAGCAGGCCGGCACCGCAAGCACCGGGGGAATCGGCGAGCAGGCACCGCAGACAGGGAGACAGCGCACCGCTACCGCAGGCCACGCACAACGGCCGGCCGGCACCACAGGCAGAAACCGGCGGGCCGCGCCCAGGCAGCCACCCGGGACCCTGCTCCGCCGCTGGGCGAGCCGGCGGCAGAGCGGGACGCGAGGGCGGGGCCGCGCCGAGGGTGGGGCCGCTTCACCCCGTGGGGTCAGCCCCGCGTCAGTGACAGCAGGTCGCGGGCCGGCCCCGTGGGGCGGTGGCCCGTCGGCCAGACCGCGCGCAGGTCGCGGGCCAGGGTGACGCCGTTGACGGGGACGCGAACCAGCCGGCGCATGGCCAGTTCCTCGCCGACGGCCAATTCGCTGAGCACCGCCGGTCCGGCGCCGCTCACCGCCGCCGCCTTGACCGCGGTCGTGGAGGACAGCTCGATCAGCGGGCGGGCCAGGCCGCCCAGCGCAGCGTCCAGGACCTGGCGGGTACCGGAGCCCTTCTCCCGCAGGATGAGCGGGGTCGTCGCCAGTTCGTCGGCCGCCAGCGGGCGCCGGCGCCGGGCCCAGGCGTGCGAGGGTGCGGCCACCACGATCAGCCGGTCGTGGGCTATCACCGCGGAATCCAGCCCGGCCTGGACCGTGAGCCCCTCCACGAAGCCCACGTCGGCCTCCCCCGACAGCAGCCGCTCCGCGACCGCCGCGGAGTTCCCGGCCAGCAACGACACCGCCGTGTCCGGCCGCTCCGCACGCAGCGCCAGCAGCCAGCCCGGCAACAGGTACTCGGCGATGGTCATGCTCGCCGCCACCCGCAGCCGTGAGTCCCTGCGGTCCCGCAGCGCCTGCGCCCCGGCGTCGAACGCCTCCGCCGCCTCCACGATCCGCCGGGCCCAGTCGGTGACCAGGGCCCCCGCGTCGGTCAGCCGCGACCCGCGCGGCGAGCGGTCCACCAGGGCCACGCCGAGCTGGCGCTCCATCGACCTGATCCGGCTGCTGGCCGCCGGCTGGGTGATGCCCAGCTCCCGGGCCGCACCCCCGAGGCTCCCCAGCCGCGCCACCGCCAGCAGCAGCTCCAGCGCCCCGAGGTCGGGGACCCGGTGGGCGAGCGATCCCGCGCTCACGGGCCGGTCATCGGCGTGGTCCTGCGTGCTGCTCATAAAGCCAGCTTATGTCGTCATAGGGACATGCTCCCTGGCGGTGGCCCGGCGCCGGTACGACCGTGAGGACCATGGTCACCGCAGCGCGCCTCCTGCCGCCCCTCCCCCGTGCGCCCGCACGGCCCCCGCGCGTCCCGGCCGTCCGCCACCTCGGACCCAACTGGTACGCCTGTGTGATGGGCACCGCGGTGGTGGCGAGCGCGGGCGGCGCGCTGCCCCTGCGGGCGCCGGGACTGCGCGCCGCCCTCACCGCCGTGTGGGCGCTGTCCCTGCTGCTCCTGCTCGCGCTGCTCGCCGCCCGCGCCCTGCACTGGGCCCACCACCGCGACCGTGCCCTGGCCCACCTCCGCGACGCGTCCGTGGCCCCGTTCTACGGCTGTCTCTCCATGGCCCTGCTGGCGGTGGGCGGGGGCGCCCTCACGGTCGGCCGGGACTGGATCGGCACCGGGGCGGCCGTCGCGCTCGACGCCGTGCTGTTCACCGCCGGTACGGCCATCGGGCTCGTGGCGGCCGTGGCGGTGCCGTACCTCATGGCCGTACGGCACCGGGTCACCGCCGAGCAGGCCACCCCGGCGTGGCTGCTGCCGCTGGTGGCGCCGATGGTGTCGGCCGCGCTCGGTCCGCGGCTGGTGCCCCACCTGCCGGCCGGGCAGCCCCGCGCGACCCTGCTGCTCGCATGCCTCGCACTGTTCGGGCTGAGCCTGTTCGCGACCCTGCTCATGCTGCCGCTGGTCTTCGCCCGGCTGGTCACCGGCGGTCCGCTCCCGCCGCCGCTCACCCCCACGCTGTTCCTGGTGCTGGGGCCGCTCGGCCAGTCCACCACCGCCGTCGGAGCGTTCGCGGACGCCGCCCCCGGCGTGGTCCCGGCGCCGTACGACGCGGGGTTCGGCCTGCTGGCCGTGCTGTACGGCGTGCCGGTGATGGGGTTCGCGGTGCTGTGGCTCTGTCTCGCCACCGCGCACGTCGTGCGGGCCCGGCGACACGGGATGCGCTTCGCGATGACGTGGTGGTCGTTCACCTTCCCGGTCGGCACGTGTGTCACCGGCGCCGAGGCGCTGTCCCGGCACACGGGCCTCGTCGTCTACGACGCCCTGACGGCCGGCCTGTACGCCCTCCTCGTCGCCGCCTGGGCCACCACCGCCTGGCACACCGCACGCGGAGTCGTCAGCGGTGCGCTGCTCGCAGGGCCCGGTCCAGTACCGCCGGCGCCTCGGCCAGCGACGGCCCGTACCAGGTGAGGTGCCGGCCGCTGATCAAAGCGCAGGGCAGCCCGGGGAACGCCTCGGGGCCGTCGTCGGCGGTGAAGCGGTACGGCTCGTCGGGCAGCACGACCAGGTCGGGGGCCGCCGCCCGCAGCTCCTCCACCGGAACACGTGGATAACGCTCGGGACGGGCGGCGTGCAGGTGGTCGACGCCGAGGCGGGAGAGCAGGTCGCCGGCGAAGGTGTCGCGGCCCAGGACCATCCACGGCCGCCGCCAGACCGGCACCACCGCGCTCCGGCGGTGCGCGGGCGCGGGCAGCGCCTCCCAGGCCGCCCCGGCCTCGTCCAGCCACCGGGGACGCGTGGGCACCCCGCACGCCGAGAGGACCCGGGCCAGTTCGTCGAGGGCCTGGGGCAGGGTCCGGATCTCCGTGACCAGCACCTCGAGGCCGGCGGCGCGCAGGGCCGCGAGGTCGGGCCCGCGGTTCTCCTCCTCGTTGGCGATCACCAGGTCAGGGGCGAGGGAGACGATCCGGTCGGTCCTGGGGTTCTTGGTGCCACCGATCCGCTCGACGTCCAGATCCACGGGGTGCGTGCACCAGTCGGTGGCGGCGACCAGCACACCGGGGGCGGACAGCGCCACCGCCTCCGTCAGCGACGGGACGAGGGAGACGACCCGCACCCCGCTCACCGGTGCGGCCGGTCGCGGACCGCCTCGATGTGGTCGGCCACGGCGACGACGATCAGTCGGGTCTCGGGGACGGTGGCCCGCCACCGGTGGCGCACTCCCCCGGTGAGATAGAGGGTGTCGCCGCGGCCGAGACGGTAAGCGCGGCCCTCCGCCTCGATCTCCACGGCACCGTCGGCCACGTACATCAACTGATCGTTGCGGAACTGGAGTTCGCGGGCGGCATCGTGGTCGCCGGTGAACTCGGAGGCGTGCATCTGGTGGTGGCCGCGCACCAGCGAGCGCACCTGGGGCGCGAGCAGCGGCTCGGCGGCGACGCCGTCCGCGCGCACCACGTCGACGCTGCACGCCGGGTCGGCGGCGGCGAGGAGCTCCACGGCGGTGGTGCGCAGGGCGTCGGCGACCTTCTCCAGGGATCCCCTGCTGGGGCGCGCCCGCTCGTTCTCGATCTGGCTCAGGAAGGGGACCGACAGGCCGCTGCGCTCGGCCACGACGGCGAGGGTGAGCTCCAGCGCCCGGCGGCGTCGCCGCACGGCCGCGCCCACCCGAAGGGGCTGTTCCTTGTGATCGCCCATCGCTCCGCCTCCCTCCTTCGCCCATCGTCCCGCGCCTTGCCCACCGCTGTCGCGGCGCGCACCGTCTTGAGTTGTCTGCACCCTACGCATGTTCGGCAAACCGTTTCATGCACCCGTCACACAGGGGTCACGCAGCAGCAGCCGGGACCTCACAGTTCGCGCCAGCCGGGGAACCTTTCCTTCCGTTCAATGTGTGCGCGGTGCCGTGTGTTCCCGCCATTGTTCCCCTCCGCGGGCGGGAGGGGGAGTGCTGTTCGAAAAGGTTCGGGGAGGGGATAGCGGTACGTGGTTGTCCGAATCCTTTCCGCGTTTCGTGCGCGAGGCCGGCGGTCGGCGCGGGCCGCGCCCCGTCCGGGGACCACCAGAGGGCGGACGCGGGCCGTCAGGTGCCGATCCGGGCCCCCGCCCCTCGGGAGCGGATCGGCCAACGGGCGGGCGCAGACAGGACATCGAGGGGGCTTCTGCCCAAGCTCCTGACTTGTTGAATCGAGCCCCGATGCTCGGTCTGCAGCCGTAGCGTCCAGGGTGTCGGTCGGCACAGAACAGTGGGAAGACAGCCCAGCAGGGCGTCAGTCAGTGGCAGAGCCACGACCACCGGAATCTGAGCATCAGCATCGATGTCAGTGGTGTGCGGCATGATGCGGAGCGTGACCGGACGACTGATGCTTCTCGACACCGCCTCGCTGTACTTCCGCGCCTATTTCGGCGTCCCGGAGTCGATCAAGGCCCCGGACGGCACGCCGGTGAACGCCGTGCGCGGGCTGCTCGACTTCATCGACCGCCTGGTGAAGGACCACCGGCCGGACCACCTGGTGGCGTGCATGGACGCCGACTGGCGCCCGCACTGGCGGGTGGAGCTGATCCCCTCCTACAAGGCGCACCGGGTCGCCGAGGAGCACGTGGCGGGCCCGGACGAGGAGGAGGTGCCCGACACGCTGTCGCCGCAGGTGCCGGTCATCGAGGCCGTTCTCGACGCGGTCGGCATCGCCCGCGTGGGGGTCGCCGGCTACGAGGCGGACGACGTGATCGGCACCTTCACCGCGCGGGCACGGGGCCCCGTCGACATCGTGACGGGCGACCGCGACCTGTACCAGCTGGTGGACGACGCCCGCGGGGTGCGGGTGCTGTATCCGCTCAAGGGGGTGGGCACGCTCCAGGTCACCGACGAGGGCGTGCTGCGCGAGAAGTATGGGGTGGACGGCCGCGGGTACGCGGACCTGGCGCTGCTGCGCGGCGATCCGAGCGACGGGCTGCCGGGCGTGGCGGGCATCGGCGAGAAGACCGCCGCCAAGCTGCTGGCCGAGTTCGGCGACCTGGACGGGATCCTCGCGGCGGTGGACGACCGGCGGGCCGCGCTCACGCCGTCGCAGCGCAGAAGGCTGGACGAGGCACGGCCGTACCTGGCCGTCGCCCCGAAGGTCGTCCGGGTCGCCGACGACGTCCCGCTGCCGGACGTCGACACGGCGGTGCCCCGCGCACCGCGCGACGCGGCCGCGCTGGAGGCACTGGCGGCCCGGTGGGGCCTGGGCGGCTCGCTGGGGCGGCTGCTGGCGACGCTCGCGCGCTGAGGGTGGCCGACGAGCGTCTCACGCGGGGGTGGGCCGACCGCGCGAGATGCTAACTTAGGTGACCCTAACCAAGTAACCGGGAGGCCCCCATGGCAGAGCGACCGGGACGCCGGCCGCGCAGGCCGCACTCCGCACAGGTCGTCCGCACCGAGCGGCTGACCCCGCACGTGCAGCGCGTGGTGCTGGGCGGTGAGGGCCTGGCCGGCTTCAGCGCGGACACCTGCACCGACCACTACGTGAAGCTGCTGTTCCCCGCCGGGGGCGCGACCTACCCCGAACCCTTCGACCTGGAGCGCGTCCGCGCGGAATTCCCGCGCGAGCAATGGCCGGTGACCCGGACGTACACGGTGCGCCACTGGGACCCCGAGCACCGTGAACTGACCCTGGACTTCGTGCTGCACGGCGACGAGGGCCTGGCCGGCCCGTGGTCACTGCGGGCCCGGCCGGGCGAGACCGTGTGGTTCCTGGGCCCCGGCGGCGCCTACGCGCCTTCCCCGGACGCCGACTGGCATCTGCTCGTCGGCGACGAGAGCGCGCTGCCGGCGATCGCCCGGTCGCTGGAGTCCCTGCCGCGCGGGGCCAGGGCACACGCGTTCGTCGAGATCGCGGGCCCCGAGGAAGAGCAGAAGATCGACTCCGAGGTGGAGGTCGTCTGGCTGCACCGCGGGGACCGTCCCGTCGGATCGCTGCTGGTCCGGGCCGTGCGGGACCTCAGGTGGCCGGAGGGCAGGGTCCACGCCTTCGTGCACGGCGAGGCGCACTTCGTGAAGCAGCTGCGCCATCTGCTGCGGGTGGAGCGGCAGATCCCGCGCGAGGACCTCTCCCTCTCCGGCTACTGGCGGCTGGGCCACAACGAGGACGGCTGGCAGGCGTCCAAGCGGGAGTGGAACGCGCGCATCGAGGCGGAGCAGGAAGGCACGCCGGTGGCGTCGTTCTGAAACCCCGCGCGGTCGCGGAGGGGCGCCGGCCGGGTGAACCACGGCCCCTGCGCGGCCCCGGACGGCGTGGCGAGCCGGCCGGTCGACGTCCGCTGCCCCAGGATCCGGCCGCGTGGCACACACCTTCGAAGAGCTCGTGGCCCGGCAGCGCGCGGCGGACGAGGCGCACACCCGCGTACGCCGTCTCCAGGAGACGTACGGCCCGCCCACCCAGACGAAGTGGAGCGACAGCCAGACGACCACCTGGGAGACCGCTTGGCGGGCCTGGCGCGACCTCGCCCGCGACGTGCAGGTGGCGGTGAGCGAGTACGCCCGGGCCGAGGGCCGGTCGCGGCACGAGATCGAGGCGGAGGTGAAGCGAGCGGTCCGCCGGGAGGACCCGGACGGGACGGACACGTGAGTCCCGTCGGGCGGCCGACCGCGGCCGACCGCACGCCGCGCTCCCCCGCCTCGTACCCTTGCCCCCTGTGAGACGCAAGCGCCGGATCCCGCCCTCCCCCCTGCCGCAGCGGCACGGGGTGGACCCCGTACGGGTGCGGTTGCCCGCCGGGGGCACCTGGGGCACGGTGCGGGAGCATCTCGTGGAGCGTTTGGCGGCCGGGGCCGGCGTCGTCGACGGGATGTTCGACGCCGGGCTGATCGTGGGGGCCGACGGGCGGGCGGTGGCGGCGGACGCCCCGTACACGCCGGGGACGTTCGTGTGGTTCCACCGGGAGCTGCCCGCCGAGGTGCCGGTGCCGTTCCCGCTGGAGATCGTGCACCGGGACGAGCACATCGTCGTCGCCGACAAACCGCACTTCCTGGCCACCACCCCGCGCGGCAGCCATGTCGCCGAGACCGCCCTCGCCCGGCTGCGCCGCGAGCTCGGCGTCCCGGAACTCGGCCCCGCGCACCGGCTCGACCGGCTCACCGCCGGCCTGCTGCTGTTCACGGTGCGCCCCGAGGAGCGCGGCGCCTACCAGACGCTGTTCCGCGACCGGCGGGTGCGCAAGGAGTACGAGGCCGTCGCCCCGTACGATCCCGCGCTGGGGCTCCCCCGGACGGTGCGCAGCCGCATCGTGAAGGAACGCGGAGTGCTCACCGCCCAGGTGGTCGAGGGCGAGCCGAACGCGGTCAGCCGGGTCGAACTGCTCGAGCACCGGCAGGACGGCCTGGGCCGGTACCGCCTGGTGCCCGGCACCGGGCAGACGCACCAGCTGCGCGTGCACATGAACGCCCTGGGCGTGCCGATCCTCGGTGATCCGCTCTATCCCGAGGTGACCGGCCCCGTCCCGGCCGGCGACTTCCGGCGCCCGCTGCAACTGCTCGCGCGGGCCCTGGAGTTCACCGACCCGGTGACGGGTGCCGAGCACCGCTTCCGCAGCCGCCGGGTGCTCGCGGCGTGGGCCGCGTACGAGGACTGGGCGGCCGGTCAGTAGCCACGCCACCAGCGCACCAGGCGCTGCCACGCGCCCCGGGGCCGCTCCGGTTCCGGCGCCGGCGGTGCGGGTGGCGGCGGTGCCTGCTGGGGTGGGGGGACGGTGAGCTGCTCGGGCGGGGACGGCTCGGGCAGGGGCTGCGCCGGGCGCGGTGCGGGCGCGCCGATGTGCCATTCGGACTGCGGTGCGCCCTGGGGATGGTGGTTCGGGCGCTGGGTCACGTCCTGCGGCGGCCGGGGGGTGAAGGACACCGGCAGCGCCACGAGGTGCCGTGAGGCGATGGACTCGGTGTACGCCAGGTCCTCCTCCGGGCAGTCGAGTTCGACGTCGGGCAGCCGCATCAGCAGCGCGTCGACGCCGACCTCCGCGATGGCGCGGCCGATGTCCTGTCCCGGGCACTCGTGCGGCCCGCCGCCGAAGGCGAGGTGCGAGCGGTTGCCCTGCATGTTGGCCGACAGGTCCGGGCGCACCCGCGGATCGACGTTGGCCGGGGCCGGCGCGAACAGCAGTCCGTCGCCCCGGCGGATGCGCTGCCCGCCGAGTTCCGTCTCCTGCTTGGCGAAGTAGGCGAACACCGTGCTGAACGGCGGCTCGTCCCACAGCAGTTGCTCCACGGCCTCCGGCACCGTCATCTGCCCGCCGTTGAGCTGGGCGCGGAAACGCGGGTCGGTCAGCACCGTGCGCAGGACATTAGCGAGGAGGTTCGCGGTGGCCTCGTAGGCGGCGATGAGTACCACCCGCAGGTGTTCCCGGACCTCGTCGTCGGTCAGTTCCGCGGGGTCCAGGACGAGGTGGCTGGCGAAGTCGTCCTCGGGCCTGGCCCGGCGGCGGGCGGTGAGCCGGCCCAGCGCGTCCATGATGTAGGCGTTGCTGGCGATGGCGGTCTCGGTGCCCCTGAGCATGTCGCGGGCGGCCTCGACGATCCGGTCGTTGTACTCCTCGGGCATGCCGAGGACGTGGCACATCACGGCCATCGGCAGGTGCTCGGCGTACTGGGAGACGAGTTCCGCCTCGCCCTCCTCGCAGAACCGGTTGACGAGGCGCTGGGTGTAGCGGTTGATGTGCCGGCGCAGGCTGCGGAAGTCGATGGTCGACATGGCGGTGTTGATCGCGCCGCGCAGCCGCTTGTGCTCGTCGCCCTCGGCGTGGGAGCACATCGGCTGCCAGGCGATGTGCGGCATGAGCGGGTGGTCGGGCTTGACCAGACCCTCCCTGAGCGGCGACCAGATGCGGCTGTCCCGGCAGAACTGCGCGGGGGTGCGCACCATGTGCAGGTTCTCGGCGTGGCCGAGGACCACCCACACCGGCACGTCGTCGTGCAGCAGTACGGGCGCGACCGGGCCGTGTTCGGCGCGCAGTTCCTCGTAGAGCTTCTTCAGGTCCTCCGCCTCGTGCAGCCGGTGCAGCCCCCCGGGGCCGAGGCCGTGCGCGGGGCAGCCGGGGGGCGGGCCGAGCCGGGGGGCGTCCGTGGTCGGGGAGTGGGAGTCAGGCGTCACAGTGGTCGCTCCGGAAACTGAGGGAAGAGCAGGGGCCGTGGGGTGGGGCGCGGCGGTGCGCGGCGTCAGGTGAGGGAGCCGGTCATGGCGAGCGAGTGCAGGAACCGCATGAGGGTCGTCAGGACGTCACGGCTGGATGCCCGGCGCCGCACGTCGCACTCCATGATCGGGACGTCCTCCGGCAGATCGAGGGCCGTGCGCAGCTCTCCGAGGGGGTATCGGGGCGCGTCCGGGAAGGAGTTGACGGCGACGACGAAGGGCACGCCGCGTTCCTCCAGGCGTCCCATGACGTCGAAGCTGACCTCGAGGCGGCGGGTGTCGACGAGCACGACCGCGCCGAGCGCCCCCTCGAACAACCCGTTCCACAGGAACCAGAAGCGCTCCTGGCCCGGGGTGCCGAAGAGGTACAGCACCAGCTGGTCGGTGATCTTGATGCGGCCGAAGTCCATCGCCACGGTGGTGGCCGTCTTCGACGCGGATCCGAAGTTGTCGTCGACCCCGATGCCGGCCTGCGTCATGGTCTCCTCGGTGGTCAGCGGTCTGATCTCGCTGACCGAACCGACCATGGTCGTCTTGCCGACCCCGAATCCGCCCACGATCACGATCTTCACCGCGGCCTGTGCCGTGTGCGGCAACCGGTCCTCGGTTCGTGGGCCCGGGACGGTCTCAGAGCCTTTGAAGTCCATGCATCACCGCTTCGAGAAGGGAACGGTCGGGGAGCGCCTGGCGGACGATCGGGGCGCGCGCCTGCACCAGTTGTGCCGCCAGCAGGTCGGTGAGCAGGACGGTCACCACGCTGAACGGCAGGTTGAGGTAGGCCGAGAGCTCGGCCACGGACAGCGGGGCGGCACACAGCCGCAGCAGCGCCGCCTGCTCGGGGGTGGCGGAGGGCGGCGGGTCCGGGGAGCGGGCCACGATCAGGGTCACCAGGTCGAGGTCCGCGCGGTCGCCGTCCGGGCCGGCGACGACGTAAAGCCGCTCCGGGTTGCCGCCGCCCTCCTTGCCCTGGGCCGGCCGGGGAGGGGGCTCCTCCTGGGAAGTGCGCCTCTGGCGTTGCGGAGGAGTCATACGGTCTGGCCGTTCCGTCGGGGCGGACTGGTCAGATGGGCGCCGATGCGCACCACGAGGTCGCGCATCATGGCGCCCATCCGGCCCGGCTCGCACGTCATGTCGGAGAGCACGGCGAGATAGGCGTTGGCGCCGGCCGCCATCAGGTAGAAGTAGCCGCCGTTGATCTCGATGAGCACCATCTTCATCTCGCCGTCGCTGCCCGGCAGTTCCTGGGCGACGGCGCCGGCGAGGCTCTGCACGCCCGCGCAGGCCGCGGCGACCCGGTCGGCGGCGTCCGGCTCTCCGCCGTAGCGCGCGATGCGCAGGCCGTCGGCCGAGAGCACCACGATCATCTCGACGCCCGGTACGCCGTCGGCGAGTTCCTTGAGCATCCAGTCGAAGTTGGCTCGCTGCTGGATCACTTGGGGTCCCCCTCGTCATCGGCCTCGGTGCGGGCCGGTTCGTTGATCAGATGCAGGTAGGCGGTGGGGTTCCGGGTGAAGTCGGTCGGGTGGACGCCCGGTTCGAGGTCCTTCTTCAGGCCCTCCCAGAAGGCGTCGACCCACAGCCCGGGTTCGCGGTCGTCCTTCTTCGGCTCCGGCTCGGGCGCGGGCGTGGACCAGGGCGACCGGTACGTCTCCCCGCGCTCGGCGGCCTCCCGCTCGGCCCGCTCGGCGGCGGCCTGCTCGGCGTAGCGCTGGGTCAACGGGGTCTTCATCCGGCTGCGGCGCTGGGGCAGGCCGTTCGCGGTCCATTCGGTGACCTCGGGCAGGTCGTCCTCCGGGGCGACCGTGGCCGGGACGCGCGGACTGGTGGGGCGACGCCTCTTGGGCGCCCGCTCGGGCCCCGGGAGGGCGTCGACCTGCTGGGGCACCGCGGTCGCCCCGATGCCGTGGGCGAGGCCGACGCCGGGCTCGCTGGTCAGCATGTCGCTCGGCACCACGAGGACGGCGCGGACGCCGCCGTAGGCCGAGGCGCGCAGCGAGACCTGCATGCTGTAGGCGGAGCAGAGCCGGCCGACGACGGCGAGGCCGAGGCGCGGGCTGTCCCCGAGGTCCTGGAGGTCGATGCCCGCCTTGGCGCGCTCCAGCATGCCCTCGATCCGGGCGCGGGCCTCCTCGTCGAGGCTGACTCCGGCGTCCTCGATCTCGATCGCCACGCCGGTCTGCACCTCCACGGCGGTGACATGGACCTTGGTGTGGGGCGGCGAGTACCGGGTGGCGTTGTCGAGGAGTTCCGCGGCGGCGTGGATGACAGGTTCCACGGAGATGCCCTTGACGTTGACCTTGGCGATGGACTTCAGGTCGATGCGGCGGTACTCGAGGATGCGGGACATGGCGCCGCGCAGCACGCTGTAGAGCGCGACCGGCTGGGGCCACTGCCGTCCGGGCCGGCCACCACCGAGGACGGAGATGGAGTCGGCGAGGCGGCCGATCAGCGCGGTGCCGTGGTCGATGCGCAGCAGGTCGTCGAAGACCTCGGGATTGCGGCCGTGGTCCTCCTCCATCTCCCGCAGTTCCTTGGCCTGCTGGTGGACGATGGCCTGGACGCGGCGGGCGATGCTGACGAAGGAGCGCTGGGAGGACTCGCGCAGGGCCTCTTCGTCGTCGATGATCTGGAGCGTCGTCCGCAGCAGCCGGACCTGGTACTCCGGCAGGTTCTGCCAGGCGGGGTCGAGCTGCGCCAGGTCGCGGATCACCTCGCGCGGCGAGTTGCCGCGGTGCAGGTGGTCGAGGGCGGCGGGCACGACCTCCTTCGCGAAGTGCAGTGTCTCCGTGTCGTGGGCGGCGATCCGCGCCTCCAGATACGCACGGTGACGCTCGTGCTCGGCGCGCGCGTCGCGCAGCGTCCGGCCGCGGCGCGCGGCCTCACCCGCCGTGACGATCACCAGCAGCGTGGCGATGGTGCCGCACACGCCGACGGCGGTCCGGGCGGGCTCGGTCACCAGGGCGACAGCGGCCCCGGTCGCCGCGGCCATCAGTATCGCCGGCAACAACAGCACGCGCGCGTAAGGAAGTTCACGGCGGCCGGGAGGGGATTGGACACTCACCATGTGGGCCCTCTGAAAGGAATCGGCTGGTGTTCGGGGGTACGTGCAGGGGAATGGATCATGAAACAGGGGGGATCTTCCACAGAAATGGGAACGAGCGCACGAATTCATCCCAACTCGGTGCGCTGCGGGCGAGCTTAGTCCGACCGGATCATCGCCATGTCATATTCAGCAAGTGCCGGAAACGGGCTCGGGACAGGAGTACTCTCAGGCCTATTTGCACACTGAGGGACCGTTCACACACATGGCGTAACGGCGGATGCCCGTACGAACATCACTCACCGTCATGAGTGACGTTGGACTCGGATCCTGCCCAGCCCGTCCCCGCGCCATGCCCGCGCGGGCGGCGCACCGGACGCGAAAGCCCGGCGCGCTGGGGGCGCACCGGGCTTCGGGGCGTACGGGACCGGCGGAGCGGCGGAGGGCCGAAGGGTCAGCCCACGGACGAGTAGGCGACCACTCCGCGCAGTAGGCCGTCCACGGCCTTGCGGGCGTTCCTGGCGACCGTCGAGCCCTCGACGGCCGGTGCCGCGGCTGAGATCTGGCCGAGCACGTCGATGACCTGCTTGCACCAGCGCACGAAGTCGCCGGCCGGCATCTCCGCCTCCCGCAGCACCTCGTCCAGGCCCTTGCCGGAGGCCCACATGTAGGCGGCCCAGGCGAACCCGAGGTCGGGCTCGCGCTGGCCCACGCCCTCCGTCTGGGTGATCCGGAACTCCTCCTCCAGAGCGTCCAGCCGCCCCCAGATGCGGACCATCTCGCCGAGCGCGGCCTTGGCCCTGCCGGAGGGCAGCTTGGGGGCCATCGCGTCGTCGCCGACCCGCGCCTCGTACACCAGCGCCGAGACGCAGGCGGCGAGCTCGGCCGGGCCGAGCGCTTCCCAGACGCCCTCGCGCAGGCACTCGGAGGCCAGCAGGTCCAGCTCGCCGTAGAGCCGGGCGAGCCGCTTGCCGTCCTCGGTGACCTCGTCGCCGCGCAGATAATCCATCTCGGTCAGCAGCGCGACGATGCGGTCGAAGGTGCGGGCGATGGTGTTCGTCCGGCCTTCGATGCGCCGCTCCAGCTGCGAGGTGTCGCGCAGCAGCCGGTAGTAGCGCTCGGCCCAGCGGGCGTGGTCCTCGCGGTCGCTGCACCCGTGGCAGGGATGGGCGCGCAGCGCCTTGCGCAGCCGGGCGATCTCCCGGTCGTCGGCCGCCTCCGAGCGACGCTTGCGGTGCCGCTCCGGCGCTATGTGCCCGGCCTTGGTGCGCAGCGCGGAGGCGAGGTCGCGACGGGACTGCGGGGAGCGCGGGTTGAAGGACTTGGGGATGCGCATCCGCTCCAGCGCCTCGACGGGCACCGGGAAGTCGATCGACGCCAGCCGCTTGACCTGTCGTTCGGCGGTCAGCACCAGCGGGCGCGGACCGTCGTGGTACTCCACGCCGCGGTGGCCGTTGGACCGCCCGGCGGGCAGTCCCGGGTCGAGCACCAGGGCCAGTCCGGCGTACTTGCCGGTGGGCACGTGGATGACGTCGCCGGGCTTGAGCCTCTCCAGGGCCACGGCGGCCTCCGCGCGGCGCTGCGCCGCGCCCTGCCGGGCCAGCTCGGTCTCGCGGTCCTTCAGCTCCCGGCGCAGGCGCGCGTACTCCTCGAAGTCCCCGAGGTGGCAGGTCATGGAGCCCCTGTAGCCCTCCAGTCCCTCCTCGTTGCGCTGCACCTGCCGCGAGATGCCGACGACCGACTTGTCCGCCTGGAACTGCGCGAACGACGTCTCCAGCAGCTCGCGCGAACGGTGCCGGCCGAACTGCTCGACCAGATTGACCGCCATGTTGTACGACGGCCTGAAGCTGGAGCGCAGCGGGTACGTGCGCGTGCCGGCCAGTCCCGCGAGCTGCTCGGGGTTCATGCCGCGCTGCCAGAGCACGACCGCGTGCCCCTCGACGTCGATGCCGCGCCGGCCGGCCCGCCCGGTGAGCTGCGTGTACTCACCGGGGGTGATGTCGGCGTGCTGCTCGCCGTTCCACTTGACCAGCTTCTCCAGCACCACCGAGCGGGCGGGCATGTTGATGCCGAGGGCGAGGGTCTCGGTCGCGAACACGGCCTTCACCAGACCGCGCACGAAGAGTTCCTCGACGACCTCCTTGAACGTCGGCAGCATGCCCGCGTGGTGGGCCGCGATCCCGCGCTCCAGGCCCTCCAGCCACTCGTAGTAGCCGAGGACGTGCAGGTCCTCGGGCGGGATGGAGGCGGTGCGCTCCTCGACGAGGGAGCGGACGTGCTCGCGCGCCTCCTCGTCGTTGAGCCGCAGTCCCGCGTACAGGCACTGCTGGACGGCGGCCTCGCAGGCGGCGCGGCTGAAGATGAAGGTGATGGCGGGCAGCAGGCCCTCGGCGTCGAGCCGCTCGATGACCTCCGGCCGGCTCGGCGTCCACACCCGCGACCGCTGCCGGCGCTCCCGCTCCCGGTCGGCCTCCCGCATGCCGTTGCGCCCGCGCCGGCGGTCGCCCCAGGACGGGCGGCTCGCCTCCAGGCGGGCCATGCGCGTGAGGTCGGGGTTGACGGCCCTGCGGTGGCCCTCGCCCTCCTCGAACAGGTCGTACATCCGGCGCCCGGCGAGCACGTGCTGGAACAGCGGCACGGGCCGGTGCTCGGAGACGATCACCTCGGTGTCGCCGCGGACGGTGTCGAGCCAGTCGCCGAACTCCTCGGCGTTGGACACGGTCGCCGACAGTGACACCAGGGTCACCGACTCGGGGAGGTGGATGATCACTTCCTCCCACACCGCGCCGCGGAAGCGGTCGGAGAGGTAGTGCACCTCGTCCATGACCACGTACCCGAGACCGAGGAGCGTCTGGGAACCGGCATACAGCATGTTCCGCAGCACCTCGGTGGTCATCACGACCACCGGGGCGGCCGAGTTGACGCTGTTGTCACCGGTGAGCAGGCCCACGTTGTCCGTGCCATAGCGGCGGCACAGGTCCGCGTACTTCTGGTTCGACAGCGCCTTGATGGGGGTCGTGTAGAAGCACTTCTTGCCCTGCCGGAGGGCGAGGTGGACGGCGAACTCGCCCACGATCGTCTTGCCGGAGCCGGTGGGCGCGGCGACCAGCACGCCCTTGCCCGCCTCGAGCGCCCGGCATGCCTCGATCTGGAACGGGTCGAGACCGAAGTCGTACATCTCGCGGAAGGAGGCGAGCGCGGTGGCCTGCTCGGCAGCGCGCCTGCGTGCTGCCGCGTACCGCTCGGCCGGTGAGAGGTCCTGAGTCATCGTGCTTTCGAGCGTACCGGGCCGCACCGACAACCGGACGATCATTAACCGAGGGCGTTCCCGGCCGGTGCCGCGGCAGCCGGGCCGGTCGCGCCGCCGGGTCACGTCGTCAGGTCACGTCGTCGTAGCCGTTCACCCGCTCCGGGCCGGCTTGCTCGGGCAGGACGCGGGCGGTGCTCACGGGCTCGACGGCGCCGATGTCCTCGGGCGTGAGGTCGAGCTCGGACGCCTCGTCGTCGGCGGGGCGCAGCGCGTCACGGCGGGCCCGGCGCCGGTCGTTGAGCAGGGCGACCGCCGCCGCGGCGAAGTACAGGATCCAGATGGGGCCCGCCAGCGCCAGCATGGAGATCGGGTCGGTGCTGGGGGTGGCGATCGCCGCGAAGAGCGTGATGCCCAGGATCATGCCGCGCCACCAGCCGGCCATCTTCTCGCCGGACAGCACCCCGCCGAAGTTGAGCATCACCAGCAGCAGCGGCAGCTCGAAGGAGAGCCCGAAGACGACGATCATCCGCATGATCAGTTGCAGGAGGTCGTCGAGGGGCAGCTGATTGTCGCTTCCGATGATGGCGAACTCGAGCATCACCGAAGCCATCTTCGGCAGCGACCAGTAGGCGAAGTACGCCCCCAGGACGAACAGGGGGAACCCGGCGGCCACGAAGGCGAGGCCGTACTTCTTCTCGTGGCGGTGCAGCCCCGGCGCGACGAAGGCCCAGAGCTGGTAGAGCCACACCGGGGTGGCCAGGACCACGCCCGACGACAGCGCGACCGTGAGGGCGAGCGTGAACGGACTCAGCAGGCCGTTCTGCACGATCCGCGCGCACTTGGTCTCGCTGGTGTCCTTCGACAGCTCGGCGAAGCTGTACTCGCACCCCACCGCCCTCAGGATGGGATCCGTGAAGAACTCAATGATGTCCTTGTAGAAGAAGGCCGTGATCACCGTCGCCACAGCGATCGCCACGAGACTCTTCACGAGCCGGTTGCGGAGCTCGCGAAGGTGCTCCGCGAGAGGCATGCGCCCCTCCGGATCCTTCTCCGTTGTGCGGGCAGACTTGAGCAACCCACGTCCTCGTCTCGTGCGGGGGACCGGAGTCCGCCGGTCCTTCGGTCAGCGCTTGGTCGTGTCCGTCGGCTCCGTGACCGGGCGGGAGCTGGTCACGTCGCCGGGGGCCGCCTGGATGGTGCGCTGCGCGGGGGGCTGCTCGCCGGTGGCCGGCGGGTCGGCAGGCGCGGAGGACTTGCTGTCCTCCTTCATCGCCTTCGCCTCGCTCTTGAGGATGCGGGCGGACTTGCCGAGCGACCGCGCCATGTCCGGAAGCTTCTTCGCGCCGAACAGCAGGATGATGACGACGAGGATGAGAATGATCTCGGGAGCTCCGAGCCTTCCGAACATAAGTCTTTACCTTCTCACCGAGGCTGCTGGGGTGGGGGTGCTGTCCGACCGGTCGGACGTGTGTCCGAAACGATCCCGTTGTCAGCGATCGTAACGCTCAGGGGTGAACGCGGGGCAATCCCTGTGCGTACTCCCGTCCGCGGTCCGCGCCTCGTTCTCCGGGCCGCGATCAGCAGCGTACCTGTCGGCACCCGGCGGGTGACAGGGCGGACAGGCGCAGCGCGTCACCGTGGGACGGTCCGGGAGCGGTCACCGCTGGACGGTCCGGGAGCGGCCACACGGGGACGGTCAGAGCGCTTCCGCCGAGCGGGCCGCGCCGGCCGCCGCGCGCTCCAGGTCCTCGGCGGCCCGGTTGATCCGCCGTGTGGAGTCCGCGACCTGCCTGCCGAGCCGCTCCGCCTCGACGAAGACCCGGACGGCGCAGACCCCGAGCACCAGCAGACCCAGGAACCCCACGGCAATCGCGAACATCGGCCAGAACATGGGGGCGAGCCTAACGCGTCCCGCCGGGGCCGCGGCGCCGGGCCGCCTACAGCGTCGAGTGCAGCCGCAGTGTTCTGACCCCGCCGCCGGTGAGCAGTTCGACGATCCGCTCCCCCGCCGGCTTGCGCACGGCGGTGCCGCACTCGGGGCAGGTGAACGAGTAGAAGGTCGTACGGCTGCTGGCGCCGATGGCCAGCCGCAGGGCGCTCGCCGCGAGCTCGAAGCGCCCCCGGCAGTCCGGGCAGCCCGCCCGGAACACGACCGGGGCCACGCCCCGCATCCCGGCGAACGCGGACGCCACCGTCATGCCCCGCGCACCAGACGTCGCCGACTCGCTCAAAGCCCTCGCTCCTGCCTGTCGTTCTGCCCGTGCCGGCCGTCCCGCCGGTCGCCTGCCGCGTGTTCCGCGGGCCGTCCGTTCATCCGGCCGCCTCGACCGCCTCGACGCCGTCGTACGCCGTCAGCGCCTCGCGGGCCGCCCGCCGGGCGCTCTCGGCGAGCTCGTACGGCTCGACGATCCGGCCGTCGCGCCCGAGTCGCAGCGCCAGCCGCTTCAGCGAGGCCGGATCGGGGGTGCGCAGGGTGATGCGCAGGCCGCCGTCGGGAAGCTCTTCGGCGCTGTCGTGCGGGTAGTACTCGGCGACCCACCGCCCGCCCGGCCCGACCTCGACGACGACCTCAGGATCCTCGGCCGCGGGCTGCACCAGCGCCTCCGACAGGTCCCGCAGCTCGATCTCCGGCGGCGCGGAGGGCTCGTCGAGGATCTTGATCTCGGCGACCCGGTCGAGCCGGAAGGTACGGCGCGCCTCGGAGCGCCGACACCACGCCTCGACATAGGTGTGGCCGACGCTGACCAGGCGGATCGGGTCGATCTCGCGCTCGGTGACCTCGTCGCGCGCGGGTGAGTAGTACCGGATCCACAGTCTGCGGCGCTCGGCGATGGCGCGGTCGACGTCGGCGAAGACGCCACCCTCCGACTCGAAGGTGACCGACAGCCGGGAGCTGGCGCCGGCCGCCTCGCCGGCCGCGGCCTCCACCTTGGCGGTGGCTCGCAGCAACGCCTGCCGGTCGCTCTCGCGCAGTCCGGGCAGCGTGGCCACCGCGCGAGCGGCGACCAGCAGGGCGGTGGCCTCGTCAGCAGCGAGCCGCAGCGGTTCCGCCGCCTCCGCGCCGAGGGCGGCGACGTTGTGCCACCAGATGCGCTCGCCGTCGGTGTCGATGTCGAGCAGATCCCCGCCGCGGAAGCTGGTGCCGCACATGGGCAGCACGTCGAGGTCGGAGACCAGTTCCTCCTCGGTGATGCCGAAGGCGCGCGCCACGTCCTCGATGCGGGCACCGGGCCGCTCCCGCAGATACGTCACCAGGGAGAGCATCCGCCGGGTCTGGTCGATGGCGTTCACGGGCCTGACCGGTTTGCCTGCCACGTTCTCTTCCGTCCCCCTCAGCCCTTGGCCACGGCGCGCAGCCGGTCCACCACGTCGGCCCGCAGCTCGGCGGGCTCCAGGACCACCACGTCCGGACCGAACTCCACCAGCCAGGCATCCAGACCGTGCCCGTACGGAATCTCCAACTCGTCCCACCCTTCGGCGAGTTCCCGCACCGCCGTGGCCTTCGCGCGAAGGGGGTAGCCGGAGCCGGAGCGCAGCCGGATCCGCGCGGAGCGGTCGGCGGTCTCCCCCGCCCAGCCGGCGACGGTCTCGCGCACGGTGACGACGTCGGGCACGGGGGCGGTGAAGCGGCCGGCGCGCGAGCGCACCTTGCCGGTGATCCGGGAGAGGCGGAAGACCCGCTCGGCGCCCCGGTCGCGGTCCCAGCCCGCCAGGTACCAGTGGCCGCGCCAGCACTCCAGCGCCCACGGCTCGACGTGCCGCTGCTCGGGCTGTGCGGCATTGGCCTTGCGGTAGTCGAAGACGACGGGGCGGCGATCGCGGCAGGCCAGCATCAGCGGCTCGAAGGCCGCCTCGTGCACGGGGATGCGGGGCTCCAGCGCACCGTGGGCCCCGTACGGGTCGACGTCCTCGGGGAGGCCTGCGGCGCGCAGTTTCTGCAGGGCGCCGCTGGCCGCGCCGGCGAGCCGGGCCTGCTGCCAGACCTTGGCCGCGAGGCCGAGGGCGGCGGCCTCCTCGGCGTCGAGGGTGATGGGCGGGAGGCGGTTGCTGTCGCGTCGGGCCAGATAGCCGACCTCGCCGTCGAGGTTCTCGACCGTCTCGATGACCAGACCGAGCTCGCGCAGGTCGTCCTTGTCCCGCTCGAACATGCGGTTGAACGAGTCGTCCGAGCCGGTCGCGCCCCGGTCCGGGCCGAAGGCCTCGGCGTAGGCCTCGATCGACTCGCGCAGCTCGCGCTTGCTGAGCGGCCGCCGCGTCCCCAGCAGACACAGCGCCAGGTTCATCAGCCGCTCGGCCTTGGCAATGGCCATCGACGCGCTTCGCCTCCCTATGGTGCTTACGACCGATGACCGTACCGCCCAGGGGTGTCCTGACAAAAGCCGAGGGCCCATGCCCGGACAGGCATGGGCCCCAGGTGATCGGGTCCGGTCGTGCGACGGTCAGACGCCGAGCAGGTCGACCACGAAGATCAGGGTCTCACCGGGCTTGATCGCCGGGGTCGGGCTCTGGTTGCCGTAGGCGAGGTGGGCGGGGATGGTCAGCTGGCGGCGCCCGCCGACCTTCATGCCCTGCACGCCCTGGTCCCACCCCTTGATGACGCGGCCGGCGCCGAGCGGGAAGCGGAACGGGGTGCCTCGGTTCCAGCTGGCGTCGAACTCCTCGCCGGTGCTGAAGGCCACGCCCACGTAGTGGACCGTCACGGTCTGTCCGGCCTGAGCGACCGGGCCGTCGCCCTCCCAGATGTCCTTGATCTCGAGGTCCGCCGGGGGCTCGCCGCCCGGGAAGTCGATCTCGGGCTTGTCGATGCTCACTTCATCTCTCCTTGTTGCGTGACCTGCGTCGGGGACAGTCTCACAGACGCCGGGGTCAGACGGCGCCGAGGATGTCCACGACGAAGACCAGCGTGTTCTTGGCCAGCTCGCTGTTGGGGCTGGCGCCGTAGCCGAGGGAGGGCGGGATCACCAGCAGGACCCGGTCGCCCACGTTCTTGCCCACGAGGCCCTGGTCCCAGCCTGCCACGACGGACCCGTTGCCGATCTGGAAGGCGGTGGCACCGCCGTGGTCCCAGGAGGAGTCGAACTTCTTGCCGTCCTCCCACTTGACCCCGGTGTACTGGGCGATGAGCCCCTGGCCGGCCTCGACCTTCTTGCCGTCGCCCTTGATCAGGACCTGCTGCTCGAGGTCCTTGGGAGCCTTGGTGCCCTGGGGGAGGGTGATGGTCGCCGCCTTCTGCGACGGGGCCTTCACCTCCGGCAGGCCCGCCTCGGAGGCCGCCTGCTCGCCCTCGGCCTCGGCCTTGGCGTCGACGCGGGCGGCGCCTACCGGGTCGACCACCCAGATCAGCACGTCGTCGGCGGAGATGCCGGAGGAGGGGTTCAGGTTCTCGCCGATCAGGTCGCCCGCGGTGCCCTGGACGAGGATCCGGCTGCCGGGCTTCTTGCCCTTCACGGCGTCGAGGACCTTGGCGGGCAGCTGCTGGCTCGGCTTGCCGATCTGCTCGATGGACTGCCGCCGGGGCGCCTTGTCGCCGGCCGGCGCGGCGGCCCAGGTGCCGCCCAGTTCCTGGTCGCCACCCCACTTCTCGACGGTCCAGTCGAGCCGGACGAAGTCGGAGGCCTTGATCGCGGCCCCGCTGCCCTCCGAGACCGTCTCGACGAGGGTCTTCTCGGACGGGTCCCCGTCCTTCGGCACGGAGATCTCGGGCTTCTCCCCGAGCTTCCCCTCGACCTTGGCGACGCCTCCCGCCGCATCACCCTTGCTGTCGTCGTCCGATCCGCACGCGGCGGTGATCAGCAGGGCGGGCACGGCCAGCAGCGCCGCGACGCGGCGTTTCGTGTTGTAGTTCATCAGTCCAACTGGGCTCGGGAGTGGGGGGCGATCCCGCCACTCTACGACCTGTCCGCCGCGCACACGGCTCACCGGGGGGACGCGGCCGCGCAGAGGCGCCCGATGCCCGCAGGCCCTGAGAACCTGCGGGCATCGGGCACGCCGGCCGGACCGTCACATACCGGCGATCAGCTTCTCCACCCGGTCGTCCACGGAGCGGAACGGGTCCTTGCACAACACGGTGCGCTGCGCCTGGTCGTTCAGCTTCAGGTGGACCCAGTCGACCGTGAAGTCACGGCGCTGTTCCTGGGCCCTGCGGATGAAGTCGCCGCGCAGGCGGGCCCGAGTGGTCTGCGGCGGCACGGACTTGCCCTCGAAGATTTTCAAGTCGTTGCAGATCCGCGCCGCTTGTCCCTTCTTCTCGAGCAGGTAGTACAGGCCACGACGCCGGTGGATGTCGTGGTAGGCGAGGTCTATCTGGGCGACCCGCGGATGCGACATGGTCATGTTGTGCTTGGCCCGGTACCGCTCGAGAAGCTTGTACTTCATGACCCAGTCGATCTCGGTGCCGATGCGGTCGAGGTCCTCGGTCTCGATCGCGTCCAGGGTGCGGCCCCACAGCTCAAGCACCTGCTCGACGGTGCCGGTGCGGATGCCGCGGCGCTCGCAGAAGTCCAGCGCCTTCTCGTAGTACTCGCGCTGCACCTCCAGGGCGGAGGCCTCCCGGCCGCTGGCCAGGCGGACCTTGCGGCGCCCGGTGATGTCGTGGCTGACCTCGCGGATCGCCCGGATGGGGTTCTCCAGGGTGAGGTCGCGCATCACGGTGCCCGCCTCGATCATGCGCAGCACCAGGTCGGTGGCCCCGACCTTGAGCAGCATGGTCGTCTCGGACATGTTCGAGTCGCCCACGATGACGTGCAGGCGCCGGTAGCGCTCCGCGTCGGCGTGCGGCTCGTCACGAGTGTTGATGATCGGCCGGGAGCGGGTGGTCGCCGAGGAGACGCCCTCCCAGATGTGCTCGGCCCGCTGGCTGACGCAGTACACGGCGCCGCGCGGCGTCTGGAGCACCTTGCCGGCGCCGCACAGCAGCTGGCGGGTGACCAGGAACGGGATGAGGATGTCCGCGAGTCGGGAGAACTCCCCGTGCCGGGCGACGAGGTAGTTCTCGTGGCAGCCGTAGGAGTTGCCCGCCGAATCGGTGTTGTTCTTGAAGAGGTAGACGTCGCCCGCGATTCCCTCCTCGTGCAGGCGTCGTTCCGCGTCTACCAGGAGTCCTTCCAGAATGCGCTCGCCGGCCTTGTCGTGGGTGACCAGTTCGGTCACGTTGTCACATTCGGGTGTGGCGTATTCCGGATGTGACCCGACGTCGAGATAGAGGCGGGCGCCGTTTCGCAGAAAGACATTGCTGCTGCGGCCCCATGACACGACACGGCGGAAGAGGTACCGCGCCACCTCGTCAGGCGACAGGCGGCGCTGTCCCCTGAACGTGCACGTGACGCCGTACTCGTTCTCCAGCCCGAAAATGCGGCGGTCCATGAGGGAACATTACGCCCGATCCCCCGAGCTGAAACGGGGTTCGACGGCACGGTTCGGATCATTTTCCGAACGGGCGGCAACGACCCCTCTTCCGGCGGGACCTGCGAGTACCCGTCCTGTGGCGATCAAAACCAGCAGCGACACACCGCCCGCGGCCCCCGGCACGGCGAAGCCCCACAAGGCCCCGCCCGCCTCGACGACCGGGCCCGTGAGGCCCGTTCCTACGGACGCGCCCACGGTGAACGTCGTCACCAGCCAGGAGAACGCCTCGGTGACCGTCCCGCGCGGAGCGTGCCGGTCGACGAGCACGAAGGCGCAGGCGATGGCCGGCGCGAGGAAGAGACCGGCGACCACGGTGAGCAACGTCATCGTCACGACCCCCGGCATCAGCGTCAGCGGCAGGTAACACACCGCCAGCAGGGCCACCAGCACCTGAAGTCGCCGTGCGGGGGCGCCGCCCCACTGCCGCGCCCCGTACACCGTGCCGCCGATGAGCGCGCCGAGCCCGATGCCGGCCATCAGCCAGCCGTACACGTGGTCGCCGCCGTGCTCGTCCGCGTAGGGGACCGACGCCACGGTGATGGAGCCGAGGGCCATCCCCACGAACAGGAAGGCGCCCAGCAGCGCCAGCAGACCCGGCGAGCGCAGGGCACCCAGCCAGTGCGCCGCGCGCGGCGCCGACCGCCACGCGCGCGAGGGCGGCGACACGACGACCGACAGCGCCCCCAGCACGCCGATGAGATTCAGCACCAGCAGGGCGGCCTGCGCCGACCACACCGAGACGCAGACGGTCACGAGCAGCGGCCCGACGGTGAACATCACCTCCTGCGCCACGGCATCCAGCGCGTACGCCCGGTGCACGTGGTCCTCCTTGGGCAGCACGGAGGACCACAGGGCCCGCAGCCCACCCTCCAGCGGTGGCGTGAAGAGCCCCGCGGCCGCCACGGACGCGTACGCCACCGCTGCGGGCTCGACGCCCGCGAAGGCGAAGACGGCCATCGCCAGTGCCGACAGCACCGCGGCGGGCAGCTGCACCCGCGGCTGCCCGTGCAGGTCCACCAGCCGGCCGAGCGCGGGCTGCCCCACCGCGTTGGCGACGCCGTACACCGCCGCCAGGGCACCCGCCAGGCTGTACGTCCCGCCCTCCGCGCGCACGAACAGCACGATGGCGATGGCGGCGGTCGCGTTGGGCAGCCGCCCCACGAGGGTGCCCACCAGCAGCCGGGTGGCGTGCCGCGCGCGGAGGATCTCCAGGTATCCCGTGGCCAAAGCCGAGCCCTCCATCACGTCGCGGTGTCCGCCGAACCTCGGGTTTTACGTATAACTAGCTCCTCCATACGTACCATGTCCGCTGTTCACCAGTCCAGACCAAGGAGCGGCCCGACCGTGGTACGAGCCAGCACCCGCCCCACGAGCCGGGACGTCGCCCAGGCCGCCGGCGTCTCCCAGGCCGCGGTCTCCCTCGTCCTCGGCGACAAGTGGCGCGGCCGCGTCTCCGAGTCCACGGCCCAGCGCGTTCGCGAGGCCGCCCGCACGCTGGGCTACCGCCCCAACCTCGCCGCCCGCAATCTGCGCCTGGGCCGCACTCGTACGGTCCTGCTGGTGGTCCCGGCGCTCACCACGGAGTTCTTCGCGGGCGTCTACACGGGCGCCGCCCGCATCGCCTCACAGCACGGCTTCGGTGTGGTCCTCTACCCCTCCCCCGAGGGCATCGGCCCCGCCCGCGACCCCTTCGCATCCGCAGAGGCGGCCCTGGACGGCGTCATCGCGTCCTCGATGGCCGCCGACGCCCTCAGCGCGATCCGCGGCGACCAGCTGCCGCTGGTGATGCTGGACAGCGACCCGGACGCCACACTGGGCGCGGCCACGGTCAACCTGGACATCGCCGACGGCGTCCGCCAGATCACCGAGCACCTGCTGGCCCTGGGCCACCGCCGCTTCCTGCACCTCGCGGCGGACGTGGCGTCCTGGACCTTCGAGGTACGGGCCCGAGAACTGGCCGCCCGGCTGGCCCGGGTCCCCGGCACGTCCCTGCGTACGGCCAGGTCGCCGATCTCCATCAAGGGCGCGCAAGCCGCGGCCGAGGTGGCGCTGTCCCACTCCCACCGCCCCACCGCGGTCGTCTGCGACGACGACCAACTGGCGGCCGGCACGTACAAGGCGGCACGCCGCCTGGGACTGCGCGTCCCCGGCGACCTCTCCGTCACCGGCCTGGACGACCTGGCCCTGGCGACGGCGATCGACCCCGAGCTGACCACGGTCCGCCTGGACGCGGAACTCTTCGGCGAACGCGGCATGCAGGCCCTCATGGCGGTGCTGGACGACCGCACCCCCGAGGCCGGCGACATCCCGGTGAGCCTGGTCGTGAGAGGCTCGACGGGCCCGGCCTCCACCCGGCGCTGACAGGCACCCGGCGACGCGGTGCGCAGACCGGTTGCCCCCTGTCGACGGCGGCCGGCGATGGCCGAGCAGCCCGGGCCACCGGGATGCGCCGCGCCGCCCGCTCCCGCTCTCGACGTCGCTCGAGCCCGGCCCCCTGGCCCCACGACTGCCCGCGGACGTGCGGTACCACCCGCGGAGAGACGTTACGGCTGCCGACGGAGGCTGGGCCCAGTAGCCGCACACAGCAGGAGACCGGCCCGGGCCACCGGGCGCGGATGACCCGCACGCGGCGGAAAAGGGAGGAGCCCAGTAGCCACACACGGGCACGATGGACGCCGCCCAAGCCGCCCATGACGGGAAGGGACGGAGCCCAGTAGCCGCACCCGGCACGCCGCACAAGGCCACAGTGGACGAGGGTGAAGCCGCACCCGGCGCACCACACACGGGCACAGTGGGCGTCGGGGCGGCCGCCCACGGCGGGAAGGGGACGGGGCGGGGGTGCCCGCCCGCAGCGGCCGGCGCGTCAACGCCCCCGCTTCCCGGCCGACCGACTCCGCGCCGGACCGAGGACGGACACCCCCGACCCGGCCCCGCCCCACCACCGAACCGAGGGCGCTGCACCCGCCCCCACCGAACCCGCACAGGCGCCGCAGGCATCACACGCGCACCCCCACCGCCCCGCACGGCCTACTCCTCCTCGTCGGCCTCCGCCTCCGCCTCGGACGCCGTCTCCGCTCCCCCGGCCTCCAGCAGCCGCGCCAGCTGCCGCCCGGTGATCCGCTTGAACTTCCGCTTCTGCGGCCGCGTACGGTCCAGCACCGCGACCTCCAGCCGCTCCGCCGGAATCTCCCGCTCGCTGCCGTTCGTGTCCCGCGACAGCGACTGCACCGCCAGCTTCAGCGCCTCCGCCAGCGACATCCCGTCCCGGTGCCGCTGGTCCAGGTACCCGCCGATCTGCTCGGCGTTGCCGCCCACCGCCACCGAGCCGTGCTCGTCGACGATCGACCCGTCGTGCGGCAGCCGGTAGATCTGGTCCTGCTCCGGGGTCTCCCCGACCTCGGCCACCACCAGCTCCACCTCGTACGGCTTCTCCCCCGCGCTCGAGAAGATCGTGCCCAGCGTCTGCGCGTACACGTTCGCCAGACCCCGGGCGGTGACGTCGTCCCGGTCGTAGGTGTAGCCCCGCAGATCGGCGTACCGCACGCCCCCGATCCGCAGGTTCTCGTACTCGTTGTACTTACCGGCCGCGGCGAAGCCGATCCGGTCGTAGATCTCGCTGAACTTGTGCAGCGCGCGGGACGGGTTCTCGCCGACGAACACGATGCCGTCGGCGTACTGCAGCACGACCAGGCTGCGGCCACGGGCGATGCCCTTGCGGGCGTACTCCGCCCGGTCGGCCATGGCCTGCTGAGGTGAGACATAGAACGGCGTCGACACCGGTTATCCGTCCCTTTCTGTCGAAGTCACTGGACCACCCTCAAAGAGAAAGCACTCACGGGGAACCGCGCCCGCCGCCTACAGCAGCGAGGCCCGCGGACCGTCCGGCTGCTCCAGGCGCCGCTCCAGCACGGACCGCGCGATCCCGGACGCCTCGTCCTCGGTGAGCCTGCGGAACCCGTCCTCGGTGATCACGGTGACGATCGGATAGATCCGGCGGGCGACATCGGGACCACCGGTCGCCGAGTCGTCGTCTGCCGCGTCGTACAGGGCCTGCACCACCAGCGTGGTGGCCTCGTCCTCGCTCAGGTCGTCACGGTAGAGCTTCTTCATGGCGCCGCGCGCGAAGATCGAGCCGGAGCCCGTCGCCGCGTACCCCTGCTCCTCGGAGCGCCCGCCCGTGACGTCGTAGGAGAAGATCCGCCCCTTCTCCCGGTCCACGTCGTACCCGGCGAACAGCGGCACCACGGCCAGCCCCTGCATCGCCATGCCGAGGTTGGAACGGATCATGGTCGACAGCCGGTTCGCCTTGCCCTCGAGGGACAGCTGGGTGCCCTCGACCTTCTCGAAGTGTTCCAGCTCCAGCTGGAACAGCTTCACCATCTCCACCGCCAGACCCGCCGTGCCGGCGATGCCGACGGCCGAGTACTCGTCGGCGGGAAACACCTTCTCGATGTCCCGCTGGGCGATGACATTGCCCATGGTGGCCCGTCGGTCACCGGCGAGCACCACGCCGCCGGGGAAGATGACGGCCACGATGGTGGTGCCGTGCGGCGCCTCGATCGCTCCCTGGACGGGTGGCAACTTCCTGCGGCCCGGCAGCAGTTCGGGCTGGTGCTCGGAGAGGAAGTCCATGAAGGAGGAAGACCCTGGCGTCAGGAAGGCAGCTGGTAGACGCCCGGTGCTGCGAGTGTTGGCTTCCACGCGATTCCTTCCACGTATGCGGCAGCCCGCCCTGTGACGTCGGGCCGATCCTTGCAACTGCCCCGGTCGGATGGTACGGCCGGAGCGCGGTATGCCACGGACCCTACCCGTCCCGAGGCGGTGATCCACATGCTCTGCACGACTCGTGGGAAGAGAGGTCCGCCGGACTCGTGCGGGACTCCGCCGGACTCACGCGGATTTCCGCCGGACTCTGCGCAGGGAGCTCGGCCGGACCCGTGCGAGAACTCGTCTCGTGCGGGACACGGGACTCCGCCGCACGTGCGGACTCCGCGGGACCGGGCGTCAGAAGGCGAAAGCCGCGCGCGGCACCACCTCACCGCACCGCGCGCAGCACCCGCCGATCCGCCTGCCCCTCACACGCCCCGGGGGCTACTGGCCACCCTTCTGAACGAAGGACCGCACGAAGTCCTCGGCGTTCTCCTCGAGGACGTCGTCGATCTCGTCCAGCACGGAGTCCACGTCGTCCGACAGCTTCTCGTGACGCTCCTTGAGGTCTTCGGAGCCCTGCGCCTCCTGCGCCTGCTCCTCGACCTCCTCCGTGGACCGGGTGGCCTTCTGCTGTCCGCCGCCGGTGTCCTTGGTCGCCATCACCCTCACCCCGCTCGGTTCGCCCGACACAGTTGCTCGGTCAAGATCAGACCCTACAAGCCGGGTCCGACCGTGCCCCCGCAGTTGCTCCAACCTGCGGGGACCATCTCGATGATTCCCGGGCCAGGGATTTTCCACCCTGTCCGGCCTGCCCTTCCGGTTACCCCCGGATACCCGCTCCGCCCGCGATCACCCCCCGGACAGCACCCTGACCAGGTCTTCCGCAGTGCGGCAGCGGTCCAGGAGCTCCTTGACGTGATTACGCGTTCCGCGAAGCGGTTCCAGGGTTGGGACCCGCTGGAGGGAGTCCCGGCCCGGCAGGTCGAAGATCACCGAGTCCCAGGAGGCCGCCGCGACGTCGTCCGCGTACTGCTCCAGGCAGCGCCCGCGGAAGTACGCGCGGGTGTCCTCCGGCGGCTTCGTACGGGCCCGCTCGACCTCGGCCTCGCCCAGCAGCCGCTTCATCCTGCCGCGGGCCGCCAGGCGGTTGTAGAGGCCCTTCTCGGGGCGCACGTCGGCGTACTGGAGGTCGACCAGGTGCAGCCTGGCCGCGTCCCAGTCCACGCCGTCCCGGCGCCGGTAGCCCTCCATGAGTTCCCGCTTGGCGACCCAGTCCAGCTCCCCGGCCAGACTCATCGGGTCGTTCTCCAGGCGGGTGAGGGTGTCCTCCCAGCGCGTCAGGACGTCCATGGTCTGTTCGTCGGCGTCCGTCCCGAAACGCTCCTCCACGTACTTGCGGGCCAGCTCGAAGTACTCCATCTGCAACTGGACCGCGGTGAGCGTCCGCCCGTTGCGCAGCGTGACGAGCTGCTGCAGGGAGGGGTCGTGCGAGACCTGGTGCAGGGTCCGTACCGGCTGGTCGACGGCGAGGTCCACGGCGATGAACCCCTCCTCGATCATCGACAGGACCAGCGACGTCGTGCCGAGCTTCAGGTACGTCGAGATCTCCGACAGGTTCGCGTCGCCGATGATCACGTGGAGCCGGCGGTACTTCTCCGCGTCGGCGTGCGGTTCGTCGCGGGTGTTGATGATCGGGCGCTTCAGCGTCGTCTCGAGGCCGACCTCGACCTCGAAGTAGTCCGCGCGCTGGCTGAGCTGGAAGCCGTGCTCGTGGCCGTCCTGGCCGATGCCGACGCGGCCCGCGCCGGCGAACACCTGGCGGGAGACGAAGAACGGCGTCAGGTGGCGCACGATGTCCGAGAAGGGGGTCTCCCGCTTCATCAGGTAGTTCTCGTGCGTGCCGTAGGACGCGCCCTTGTTGTCGGTGTTGTTCTTGTACAGGTGGATCGGCTGGGCCCCGGGCAGCTGGGCGGCCCGCTCGGCGGCCTCGGCCATGATCCGCTCGCCCGCCTTGTCCCAGAGCACGGCGTCGCGCGGGTTGGTGACCTCGGGGGCGCTGTACTCGGGGTGGGCGTGGTCGACGTAGAGCCGTGCCCCGTTGGTGAGGATCACATTGGCCAGGCCGATGTCCTCGTCGGTGAGCTGGCTGGCGTCGGCGGCCTCGCGGGCGAGGTCGAAGCCTCGCGCGTCCCGCAGCGGATTCTCCTCCTCGAAGTCCCAGCGGGCCCGGCGGGCCCGGTGCATCGCCGCCGCGTAGGCGTTCACGATCTGGGACGAGGTGAGCATGGCATTGGCGTTGGGGTGGCCGGGGACGGAGATCCCGTACTCCGTCTCGATGCCCATTACTCGCCGTACGGTCATGCGGCCCTCCTTGCCCGGCGGCGTCCCCGGTCGGGGGCGCTGCTCAAGTACCGCTGGCGCTCCGGTGCGTGTGCGGTGCCCGTCCCCGCACTGCGCGACTCGGCGGTACGGAAGAGCCTAGAACGCCTTTGCGCTGGTGGGGAGATCATTTGCGTCATTACTGTGCTCCAGCCGTGGCCCCGAAAAACAGTCGGCTGCGGGTACCCGCTGAGGGCACCCGCAGCCACCCTGCCTTTTACAGGTACTGACCGGTGTTCGCCACCGTGTCGATGGAGCGTCCGGTGTCCGAACCCTGCTTTCCGGTGATGAGGGTACGGATGTAAACGATCCGCTCGCCCTTCTTTCCGGAGATCCGGGCCCAGTCGTCCGGGTTGGTGGTGTTGGGCAGGTCCTCGTTCTCCTTGAACTCGTCCACGCAGGCCTGGAGCAGGTGGGAGACGCGGAGGCCCTTCTGTTCCTTCTCGAGGAAGTCCTTGATCGCCATCTTCTTGGCGCGGCCCACGATGTTCTCGATCATGGCACCGGAATTGAAGTCCTTGAAATACAGGACTTCCTTGTCGCCATTGGCGTAGGTGACCTCGAGGAAGCGGTTCTCCTCGGATTCGGCGTACATGTGTTCCACCGCGGTCTGGATCATGCTCTGGACCGTCATGGACTTGTCGCCGCCGTGCTCCGCGAGGTCGTCCCCGTGGAGCGGGAGGCGCTCGGTGAGGTACTTGCCGAAGATGTCCTTGGCCGCCTCGGCGTCCGGGCGCTCGATCTTGATCTTCACGTCCAGCCGGCCGGGCCGCAGGATGGCCGGGTCGATCATGTCCTCACGGTTGGAGGCACCGATCACGACCACGTTCTGCAGACCCTCGACGCCGTCGATCTCGGCGAGCAGCTGCGGGACGATGGTGTTCTCCACGTCCGAGCTGACACCCGAGCCACGGGTGCGGAACAGGGACTCCATCTCGTCGAAGAAGACGATGACCGGTGTGCCCTCACTGGCCTTCTCCCGGGCCCGCTGGAAGACCAGGCGGATCTGCCGCTCGGTCTCGCCGACGTACTTGTTCAGCAGCTCGGGGCCCTTGATGTTGAGGAAGAAGCTCTTGCCGGCGGCCTGGCCGGTCACCTCGGCGACCTTCTTGGCCAGCGAGTTGGCGACGGCCTTGGCGATGAGCGTCTTGCCGCATCCGGGGGGCCCGTACAGGAGCACGCCCTTGGGCGGCCGCAGCTCGTGCTCCTTGAACAGGTCCGGGTACAGGTACGGCAGCTCGACCGCGTCACGGATGGCCTCGATCTGGTTGCCGAGACCGCCGATCTGCTCGTAGCCGATGTCGGGGACTTCCTCGAGGACGAGCTCCTCGACCTCGCTCTTGGGCACGACCTCGTAGACGTATCCGGAGCGGGGCTCCAGCAGCAGGGCGTCGCCGGCGCGGATGGTGACGTCCAGCAGCGGCTCGGCGAGCCGTACCACCCGCTCCTCGTCGGTGTGCCCGAGCACCAGGGCCCGCTCGCCGTCCTCGAGGATCTCCTTGAGGGTGACGATGTCACCGACGCGCTCGAACTCCATGGCCTCGACCACGTTGAGCGCTTCGTTGAGCATCAGTTCCTGGCCGCGCCGGAGCTCGTCGAGCTCGACGCCGGGGCTGACGTTCACCCGGAGCTTGCGGCCGCCGGTGAAGATGTCGGCCGTGCCGTCCTCGTTCGCCTGAAGGAAGACACCGAAGCCGGCCGGGGGCTGCGCCAGCCGGTCGACCTCCTCCTTGAGGGCCACGATCTGGTCGCGGGCCTCACGGAGCGTGTTGGCCAGTCGTTCGTTCTGGGCGGACACGCCGGCCAGGTTGGTCTGCAGCTCGACGATCCGCTCCTCGAGAATCCTCGTGTGTCGCGGAGAGTCGGCGAGCTTACGTCGCAGGACGGCGATCTCCTGCTCAAGGTAGGCGATCTGCCCGGCCGGGTCGTCGGACCCGCGTCCCGGGCGGATGCCGCGGTTCATGTCGTCGTCGTGGGCTGCCACGGTCCTCACCTCCTCCAAGGGGAGCTGGACGCTTCCAGACCCTACCTGGGCGGGTGTCGATTGAAACCCCTAGATCACAAAGACGGTCGGGGTGTGTCCGATCTTCACCCTTGCGCTCTCCCTCACGCCAGGGGAATACCCACCGAAGATGATTGGAACCCAGGCGGAGGTAGGGTCGAAGTGTTCAACACCCGTCAGAGCTGGCCTGATTCCCGGTCGGTTCGGCGCAGGAAACGGCAGGAGAGATGAGCGTGCAGCAGGAGGCCCCCGTCGGCGGCGAGGCCCTCGAGGTCTGGATCGACCAGGACCTGTGTACCGGCGACGGCATCTGCGCCCAGTACGCACCCGAGGTGTTCGAGCTGGACATCGACGGCCTGGCCTACGTGAAGGGCGCCGACGACGAACTGCTCCAGGCCGAGGGGGCGACAACCCCCGTACCGCTGCCGCTTCTCACGGACGTGATCGACTCCGCCAAGGAGTGCCCGGGCGAGTGCATCCACGTGCGTCGCGTCACGGACGGCGTCGAGGTGTACGGACCGGACGCCGGGTGACCGACATGACACGGCCCGTCACTGCTGTCTGATTCCTCACAGCTTCTCCGCCCGCGGGAGCGCATGGGTCGGCGCACGCCCGCGCGCGGGTCACACGCTCTTGGCGCCCGCCGGCGTGGACCGCGTGAACGCGCCGTTCTCCCACCGCCACTTCACGTCCTCGCGGACGTCGGGGCAGCAACTGGGCACCTCGTCGGACGAGTAGCCGAGCAGCGTGGCCGTGACGTCGCGCCCGCGCAGGGCGAAGTCGTCGACGTTGGTGCGGTCCTTGGGGTCGACGAGGGTGGCCACCACGCGTGGGGTGTCGCCGCCGGCGTCCTGGGTGAGGACGTACACGCCGTCGGGCGGGGTGCCCATGGGCGCGTCGCAGTGGACGACCGCCACGGTCTCGGGTCGGCCGTCGCCGTCGAGGTCGCCGGACGCCCGCTTCTTCACCACCGCGTCCACCGGGCCGCACTCGAGCGGGAAGTCGACGGCCGCGGGGTCGGGCGGGACGACGGGCGCCGGGGCGCTCTTCGTCTGCGGTCCGGGCGTCTGGGCCGCGGTCGCGGCACCGGGCTGGAGGACCGAGGAGAGGGCCACCACGCCCGCGACGGCCGTGGCGGTGGCGAGCCAGTGGATCGGGCGGGCGTGCGTGTGGGCGAGCTCCGGGACGGCGGAAGACTGCACTAGGAGTGTCTCCTGTGAGGGCTGTGCCGGTGGGGGGGTGGCCAGCATCGTGCCACACGTCACAGTGCGGAGGGAACGGCGGGGGTGTGCAGGTTCCGTTCCGGGGAACGGGGATCGGTTCGCGGTCTTCTGCCGCCGCGTCAAGACGAAGGCGCCGTGGCGCAGTTCCCCTGCCCTGCCGGGAACTGCGCCACGGCGCCCGTACGTTGTCGCGGCACGGGCCGACTCAGCGGCCGGCGCCTCCGTCGGCGTTGGGGCCGGCGTAGTCCTCGCCGTAGGCACCCTTGGCGGGGCGGCGGCGGCGCATGGGCGGCTCGACACCGTCGGCGAGGCGGCGGGCCGTGAGCAGGAAGCCCGTGTGGCCGATCATCCGGTGGTCCGGGCGTACGGCCAGGCCCTCGATGTGCCAGTTGCGGATCATCGTCTCCCAGGAGGTCGGCTCGTTGAAGCAGCCGATCTCGCGGATGGACTCCACGGTCCGGGCGAGCTGGGTGGTGGTGGCGACGTAGCAGCACAGGATGCCGCCGGGGACGAGCGCCTTGGAGACGGCCTCCAGGCACTCCCAGGGGGCGAGCATGTCGAGGATGACGCGGTCCACGTCGGTGTCGGACAGGTTGTCCTGGAGGTCGCCGACGGTCAGCTGCCAGGCGGGGTGCGGGCCGCCGAAGTAGCGCTCCACGTTCTGCCGCGCGATCTCGGCGAAGTCCTCGCGGCGCTCGTAGCTGTGCAGCATGCCCTGGTCGCCGATGGCGCGCAGCAGGAAGCTGCTGAGCGAGCCGGAGCCGACGCCGGCCTCCACGACGCGCGCGCCGGGGAAGATGTCGGCGAAGGCGAGGATCTGCCCCGCGTCCTTGGGGTAGACGACGGCCGCCCCGCGGGGCATGGACAGGACGTAGTCGGGGAGCAGGGGGCGCAGCGCGAGGTAGGCGACGTTCCCGGTGGTGCGGACAACGCTGCCCTCGGGAGCACCGATCAGTTCGTCGTGGGGGAAGGAACCCTTGTGGGTGTGGAAGTTCTTCCCGGCCTCGAGCGTGAACGTGTAGTGGCGGCCCTTGGGGTCGGTCAGCTGTACCTGGTCCCCGACCTTGAAGGGCCCGCGACGGCGGGCGGCACCGGTCGGTTCGGACATGTGACCAGCCTACCGGTCCCGAGGAGGCCCTCCGACCACGCGGGCGGCCGTGAGGGGCGCTAGGAGGGCCGGGCCATGGCCTTGACGAAGGCGCGCTCGACGTCGGCCGCGGACAGGACGCCGTAGATCTCTCCCGTCTCCTCGACCACCAGGTACTCGGTCGCCGGGGTCGCGCGCAGGGCGTCCAGCAGTTCCTCCCCGGCCAGCTCGGCGGAGACGCGCATGCCCTCGGTGAGGTCCTGGGCAAGGCCGCCCACCGCGACCCAGGGGCGGCGGTGCTCGGGCACGCCGACGATGGCGGCCTCGCGCACCAGGGAGAGCGGGTTGCCGTCGGCGTCGACGACGACCAGGGCCCGGGCCCCGGCGGCGTTGGCCCGGCGCAGCGCCTCGGACAGCGGGGTGTCGCTCTCGACGGGCACCGCGCGGCGGGTGAGGGTGCGGGCGCGCAGCTCCGGGAGGTGTTCGCGCAGGCGGGCCATGCGCAGGCTGTTGCCGGCGCCGGTCCAGATGATCGCGGCGAGGATGGCGGCGAGCAGGGCGTCCAGGACGGTGTCCATGCCGACGCTGTCCTCCGCGGCGGAGCCCAGGGCTCCGGACTGGGTGAGCAGCGGGAGGCCTACGAGGACGGCCACGGCGAGGGCACGGCCGACCCAGGCGGCGGCGACGGTGCCGCTCATCGGCCGGCCGGTGAGCTTCCAGACCACGGCGCGCAGCATGCGACCACCGTCGAGGGGGAGGCCGGGCAGCAGGTTGAACGCGGCGACGATCAGGTTGGAGATCATCAGACCCGCCAGCAGGACGCCGGGGATGCTGCCCGGGTCGACGGCCAGCAGGGCCACGTAGAAGAGGCCGGACAGGACGAGTGAGAGGAGGGGTCCGACGAAGGCGAGCACGAACTCGCGGCCGGGGGTCTCGGCCTCCTTCTCGATCTCCGACACACCCCCGAAGAACTGGAGCTGGATGCGGCGCACGGGGAGCTTGAAGCGGAGGGCGGCGACCGTGTGGGCCAGCTCGTGCACCAGGACGGAGGCGTAGAAGGCGACCGCGAAGAAGAGGGACACCAGGTAGCTGGCGGCACCGAGTTCGGGCAGCACGCGGTCGACCTGGCCGCCGAACACCCAGGTGATCAGGATGGCGACGAGGAACCAGCTCGGCGCGACGTAGACGGGCACGCCGAAGGGCCTTCCCATCAGCAGCCCGCCCCGCTTCTCCCCCGGCCGCTTCGGCGCGGTGCCCCTGGGGGCGTCGGAGTGCGCGAGGGTGCGCCCGTCTGGGTGCGGTGGGTGCGGTGCGGAGGTCCCGGCGGCCGGGCGGCGCTCGCCGGGGCCGGTGGCCGGGTGGCTCTCCGCACGGTGGTCCGCCCCGACGCCGGACGCGGGAACGCCCTCGACGCGGTGGCCGGTGTCGGCGTCGGGCGGTGCCGGAGCGGTCGGCTCCGGGCGGTCGTCGGACTCGGGGGGTGACGGTGTGCCGGCCGGGCGGGCGCCGGGCGCGGCCGGGCGCCGGGCGCCGGCCGGGGTGTCCGCGGGTGCCGCCGGAGCGGGGGGCTCGGCCGGCTGGGGGGTGGTGTCGTCGGTGGCCGGGCCCGGGGCCCCGGTGCGTTCGGCCGACTCGTCGTTGTCGGACCGCGGCTGCCCGCGCCCGCCGCTTACGTCCACCGGTGTCCCCTCGTTCGCTGCGTCTCCCGCGCCTGCCGGACGGGAGGGTCTCCCGTCGATGGTATGCGGCCGTCACCGCCCCTTCCGCCCCGGCACCCCCGTCGCTCCCCGTCCGTTCCCGCGCCTGCCCTCCCCTTCCCTCCCCGTCCCTCTCGCTCGTCACGCCCGTATCCGCGCCCTTCTCACCGTCCCTCCGCCGCGGTCACCGGCCGTCCACGTTCTTGACCGTCCTCCCGTCCTCCCGTCCTCCCCGTCCTCCGGGTCCGTCCACGGCCACGGCCACGGACCGCGGCTGGGTCACTGTCAGTGGCGGGCCGTAAGGTCTGTGGGCATGGAGACGAGCACCGAGGGCGCGGCGCAGCCCGAGAGCAGCCCGGTCGCGGCGGCCGATCCGCCGGTCACGGCCGGGGCGGCGGCAGCGGGAGCGGAACCGGTCGTGCTGACCGAGGCCCCCGCCATACCGCCCGCCTCGCTGTCCCCCTCGCGTGCCAGTGACTTCATGCAGTGCCCGTTGCTGTACCGCTTCCGGGTCATCGACCGGCTGCCGGAGAGGCCCAGCGAGGCGGCGACCCGGGGCACGCTGGTGCACGCCGTGCTGGAGCGCCTCTTCGACGCCCCGGCCACCGAGCGCACCGCGCCCCGCGCCAAGGCGCTGATCCCGGGGCAGTGGGACCGGCTGCGCGAGAGCAGGCCCGAGGTCGTGGAGCTGTTCGCCGACGACCCGGAGGGCGAGCGGCTGGCCCGCTGGCTCGCCGAGGCGGAGCGGCTGATCGAGCGCTGGTTCACGCTGGAGGACCCCAGCCGCCTGGAGCCCGCCGAGCGGGAGCTGTTCGTCGAGGCCGAGCTGGAGTCGGGGCTGAGGCTGCGCGGCATCATCGACCGGGTCGACGTGGCCCCCACGGGCGAGGTGCGGATCGTCGACTACAAGACGGGCAAGGCGCCCCGGCCGGAGTACGCCGAGGGCGCGCTGTTCCAGATGAAGTTCTACGCCCTGGTGGTCTGGCGCCTGAAGAAGGTGATCCCGCGCCGGCTCCAGCTCGTCTACCTGGGCAGCGGTGACGTGCTCACCTACGACCCGGTGCTCGCCGATCTGGAGCGCGTGGAGCGCAAGCTGCTGGCCCTGTGGGAGGCGATCCGGCTGGCGACACGGACGGGTGACTGGCGCCCGCGCCCGACCAAGCTGTGCGGCTGGTGCGACCACCAGGCGCACTGCCCGGAGTTCGGCGGAACTCCCCCGCCGTACCCGCTGCCGGTGAGGGCGGCTGAGTCCGGCGGGGCCCAACAGGGCAGAATGGGGCCGGACTAGCGAAGGAGACTTACGTGGCCATCCGCGTCCTACTGGTCGACGACCAGCCGCTGCTGCGTACGGGCTTCCGGATGATCCTGGAGGCCGAACAGGACATCGCGGTCGTCGGCGAGGCCGGGGACGGCCTCCAGGCACTCGACCAGGTGCGGGCGCTGCAGCCCGATGTGGTGCTGATGGACATCCGCATGCCGCGGATGGACGGAGTGGAGGCGACCCGGCAGATCACCGGTCCCGAGCGCGACGGTCCGGCCAAGGTGCTGGTGCTGACGACGTTCGACCTCGACGAGTACGTCGTGGAGGCGCTGAGGGCGGGCGCCAGCGGCTTCCTGCTGAAGGACGCCCCGGCGAACGAACTGGTGCAGGCCATCCGGGTGGTGGCCGCCGGGGAGGCGATGCTCGCTCCGAGCATCACGCGTCGGCTGCTCGACAAGTACGCCACCCATCTGCCGTCCGGCGACGAGCCGGTGCCGGACACGCTGCACACGCTGACCGAGCGCGAGGTGGAGGTGCTGAAGCTGGTGGCGCGCGGTCTGTCCAACGCGGAGATCGCCGCCGACCTGTTCGTCAGCGAGACCACCGTGAAGACGCACGTCGGCCACGTGCTGACCAAGCTGGGGCTGCGCGACCGGGTGCAGGCCGCGGTGTACGCGTACGAGAGCGGGCTGGTGCGTCCCGGCGCGCAGTAGCACGCGCCGTGCACGGAGGCGGGGAACCGTCGAGGGCGCCCCCTTCGGGTGAAGGGGGCGCCCTGCGCACGTTCCGCGGGGGCGGGGGGCTCAGCCCTTGTTCAGTTCCCAAAAGCGGAACACGGTCGAGGCGTCGAGGCAGTACTCCACTCCGTAGACGTCGTCACGGACGACCGCGTACTGCTTGGCCTGCCAGACCGGCAGGACGGGGATCTCCTCGGCGACGATGTCCTGCAGCCGGCCGAACTCCTTGTCGGTGGCCGCGCGGTCGCTGGTGGCCGCGGTGCGCGGGATGAGCGACCCGGTGATGGTGGCGTTGTCGTAGTTGTTGCCCAGGACGTTGCCCTTGCCGAAGAAGGGAGCGGTGAAGTTGTCGGCGTCGGGGTAGTCGGGCACCCAGCCCTTGACGTAGACGCCGTACTTGCCGGCCGCGATGTCCTTCTCGTACTGGTCGAAGGCCACGGACTTGACGTCGGCGTCGAACAGCCCGCCGGCGTTGAGCTGCTTGGCGATCGCGGCCAGTTCCTGGTCGGTGGCCGGGCCGTAGCGGGACGGGGTGGACCAGAGGGTCAGTTTCACCTTGCCGGTGATGCCCTCCTGCTGGAGCGCGGCGGCGGCCTTGGCCTTGGAGGGGCGGGCGCCGTAGGTGTCGAAGAAGGCGGTGTTGTGCCCGGAGATGCCGGCCGGAATGATCGAGTACAGCGGGGTGGCGGTGCCCTCGTAGACGTCCCGGATGAGGGCGTCGCGGTCGATGAGGTGGGCAATGGCCTTGCGGACCCCGAGCTTTCCGGCCACCGGGTCGTCCATGTTGAAGACCAGGTGCTGGACCTCGGCGCTGCTGCCCTCGACGATCTCGATCTCGCCGGTGCCGTTGTCCGCCTTCTCGATGTCGGAGATGTCCTGGGCGGTGAGGCCGCGGTAGGCGATGTCCACCTCGGCGTCCTGGACGGCCTCCTTCAGGGCGGACTGGTCACCGTGGAAGAAGGTCAGCGTCACTCCGGCGTTCTTCGTCTCGACGGCGCCCTTGTAGTGCTCGTTGACGGAGAACTCGGCCTTGTCGTCGCCGAACGAGTCGAGCTTGTAGGGGCCGGAGCCGACCGCCTCGCCGTCCTTGCGCAGTCCGTCGGCGTCGTACGCGCGGTGGCTGACGATGGAGCCGGCTCCGGAGGCGATCTTGCTGGGGAAGGTGGCGTCGGGCGTATTCAGCTTGAAGACGACCGTCTTCTCGTCCGGCGTCTCGACCTCTTCCAGCATCGGGAACATGATCGCGGGGCCGTCGGGGTCGTTGATCTTCAGCATGCGGTCGAAGGAGAACTTGACGTCCTTCGAGGTGAGCGGGTCACCGTTGCTGAACTTGAGCCCGTCGCGGAGTTCGCACCTGTAGACGGTGGCTTCGGGGTCATCGAAGGCGCAACTCTCGGCGGCGTCCGGCCGCGGCTCGGTGGCTCCCTTGGGGAAGCTGAGCAGCGACTGGAAGACGTTGTTGAACAGCAGCCAGGAGCCGGGGTCGTAGCCGGAGGCCGGGTCAGTGGCGAGGACGTCGTCGGACATGCCGACCACGATGCCGGAGCCGTCGGCTCCGGATCCTCCGTTCTCCGTTCCGCATCCGGTCAACAGGCCGGAGGCCAGCCCCGCCGCGAGAGGCAGGACTGGCCACGGGTTGCGCGATTTCACTTGTGGTTGCCTTGTCGTCGTATCTCGGGAGAGAACCCGGGCCGCCGTCCCCGGCCCGGGTGAACGGGACCGTCAGCCGCTCACGCCTCGGCCAAGCTCCCAGAGCTGGAGCGTGGAGGAGGAGTTGAGGGAGTACGCGGTGCCCGTGATGTCGTCGGCGGCAGCGACGTACTGCTTGCCCTGCCACAGGGGCAGGACCGGCACGTCGGCAGCGACGATGTCCTGGATGTCCGTAAGGCTGTTGGAGGCGGAGAGCCGGTCGGCCTGGCGGCGGGACTCGGGGATCAGCTTGCCGCGGATCTCGCCGTTGTCGTAGGGCGAACCGAGGAAGTTGTCCTTGTCGAGGAAGGGGGCGAGGAAGTTGTCGGCGTCCGGGAAGTCGGGGAACCAGCCCATGCCGTAGACGTCGTACTCGCCCTTCTGCTCGGCCGGGCGGAAGGTCGACCAGGGCGTGCCCTTGATGTCGACCTCGAACAGGCCGCTCTCGTTGAGCTGCTTCTTCAGCTGCTCGAACTCCTTCACGGTGCCCGGGCCGTAGTGGTCCGTGGTGTAGTGCAGCGTCAGCTTGACCGGGGTGCTGACACCGGCCTTCTCCAACAGGCCGCGGGCCTTGGCGGGACTGGGGTCGCCGTACTTGTTGAAGAACGAGTTGGAGTGGCCGGTGATGCTCGCCGGCACCAGCGAGTACAGCGGCTCGGCCTGGGAGCCGTAGACCTTGGAGATGAGCTCGCTACGGTTGACGATCTGGGCCATGGCCTGGCGGACGGCCTTGGTCTTCACGCTCGCGGCGTCGGTGTTGAAGGCCAGGTAGCGGATCTCCAGGCCCGACATCTCGACGAGGTCGATCTCGTCCTCGGAGTCGCCGGCGAGCTTCTGGATCTGCTCCGGGGACATGGTGCGGCCCATGACGTCGATGTCATTCTTCTCCAGCGCCTCGCCCATGGCGTCGGCGCTCTCGAAGGAGACCATCTCGACCTTGTCGTTGTTCACCTTCAGCGAGCCCTTGTAGTCCGGGTTCTTGGTGAAGGTGGCGCGGACCAGCTCGTCGTTCTCGACCTCGGCGTCCAGGGTGTACGGGCCGGACCCGTCGACGTCGAAGCCCTCGCGCAGCTTGCCCTTGTCGTACGCGTCCGGGTCGACGATGCCTGCGACCGGGGTGGACAGCTTGTACGGGAAGGTGGCGTCGGCCGTCCTGAGGTGGAAGATCACTTCACGGTCGCCCTGCGTCTCGACGGTGTCGATGGTGGACAGCAGCGCGAACACACCACTGTCGGCCTTGAGGGAACGGGCGCGGTCGATGGAGTACTTCACGTCGGCCGCGGTCACGGGGTCGCCGTTCGCGAACGTCAGGCCGTCGCGCAGGGTGCAGGTGTACCGCTCGTTGCCGGCGTCGGTGAAACCGCAGGTCTCGGCCGCCTCGGGCACCGGCTCGCCCTCACCGCGCGGCTGGACCATCAGGGTCTGCACGGTCTGGCGCAGGATGTTCCAGGTGCCGACGTCGTAGGCGTAGGCCGGGTCGAGGGGCGCGGGGGCCTCCGTGGAAGCGGTGAACCGGTCCGTGGTGCCGACGACGATCGCGTCACCGCTGCCGCCTCCGCTCTCGGTGTCACCGCAGGCGGCGAGCACCGGCGCGAGCAGGCCCATGGCGGCGGCCAGCACCAAAGTCTTGCGGTTCATGCTCGAGTTTCTCCAGAGCTGTCGACTCCGTGTACCCGGCATGCAGGGGTGGCGCAGCGGATCACGGGGATAGGGGCGATGTTCTCGCGACGAGATTAGTCCGCGCCCACAGGAGGGTTCGCCGCCACTGGAGTTGAGTCCTCATCACGCAGTGGAACCGGGTGTGAACGCACCGACAAGGGTGAGCGGGGCAGGATTGGTGCAGCGTCTCATCAACTGGGACACAACGGCACACGGATCGGCCCCGAAAAGGGGCGGACAGCACATGCCGCCCCCACTGTCGACCTCATGAGGCGTGGTGAACGTCACATCCCGAAAACAGTTAGGTGGCAGCGGAATTCGGCCACTCGACACAGTTCGAATTTCCCCGCACGCGCGTGCGGTCGGTTCGGACACCATGCGGGGAATTCCCGCCCGAAGACCTCGGCACGCTCGGTGAACGCCTAGCGCATTTCCGTCATCAGGCCGTGCAGAAACGTCAGGTCGACGGTTTCCAGCGAGGGGACGACGGTGCGGCGCGGCGCGGAGGAGATCGGGGCGAGCGAGGGCACCGCGACGACCTGGCAGCCCGCGGCCTCGGCGGAGGCGACACCGGTGAGGGTGTCCTCGACGACGGCGCACCGCGCGGGATCCGCGCCGAGTCCGGCGGCGGCCGTGAGGTACGGGTCGGGGTGCGGCTTGGTGCGCGGGACCTCGTCGCCGGCGACGGACAGCGCGAAGTGGTGCGCGCCCAGGGTGTCCAGCACGCGGTCGATGATGCGCCGGTGCGAGGCGGAGACCAGGGCGGTGGGGATCTCGTACTCGTACAGTTCGGCCAGCAGCCGGGCGGCACCGGGCATCAGCGGCAGGGCGCGGTCGATGCGGTCCTCGAAGCCGTTGTTGAGCAGGACCGTCAGCTCGGCGAGGTCGATGTCGGCCCCGGTGGCCTCGATGAGGAAGCCCGCACTGCGGGTCATGGGACCGCCGACCACCACATGGCGCCAGGAGTCGTCGAGGGTGTGGCCGAGGGAGGCGAAGACCTCGACCTCGACGTCCCACCAGAAGCCCTCGGTGTCCACCAGGGTGCCGTCCATGTCCAGGAGCACGGCCTGAAGGGCCGAACCCTCCGCCGTGCGGGTGTCGAGCGCGGGAACCGTACTGGTCATCCACGTACCTCCTTCACAGGGACGATCAGGCCGGTTCCCGCACGGGGAACCGGCCTGCAGTGGACCGACCAGTCTACGCCCTGGGCGACGCGAACGCCTCTTGTCGCATGTCGGCTCGCATGTCGGCCCCGGCGGAGGGGCGTCCGACGGCCTCAGCGGGCGTTGAAGTACTTGGCCTCCGGGTGGTGGATCACGATGGCGTCCGTGGACTGCTCGGGGTGCAGCTGGAACTCCTCGGACAGGTGGACGCCGATGCGCTCGGGCCGGAGCAGGTCGGCGATCTTGGCGCGGTCCTCCAGGTCGGGGCAGGCTCCGTAGCCGAGGGAGAAGCGGGCGCCCCGGTACTTCAGGGCGAACATGTCCTCCATCTCGGCCGGGTCCTCCCCGGCGAAGCCCAGCTCGGAACGCACCCGTGCGTGCCAGTACTCGGCGAGCGCCTCCGCGAGCTGCACCGACAGGCCGTGCAGCTCCAGGTAGTCACGGTAGGCGTTGGCCTCGAACATACGCGCGGTCTCCTCGCCGATGCGGGAACCGACGGTGACCACCTGGAGGCCGACGACGTCGGTCTCGCCGGACTCCTCCGGGCGGAAGAAGTCGGCCAGGCACAGCCGGCGGCCGCGGCGCTGGCGCGGGAAGGTGAAGCGGGTGCGCTCGTTGCCCTGCTCGTCCAGGATGATCAGGTCGTCGTCCTTGGAGACGCACGGGAAGTAGCCGTAGACCACGGCTGCCTCGAGCAGGTTGTCCGTCTGGAGCCGGTCGAGCAGTCCGCGCAGCCGGGGCCGGCCCTCGGTCTCGACGAGTTCCTCGTAGGTCGGGCCGTCGCCGGTGCGGGCCTGCTTCAGTCCCCACTGGCCCTTGAACAGGGCGCCCTCGTCGAGCCAGCTCGCGTACTCCTTGAGCTGGATGCCCTTGACCACGCGGGTGCCCCGGAACGGCGGTTCCGGGACGGGGTTGTCGGTGGCGACGTCGGAGCGGACGTGTCCGGCCTCGGGGCGTTCGTCGATCTCCACCGTGGCCGCGCGGACCCTGCGCTGCTTGAGCTCGGGGAGCTTGGCGCCGGGGACGCCGCGCTTGATGCCGATGAGGGCGTCCATCAGGCGCAGGCCCTCGAAGGCGTCGCGGGCGTAGCGGACCTCACCCTGGTAGATCTCGTGCAGGTCCTGCTCGACGTAGGCACGCGTGAGGGCGGCGCCGCCGAGGATGACCGGGTAGGTGGCGGCCAGGCCGCGCTGGTTGAGCTCCTCCAGGTTCTCCTTCATGATCACCGTGGACTTGACCAGCAGCCCGGACATGCCGATCACGTCGGCCCGGTGCTCCTCGGCGGCCTCCAGGATCGCCGAGACCGGCTGCTTGATGCCGAGGTTGACGACGTTGTAGCCGTTGTTCGACAGGATGATGTCGACCAGGTTCTTGCCGATGTCGTGCACGTCCCCGCGCACCGTGGCCAGCACGATGGTGCCCTTGCCGGCCTCGTCGGTCTTCTCCATGTGCGGCTCGAGGTGGGCGACCGCCGCCTTCATGACCTCCGCCGACTGCAGCACGAACGGCAGCTGCATCTGACCGGAGCCGAACAGCTCACCGACCACCTTCATGCCGTCCAGCAGCGTCTCGTTGACGATGTCCAGGGCGGGGCGGGCCCGCAGGGCCTCGTCGAGGTCGGCCTCCAGGCCGTTGCGCTCGCCGTCGATGATCCGCCGCTTGAGCCGCTCCTCCAGCGGCAACGCGGCCAGTTCCTCGGCCTTGCCCGCCTTCAGCGACTTGGCCGTCGCGCCCTCGAACAGCTCCATCAGCTTCTGCAGCGGGTCGTAGCCCTCGCGGCGCCGGTCGTAGATCAGGTCGAGCGCACAGGTCACCTCCTCCTCGCTGAACCGGGCGATCGGCAGGATCTTCGACGCGTGCACGATCGCCGAGTCCAGCCCCGCCTTCACGCACTCGTCGAGGAACACCGAGTTCAGCAGGATCCGGGCGGCCGGGTTCAGGCCGAAGGAGATGTTCGACAGCCCCAGCGTGGTCTGCACCCTCGGGTGGCGCTTCTTCAGCTCCCGGATGCCCTCGATGGTGGCGATGCCGTCCTTGCGGGACTCCTCCTGCCCGGTGCAGATGGTGAAGGTCAGGCAGTCGACGAGGATGTCCTCCTCGTGGATGCCCCAGTTGCCGGTCAGGTCCGCGATCAGCCGTTCGGCGATCTCGACCTTCTTCTCGGCGGTGCGGGCCTGGCCCTCCTCGTCGATGGTCAGCGCGATCAGCGCCGCCCCGTGCTCCTTCGCCAGCGCCGTGACGCGCGCGAAGCGGGACTCGGGGCCGTCGCCGTCCTCGTAGTTCACCGAGTTGATCACCGCGCGGCCACCCAGCTTCTCCAGACCGGCGCGGATCACCTCCACCTCGGTGGAGTCCAGCACGATCGGCAGCGTGGAGGCGGTGGCGAAACGCCCGGCCAGTTCCTCCATGTCGGCGACACCGTCACGGCCCACGTAGTCCACGCACAGGTCGAGCATGTGCGCGCCCTCACGGATCTGCTCGCGCGCCAACTCCACGCAGTCGTCCCAGCGGCCCTCCAGCATCGCCTCACGGAACTTCTTCGACCCGTTGGCGTTCGTCCGCTCACCGATCGCCAGATACGAGGTGTCCTGCCGGAACGGCACGCTCTGGTACAGCGACGCCGCACCCGGCTCCGGCTCCGGCGTCCGCTCGGGCGGGGTCACCCCTCGCACCCGCTCCACCAGCTGCCGCAGATGCTCCGGCGTCGTACCGCAGCAGCCCCCGATCAGGGACAGGCCGTAGTCCCGCACGAACACCTCCTGCGCCTCGGCCAGGCCCTCGGGATCGAGCGGGAAGTGGGCGCCGTCCTTGGTGAGGATGGGCAGACCGGCGTTGGGCATGCACAGCAGGGGGATGCGCGAGTGGCGCGACAGGAAGCGCAGGTGCTCGCTCATCTCGGCCGGGCCGGTGGAACAGTTCAGGCCGATCATGTCGATGCCGAGCGGCTCCAGCGCGGTCAGCGCGGCACCGACCTCGGAGCCGAGCAGCATGGTGCCGGTGGTCTCGAAGGCCATCGAGGCCAGCAGGGGCACGTCGACGCCGAGCGCCTCCATGGCGCGCCGGGCGCCCAGGACGGAGGCCTTGGTCTGCAGGAGGTCCTGCGTGGTCTCCACGATCAGCGCGTCCGCGCCGCCGGCCAGCAGGCCCTCGGCGTTGGCCTGGTAACCGTCACGGATCGTCGGGTAGGTGACGTGGCCCAGGGTGGGCAGCTTGGTGCCGGGGCCGATGGAGCCGAGCACCCAGCGGATGCGGCCGTCCCGCCCGGTGTACTCGTCGGCGACCTCGCGGGCGATGCGGGCGCCCGCCTCGGACAGCTCGTGGACGCGGTCGGAGATCTCGTACTCGGCCGCGGCGGTGTGGTTGGCGCCGAAGGTGTTGGTCTCCACGCAGTCGACGCCGGCGTCGAAGTACTCGGCGTGCACCGAACGGACGATGTCCGGGCGGGTCACATTGAGGATCTCGTTGCAGCCCTCGAGGTTCTGGAAGTCCTCGAGTGTGGGGTCCTGGGCCTGGAGCATCGTGCCCATCGCTCCGTCGGCGACCACCACACGGGTGGCGAGCGCCTCGCGGAGCGCGGACACGCGGGTCCGGCTGTCGGTGGAAGGGGTCAGCGGCAACGAGGCCATGAAAGGGGCTCCCTCGGGTGCGACGGCTGTCGGCTTTGCGTCTGCCCGGGGACCGCTCGAGGCTTCCCCGGCAGGGCGCACGCCGTCAGGGTATCCGGGACCGCGCCCCGATGGTCGGACCGTCCACGGGGCGGACGATGATGGCCGACGGTCGACGCCCGGAACACGGGTGACACAACGAAAGACGACCGATCATTAGCGAGAGGTCGACATGGACCGGTAGTGTTCGACATTGCCGAACGGCGGCAGCGGCGTCGCAGGGTCGACGGTCGAAGGGGACGGAGGCAGTACGGCGATGGCACGGAACATCCAGTCGCTCGAACGGGCGGCAGCGATGCTGCGGCTGCTCGCGGGTGGCGAGCGGCGGCTCGGCCTGTCGGACATCGCCTCGTCGCTGGGCCTCGCCAAAGGCACGGCCCACGGCATACTGCGCACCCTCCAGCAGGAGGGCTTCGTGGAACAGGACGACGCCTCCGGGCGCTACCAGCTCGGCGCCGAACTGCTGCGCCTCGGCACGACGTATCTGGACGTGCACGAGTTGCGGGCGCGGGCCCTGGTGTGGACGGACGACCTGGCCCGCTCCAGCGGCGAGAGTGTCTACCTGGGCGTGCTGCACCAGCAGGGCGTGCTGATCGTGCACCACGTCTTCCGCCCCGACGACAGCCGGCAGGTCCTGGAGATAGGGGCCATGCAGCCCCTGCACTCCACGGCCCTGGGCAAGGTGCTGTCGGCCTACGACCCGGTGGCCCACAGCGAGGCGCTGGAGGCCGACCGCAAGGCGTTCACCGAGCGGACCGTGTGCGACCTGGACGCCTTCGAGCACCTCCTCGACGTCACGCGTGCGCGGGGCTACGCGGCGGACGTCGAGGAGACCTGGGAGGGCGTCGCCTCGGTCGCCGCGCCGATCCACGACCGGCGCCGCATGCCGGTCGGGGCGGTCGGCATCACCGGCGCCGTGGAACGGCTGCGCCGGGACGGCGAGCTGCGCCACGAGCTCGTCGCGGCGGTGCGCGACTGTGCCCGCGCGGTGTCGCGGGACCTGGGCGCCGGACGGTTCTGAGCGACCCGCGGGGCGGAACAAGAGAAACAGGGACCGGGATGCCGTGGGGCATTCCGGTCCCTGCCGCGCCCGGATACGGTCATAGTCATACATTCCGCCTCGGTGGCGGCCACCCCGACCGGCCCCAGGAGCGGCCACCCCGAGCTGAAGATCGATAACACACCGCGATCAATAACGATCGGGTTTTCGATAACCAAACTCTTGACGTGCGTGTCACGCCGAAGCAAGACTCCCGTCCATCGGTCGGCATTGTCGAACACCTACCGGCAATACACGCTAGAGTGTGGCAACGCCAAGGGCCGGCATCGCTCTCACCCCCGAGGGCGCCAATCCCCGGAGGGACCCGGGGGTCGGCTTCCCTGGACGAAGGACAAAGGAGTCGCGGGTGTCCAGCTCCGACATCTTCATCGGCGAGACCATCGGTACCGCCATACTCATCCTGCTCGGCGGAGGCGTCTGTGCCGCCGTCACGCTCAAGGCCTCCAAGGCAAGAAACGCCGGCTGGCTCGCCATCACCTTCGGGTGGGGTTTCGCCGTCCTGACGGCGGTCTACATCGCCGGTCCGCTCTCCGGCGCCCACCTCAACCCCGCCGTCACCGTGGCTCTCGCCGTCAAGGACGGCGACTGGAGCAACGTTCCGACCTACTTCGCCGGCGAGTTCCTCGGCGCAATGATCGGCGCGGCTCTGGTCTGGGTGGCGTACTACGGCCAGTTCCACGCCCACCTGACCGACAAGGAGATCGTCGGCGGTCCGGGCGCGCAGACCACGGCCGCCAAGGCGGTCGAGGCCCAGGAGAAGGGCGCGGGCCCCGTGCTCGGCGTCTTCTCCACCGGCCCCGAGATCCGCAACCCGATCCAGAACCTGGCCACGGAGATCATCGGCACCGTCGTGCTGCTGCTCGCCGTGCTCACGCAGGGCCTGAACGACGCGGGCAACGGGCTCGGCATCCTGGGCGGTCTCATCACGGCCCTGGTGGTCGTCTCCATCGGTCTGTCGCTGGGCGGCCCGACCGGTTACGCGATCAACCCGGCCCGTGACCTCGGCCCGCGCATCGTGCACGCCCTGCTGCCGCTGCCCAACAAGGGCGGCTCCGACTGGGGCTACGCCTGGGTGCCGGTGGTCGGTCCGCTGATCGGCGGCGCCCTCGCGGCAGGCATCTACAACGTCGCCTTCGCCTGACGGCGACCCGGCTGCCGCCGAACCCCCGGTTTGCAGAAGCGCCGTACGCACAGCCCCGTAACCAAGGAACTTCCAGGAGCACACAGTGACCGACGCCCACACCGCCGGCCCCTTCATCGCGGCCATCGACCAGGGCACGACCTCGTCCCGCTGCATCGTCTTCGACCGTGACGGCCGTATCGTCGCCGTCGACCAGAAGGAGCACGAGCAGATCTTCCCCAAGCCGGGCTGGGTCGAGCACAACGCCACGGAGATCTGGACCAACGTCCAGGAGGTCGTCGCCGGAGCCGTCGAGAAGGCCGGCATCACCCGCGACGACATCAAGGCCATCGGCATCACCAACCAGCGCGAGACCACCGTGCTGTGGGACAAGAACACCGGTGAGCCCGTCCACAACGCCATCGTCTGGCAGGACACCCGCACCGACGCCCTGTGCCGCGAGCTCGGCCGCAACGTCGGCCAGGACCGCTTCCGCCGTGAGACCGGTCTGCCGCTCGCCTCCTACTTCGCCGGCCCCAAGGCCCGCTGGCTGCTCGACCACGTCGAGGGCCTCAAGGAGCGCGCCGAGGCGGGCGACATCCTCTTCGGCACCATGGACACCTGGGTCATCTGGAACCTGACCGGCGGTGTCGACGGCGGCAAGCACGTCACCGACGTCACCAACGCCTCCCGCACCATGCTGATGAACCTCCACACCATGGAGTGGGACGAGAAGATCGCCGAGTCCATCGGCGTGCCGACGCAGATCCTCCCCGAGATCCGCTCCTCCGCCGAGGTCTACGGCGAGATCAAGGGCGGCAAGCTGGGCGACCTGCTCGGCGGCATCCCGGTCGCCTCCGCGCTCGGCGACCAGCAGGCGGCCCTGTTCGGTCAGACCTGCTTCGCCGAGGGTGAGACCAAGTCGACGTACGGCACCGGCACCTTCATGGTGATGAACACCGGTGACAAGATCATCAACTCCTACAGCGGCCTGCTGACCACGGTCGGCTACCAGATCGGCGACGAGAAGCCGGTCTACGCCCTGGAAGGCTCGATCGCCGTCACGGGCTCTCTGGTGCAGTGGATGCGCGACCAGATGGGCCTCATCTCCACCGCCGCCGAGATCGAGACCCTCGCGCTCTCGGTCGAGGACAACGGCGGCGCCTACTTCGTGCCGGCCTTCTCCGGCCTGTTCGCCCCGTACTGGCGCTCCGACGCCCGCGGTGTGATCGCCGGCCTCACCCGGTACGTCACCAAGGCGCACCTCGCGCGCGCCGTTCTGGAGGCCACCGCCTGGCAGACGCGGGAGATCGCGGACGCCATGACGAAGGACTCCGGTGTGGAGCTGGCCGCCCTCAAGGTCGACGGCGGCATGACCTCCAACAACCTGCTGATGCAGACGCTCTCGGACTTCCTGGACGCCCCCGTGGTGCGCCCGATGGTCGCCGAGACCACCTGCCTCGGCGCCGCCTACGCCGCCGGCCTCGCCGTCGGCTTCTGGAACAGCACCGACGACCTGCGCGCCAACTGGCGGCGGGCCGCCGAGTGGACCCCCCGCATGGACGCGGAAACCCGCGACCGTGAGTACAAGAGCTGGCTCAAGGCCGTCGAGCGGACCATGGGCTGGCTCGAGGACGAGGAGTAAGAAACCGCATGACCACTCAGTCCACCCTGCAGTCCGTGCCTGCCCTGGGGACGCGCCCGGCCTCCGGCTCGAACCCGAGCCGAGCCGAGACCAGGGAGCAGCTCTCCAAGGCGTCGTACGACCTCCTCGTGATCGGCGGCGGCATCCTGGGCATCTCCACCGCCTGGCACGCCGCGCAGTCCGGCCTCAGGGTGGCTCTGGTGGACGCCGGTGACTTCGCCGGCGCCACCTCCTCCGCCTCCTCCAAGCTGCTCCACGGCGGTCTGCGCTACCTGCAGACCGGCGCGGTGAAGCTGGTTGCGGAAAACCACTTCGAGCGCCGTGCGGTCTCCCGCCAGGTGGCCCCCCACCTGGCGAACCCGCTCACGTTCTACCTCCCTGTGTACAAGGGCGGGCCGCACGGCGCGGCGAAGCTCGGAGCCGGTGTCTTCGCGTACTCGATGCTGTCGGCGTTCGGCGACGGCGTCGGCCACCTGCTGTCGCCGGCCAAGGCCGCGCAGGACGTGCCCGAGCTGCGCACCGAGAACCTCAAGGCCGTCGCCGTGTACGGCGACGACCAGATGAACGACTCCCGCATGGCGCTGATGACGGTCCGCGCGGCCGTCGAGGCCGGCGCGGTCGTCCTCAACCACGCCGAGGTGACGGGCCTGCGCTTCACCAAGGGCCGGGTGACCGGTGCCGAGCTGCGCGACCGGCTGTCCGGTGACGAGTTCGGCGTCAGCGCCCGCCTGGTGCTGAACGCGACCGGTCCGTGGGTCGACCACCTGCGCCGGATGGAGGACCCGAACGCGGCGCCGTCCATCCGCCTGTCGAAGGGCGCACACCTGGTCCTGAAGCGGACCTCGCCGTGGCGGGCCGCCCTCGCCACGCCGATCGACAAGTACCGCATCACCTTCGCCCTCCCGTGGGAGGACATGCTGCTGCTCGGCACCACCGACGAGGAGTTCGAGGGCGACCCGGCGGACGTCGCGGTCAACGACAAGGACATAGCCCAGATCCTCGACGAGGCCGCCTTCTCCATCCGCGACCAGCAGCTGAGCCGCGACCTGATCACGTACGCCTTCGCCGGCCTGCGAGTGCTGCCCGGTGGTCCCGGCGACACCGCCAAGGCCAAGCGGGAGACGGTCGTCACCGAGGGCCGGGGTGGGATGCTGTCCGTCGCGGGCGGCAAGTGGACCACGTTCCGCCACATCGGCCGCACCGTGATGCAGAAGCTGGAGTCGCTGCCGGGGCACCCGCTGGGCGAGGACTTCGAGCCGATCTCCTCACTGCCGAAGAAGCTGCCGCTGCCGGGTGTCGCCAACCCGCGCGCGGTCGCCCACCGGCTGCTCGTCGACCACCCGGCGCCGGGGCCGCGCATGGCGGCGGACACCGCCAAGCACCTGGCCACGCACTACGGTTCGCTCGCCTTCGACATCGCCCGGCTGGCCAATGACGACCCGGCGCTCGCCGAGCGTGTCCACCCGGACGCCCCGGAGATCTGGGCCCAGGTCGTGTGGGCCCGCGACCACGAGTGGGCGCAGACGGCGGACGACGTGCTGCGCCGCCGCACCACGCTGACGATCCGCGGCCTGGCCACGGACGACGTCCGCGCCAAGGTCCAGGACCTGCTCGACAAGAAGTAACCCGCGAGACCCCGGCTCCCCCGCACGGGAGCCGGACCGCGCGAGGGGCGGCTCCCCGCCGACGGGGCCGCCCCTCGCGCATGCCCGCCCTCGGTGACCGCCCCCCATAATGGCCCCGGATACATCGGATGTCTGATCCGCAGGGAGGCCGGGCATGGCAGTCACCGACGAGGCGATCGAGAAGATCAAGGCGATGATCGTCTCCGGCGCGCTGCGCCCCGGTGACCGGCTGCCCCGGGAGAGCGAACTCGCCGCCGGCCTGGGACTGTCCCGCAACTCGCTGCGGGAGGCGGTGCGTGCCCTGTCGCTGATGAGGATCCTGGACGTGCGCCAGGGCGACGGCACGTACGTCACCAGCCTCGATCCCCAACTCCTGCTGGGGGCATTGGGGTTCGTCGTTGACTTCCACCGCGACGACACCGCCCTGGAGTTCCTCGCCGTGCGCCGCATCCTGGAGCCGGCCGCGACGGCCACCGCCGCCGGGCGCATCCACGAGCGGCAGCTCGAGAAGCTCTCCGACCGGTTGGACGCGCTCGGTGACACTCCGTCGGTGGAGGAGCTGGTCGCGGCGGACCTGGAGTTCCACCGCACCATCGTGGGCGCCGCCGGGAACTCGGTGCTGTGTTCCCTCCTCGACGGCCTGTCCGGGCCCACCACCCGGGCCCGGATCTGGCGCGGGCTCACCCGGGAGGACGCGGGCGGCCGCTCCCTGCTGGAGCACCGGGCGATCCTCGCCGCGCTGCGGGACCGGGACGCGGAGGCCGCGCGGTCGTGGGCGACGGTGCACATCGCCGGCGCGGAGCAGTGGCTGCGCTCGTCACCGTGAACAGGCCCGCCCCGGGAACAGCTCGGATGAATACGGGGTGTTCCCGGGGAACTCTCGGGGCAGTGATGGGGGCACTCCCCCTGTATGGGGGCTGCGGACGCCCCACCGGCACGCCGTAAGGTTGGGGCGTACGCGAGGGCACGTCGGAAGGAGGCACTGGGTGATCGAGCTCGAGGGGGTTCCCGAGCTGATCGACCCGGTCATGGTGGCCGCGTTCGAGGGCTGGAACGATGCCGGCGACGCCGCCTCCACCGCGGTCGCGCATCTGGACAGGGAGTGGAAGGGCGAGGTGTTCGCGGCGCTGGACGCCGAGGACTACTACGACTTCCAGGTGAACCGCCCCACGGTTTTCATGGATGCCGGTGTCCGGAAGATCACCTGGCCGACGACGCGGCTGTCGGTCGTCCGGGTCGGCGGGGACAAGCCGCGCGATCTCGTTCTGGTCCGCGGCATCGAACCGTCGATGCGGTGGCGCTCGTTCTGCAACGAACTCCTCGGCTTCGCGCACGAGCTCGGCGTGGAGTTGGTGGTCGTCCTGGGCGCCCTGCTGGGTGACACCCCGCACACCCGTCCGGTCCCGATCAGCGGGACCACGTCCGACCCGGACCTGGCCCGCCGCATGGACCTGGAGGAGACCAAGTACGAAGGTCCCACGGGCATCGTCGGCGTCCTGCAGGAGGCGTGCACGCACGCCGGGGTGCCGGCCGTGTCGCTGTGGGCGGCAGTCCCGCACTACGTGTCGCAGCCGCCCAACCCGAAGGCCACGCTGGCCCTCTTGAACCGCCTGGAGGACCTGATCGACGTGCGGATCCCGCTGGGCGAGCTGCCCGAGGACGCGCGTGCCTGGCAGGTGGGCGTGGACCAACTGGCCGCGGAGGACAGCGAGGTCGCCGAGTACGTCCAGACGCTGGAGGAGGCCCGCGACACCGCCGAACTGCCGGAGGCGTCGGGCGAGGCCATCGCCCGCGAGTTCGAGCGGTACCTGCGGCGCCGGGACGGGGCGTCCGGGCCGCCGGGCGGGCACGCCACGGCCGACGGCGGCGACGGCACGTCGTACCTGCGGGACAACCCCAGCGGGCGGACCCGTCCGCCGAAGCCGCCGAAGGCGGGGACGGACGACGAGGAGTCGTCGGAGGACTGAGCGTCGCGCGGACCGGGGAACGCGGGCGGGGGGGGGGCCCCCCCCCCCGGGGGGGCCCCCCCCCCCGCCCCGGGGGGGGGGGGCCCCCCCCCCCCCCCCCCCCCCCCCCCCCGGCCCCCCCCCCCCCCCCCCCCGGCCCCGCCCCCGGCCCCCGCCCCCCCCCGCCCCCCCCCGCAAACCCCCCCCCCC
>NZ_JBIAIG010000010.1:0-37560 GCF_042871235.1 Streptomyces sp. NPDC005931
AGCCGAGACCCGCGAGGTGCTGATCAGGTCCCTGGCCATGCTCCAGACCAAGCACGCCGACCTGCCCTCCCGCAAGCACGGCAACCCCCCGCAGTGACGGCACGGCAACCCCTCAAGTGACGGAGGAACCCCATGCTCACCCCCACTGCCCCCATCCGTATCGAGAAGGGCCAGGCCACCGAGGAGGAGCTCGCCGCCCTCACGATCCTGCTCCTCAGCCGCAGGGCCCGGCCCGGCCCCGGCACCGAGGCCTCCTCCCCCGGCACCACGTCCTGGCGCCCCCACCCCTTCCACGCCCCGCACAGCTGGCAGACCTGAGCGGCTTCCTGCCCTCCCGGACCCACGTCGGCAGACCCGGCGTGGGTCCTTCACGGCCTCCTTAGGGCCACCGAGGGAACCGCGACACCCTCCCCATGGTGGATGCACGCACACCCGGCGCCAGAACTATGGTGTCCCACCACATACGCCGCTGACCTGCCCGTTCCTACGGTGTGGCGACACGCAAAACGTTCCCGTCACACCCAGGAAGTGGTGCCGATGTCGTCGCCCGCAGCCGCTCCACCAGCCCCGAACAACCTCAAGCGCATCGTCGCCGCGTCCCTCATCGGCACCACCATCGAGTGGTATGACTTCTTCCTCTACGGCTCCGCCGCCGCCCTCGTCTTCAACAAACTGTTCTTCCCCGGGTCCGACCCACTCGTGGGCACCCTGCTGTCCTTCCTCACGTACGCGGTCGGGTTCGCCGCGCGGCCGCTGGGCGCGCTGGTCTTCGGGCACTACGGGGACCGCCTCGGGCGCAAGAAGCTGCTGGTGCTCAGCCTGCTGCTGATGGGCGGGGCGACCTTCGCGATCGGGCTGCTGCCCACGCACGCCACCATCGGAAGCGCCGCACCCGTGCTGCTCACCGTGCTCCGGCTGGTCCAGGGCTTCGCGCTGGGCGGTGAGTGGGGCGGCGCCGTGCTGCTGGTGTCCGAGCACGGGGACGCACGGCGGCGCGGCTTCTGGGCGTCATGGCCGCAGACCGGCGCTCCGGCGGGCCAGCTGCTCGCCACCGGAGTGCTGTCGCTGCTGACCGCCCTGCTGTCGGACGCGGCCTTCGTCAGCTGGGGCTGGCGCATCCCGTTCCTGCTCTCCGGGGTTCTGGTGATCGTCGGCCTGTGGATCCGGCTGTCCGTCGACGAGTCGCCGGTGTTCAAGCAGGCGCTCGCCCAGGCCCGGGCGCGCAAGGCGGACGCCCCCGCCGAACGGCTTCCGCTCGTGGCCGTGCTGCGGCACCACTGGCGCGACGTGCTGATCGCGATGGGGGCCCGCATGGCGGAGAACATCAGCTACTACGTGATCACCGCGTTCATCCTCGTCTACGCCACGACCGCCGCCGACGTCTCGAAGCAGACCGCGCTCAACGCGGTGCTGATCGCCTCCGCCGTGCACTTCGCCGTCATCCCGGCCTGGGGCGCGCTGTCGGACCGGATCGGCCGCCGGCCGGTGTACCTGATCGGCGCGACCGGGGTGGGCCTGTGGATGTTCCCCTTCTTCGCGCTGATCGACACCGGCGGGTTCGCCGGGCTGCTGCTCGCGGTGACCGTCGGTCTGGTGCTGCACGGCGCCATGTACGCCCCGCAGGCCGCGTTCTTCTCCGAGATGTTCGCCACCCGGATGCGCTACTCCGGCGCCTCCATCGGCGCCCAGTTCGCCTCCGTCGCCGCGGGTGCACCCGCGCCGCTGATCGCCACCGCGCTGCTGTCGGACTACGGCACCTCGACGCCCATCGCGCTGTACGTCGTCGCCGCGAGTCTGCTGACGGTCGTCGCCTTGGCGGCGGCCAAGGAGACCCGCCACCGGGACCTGGCCGCGGTCTCCCCGGCCGGCGACACCGACGAACCGGCGCGGACCCGCGCCGCGCGGGACGCACACACCGTCTGACCTCCGGCCCCGACCCGGGCCCCCGGCCCCCGTGCGCCCGTGCGGGCGGGGGCTGGGGGCCGTCGCGCTGCGCGGTCGCCGTCACCGGGCCCGGGGTCACGGCCCCTCCTGCCCACCGCGTGGTCTCCGGGAGGAATCCGGACTCATCTCCGGGACGCACGCCCGGTCGACAGCCGGTGCAGACGCAGGGCGAGCTGGATCTCCAGGGCGCGGGCCGGGGTCTGCCAGTCGTCGCCGAGGAGGCGGCCGACACGGTCCAGGCGCTGGGCGACGGTGTTGACGTGGACGTGCAGTTCGTCCTTGGTGCGGGCGGGGCTCATGCCGCAGGCGAAGTACGCGTCGAGGGTGCGCAGCAGTTCGGTGCCGCGCCGCTCGTCGTAGGAGACGACCTGCCCGATGGTGCGGTCGACGAAGCCGGCGATGTCCCGCTCCCCGGCCAGCAGCAGCCCGAGGAAGCCGAAGTCCTCCGCGGCGGCGCCGTCACCGCCACGGCCCAGCAGCCGCAGGGCGTCGAGGCAGCGTCGGGCCTCCGCGTAGGCCGGGGCCACGATGTCGGGGCCGGCGGTGAGGTTCCGCACCGGTGCGGAGGCGCCCACGGTGACCGGTTCGTGGACGGCGGTGCCGAGGTGGCGGGCGGTGCGGCGGGCGAGTCCGGTGGCGGTGTCCCCGGCCGCGAGGGGGAGCAGCAGGACGGTGCCGCCGGCGCGGGCGGCGGCGAGGCCCTGCCGGGTCGCCGCGAGGTGGGAGGCGGCGGCCCAGAGGCGTCTGCGGGCGTCGGCCTCCTGCTCGGCGTCGGCGGTCCCGGTCTCCAGGCGGGCGGCGAGCACGGTGTGGGTGGCGTCGAGGTCGGCGCGCAGCCGGGCCGCGCGCTCGCTCAGCAGGCGCGGGTCGCGGTCGCGGGCGTCCAGCAGGTCGTCGAGCAGTTCGCCGCGCACGCGCTGTTCCGCCTCGGCGGCCGAGCGGCGGGCCAGCAGCAGCAAAGAGGTGACCATGGCCGCGCGTTCCAGGGTGCGCTGGTCGACGGGGTCGAGACCCGGGTGGCCGCGCAGGACGAGGGCCCCCAGGAGTTCGTCGCCGGCGGCGACGGCGGCGATCCAGTCGTCCTCGTGGCGCACCGCGTGGCCCTCCGCGCGGGACGTCTCCAGGGCCTGTGCCGGTGCGGCAGCGGCCTCGGTGAACTGGACCGTGCCGTCCAGGACCTCGGAGACGGCGGCTGCCACGTCGTGCACCCCGCCGCCGCGCAGCACGAGCTCGGCCAGCCGGTCGTGGACGTCGGAGGCGCGTTCGATGACCCCGCTGCGGTCGCGGATGATCTCGTTGGCGCGCTCCAGGCCGGCGAGGGCCGAGCGGGTCTCGGCGAGCAGGTTGGCGGTGTCGATGGCGGCCGCGGCGAGGGCGGCGAAGGAGCCGAGCAGCGCGATCTGCTCCCGCTCGAAGACCCGGGCCCGGCGGTCCGCGGCGAACAGCACGCCGATGACGTGGTGCCCCAGCATCAGGGGGACGCCGACGATGGCGACCAGTCCCTCGTCCCGCACGCCCGCGTCGATGGAGAGGGTGTGCTGGAAGCGGTCGTCCCTGAAGTAGTCGTCCGTGACGTAGGGGCGGGCGGTCTGGGCGACCAGTCCGCCGAGGCCCTCCCCCATGCCGAGGCGCAGTTGCTGGAAGCGGGCGGCGACGGAGCCCTCGGTGACCCGCATGTAGGTGTCGCCGCGCACCGGGTCGTTGAGGCTGAGGTAGGCGACGTCGGTGCCGAGCAGCGAGCGGGCCCTCTGCACGATCGCCTGGAGCACGGCGTCGAGGTCGCGCAGTCCGGCGAGATCGTGCGCCGTCTCGAAGAGCGCGGACAGCTCGGCCTCCCGGCGGCGCCGGCCCTCCAGTTCCGAGCGCACGCGCAGGGCGAGCAGCTTGGCCTGCTCGAGCGCGGCGATCCGCCCGGTCGGCAGTCCCTCGGCACGGGCGAGCAGCACGGGCTGCTCGTAGGCCTCGGCGGAGGCGCCGCGGGCCAGCAGGTCCAGGAACGGCGTCTCGGCGACGGGAGGGGCGGGGGCGGCCTTTGGGCGTGACCGGTCCGGCGCTGCGGCACCGGGGGCGGAGCGCTCGGCGGACTGCACGTGGTCGCGGGACATGCTCACAGGATTCCTCATCGCACGGCCGCCCCGTCAGGCCTGTGGAAAGTGCGCCGGGCACCGTGCTCGGGCCGGTGACGGGTGGCTCAGTGGGCGGTCCAGCCGCCGTCCAGGACCAGGGAGGTACCGGTCACGAAGGACGCCTGGGGGCCGCACAGGTACGCCACGGCCTCGGCGACCTCCTCCGGCTCGATGAGCCGCTTCAGTGCACTGTCCTTCAGCAGGACCTCGGCCAGGATGCGGTCCTCGCCGATGTCGTGGGCACGGGCCTGGTCGGCGATCTGCTTCTCGACCAGTGGGGTGCGCACATAGGCAGGGTTCACACAGTTGGACGTGACACCGTGGGGTGCGCCTTCGAGGGCGGCGGTCTTGGACAGTCCCTCGAGACCGTGTTTGGCGGCCACATAGGCGGACTTGTAGGCCGAGGCCCGCAGTCCATGGACCGAGGACACATTGACGATGCGGCCCCAGCCCTGGCGGTACATGTGGGGCAGGGCGCCGCGGATGAGCCGGAACGGTGCCTCCAGCATGACGGTGAGCACCGTGTGGAAGACGTCGGGCGGGAACTCCTCGATGGGCCGGACCAGTTGCAGCCCGGCGTTGTTGACCAGGACGTCCGCGCCGGCGGCGGCCCGCTCGGCGGCGTCCAGATCGGTGAGGTCGAGGACGTGCGGCCGGACGGTGCCCGTGAGGTCCCGGGCGCCCTCGGCGAGCGTCTCGAGGCCGGCGGCGTCCCGGTCGAGGGCTCTGACCTCGGCCCCGGCGGCCGCCAGCCGCAGCGCGCAGGCGCGGCCGATGCCGCCGGCGGCGCCGGTGACGAGGGCGGTGCGGCCACCGAGGTCGAGCGAGGTGGCGTGGGGGGCCGGGAGGGCGAGGGGCGCGGTCATGGTTCGACCCTAGGCAGCGCGACCCCTCCGACCCATGTGGTGAGGCCCTACAGTTCAGCCAGTTCCAATGGGGTCGAACCATGTGGGTGCGTCCGACGTGGCCTGCTTGATCCGGAAGCGCGCGAACTCGTTGAGCTCCGGCAGCGCGTCCACCGCGAACCAGCCGACCTCCAGCGACTCGTCGTCGTTGACCCGCGCCTCGCCACCGACGGCGCGGCAGCGGAAGGTGATGTCCATGTACTGACAGATGTCACCGTTGCCGTACGTGACCGGGTCCAGCGCCTGGACCAGGACGACCCGCTCGACCTCGCAGCGCACCGCGGTCTCCTCCTCGACCTCCCGCACGGCACAGGCCGCGGGCTGCTCCCCCGGCTCGGGAATGCCGCCGATGACCGACCACCGGCGGGTGTCGGATCGGCGGTTCAGCAGCACTCGGCCCTCGCCGTCGAAGACCAGGGCGGTGACGCCGGGGAGCCACAGCAGCTGATGACCGGCGGACGCGCGCAGGGTGCGGATGAAGTCGGGAGTAGCCATGCGCCGACCCTAACGGCCCGGCCCGCGCCTCCAGCACGCCGCGGTGTGTGCGTCGGGCGTACGGCTACCGGTCACCGGCGCGTCGCCGACGCACCCCGGTCGCCGCGGCCCAGCCCAGTCCGCCCGCGGCCAGCAGCACCAGGGCCGCCTCCGGGAGGGCGCCGAGCCGGGTGGCGGGCGTCTGCGAGGAGCGCAGCGGCACCTTCTGCACCAGCGAGTCGGCCACGAACATGCCGGTCTTCTGCGTGATCCTTCCGTCCGGCATGATGATCGCGCTGACCCCGCTGGTCACCGGGACGGTGACGGTGCGACTGTGCTCGACGGCGCGGACACGGGACATGGCGAGCTGCTGGTAGGTCATCTCGCTGCGGCCGAAGGTGGCGTTGTTGCTCGGGACGGAGATCAGCTGGGCGTCGTCGGTGACCGTGTCGCGCACGGCCCAGTCGAAGGCCGCCTCGTAGCAGGTGACGAGGGCGACCCTGGCGCCGTTCATGGCGAAAACGCCGGGCTCGCTCCCCCGGCTGAAGTCCTGGCGGACCATCGACGTCCAGTCGTCGTTGATCGCCCCGACGAGCGAGCGCAGCGGGAGGTACTCGCCGAAGGGCTGGGTCTGCCGCTTGTCGTAGGTGTCGACGGGTCCCTTCTCCGGATCCCACAGGATCTGCTCGTTGAACAGCTTCCCGTCCTTGCCGACCACACCGCCGACCGAGACGGGAGCGCCGATGGCCTTGGCCGCCCGGTCGATGACGGTGCGCGCGTCCTCGTTGACGAAGGGGTCGATGTCGGAGGAGTTCTCCGGCCACAGCACGATGTCGGGCCGGTCGGCCTTCCCGGCCGCGACCTCGGCCGCCAGTCGCCGTGTCTCGCGCGCGTGGTAGTCGAGGACGGCCCGCCGCTGGGCGTTGAAGTCGAGGCCGAGCCGGGGCACGTTGCCCTGGACGACGGCGACGGTCACGGTGCCGTCCTCGGCGCGGTCGCTGACCAGCGGCCGGGCGGCCACGGCCGCCGCAAGGGGGACGGCGACGCTCAGGGCGCCCACGGCCGCCGCGGCGCGACGCACGCCGGCGCCGGTGCGCCGGGCCGCCACGCCCAGACGGACGAGTTCGTACAGTCCGAAGCCGCAGAGCACGACGGCGAAGCCGAGCACCGGGGTGCCGCCCAACGCCGCGAGCGGCAGGAAGACGCCGTCCGCCTGGCCGAACGCGATCTTCCCCCACGGAAAGCCGTTGAACGGCACGCGTGCGCGTGCCGCCTCGCCGGCGATCCACAGCGCGGCCGCCCACACCGGCCACCCGGGCAGCCTCGACACGGCCGCCACGCCCGCGCCGACCAGCGCGACGAACACCGCCTCGATCACCGCCAGGGCGATCCACGGCCCGGGGCCGACCTCCACGCCGGTCCACACCAGCAGGGGCAGCAGGAAGCCGAGGCCGAAGAGGTAGCCGAGCCCGAGCGCCGCCTTCCAGCCGCGGCCCTTCAGCACCCATCCGAAGACGGCGAAGGCCGGCAGGGCCAGCCACCACAGGGTGCGCGGCGGGAAGCTGACGTACAGGAGCAGGCCCGAGAGCACGGCTGCGGCGGCAGGGACGAGGCGCACCCGGCGCCCGAGCAGCCCGCCGCGGGCCACGGGCGCGGCCTGCGGCGGCACGGGGTCCGACTCGCCGACGGAGGTTGCGGTGACGGTCACCCCGGGAGTCTACGGCGCGCGTCGTCGCGGGCGACAGCACGGTTGAGCGGATCGCGAGCCGGCCGGGTCGGGGCGGTGGCGCGCCGGCCGTGTTCCGCCGGGGTCGCACCGGGTTCACAGCACGTCGTCTCTGCGGCATCCGTACGAGACTCACCGCACGGCACACCAGGCGTTGCGATGTGCGGGCGTCTCAGGCGTGCGGCCGGTCGCGGTCCCGGCGGCCGGGAACGACGCCGGGGCCTCACCCCCGTGTCCGTGGGCGTGCGCCCGTCGGGGACCCGGCCACGGCACGCCGCTCCACCGACGCTCCGACGCTCCGGCGGCCCCGCGTGCGGCTCACCGGCGCCCGCACGGGGGGCCGCCGACCAGGGGGGTGAGGCGCGGCTCCCGCAGTGAGGATCCGCTCCCACCGTGACCGGTCCAAAGGTGACCCCGGGACGGTGCCACGGTCCCCGTGCCCGCGCGCGGTGACCGCTCCCGCGCTGTTCCACCGTGCGGCCGGCCCGTTCAGTGGACCGGGCCCGTCCTGTTCGGCCGCAGGCGGTCGCGGATGACCTGGACCGCGGCCTCGGCGTCGTCCACGGTCACGGTGAAGGTGTGGCCGTCCCACAGACGCAGCACGACGCCCTCACCGCGGCGTACGACGACGGCCGTGCCCTTCTCGGGCCGCCACCGGTAGCCCCAGCCGCCCCAGTGACGCGGGGTGACGTGCGGGGCGAACTCCGCCCGGGCGACCTGCGAGAGCGGGATCCGGCGGCGCGGCACACCCATGTGGCCGCAGCGCACTTCGAGGTGGTCCTCGTCGACCCGCAGCGCGACGTGGACGAAGGCGAGGGTGCCGAACAGGACCAGAAGACCGGCGGCGATGCAGCCGACGACGGCCATGACCAGGGGCGCGATGCCGTCCGTCCACGCCGAGTCCACAGCCAGCGCCACACCGAGGGCCATGCAGGCGGCGCCGACCAGCGCCAGCAGCCACTGCGCGCGGTTGGTCGCACGGCCGGTCCAGACATCGGGATGCGGGGCGTGCTCGCCGTGGCGGTGGTCCCTCATGCTTTGAGGTTACTCAGGTTCCGCTGCGCGGGGACCGCCTCGCGGAGCGTCACTGGGCCGGCCGGGCGTGCTGCGGACCGGGGCCCGCGCCGGCGCCGCGGCTTGCGGCCCGCGCTCAGCCGGCCGGACGGACGGCGGGGGTGACCCCCTGGAGCAGGCGGCCCTCCGCGTAGGTGAGCGCGGTGGTGGGCAGGGCGCCCTCGCGTCCGCTCAGGAGCACCGTGAGCGTGCCGGCGGCCGGTGCGTCGGGGGCGGGCTGCTCGCCGATGCGGCGCAGCGCCTGGGCGGCCACCGCTCCCGCGGAACCGTGCAGGGCGACGGGCGGGCGGCCGGGGCGCCGGACGGCGGCCCGGATGCGCTCGGCGACCAGTTCGTAGTGGGTGCAGCCCAGGACGACGGTCGTCACGTCCTGGGGGGTGAGTTCGGCCGCCGCCGCGACGGCGGTGTCGATCGCGGTCTCGTCGGCGCGCTCCACGGCCTCGGCGAGTCCCCGGCACGGCACCTCGGTGACGTCGACGCCGCCGGCGAACTCGCGGATCAGGTCACGCTGGTAGGGGCTGCCGGTGGTGGCAGGGGTGGCCCAGATCGCCAGTGGTCCGCCGCCGGCCGCGGCCGGCTTGATCGCCGGGACGGTACCGACGACCGGCAGGTCCGGCTCCAGGCGGGCCCGCAGGGCGGTCAGGGCATGCACGGACGCGGTGTTGCAGCCGACGATCAGGGCGTCGGGCGCGTGCGCCGCTGCGGCCTCGGCGACGGCCAGGGCGCGCTCGGTGAGGTCCTCGGGGGTGCGGGGTCCCCACGGCATCCCGTCGGGGTCGAGGGAGAGGACGAGATCGGCGTCGGGGCGGAGACGCCGTACCGCGGCGGTGGCCGCGAGCAGACCGATTCCGGAGTCCATGAGCGCGATCTTCACCCGGCCACGATAGACGATGGGCCGCGTCCGGCCGCTCGGGTGGGGCAGACTGCGCCCGTGAGCGCCCTCGTGTGGACTGCCGCCGGATCACTCGCCGCCTGGCTGTGGCTGCTGCTCGGCCAGGGCTTCTTCTGGCGCACGGACGTCAGGCTCCCGGCGGATCGCGGACCCGACCGGTGGCCCCGGGGGTGGCCGTCGGTGTGTGTCGTGGTGCCCGCGCGGGACGAGGCCGCGGTGCTGCCCGCGATTCTGCCGTCGCTGCTCGCCCAGGACTACCCCGGGCGGGCGGAGGTCTTCCTGGTCGACGACGGCAGTACGGACGGCACGGGAGAGCTGGCGCGTGAGCTCGCCCGGCGGCACGGCGGGCTGCCGCTGACGGTCGGCTCGCCCGGTGATCCGCCCGCCGGATGGACCGGCAAGCTCTGGGCGGTGCGGCACGGCATCGCCCTGGCGCGTGCGCGTGCCCCGGAGTACCTGCTGCTGACGGACGCCGACATCGCGCACGCCCCGGACAGTCTGCGCCGGCTGGTGACGGCGGCCCGCAGCGGGCGGTTCGACGTCGTCTCGCAGATGGCGCGGCTGCGGGCGGAGAGCCCGTGGGAACGGCTGGTCGTCCCGGCCTTCGTCTACTTCTTCGCCCAGCTGTATCCGTTCCGCCGGATCGCGAGGGAGGGGGCGCGGACGGCGGCCGCGGCGGGCGGCTGTGTGCTGCTGTGCGCGGAAACCGCCGAGCGGGCGCGGATCCCGGACGCCATCCGGCACGCCGTCATCGACGACGTGGCGCTCGCGCGTGCGGTCAAGCGGGGCGGCGGGCGCGTCTGGCTGGGGCTGGCGGACCGGGTGGACAGCGTGCGCCCGTATCCCGGTCTGCGCGACCTGTGGCGGATGGTGTCCCGCAGCGCCTACGCGCAACTGCGGCACAGTCCCGTCCTGCTGGCCGGTACGGTCGCCGGGCTCGCGCTGGTGTATCTGGTGCCGCCGTCGGCGGTGGCCGCAGGTGCGGTGACGGGCGACGCGGCGGCCGTGGCCCTCGGTGCCCCGGCGTGGCTGGTGATGACGGGCACGTACGTGCCGATGCTCCGGTACTACCGGCAGCCGCTGTGGCTCGCCCCGCTGCTGCCGTTCACCGCGTTCCTGTACCTCCTGATGACCGTCGACTCGGCCGTGCAGCACTACCGGGGGCGCGGTGCGGCCTGGAAGGGCCGCACGTACACCCGCCCGGACGCCGTGCCCGACGAGGGCTGAACACCGTACGGTGGGGGTCACTTGCGGCCCGGTGTCCAGTTCATGCCCCACCCGTAGGCGTGGTCGACGGTGCGCTGCGGGCTGATGCCCCGCTCGGGCACCAGGTAGCGGGCCTCGCGCTGGACGACGAGGTCGCCGCCGCCGGAGTTGGTGATCAGGGCCAGCGCGCAGACCGTCGAGGGGACGGTGCACTCGTCGAGGGAGAAGTCGATCGCGGCGCCGTGCTGCGGCTGGAGGGTGACCGTGGCGTGCAGGTCGGCGAAGGAGCGGGCGCCCTCGTAGATGGTGACGAAGACGAGGATGCGCCGGAACAGGTGTTTGTGGTCGAGGTTGACGGTGAGGTTCTCGCCGGTCGCGACCGCCCCGGTGCGGTCGTCGCCGTCCAGGTGGATGAACGGTGGCCGGTGCAGCGCCCCGAAGGCGTTGCCGAGGGCCTGGACGACTCCCTTGCTCCCGTCGGTGAGCTCGTACAGCGCGCAGAGGTCGAGGTCGAGGTCGGAGTGCATGGCGACCGGGCGGCCCAGCTTGCCGGCCCACCCGGAGAACTGTTTGCGCACCTGCCAGTTGAGGTTCACGTGCAGGGTGCCCGAGGTTCCGCCCTGTTTGGTCAGCGAGACCGTGGGGGCGGCCTTGGTGAGCGTCACCTTCGTCAGCCGGACCGGCGCGGGTGCGGCGGGCGGCTGCGGCGCGGGCGGCCGCACGGTGACCGGGGGTGCCGGGGGCGGGGGCGCGTTCACCGCGGGGGCGGCGGCAGGGGCCGCGTGCTGCGGCTCGTCCACCGTGATGCCGTAGTCGGTGGCCAGGCCCTCGAGGCCGCTGCTGTAGCCCTGGCCTACGGCGCGGAACTTCCACGCGCCCTGGCGGCGGTAGAACTCGCCGAGCACGAACGCCGTCTCGGTGGTCGCGCCGGTGCTGTCGAAGCGGGCGGCCACCGTGCCGTTTGCCTCCTTGACCTCGATGTAGAGGTCGGGGACCTGCCCGAAGCTGCCGCCGTCGCAGGAGGCCGCGAGGATCACCGTCTCGATGGCGGGCTCCACGCGTGCGAGGTCGACGAGGAGGGTGTCGGTGACCCGGCCTCCGGCGTCCCGCTTGCCCTGGTGCCGGACGGCGCCGGAGGAGTGGACGGGCTGGTTGTAGAAGACGAAGTCGCCGTCGGAGCGCACCTTGCCGCCGACCAGCAACAGGGCCGAGGCGTCCGCGTCGGGGACGCCGGATCCGGAACGCCAGCCCAGTTCCACCCTGAGTGCCGTGGCCGGCACCGGTGTGTTCGATCCTTTCGGCATTGACATGTCCGCCCCCATAAACGGGTCACCGCGCCAGGTCGCGCCCGGCAGCCATCGGGTTGTCGTCCGCACAACCTATTGCCCGCGGGCGCGAACGCCCACGGGGCGGTGTGCCGAGGAGGACGCCGAGATCGGTGGTCAACCGCCGGTAACCCCTCCGGAACTCGGTCTTTGCGCGAAATCCGCCCGGCGGTACGCCCGTTTTCCATGGTTTCGCTCACATTGGTGATCCCCGGCCCCTGCGGACACGGAAAACAACCCTCTTATCGGTCTCCCCAACCAGCACATCGTGGGCTTAACTTATGTGCCATGACCTCCCCCCGCTCCACTTATGGTGGCGGCTACTACTCCGCCTCCTTCCCGGACACCCCGATCTACGACTCGCTCGTGGCCGAGCGGGGCACCCCGCAGATCGCCCCGATCCGGGTCCCCGCCGCGTACGACGTGCCGGCCAGTCATCTGCCCGCACTCCCCTCGGCGTTGCCCGCCCTCCCGGCGGCCCCGTCCCAGCCCGCGTACGGCTATCCGCAGGCGCCGCAGCCCGCCCCGTTCCAGCAGGCCCACGCGCCCTACATCCCGCAGCAGGCCGGCGCACCGCGCGGTTACCCCGGACCCCAGCCGCAGCCGCCGCGTCCGGCCGCTCCCGGCGCGGGGTACGAGGCGATGCGCCCCGCGGCGCCGCGGCCCGTCCCGGCTCCCTACCACGACCCGTACAACAACCAGCAGTACCGCGGGTACTGAGCCGGATCCGGGCGGCCGTCGGCGCCGACTGGCACGATGGCCGCATGGGGAAAGCGCGCCTGCACTCGATTCACGTTCATCCGGTCAAGGCCTTCCGGAGCCTTCCGCTCCGGGAGGTCGTCGTGGAGCCCTGGGGGCCGGCCGGAGACCGGCGCTGGATGCTGATCGACGACGGGGGAAAGGTCGTCACCCAGCGCCGGCAGCCGCGCCTCGCGCTCGCCGCCGCCGAGCTCCTGCCCGGCGGCGGCGTCCGGCTGTCCGCACCCGGCATGGACCCGCTGACGGTGCCCGTTCCCCGGCCGGCCGGCACCACGCTCACGGCGCAGCTCTTCGACGACAAGGTCGAGGTGGTCCCGGCCGAGGACGCTGCCGCGCACGCCTGGTGCAGCACCTACCTCGGCATCGGCGCCCGCCTCGTGCACATGGACGACCCGGCCACCCGCCGTGCGGTCGATCCGGAGTACGCCCTGCCCGGCGAGAGCGTCACCTTCGCCGACGGATACCCGCTGCTGCTCACCACGACCGCGTCCCTGGACCACCTCAACTCCCTGATCGCGCAGGGCGGTCATGCGGCAGAGGGGCCGCTGCCGATGAGCCGTTTCCGGCCGAACCTGGTCGTCGAGGGCACCGTCCCCTGGGAGGAGGACGGGTGGACCCGCGTCACCGTCGGCGAGGTCGCCTTCCGCGTCGCCAAGCCGTGCGGCCGGTGCGTGGTGACCACCACCGACCAGGGCACCGCCCGGCGCGGCAAGGAGCCCCTGCACACGCTGGCCGCGCACCGGCGGGTCGAGGACCGGCTCGTCTTCGGCCAGAACCTGGTGCCCCTGTCCACCGGCACCGTCCGCGTGGGCGACCCGGTCACGGTCCGCACCTGACGCGCCGGACGGCGGACCGCCGGGAGCCGGAGGCGCGGCGGCGCGCCACCCACCGGAATCCGGGGCGGCTCCGGCCGGCCTGAACCCGCGCGCCGAACCGCCGGAAGCCCGCCGAAGCCGGGAACCGCCTCGCCGCCCTGCGCGTTGGCCATTCCGTGGGACACGCATGGCAGGCCCACGCGCGGTGAGGAACTCACCCTGCGGCGGGTCCGGGGCGGCCCGCCCGGCCGGGGACAGCCGTGGAGCGGGGAGGGGGTGGGGGCGGTGCGGACGATCGGCGGACTGTGGCGCCGGCGGCGCAACCCGCTGTGCCGCGGAACCGACCTGGCCGAGGCCTGGCCGGCGCTCGCGGCGCTGCCGTGCGTCCTCGTCGCGGCTCCGGTGATCGGCCGCCTCGTCGGGGGCACCGTCCAGGACGCCCTCCAGCGCTCCGTCCGTGAGCAGTACCGGTCCCGCCGTCCGGTGCAGGCCGCGGTGGTGCGCGAGCTGCCGCCGCCCCCGCTCGAGGCCGACCCGGAGGGCGCCTCCGGAGCGGATCCGTACGGCCGGGTCCTCGCCCGCTGGACCGCACCGGACGGCACCGAGCACGGCGGACCGGTCCTGGCCCGCCCGGACGGCCCGCCCGGGCGACCGCTTCCGGACACGGACCGACGGGCACGGGCGGCCGGTGGCCCAGCCGCTCGACACCGCGACGGCGACCACCCACGCCGTGCTCGCCGGATTCGGGGCGGCCCTGGTGGCCGCCGGCCTGGTGGAGGCCGGACGACGGGTGGTCGTCCGGCGCATCGTCTCACGCCGGTACGCCCGTTGGGAGCGGGCGTGGGACCGGGCGGGCCCGGAATGGGGCAGGACCGGCGCCGGCGGCTGACGGCCTTGCGGCTCTGGTCAACCCACCGCCCGCGCGCACGCTACGGTGGTCCGGCCGAACCAATCGGGCAACAACCCGCGTACGACGAGGTGGGGGCACAGCTACGCCATGGCACAGGGCACGGTCCAGGTGACGCACACCGGCACATCGCGGTGGCGGCGCCGCACGGGTGAGTACGCATCGCTCGCCGCCGCCCTGGAGGCCGCGGCCGACGGCGACGTCCTCACCGTCGCCCCCGGAACCTACCGCGAGAACCTCGTCGTGCAACGGGCCGTGACCCTGCGCGGGCCGGAGGGCTCGCCCGGCGCGGTGCGCATCGCGCCCGTGGACGGGGTGCCGCTGACCGTGCGCGCCTCGGCGGTGGTCCACGACCTGTACGTGGAGGGTCAGGACGCGGCCGCGCCTGCCGTGCTGGTCGAGGACGGCACCCCGGAGCTGCGGGACGTCCGGGTGGTCACCCGGTCCGCGGCCGGCATCGAAGTGCGCGGCAGCGCCCGGCCGACGGTGCGCCGCTGCACGGTCGACAATCCCGCGGGCATCGGCATCGCCGTACTCGACGGCGGCGGCGGGGTGTTCGAGGAGTGCGAGGTCGTCGCCGCGGGCCAGGCGGGCGTCGCCGTGCGCGGTGGTGCCCACCCGCGTCTGGAGCGCTGCCGCGTGCACCACGCCTCGGGGTCGGGCCTGACGGCCACCGGCGAGAACTCCGGCCTGGAGGCGGTGGGTTGCGAAGTCTTCGAGGTACGGGGCAGCGGGGTCCAGGTGACCGCCCGGGCCACCGCGCACCTCACCGACTGCGAAGTGCACCGCACCACCGCCGACGGGGTCACTCTGGACACCGACGCGGTGCTGACGCTGGCCGACTGCCGTATCCACGACATCCCGGAGAACGCGGTCGATCTGCGCTCGCGCTCCGTGCTCACGATGACCCGCACGACCGTCCGGCAGTTCGGCCGCAACGGGCTGTCGGTGTGGGACCCGGGCACCCGCGTGGACGCCAACCAGTGCGAGGTCTTCGACAGCACCGGTGACTATCCGGCGGTGTGGGTGAGCGACGGCGCCACCGCCGTACTGGACTCCTGCCGGGTGCACGACGTGCCGGACGCCCTGTTCGTGCTCGACCGGGGATCGCGCGCGGACGTCGTCGACAGCGATCTGACGCAGGTGCGCAACACCGCCGTGTCGGTGAGCGACGGCGCCACCGCGCAGCTGGACGACTGCCGCATCCGGGAGGCGGCCACGGGCGCCTGGTTCCGCGACCACGGCAGCGGCGGCACCCTCAACAACTGCACCGTGGAAGGCACCCAGACCGGCGTGATCGTCACCAAGGGCGCCGACCCGACGGTGGAGCGGTGCACGATCGGCTCTCCCGCGGAGGCCGGGGTCTACGTCTCGGCCGGTGGCCGCGGCACCTTCCTCGACTGCCGGGTCACCGGCAGCGGCGGCTACGGCTTCCACGTGATCGACGGCAGCCGGACGACGCTCAGGAAGTGCCGTACCGAGCGCTGCGCGCGGGGTGGTTACGAGTTCGCCGAGGGCGGCGACGCGGGGTCGGCGTCGGGTCCCGTGGTCGAGGACTGTTCCAGCGACGAGAGCGGCAGCCTGAGGCCGCCCGCCACGCCCGCGGCGCCGGAGACGGCCGTGCAGAGGGTGGGCCACTCCCCCGGTCTGCTGGGCGCGGTCCCCGGGCAGCGCGCGGAGCAGGCACCGGCCGCCCCGGCCGCACAGCCGCAGCAGGAGGTCCGGGCGTCCAAGGCGGTTCTCGGCGAACTGGACGCCCTCGTCGGCCTGGAGAGCGTCAAGCGCGAGGTGCGGGCGCTCACCGACATGATCGAGGTGGGCCGGCGGCGTCAGCAGGCCGGCCTGAAGGCGGCGTCCGTCAAGCGGCACCTGGTGTTCACCGGCTCCCCCGGCACCGGCAAGACCACGGTCGCCCGGCTCTACGGCGAGATCCTCGCCTCGCTCGGCGTGCTGGAGAAGGGACACCTGGTCGAGGTCTCCCGGGTCGACCTGGTCGGCGAGCACATCGGCTCGACGGCGATCCGCACCCAGGAGGCGTTCGAGAAGGCGCGCGGCGGTGTGCTGTTCATCGACGAGGCGTACGCCCTCTCCCCCGAGGACGCGGGGCGCGACTTCGGCAAGGAGGCCATCGACACGCTGGTGAAGCTCATGGAGGACCACCGTGACGCCGTGGTGGTGATCGTGGCGGGCTACACCGCGGAGATGGAACGGTTCCTTTCGGTCAACCCCGGCGTGGCCTCCCGTTTCTCACGGACGATCACGTTCGGCGACTACGGTCCCGAGGAGCTGCTGAGGATCGTGGAGCAGCAGGCCGAGGAGCACGAGTACCGGCTCGCCCCGGGTGCCTGCGAGGCGCTGCTGAAGTACTTCGACGAGATGCCCAAGGGGCCCGCGTTCGGCAACGGGCGCACCGCACGGCAGACCTTCGAGGCGATGGTCGAGCGGCACGCGAGCCGTGTCGCCCAGCTGGAGGAGCCGGACAAGGACGACCTGACCCTGCTCTACCCCGAGGACCTGCCCGAGTTGCCCTGAGCCACGGGCCGTCTTGCCCGGTCACGGTCACGGTCACGGTCACGGTCACGGTCACGCGGAGGGTACTCCGGCGCGGCCGGGGCCGCCGTCGTCCGGTTCCCCCGTGTGCCGCGGGGCCGGCACCTCCGGGCGCAGGCGGGCCAGCAGCCGGCGCCGTTCCTCGGCGAAGGCCGGGTCCGCCTGGTAGCCGGAGTGGCCGAGGATCGGGGCGGGCAGCGGGTGTGCCTCGGTGCGCCCGTAGGCGAGGGGGTCCTTGAGGGCGGGGCGGTCCACCGCGGGGCCGCAGTCGCCGGGCAGCCGCATCGGCCCGCCGATGGGGTCGGTGAGCCGGTACAGGTTGCGCCAGCAGTCGACCTCCTGGTGCAGCCCGGCGAGCGAGGCCGGTCCGAAGTGGGCCGGGAACCAGCGGCCGTAGAGCCGTTCCAGTGGGGAGCCGTAGGTGAGCAGGGCGACGCGCCTGCGGGTGGACGGCGGGAGCTGCCAGGCCGCCGCGGCGGCGAGCACGCTGCCCTGGGAGTGTCCGGAGAGCACCAGCCGACCGCCGGTGGCACGCGTCCAGGTGGCGATCCGCCAGGTGAGGTCGGGCACCGCGCGCTCGGCGTAGCAGGGCGGTGCGAAGGGGTGGGCGGCGCGCGGCCAGAAGGTGCCGACGTCCCACAGGATGCCGATGGTGCGTCGCGCGGAGGCGTCCTTGTAGGCGCGCCGGCCCCAGGTGACGAAGAGTATGAAGCCGAGCCCGATCAGCCAGGAGCCCAGCGCCTGCGCGGTCTCGGCGGCGCCGTGGACGACGGCGTGGGAACCGCGCGCCGCCTCGCCGGGCGTCCGGTCGGTGGCGAGGGCGCCGAGCAGCGCGCCCCCGCCGAGCAGCAGGGTGGCGGCGGAGGTGAGGGCGACGATGCGGGGGCCGCGGTCGGTGAGGGCGGCCATGGCACGGGCGGAGGCGATGCGGCGGGTGCGTCCGGGGTCGCCGGTCTCGCCCGGGTACTCGCTCTCCACGGCGGAGCGTTCGGCGCGGGCGAGCTGCCAGGCACGCCGGCCGAGCCAGCCGCAGAGCACCAGCAGAAGCAGAAGCAGCGGCGGAATCACGGACGCCTGCCAGGTGAGCAGCACCGGCGGGCCGGGGATCGAGCTCCCGGTGCCGTCCAGCCAGTCGGAGACCCGCTGGGAGACGCCGCCGGACATGACGCCGCCGAGGGCGCACGCCAGCATGGCGACCGCCGGTCCGGCCAGGCCACGCATGGCGGCCCGCGGGTCGGGGCGGGTGCGGTGCAGGGTGCGGGCCACCCCGGCGAGGACGACGACGATCATTCCTTGGACCAGGGCCAGGGCCCCGAAGGTCGTGTCGCCCGGCAGCCGGCCCGCGGACTGCCACCCGGGGCGTTCCCATCCGGCGTACAGGAGGGTGAGGGCGAGCAGGAGGAGCGCGGCGAGCGGGAGCCCGCGCACCAGGCGGTCGTCGAGGCGGTGGTCCGGGCGGCGTTCGCTGCGGCCCCGGCGGCAGACCACCCAGACCACGGCGGCCGCGCCGGCGGCGAGGGCCGCCTCGAGGAGCACGCCGAGGAGGTTCAGGGCGGCCGGGCCGCCGGGCTCGCGGTCGTGCCGGGCCGCGGCGCTGCCGACGGCGGCGGCGACCGTCAGCAGTCCGGCGGCGGTGTGCGCGGCGCGCAGCCGGGCGACCAGGCGCCGGCCGTACCAGAAGCCGGGGCGGCCGAGCGCGGCGTGGCCGGTGCCGTCCTGCGGCTCGGGGTCGCGGGAGATCGGCTGCTGGGACTCGTAGGCGCTCCAGGTGCGCAGGGAGAGGTACCACAGCAGGCCGGTCAGTGCGGTGGGCACCAGCGCGGCGAGGGCGAGGCGCCGGCCGGGGAGGCTCCACCAGCCGCCGCCGGAGGCGGTGGGCGACAGGAAGCCGAGCCAGGAGTGGCGTTCGGCGCACGCCGGGGTGCCCGCGCACTGCCAGGCCGTCAGGTCGAGGGCGACCTCGCAGGCGGCGGCGACGAGCAGCACCGTCAGGCTGAGTCCGGCGAGCCGCACCAGCAGTCCGTACAGGCGGACGGTGCGGCGCCGGCCTCGGGCCGTGGGGCGCATCCAGTGCGCGAGGTTGACCACCATGAAGGGCAGCAGTAAGAGCCACAGGGCGCGGGTGCCGTTCCCGGAGGTGAGGTTGCACCAGACGTAGGCCTCGGGGATCGGCCCCTCACGGCGGCCGGTGCCCCCGGCGGCGCCGGGCGGGCGGTGCTCGGCGTTCTCGTCGTCGGCGCGGCGGAAGACGGCGGCGGTGTCGTCGCCGGTGACGCGGACCGTGCGCGGGTCGTTGAGCATGGCCTCGGGGCTGGTGCCGCCCACCCCGTGGACCAGCAGTTCGAGGGCGGTCCCGGCTTCGCCGGGCCGCGTCGCGCGGGCGTCCGCCGCGCCGGTCCGTCTGCGTCCCTGCGCACGTTTCATCGTTTCGCACTTCCCCCGTGACATGCCGCCGGCCCGGTCCGTGCGGGCAGGATGTCCCCTCCCGGGGCGGCCCACACCTCTCGTCGCGAAAATGTCCCCGATCCGTCTGGCTCGCGGCACCTTACGGGACAACGATGGCATGTGCGCGACGAGTCCACCGGTGGCGCCGTGCCCGCCCGGGCATGCGAGGATGGGGCGCGACGCACCGCGGACGGGGAGAACACGCTTGTCGGGGTGAGTGCGCGAAGCGGGTCGGGGCGGCTTTGAGGCGAAAGGACCGGAGCGTACGTGAGCGAGAATCAGAACCTGCTCGCGGAGCAGCGGCGCACCCTGATCCTCGACGAGGTCCGGCGCCGGGGCGGAGTGCGGGTCAACGAGCTGACCCGCAAACTCGGCGTGTCGGACATGACCGTCCGCCGCGACCTCGACGCGCTGGCCCGGCAGGGCGTGTTGGAGAAGGTGCACGGCGGCGCTGTTCCGGTGGTCGAGGCGAGCACCCACGAACCCGGTTTTGAAGCCAAGTCCGGTCTGGAGCTGAGCGCCAAGGAGGACATCGCGCGGGCGGCGGCCGAGCTGGTCGCCCCCGGCGCGGCAATCGCGCTCTCGGGCGGTACGACGACGTACGCCCTGGCCCACCGGTTGCTCGACGTTCCCGACCTCACGGTGGTCACCAACTCGGTGCGGGTGGCCGACGTCTTCCACGCGGCGCAGCGCACCTCGGGCCCGCGGCAGGGGGCGGCCACGGTCGTGCTGACCGGTGGTGTGCGCACCCCGTCCGACTCGCTGGTGGGGCCGGTGGCCGACCAGGCGATCGCGGCGCTCCACTTCGACCTGCTGTTCCTCGGGGTGCACGGCATATCGGTGGAGGCGGGATTGTCGACGCCGAACCTCGCGGAGGCCGAGACCAACCGGCGCCTCGTGCAGTCGGCGCGACGGGTGGTCGTGGTCGCCGACCACACCAAGTGGGGCACGGTGGGGCTGAGTTCTTTCGCCCGACTGGACCAGGTGGACACCCTGGTGACGGACTCGGGGCTGCCCACCGAGGCGCGGGCGGAGATCTCCGAGCATCTGCGGCGCCTGGTGGTGGCGGGCGAACCGGAACAGGCCGGGGAACACACGGTCGCCGAGGATCCCGCTGACGTCTGACGGGCCGCCCGCCGGGCGGCCCGTCGTCCGTTGTCGTCGAGGAGGTTGCCCATGGCCCACCGTCTTCGCCCCGTGGGACGCGGGTTCGTCGAGACCGCGCCCGTCCGCCTGGCCTTCGAGCGGGTGGCCTCCGCCGCGCCGGAGCCGGTGTTCCGTGCGCTGGCCGAGGACGTGCCCGGCTGGACGGAGTGGTTCGGTCCGGTGACGCTGGCCCGGCCCGTCGACGGCGGCACGGGGCGGGAGATCCGGCTGCGTGGCGGCACCCGCTTCCTGGAGACGGTCCTCGCGGCCGAGGCGCCGGAGGTGTACGCCTATCGCGTCGACGTCACCAACGCGCCCGGCGCTCGTGCCCTGGCGGAGGAGTGGCGGCTGACACCGGCCGGCACGGGGACGCGGGTGCGGTGGACCTTCGCCGCCGACGGCACGGCACCGTTCCGGCTCGCGCTGCGCTGCGCCCGGCCGGTGCTCGGCCGGACGTTGCGCGACGCGGTGACCGCACTGGACCGGCGGCTCGCGGGGTAGCGGTCATTCGGGCCAGACGCCGGTGCGCAGCAGCGTCTCGATCGCCTCTGTGTACGGCGCGATGTCCAGGCCCTGCTCGGTCAGCCAGGCGTCCGAGTAGTACTTGTCGAGGTAGCGGTCCCCGGGGTCGCACAGCAGCGTGACGACGCTGCCCCGGTTCCCGTCGGCCACCATCTCCGCGACGATCTTCAGCGCGCTCCACAGCCCGGTGCCGGTCGAACCGCCCGCCTTGCGCCCGATGGCGCGCTCCAGGGCCCGTACGGCGGCGACGCTGGCCGCGTCGGGCACCTTCATCATGCGGTCGACGGCGCCGGGCACGAAGCTGGGCTCCATGCGGGGCCGTCCGATGCCCTCGATGCGGGATCCGCAGTCGCAGGTGACGTCCGGATCGCCGGTGGTCCATCCCTCGAAGAAGCACGAGTTCTCCGGGTCGGCGACACAGATGCGGGTGTCGTGCTGCATGTAGTGCACGTAACGCGCGAGGGTCGCGGAGGTCCCGCCGGTGCCGGCCGTGGCGACGATCCAGGAGGGCTCCGGGAACCGCTCCAGCCTCAGCTGGCGGAAGATCGACTCGGCGATGTTGTTGTTGCCGCGCCAGTCCGTGGCCCGTTCGGCGTAGGTGAACTGGTCCATGTAGTGGCCCCTCGTCTCCGCCGCGAGGGCCGCGGAGGCCTCGTACATCGTGCGGGGGTCGTCCACGAAGTGGCACCGCCCGCCGTGGAACTCGATCAGGCGGCACTTCTCGGCACTGGTCGTGCGCGGCATGACGGCGATGAAGGGCACGCCGATCAGCTTCGCGAAGTACGCCTCCGACACGGCCGTCGATCCGCTGGACGCCTCGATCACCGGGCGGCCCGGGCGGATCCAGCCATTGCAGAGCGCGTACAGGAACAGGGAGCGGGCGAGCCGGTGCTTGAGGCTGCCGGTGGGATGGGTCGACTCATCCTTGAGGTAAAGGTCGATGCCCCAGCGCTCGGGCAGCGGAAAACGCAGCAGATGGGTGTCGGCGGAGCGGTTGGCGTCGGCCTGGACCCGGCGGACGGCCTCTTTGAGCCAGGCGCGGTAGCGGGGGTCGCTGTGGTCGACGTCGAGGGTGGTGCCGGTCAGGGTCTGGTGGGGGGTACTCACGACGGGGCTCCTTACGCTGAGCGCCGACGGCGTCTCGCGCGGCCGACACACCGATCATAAGCACCATCCGCACCGCTTCCCACCTGCATAAACGCTTCTTTGGGCGGCTCAAAGGCACCCCTGGGGGCGAGCCGGCGAGGAAGGGGGGCGCAGGCGTGGGGGCGCATTGGCGCGAGTGCTCCGGGCGCCCCTGGGAACGGAAGCGCGCGTACTGGTGCTCGGGGGCGGGTGCGGGCAGACTGCACCGGCGGGAGCAGGGTCCCCGTACGGGGCACACTGGATCTGGACACGAGCCGGCCCGCGAGCACGGTCCGGCGCACCGACGCGCACAAGGGGGCGGGTGACATGGCCGAGCCGGAGTTCACGGCCACGGGCGTGCGGATCGGCAAGCGTCTGCGGTCGCTCACCCGGGCCGGTCAGGTCCGGATCAGCGACGGCAGGCTCGAGTTGCTCACCAGCTACGGCAGTGAGATCGACAGCGCGCCGGTCCAGGCGGTGCGTGCCTCCCGGCCCTGGTTCGCCCCGGAGGACCGGGCCCTGGCGGACCTCAACGGCAAGCGGTACCTGCTGACCCTCGGTGAGCACGACCCGGCGCCGGGCGAGCCGGGGCCGCCGGCGGCCCGGCGTTTCATCGAGGCCGTCCGTCGCGCGTCGGGGCGCGGCGGCTGAGATGTCCGCGAGTTGCGCCGCCCCACCCCCTGCGCCACGCTGTTCTCACGTCACTCTGGGTTTACCGGCGATAACGCTGCGAACCAGCCCGCCGGCCATGACAGCAGGCGGCAGCGTCACGCAGGCGCCCTGCTGGATCCGTACTCCGTGTTCCTCCGGACGTCCTTCGGGACCTCACGTCGGGGAGTCGCAGCCGTGATCAGTCACCCGAGCAGGCACTGCACAGTGGAGCTCCAAGCCCTGCCGTCGCGGATCGGCCAGGTCCGCAGAATCGTATCTGCGCAGTTGCGCTACTGGCACATGGATTCACTGATCGACCGGGCCTCGCTCGGTGTGACGGAGCTGTTGTCCAACGTCCACCGGCATGCGAGACCCGACAAGACGTGCACCGTGGAGATAGAGCTGCTGCTCGACCGGCTCAAGGTCTCGGTGCGCGACCACGACCCGCGGCTGCCGGTCGTGGAGGACGTCGGCGACATCGCACCGCTCGCGACCTGCGGGCGCGGCCTGGCGATGGTCGCCGCGATGAGCGAGAGCTGGGGCGTCCTGCCGGACGGCGAGTCCGGCAAGGTCGTGTGGTTCACCCTGCCGGCGCCCCCCTCGAGGGCCCCCGCCGTCCCGGACCGGCCTCCGCGGCTCACCACGGCGGAACACCCGGCCCACCGGTTCGCCGAGGTCGCACTCGTCGAGCACACCGCCGAGGGCCACCGGCCCGAAACCGCTCCCGCCCGGTCCGCCGTTGCCGGCTGACCGGGCGGTGACCCGATCGAACGGCTCCTTCGCCTGCGGGGCGCCGCCGAACTCCCGCCGTTCGCCGCCCTACGCGCGGCGGAGGCGGTCGGGCCGCACCGCTCCTGCCGGTGCGGCCGAACTGATCCTCCAGGACGGGCAGCCACCACCGGTGCTCGTCCTCGTCGCTCTCGCCAAAGGCGAAGCGGTGGCCGAGGACCGGGAGGGGCGAGCCGTCCTCCACGGCGGGCCGGGCCCGCCGTCGCGGAAGTGGGCCAGGGTCGGCGTGTCGTTCACGCCTCGGATGCGTGTGCGCTCTTCCTCGTGCGTCGGACCGAAGGTCGTCCCGCGGTGGGCTTCCCGGTCGTCGTACGGCCGACGGCAGTACGTGTACCCCCCGGGTAGTGCGCGGAGGCGGACGGCCCCCGCACCCGAACGGGGTCGCCGATACCTCGACGCGTGTAACTACTAGTATGTACAGTAGCCGCATGAGCACCTCGGAGCGGTTGATCGAGTCCACCCGCGAGCTGCTGTGGGAGCGCGGCTACGTGGGCACCAGCCCCAGGGCGATCCTGGAGCGCGCCGGTGCCGGACAGGGCAGCATGTACCACCACTTCAAGGGGAAGCCCGACCTGGCCCTGGCCGCGATCCGGCGGACCGCACAGCAGATGCGGATCTCCGCCGGGGCGGTCCTGGACGGCCCGGGCACGCCGTACGAGCGCATCGAGGCCTATCTGCTGCGCGAGCGCGACGTGCTGCGCGGCTGCCCGGTCGGGCGGCTCACCATGGACCCGGACGTCGTCGCCAGCGAGGAACTGCGCGCCCCGGTGGACGAGACGCTGGACTGGCTGCGCGGGCGGATCGCCGGGATCGTCGAGGAGGGCGTGCGGCAGGGGCGGTTCGCGCCCGGCCTGGACGGTGAGGAGATCGCGACAACCGTCGTGGCGACCGTCCAGGGTGGCTACGTCCTGGCCCGCGCCTCGGACTCCCCCGCACTCTTCGAGTCGGCGGTGCGGGGTCTGCTCGCCCTGCTCGCACCGCCCGAGCGGTAGTCACCGTCGCCCTCGCTCCTTCTCTCCGTCCTTCTCGACTCCGCCCCGGGAGGCCGACGTTGCACGTCATGCAGTACGAGCTCACGCTGCCCGCCGACTACGACATGGGCATCGTCCGGGACCGTGTCGCCCGGAAGGGGCACCTGCTCGACGCGTGGGAGGGCCTCGGCATCAAGGCGTACCTGGTGCGTGAGCGCGGAGTGGACGGGGCGCCGGTCAACCAGTACGCGCCGTTCTACCTGTGGAACACCGTGGAGGGCATGAACTCCTTCCTGTGGGGCGGCGGTTTCCAGGGTCTCAGCGACGACTTCGGCCGACCGCGGGCACGCCGGTGGACGGGTCTCGCCCACGAGGACGGGAGCGCCGCCGACGCCCCCGCGGCGGTGGCCGTACGCCGGCGGCAGCCGGTGCCACAGGGTGCGCGGCTGGGCGCGGTGGCCGAGGAGGCGGTCCGCGAGTGCGGGCGGCTGGCCGCCGCGGACGGGGCGGTGCTGGCCGCCGTCGGCGTGGACACCGACCGTTGGGAGCTGGTGCACTTCTCGCTCTGGGCACACCCGGCGCCGGGGGCGGACGGCGACGCCTTCCGGGTGCTGCGCCTGTCGGCGCCGGGACGGGACCGGCTGCCCCGGGGGCGCCAGTGGTGAGTGCGGTCCGCGCTGCGCCGCGGGCCGTGCGGGGCCTGGCCCTCCCCTCGGCGTTCCCTGCGGGCCGGGGCGGCGCCCCCCGGCCCGCGCAGATCCTGACGAATCGCCAGGCCTACGACTGGTCGTTGTCCTTCATCGCGCCCCAGCCGTGCCAGCGGTCGACCTCGATCCAGGCGCTGACCCGGGCCCGGTCCCGCCGCGGGTAGGGTCTGCCCCCGTAGTGGCGGGAGAGGCGGTCGATGTCGGCCAGGCCCTCGTCGTCGTGCATCTCGACGACCCGGCCGACGAGCGTGACGTGGGTGTACCAGTCGCCGTCGGCCAGCACGGTCAGGGTGACGCGGGGGTCACGGCGCAGGTGCTTCAGCCGTACCCGGCCCTCGTCCAGGCTGATCAGCACGCGGCCGTCCTCCCACAGGTACCAGGTGGGCGTGGAGACGGGTGCGCCGTCGGAGCGGACGGTGGCCATGACGCACGGGTTGGGGCGGCGCAGCAGGGCGTCGGCCTCGTGGGGCAGCGGGGGCTTGGACACTGCGGACTCCTCGGATCGTCTTCGGGGGACGCCCTTCCCCCCGGGGGGCTCTGTGCGGGTGTTCAGGCGTCGGGGTGCTCCTCGAAACTGGCGTAGTAGGCAGCGGCCATGTCCTCCTCACCGTGCCCCTGCCCGGCGGCGCGTTCGAGCCGGGCCGCGGTCGCGGCGGCCACGTCGAGACGTACGCCGTGCTGCTCCCCCGCCCGCACGATCAGGCGGGCGTCCTTCGCGGCGGTGGTCACGGCGAACTGGGCCGGGGACAGCCGGCCGTCCAGGATCAGGGCTGCCTTGGCGTGCAGGTAGCCCATGTCGAGGGGGCCGCCCGCGATGAGGTCGAAGAAGCCGGAGGGTTCGACGTCCAGCGCCCTGGCCAGGGCGAGGGCCTCACCGGTGGCGGCGGTGGCGGCGAGCACCCAGCTGTTGGCCACCAGCTTCAGCCGGGTGGCACCGGCCTGCGCGCCGTCGTCCCCGGCCCACACCGTGCGGGCACCGACGGCGTCGAACACGGGCACCACCCTGTCCCTGCCCTCGGCCGGGCCGGCCGCGAGGACGGTGAGCTGTCCCGCCTCCGCGGGCTGACGGGTGCCGAGGACCGGGGCGTCGTAGAAGAGCAGGCCGTGCTCGCGGGCGAAGACGGCCAGCTCGGCGACGCCCTCGATCCCGGCGGTCGTCGACTGGACCCAGGCGGTGCCGGGTCGCAGTGCGGGGGCCGCCCGGCGCATGGTCTCCAGGGTGGCGGGGCCGTCGTACAGCATGGTCAGGACCGCGTCGGCGGACTCGACCGCCTCGGCCGGCGAGCCGGCGACGTGCACACCGTCGGCGGCGAGCGGGTCCGCCTTGGCGCGGGTCCGGTTCCAGGCGCGGACGGTGTGGCCGGCGCGGGCGAGGCTGCGGGCCATCGCCGCGCCCATGATGCCGGTGCCCAGGACGCTCACGGTGAGCTCGTCGGTCATGACCTCGGCTTTCTGCGGTCGGGGGGACGAGGAGAGCGGGATCGGTCAGACCAGTGCCCCGAGGGGGTCGTCCAGGACCGGCTGCCAGGCCAGTTCCGCGGCGCCGACCAGGCTGTTGTGGTCCAGAGTGCAGGCGAGGATGGGGACCCCGCCACTGCGGCCCCACAGACTGCGGTCGGCGACGACGGCGCGCAGGCGGTCCGGGTCGGCCTCGAGGAGGGTGCGGTGCAGGCCGCCGAGGATGATCCGGTCGGGGTTGAGGATGTTCACCAGTCCGGCGAGCCCGAGGCCGAGGCGGTCGATCAGGGCCTCGGTGGCGGTGCGCACGGCCGGGTCGTCGTAGTGCTCTCGCACCAGGTGCTCGGCCTGCTTCAGCAGGGACATCTCGGGGCCGGGCGCGCGTCCGGACGCCGTGAGCAGGGCCAGCGGGTCCGCCTCCACGTCCAGGCAGCCCCGGCCGCCGCAGTGGCAGGGGCGGCCCTCGGGGTTGACGGTGAGGTGACCGACCTCCAGGGCCAGACCCGAACTGCCCGAGTGCAGACGGCCGTCGAGCACCAGCGCGCCGCCGACACCCCGGTGGCCGGTGGCCACGCACAGCAGGTCGCGCGCGCCGCGCCCGGCGCCGTGCCGGTGCTCGGCGAGGGCGGCGAGGTTGACGTCGTTGGCCGCGAAGGCGGGCCCCTCGATGCCGGCCGCGCGCACCTGCTCGGCGAAGATCTCCCGTACCGGTGCGCCGACGGGCCAGGCCAGGTGCAGCGGGTTCAGCGCCAGGCCCTCCGGCTCGGCGACCGCGGACGGCACGGCCAGCCCCGCGCCCACGCACCGCCGCCCGGTCTCCCGCAGCAGTTCGGCCCCGGCCGCGACGACGGAGCCGAGCACCTTCGCGGGATCGGCGTCCACGACCTCGCAGCCGGGCGCGGTGGCGACGATACGGCCGCCCAGCCCGACCAGGGCCGCCCGGAAGCCGTCGGCGTGCACCTGCGCGGCGAGTGCCACGGGCCCGTCCTCGGCGACCGAGAGCCGGTGCGAGGGGCGCCCCTGCGAACCGCCCGCCGCACCCGGCCGGGCGTCCACCCGGATCAGCCCGAGGGCCTCCAGTTCGGCGGCGACCGCGCCGGCCGTGGCCCGGGTGACGCCGAGTTCGGCGGTGAGCACGGCGCGCGTGGGAGCGCGTCCGGTGTGCACGAGCTCCAGCGCGGGGCCGAGCGCTCCCCGCCCCCGGTCCAGCCGCGTCCTCGAGGTGGTCCCTTCCCCCGCCGGCCGGGGGTCCGCCTTCCCGCTCATGAGGGCGAGTCTGTCATGATCGGCCGTCCCGGCGGTCCACCGGTGGCCGCCCCCGGGCGTGATGTCCGGTCACCCTGTCGGCCCCAACTCCCGCGGTGGCGTGCCGGCGTGCACAAGGGGCGTTCCGCCAGGAGGGAGGGCCGGGACCGCCCACCGGCACCGGAAGATCGCACCGGACCGCCCCCGTACGGGCGTCGAGCGGCGCAGTGGGCCACCCCCGCTCCCCGGGCACGCCGGTCGCCCCGCCTCCCGGGCCGGCCGGGAAACAGCGCGGCGTCCCCCCGCGCCGTCCTGGCCGACACGGTCTGAGCTGCTGCTCGGCTAGCCTGGACGCACGATGAACGACCGTATGACGACTGAGTGGGGCGCGCCTGTTCTGGCCCGCTTTCCCGAGGACCCGCGCGAGAGGCTGCGTGCCTGGGACGCATCCGACGAGTACCTCCTGCGGCACCTCGCCCGGCAGCGGGTCGCGCTGTCCGGCACGGTCGTGGTCGTCGGGGACCGCTGGGGCGCCCTTGTGACGGCGCTCGCGGCGCACGGGCCGACGCAGATCACCGACTCCTGGCTCGGTCAGGAGGCGACCAGGGCCAACCTGGCGCGCAACGGCGTCGAGCCGGGCGCGGTCCGACTGCTCACCACGCAGGATCCCCCGCCGGGGCGGATCGACGTCCTGCTGGTGCGGGTGCCCAAGAGCCTGGCGCTGCTGGAGGACCAGTTGCTGCGGCTGGCGCCCGCGATGCACGAGGGGACCGTCGTCGTGGGCACCGGCATGGTCAAGGAGATCCACACCTCGACCCTGAACCTGTTCGAACGGATCCTGGGGCCGACCCGGACCTCGCTCGCCGAGAAGAAGGCCCGGCTGATCTTCTGCACACCGGACCCGTCGCTGGAGCGCCCCGCCAATCCCTGGCCGTACCGCTACGCCCTGCCCGGCGACGTGGGCCCCGTCTCCGGGCGGACGGTCGTCAACCACGCGGGCGTCTTCTGCGCCGACCGACTCGACATCGGCACCCGGTTCTTCCTCAGGCACCTGCCCACCGCCCCGGTCGGTGGACGGGTGGTGGATCTGGGGTGCGGCAACGGCGTCGTGGGTACGGCGGTGGCACTGGCCGATGCGCGGGCCGAGGTGCTGTTCGTGGACGAGTCCTTCCAGGCGGTGGCGTCGGCCCAGGACACCTACCGGGCCAACGGGGTGCCGGGACACGCGGAGTTCCGGGTCGGGGACGGGCTGACGGGGGTGCCGTCCGACAGCGTGGACGTGGTGCTCAACAATCCGCCGTTCCACTCCCACCAGGCGACGACGGACTCCACGGCATGGCGGATGTTCACCGGCGCTCGGCGGACCCTGCGGCCGGGCGGTGAGCTGTGGGTGATCGGCAACCGGCACCTGGGGTACCACGCGAAGCTGCGGCGGCTGTTCGGCAACAGTGAGGTGGTGGCCGCGGACCCGAAGTTCGTGGTGCTCAGGGCGGTCAAGCGGTGACCGGGCGCCCTCGGCGAGGACGAGGGGCCCGCCGTTTCAGGGCAACTCCGGCCGGGGGCCCAGTACCTGGATGATCTCCGCCACCACCCGCGCCATCGCCTCCCTCCCGACGGTCAGGTAGCCGCGGGAGTCGACCGCCTCGGGACGGGTGGCGAGGAACTCCCTGATCGCGCCCGTCATGGCGATGTTCAGGGCGGTGCCCACGTTGACCTTCGCGATGCCACCGGCCACCGCCGCGGCGAGTTCGCCGTCCGGGACGCCGGAGGAGCCGTGCAGGACCAGGGGGACGGTCAGCGTGCCGGAGAGGCGTTCGAGCAGATCGTGGTCGAGGGTGGCGGTGCGGGTCGTCATGGCGTGGCTGCTGCCGACGGCGACGGCCAGGGCGTCCACACCGGAGTCGGCCACGAACGCCCGCGCCTGGTCGGGGTCGGTGCGGGCGCCGGGGGCGTGGGCGTCCAGCGGTGGCCGTCCGTCCTTGCCGCCGATCTCTCCCAGCTCCGCCTCGATCCACAGCCCCCGTGCGTGCGCCCAGTCGGCCGCGGCCCGGGTCGCGGCGAGGTTCTCCGCGTAGGGCAGCCGGGCCGCGTCGTACATCACCGAGCTGAATCCGGCGTCCGCCGCCTGGCGCAGCAGGGTGTCGCTGCGCACGTGGTCGAGGTGCAGCGCCACGGGCACGGCGGCGCGTCGGGCGGCGGTGACGGCGGCGCGGGCGAGGGGGAGCAGCCGGCCGTAGCGGAACCTGACGGCGTTCTCGCTGACCTGGAGGACGACGGGGGCGTTCACCGACTCGGCACCGGCGATGACGGCCTCGACGTGTTCCAGCGTGATGATGTTGAAGGAGGCTACCGCCGAGCGGGCGGCGGCGGCGCGGCCGACGAGTTCGCCGGTGGTCGTGAGGGGCACGGCCCGTCCTTTCCGGCTGTGTCAGGGGGCGAGGACGACCGAGCGGGTGAGGTGGCGCGGCCGGTCGGGGTCGAGGCCACGGGCCGCGGCGACGGCGACCGCGAGGCGCTGGGCGCGGACGAGTTCGGCGAGCGGGTCGAGAGTGCCCTCGATCCACCACCCGCCGGTGGCCCGGACCTGTTGGGCCAGACCGGCCGGTGCCTCGCCGAACATCCAGGTCGCGGTGGACGGGGCGGTGACCGCGATCGGACCGTGCCGGTATTCCATCGCCGGGTAGGACTCCGTCCAGGACAGTGACGCCTCGCGCATCTTCAGCGCGGCCTCGTGGGCGAGGCCCACGGTCCAGCCGCGGCCCAGGAAGGTGAACTGGGTGCGGTGGACGAGTTCGTGGGGCAGCGGCTCCCGCAGTGCGGTGCGCGCATCCTCGGTGACGGCGTCGGTGTGCAGGCCCAGGTGGGCACGCAGGAGGGTGAACGCCGTGGTCGCGAACCGGGTCTGCACGACGGACCGTTCGTCGGCGAAGTCCAGCACCACGACGTCGTCGGCCGCCGTCATGACCGGGGTGCCGGGGTCGGCGGTGAGGGCGGTGGTACGGGTGCGTCCCGTCAATCGGCCCAGCAGGTCGAGGACTTCGGTGGTGGTGCCGGAGCGGGTGAGGGCGAGGACCCGGTCGTAGGCGCGCCCGCATGGGAACTCCGAGGCGGCGAAGGCGTCGGTCTCGCCCCGGCCCGCGCTCTCGCGCAGCGCGGCGACCGCCTGGGCCATGTAGTACGACGTGCCGCAGCCGACGACGGCGACCCGCTCCCCCGGTGCCGGAAGCACCGGCGCCCGGGTCGCGGCGAGTTCCGCCGCGCGGGTCCAGCACTCGGGCTGGCTGTTCAGCTCGTCCTCGACATGCGTCATACCCGCTCCCTCGATGATTGTTCTTGCACGATAGATCCCCCTTTCGCGCACGATCAAGCATGAACGGGGAGGGTGCGTGCGTTAGGGTCGGCGTGGATCGAGGTGACACGGCCGCACGACGGGAGGGCGGATGTCGCGGGACGCCCGCTGGAAGGCGCTGCTGGAGCTGCTCGTCGAGCGTGGCCGGCTGGACGTCGAGGAGGCAGCGGCCGAGCTGGCGGTGTCGGCCGCGACGATCCGCCGGGACCTCGACCGGCTCGCCGAACAGCAGATGCTGGTGCGCACCCGGGGCGGCGCGGTCGTGCACGGGGTGTCGTACGAGCTTCCGCTGCGGTACGAGACCGCTCGCCGCGCCTCCGGGAAGCAGCGCATCGCCGAAGCGGTGGCGGGGCTCGTCACGCCCGGCGAGGCGGTGGGGCTGACCGGCGGCACCACCACCACGGAGGTGGCGCGGGCGCTGGCGGTGCGCGGCGATCTCGCGTCCGGATCGCCCGCGCTGACGGTGGTGACGAACGCGCTGAACATCGCCAACGAGCTCGCCGTGCGACCGCAGTTCAAGATCGTGGTGACCGGCGGGGTGGCGCGGGCGCAGTCGTACGAGCTCGTCGGGCCGCTCGCGGACGGCGTGCTGGCACAGATCACGCTCGACGTGGCGGTGCTCGGTGTTGTGGCCTTCGACGTGGCGCACGGCGCGGCGGCGCACGACGAGGCGGAGGCGGCGGTCAACCGGCTGCTGTGCGAGCGGGCCGAGCGGGTGGTGGTGGCGGCCGACTCCAGCAAGCTGGGCCGGCGGGCGTTCGCCCGGATCTGCGCGGCGGAGTCGGTGGACACCCTGGTCACGGATTCGGCGGCGGTACCGGAGACGGTGCGCCGGTTCCAGGAGGCGGGGCTGACGGTCATCGTGGTCTGACGTGCCCGGGCCGCCGCGGCCGGGGCTGCCTAAGCTGGCAGACGGGGACGGTGCTCGCCGGTCTGGGAGGCTGCGATGAACGGGACGGCCGAGGAGCGGGAGCGGTCCGGGGCGCGGCGGTACGTGCCGATCGCGGACCACGGGCTGATCGGTGATCTGCGCAGCGTCGCCCTGGTGGGGACCGACGGCACGATCGACTGGTACTGCTGCCCGTCCTTCGACGCGCCGAGCGTGTTCGCGGGGATCCTCGACGCCGAGCGCGGTGGCGCCTTCGAACTGGCGGCGGCGGTACCGGCCCGTACCAAGCAGTTCTACTTCCCCGACACCAACGTCCTGATCACCCGGTTCTTCACCGAGGACGGCGTCGGCGAGGTGCAGGACTTCATGCCCGTCGACGGGAACACAGCCGAGCGGGACCGGCACCGGCTGATCCGCAGGGTGCTGTGCGTGCGGGGCTCGCTCCCGTTCCGCACGCGGGTGGCGCCCCGGTTCGGCTACGGCACCCGGCCGCACACCGTGCGCCTGGCCGGCGATGTCGCCGTCTTCGAGTCCGGGGAGCTGTCGCTCGCGCTCACCTCGACCGTCCCGCTGGCGGCGGACGGCGACGACGTGCGGGCGGAGTTCAAGCTGGCCGAGGGCGAGGCGGCGGTGTTCGCGCTGGACCGGGTCGGCGGCGACGTCTCCCCTCGCGGCTGCGCGCGCACCGAGGCGGAGGAACAGTTCGGGCAGACCGTGCGCTACTGGCGGCGCTGGCTGTCCTCCTCCCGCTACCGGGGCCGCTGGCGGGAGATGGTGCATCGCTCCGCCCTCACACTGAAGCTGCTCACCTACGCGCCGACCGGCGCCATCGTCGCGGCGCCGACCACGAGCCTGCCCGAGGAGCTCGGCGGGGAGCGCAACTGGGACTACCGGTACGTGTGGGTGCGCGACGCGGCGTTCTGCGTGTACGCGCTGCTGCGGCTCGGCTTCACCGAGGAGGCCCGGGCGTTCATGGGGTTCGTCTTCCGCCACGTCAGCCCCGGCGACGGCAGCCCCTCCGGTCCCTTGCAGATCATGTACGGCATCGACGGCCGCACCGACCTGCCCGAGCGCGAACTCGGTCATCTGGAGGGCCACCAGGGCTCGGCGCCGGTGCGGGTCGGCAACGCCGCGGCGGATCAGCTGCAACTCGACATCTACGGGGCGCTGATCGACTCCATCTACCTGTACGACAAGTGGGCCGAACCCGTCTCCAGCGAGCAGTGGGACCACGTCTGCGCGCTGGTGGACTGGGTGTGCGAGCACTGGGACCAGCCCGACGAGGGAATCTGGGAGACCCGCGGCGGCCGCAAGAACTTCTTGTACTCGCGCCTGATGTGCTGGGTGGCGATCGAGCGGGCTGTCCGCATGGCCAGCCGACGCGGACTGCCCGCCGACCTGCCCCGCTGGCTGGCGAGCCGCGACGCCGTCTACCGGCGGATCATGAGCCGCGGCTGGTCCGAGGGGCGCGGGGCGTTCGTGCAGCACGAGGACGGCGACGTCCTGGACGCGGCAGTGCTGATGATGCCGCTGGCGAAGTTCATCGCGCCGACCGACCCCAAGTGGCTGTCCACGCTCGACTCCCTCACCGAGGACCTGGTGTCCGACTCGCTGGTCTACCGCTACGACCCCCAGGCGAGTCCCGACGGGGTGCGCGGTGACGAGGGCACGTTCTCGATCTGCTCGTTCTGGTACGTCGAGGCGCTGACCCGGGCCGGCCGGCTCGACGAGGCGTCCCTGGCCTTCGAGAAGATGCTCACCTACGCCAACCATCTCGGCCTGTACGCCGAGGAGATCAGTCATACCGGCGAGCAACAGGGCAACTTCCCGCAGGCGTTCACTCATCTCGCGCTGATCAGCGCCGCCTTCAACCTGGACCGGGCCCTGGGCTGAGGCTCAGTGGCCGTGGCCGTCGCCGGCGTGCTCCGGCGCACCGGACTCCGCTGCCGGGGTCTCCGCGGACGCCGTGGACCGGACGGTGAACGCCGCGGTGCGGACGACTCCGTCGTGCTTGAAGTCCAGGAACAGCCGGTAGCTGCCGCCGCTGGGTGCCGTCGCCGTGAACGTGACGTCCGGGCCGGGCTCGGTGGAGCCGTCGCCGGGCTCGCCGTTCGGATGCACGTGCAGGTAGGCGAGATCTCCGGAGCGCAGCGCGACGAGGTGGCCGTAGGCGCCGAGGTAGGGCTCGAGGTCGGTGACCGGCTCGCCGTCGCGGGAGACGGTCAGGCGCAGTTCACCGGCCCTGCCGGGGCGCAGCGATCCGGTCAGGCTCACCTCGTAGCCGTCGACGCGGGCGGTGCTCGCGGGCTTCGGCAGGTCCTGCGGCCGGTAGGGGCCGGAGGCGGCCAGGTCGGCTCCGAGGGTGAGGTTCGCGGCGCCCTTCTTGGCCGGGGTGAAGTCCGCGAATATCCGGTAGCCACCGGCCCGGGGCAGGTCGACGGGCGTGCTCCAGGTGCCGTCGGTGGCCCGGGTGGGGTGCAGATGGCGGTAGGTGACGAGGTCCCTCGAGGCCACGATGAGGTGCAGTTCCTTGTCGTGCTCGGGCCGGTACTCGGTGACGGCCCGGCCGCTGTCGTCGCGGACGGTGAAGCGCAGATCGGTGCGCTGTCCGGCTGCGACGCGGGGGGTCTTCAGGTCCAGGGTGTAGCCGCTCTCGGAGATCTGGAGCCCGCCGGCCGGGGCGGTCTCGTGCTCGCTGCGGGCGCCGTCCTCCTCGGTCGGTGGCGCGGACGGGGACTTCTGCTCGGCGTGGTCCCCGGCGTGCTTCCCGGCGGGCGCGCTGTCCGCGACGACCGGGTCGAGCCCCTGGCCGACGCCGTAGGCCGTGCCGAAGGTCGCGGCCAGCGCGGCGGCGAATGCGGTGATCTTCAGTCCGGTGTTCATGACCGTCTCTCCTCGGGACAGGGCCTGCGACTCGTCCTGAGCCGTTTCTCCACGACCCACACAGTACCCCCCTGGGGTATGTAGTCAAGTCGGGTCCGCATACGGGCGGGGGGTATCGGCCCGCTGTTGCCGCCGGTGGGGAACCACGGCCGAGCACACTCGGGGCCGGGGTGCGGGGCAGCGCCGGTGGATCATGCGTACCGTGGGCACCTGGTGATTCCCCCTTGCCACTGCGGGAGAGACAGATGAGCGAGCCGACCCCCACCGAATCGGACGTCACCCGTCCCCTCACGGCGCCCGTGCTGCCCGCCGACGGGCTGCGCCGGGTGATGTCCGCCGTACTCAGCGATCTCAGGGCCGTCGACGGAGCCCTGTACGCGGCGGTCGCCGCCACCCCGACTCCGACCCTCGACCGGGCACTGCGCCGCCTCTCCCACGCGGCCGACCACTCGAAGATCTCGTTCACCATCGCCGGCGCCCTCGCCCTGGCCGGGTCACGGCCGCGCCGGGCCGCGCTCGCCGGGGTGGGCGCCATCGCCGTGGCCTCCGCGTCGGCCAACCTGCTCGGCAAGCGGCTGGTGCGCCGGGCCCGGCCGGACCGGGAGGCGGCCCGGGTCACCGTGGACCGGCACGTCCCGATGCCGACGTCGGCGTCCTTCCCGTCCGGACACACCGCGTCGGCGGTGGCCTTCGCCACCGCCGTGGGGACCATCCTGCCCGCCGCCTCGGTGCCGCTCGGGGCGCTGGCCGCCACGGTGGGCTACTCCCGCGTCCACACGGGCGTGCACTACCCGGGTGACGTCGCCGCCGGCGCGGTCCTCGGCATCGCGAGCGCCGCGACCGCCCTCGCCGTGGCGGCGGCCCGTCTCCCGGCCTCGTACGGCCACCCCCGCACTCGGAACCGCCCCCAGTGGGCCGAGGCGGTGCGGCAGCGGTAGCCGCGGAGCTCCACGGACGTCCGCCGCGGCCGGGGCCGCACCCCGGAGGGCGCCCGGCCACGGCGCCCCGGCCACGGCTGCCCCGGCCGCGTCCTACACCTTTGCCGTCTACGCCCGGGACGCCGTGGGCAACCGCTCGCAGCGCTCCGGCACGGTCACGATCTCCCCGTCCCCGCCGGATCCGAGGCGTCCTGCGCGATCGGTTACCGGGTGGCCGGTGAGTGGCCCCGCGGGTTGCAGTGCGAGATCACGGTCCGCAACACCGGCGACTCGGCGATCAACGGCTGGACCCTGCGCCGGACCTTCCCGGACGGTCGGCGCATCAGCATCCTCTGGGGCGGTACCGCGTCCCAGAGCGGCGCGGAGGTCACCGTCGCCTCGGCCTCGTACACCGCGGCGATCCCCGCGGTCGGATCCGTCACCCCCTGGCTTCACGGCCATCCGGCCGGCCGCGAACCCCCGCCCCACCGCGTTCAACCTGAACGGTTCCGCCTGCTCCGTGAGCTGACACGGGGCGCCGCCCGGGAGAGGGACCCTCGGTCCCCTCCCTGGCGTCCACAGGCGGCACCGGACCGGTTCTGCGCGAGGGTTCAGGGCCGGACCAGGTGGGCGAAGACGACCAGGTTCTCCGTGTAGTCCCGGGCCGCGCGATCGTAGGCGCCCGCGCAGGTGATGAGCCGGACCTCCGGCCTGGGGGTGTCGGCGTACACGCGCTCGTTCGGGAAGGCCTTCTTGGCGAACGACTCGGCGTGGTCGACCACGAAAGTCGCCGTGCTCCCGTCCGCCCGCGCCACCTGGAACCGGTCGCCCTTCTTCAGTTCGTCGAGCCGTGCGAACACGGCCGGGGACGTCGCCGTGTCCACGTGCCCGGCGATGATCGCCGTCCCCGCTTCGCCGGGTGACACCCCGGCAGCGTGCCAGCCGACCAGGTTGGTGTTGTGCGGCGGTGGGGCCTCGAGCTGACCGGAACGGGCGATGGCGAGACCAGTGAACGGCGCGTCGACCTTGATCTTCGGGATGAGCAGCCGGGTCGGCGCGGACCGCGGCAGTGGCCGGACGGCCGGCGCGGCGGTTCCGGAGGGGGCGGTCGTGGCCGGACCGGAGACGGTGGCCGAGACGGCGGGGGGCGCGTGCGGCACCCGGGAGTCGTCGGGGGGCGCCTCCCGTCCGCCGAGCAGGCTCACCGCGAGCACCAGGGCAGCCGTACCCCAGAAGATCGCCGTCATGACGGCGCGCAGTCTCCGTCTCGCCGGCGACGGTTCGGTTTCGATGGGGGGAAGCGGGCTGGCTGCCATCGGGGGGACCACCTCATCATTCGGACACGGCAGCGGACACGGCACGGGGAAGGACAAGCGGGGCCGCCATGACGCGCGACGCGCGGACGGCGGCCCCGGCCACTATGTCGCCGGGCATGGCTCAGGCCACGCTTCCGGAGACCTTCTTGCGCCGCAGGGCGTACAGCCCGGCGCCGACGACACCCACGACGGCCAGGCCGCCCGCGGTGACACCCGGGTCGGCGAGGCCGCCACCGCCGGTGTGCATGCCACCGCGCGGCTTGTCGTGGTTCCAGCTCTTCTCCTTGCCGCTCCAGGACTCCTCACCCTGCGAGCCGCCGCTCTTCTCCTTGCCTCCCCAGTCCCCCTCGTTCACGGCAGTCAGAGCGCCACCACCGGTGTGCATGCCACCGTGCGGCTTGCCGTGCTCCTCCTTGCCGCTCCAGGACTCCTCGCCCTGCGAGC
>NZ_JBIAIG010000010.1:37657-288894 GCF_042871235.1 Streptomyces sp. NPDC005931
AGCCGCCGCTCTTCTCCTTGCCTCCCCAGTCCCCCTCGCTCACGGCAGCCAGAGCGCCACCACCGGTGTGCATGCCACCGTGCGGCTTGCCGTGCTCCTCCTTGCCGCTCCAGGACTCCTCGCCCTGCGAGCCGCCGCTCTTCTCCTTGCCTCCCCAGTCCCCCTCGCTCACGGCAGCCAGAGCGCCACCACCGGTGTGCATGCCACCGTGCGGCTTGCCGTGCTTGTCCTTGTCGTGCTCCTTGCTGTGGGACGTGCCGTGATCCCAGTCACCCGAGTGGTCGGCGTAGGCTGCGGGCGCCGCGATCGCGAGGGCGGCGGTGGCCGTCGCGGTGGCGAGCACCATGCGGGCTGAGCGCATCTGAGAGTCCTTCCGTCGACGACCGGGCTGCTGACGCCTCGTCAGCACGATGGACCCGGCTTCGACGTGATCCACCGTCATCCAGGTCGTCCGGTCTCACCATCCGGGGCGTTCACACGGGTTAACGCCCCCACCCCTACGGCGCCACGGACCCGGCGGCCGGCCCGTCCCGCGCGCTCCCGTGGGCCACCGTTCTCGGCCCCCTTGCCCCAGGGCAGGTGTCCCCCTAGCCTGAGTTTGTGCCGCTAATAAACAAAACCCGCTCGCACAGTGTCGTGCCGGGCAACGACCTCCTCCGTCTCCGACGTGCCCTGACCGCCTTCTTCGCCCTGGACGGTTTCGTCTTCGCCGGCTGGGTGGTGCGCATCCCCGCCATCAAGGAGCAGACCGGCGCCTCCGCCAGCGCTCTAGGGCTCGCCCTGCTCGGGGTGTCCGCCGGGGCCGTCGTCACCATGACGCTCACCGGCCGCCTGTGCCGCCGCTACGGCAGTCACCCGGTCACCGTGGTCTGCGCGGTCCTGCTCTGTCTGAGCGTCACGCTGCCCCCGCTGACCCACTCCGCACTCACCCTGGGCGCGGTACTGCTGCTGTTCGGGGCGGCCTACGGCGGGATCAACGTGGCCTTCAACAGCGCGGCCGTCGACCTGGTGAACGTCCTGCGGCGGCCGATCATGCCGAGCTTCCACGCCGCCTTCAGTCTGGGCGGCATGATCGGCGCGGGGGCGGGCGCCCTGGTGGCCGGATCCCTTTCGCCCGCCCCGCATCTGTGGGGGCTGGCGCTGGTGGGGCTGCTCGTGACGGCCCTCGCGGGGCGGGCGCTGATGCGGTGCGCGCCGCTGACACCGGCGGACCGCGGACGGGCCGAGCCGCGCACCCGGCCCCGACCGGACCGCCGTACCCGCGCCCTGGTGATCGTCTTCGGGCTGATCGCCCTGTGCACCGCGTACGGCGAGGGGGCGCTGGCCGACTGGGGCGTGCTGCACCTGGAGCAGGACCTCGGCGCCTCCCCCGGCGTCGCGGCCGTCGGCTACTCCTGCTTCGCGCTCGCCATGACGATCGGGCGGCTCACCGGCACGACGCTGCTGGAGCGGCTCGGCCGGACCCGCACCGTGGTCGCGGGCGGTTCCACCGCGGCCACCGGGATGCTGCTCGGGGCGCTCGCCCCGTCCCTGTGGGCGGCGCTGCTCGGCTACGCCGTCACCGGGATCGGTCTGGCCAACCTCTTCCCCGTGGCCGTGGAGCGGGCTGGAGCGCTCGCGGGTCCCGACGGGGTCGCCGTGGCCTCCACCCTGGGCTACGGCGGCATGCTCCTCGGTCCGCCCGCGATCGGTTTCATGGCCGACTGGTTCAGCCTCCCGGCCGCGCTCACCAGCGTGGCGGTCCTGGCGGCGGTCGCCACGGCCATCGGTTTCGCGACCCGCGGGGTGAACACGGGCTGAGGGGCGCGGGCCGACCGGTCGGGGCACGGGCATCGGCCAGGACATTGACGGAGCGGACGGGGCACGGGCGGCGGCGGCCGGGGCGGGGGCATCGGACGGGGCGGGGGCATCGGACGGAGTCGGCCGCGGGCCGATGCTCCCGGTGCGGCCGGCCCGCGAGGCGCCCGGGCTCCGGCCCCCTGGGGGGCCGTCCGTGCGACTTCCTGGGCCGATCGGCGCAGTGGTCGGGGATCGGCCGCGCCGTCCGGGGGTACTCGCTCCTCCGCGCCCGCCGATCGTCGTCGACGGGTGGCTGGAGGACCCGACGGACCCCGCCGACCAGGGAGCAAGACCGTGACGGAGCAGCAGAACCCCGCCGAGCAGCACCCGACGCCCGACTTCCCGGCCCAGGATCAGCCGCACCCGGGGTGGACCGGCCCCATGGATCCGCCCCCGGACCACGGCGAGGACTCCTACCGGGGCAGCGGCCGGCTGGCCGGTCGCAAGGCGGTCATCACCGGCGGAGACTCCGGTATCGGGCGGGCCGTGGCGCTGGCGTTCGCGCGCGAGGGCGCCGATGTGCTCTTCACCCACCTGGACAGCGAGAAGGACGACGCCGCCGAGACCGCCCGATGGGTGGAGGAGGCGGGCCGGCGTGCGGTGCCCGTGGAGTGCGACGTACGGGAGGAGGACAACTGCCGGGCACTGGTCGACCGTGCCGTCGAGGAGTTCGGCCGGATCGACATCCTGGTGAACAACGCCGCGTACCAGATGTCGCAGCCCGACGGCATTGAGGCCATCTCCACCGAGCAGTTCGACCGGGTCGTGCGCACCAACCTGTACGGCATGTTCTGGCTGTGCAAGCTGGCCCTGCCGCACATGCCGGAGGGCGGCTCCGTCATCAACTCCACGTCCGTTCAGGCGTACAAGCCGAGTCCGCACCTGCTGGACTACGCCATGACCAAGGGCGCGATCGTCACCTTCACCCAGGGACTGGCGCAGATGGTGATCGAACGCGGCATCCGGGTCAACGCGGTGGCGCCCGGTCCGGTGTGGACGCCGCTCATCCCGGCGACTCTTCCGGACACCAGGGAGTTCGGCAAGCAGGCCCCCATCGGCCGGCCCGCGCAGCCCGCCGAGATGGCCCCGGCGTACGTGTTCCTCGCCTCTCAGGAGGCGTCCTACATCACGGCCGAGATCGTCAACGCGACCGGCGGGACGCCGCTGCCGTAGGACCGCGGGGCGGCGGCGCGGCTCCGTGCGGCACACTCCTCCCCATGGACACTGCGTGGTTTCTCGACGTGCTCGACAAGGAGGGCCGGTCGCTGGCCGCGGCCGCCGAGGAGGCGGGGGTGGACGCCGCGGTGCCGACCTGTCCCGGGTGGCGGACACGCGACCTGCTCCTGCACACCGGCGTGGTGCACCGGTGGGCGGCGGGCTTCGTCGCCGACCGGCACACCGCACCCCGCCCGATGGGCAAGCCCCCGGAACTCGACGACGCCGCGGTCGTCGCCTGGTACCGCGACAGCCACCGGCGTCTCGTCGACACCCTGCACGCCGCGGCGCCCGACGTGCAGTGCTTCACCTTCCTGCCCGGAGCGTCCTCTCCGCTGGCCTTCTGGGCCCGTCGGCAGGCGCACGAGACGGCCGTACACCGGTTCGACGCGGAGTCTGCGCGCGGTGGCGTCCCGGGGCCGATCGCCACGGACTTCGCGGTGGACGGCATCGACGAGTTGCTGCGCGGCTTCCACGCGCGTGGAAGGAGCCGGGTGCGCACCGGGACCCCGCGCGTCCTGCGGGTGCGCACCGCGGACACGGACGCGGTGTGGACCGTACGGCTCTCCGCGGAACCTCCGGTGACGACGCCCGGGGCGTCCGGGGAGGCGGAGTGCGAACTCAGTGGTCCCGCCGACCGGTTGTACCTGGCCCTGTGGAACCGGGCGCCGGTGCCGACGGTGACGGGTGATCCCGCGCTCGCCGCCCTCTGGCGGGAGACGTCCGCCGTCGTGTGAGCCTGCCGGCCCGGTCGCTCAGTCGTCCGCCAGCGTCCGGGCCAGTACCGCGCGCTGCACCGGCAGCACCTCGCCGTGCAGTGCGCGCCCCTTGGCCGTGAGGGACACCCGCACACCGCGCCGGTCCTCCGGGCACATGCCGCGCGCGAGCAGCCCTTCCTTCTCCAAGCGGGCGATCAGCCGGGACAGGGCGCTCTGGCTCAGGTGGACCCGGGCGGAGATCTCCTGCACCCGGCATGCCCAGCCCATCTTCGACCGGGAGCATTCCGACAGCACGTCGAGGACCTCGAAATCGCTGGCGCACAAGCCGTAGGGATGCAGCGCGCGGTCGAGTTCGCACTGCGTGCGCGCGTGCAGGGCCAGCAACTGCCGCCACTGTTCCACCAGCGCCTCTTCGGCCTGCTTCGCCGCCATGGCCGCACCGTAGCAGAGAGGCGGTCCATTGCACCGTAATTAAATGCACTTGCATCACATGCAGGTACATGAAAGTGTCTCCGGTATGACCTCTCCGCTCAACACCTCCGCGTCCGGCGGGCGTTGGACTCCCCGGCTGTGGGGCACGCTGCTCGTGCTCTGCGCAGCGATGTTCCTGGACGCGCTGGACGTGTCCATGGTCGGCGTGGCCCTGCCCTCCATCGGCGCCGACCTCGGCCTGTCCACCTCGTCCCTGCAGTGGATCATCAGCGGCTACGTCCTGGGCTACGGCGGTCTGCTGCTCCTCGGCGGCCGCGCCGCCGACCTGCTGGGCCGACGCCAGGTGTTCCTGGTGGCCCTCGGTGTCTTCGCGGTCGCCTCGCTGCTCGGTGGACTCGTCGACTCGGGCCCGCTGCTGATCGCCAGCCGGTTCGTCAAGGGCTTGAGCGCGGCCTTCACCGCGCCCGCCGGCCTGTCCATCATCACCACCACGTTCCCGGAAGGACCGCTGCGCAACCGGGCGTTGTCCATCTACACCACCTGCGGCGCCACCGGCTACTCGATGGGCCTGGTCTTCTCCGGCCTGCTCACCGAGGCCGACTGGCGGCTGACCATGCTGCTGCCCGCGCCCGTCGCGCTGATCGCCCTGCTCGTCGGCATGCGACTGCTGCCGCGCACCGAGCGCGAGCGCAACCACGGCGGTTACGACGTCCCCGGCGCCGTACTCGGCACCGCGTCCATGCTGCTGCTCGTCTTCACCGTGGTGCAGGCGCCCGAGGTGGGCTGGGCCTCGGCCCGCACGATCGTGTCCTTCGCCGCCGTCACCGTCCTGCTCGCGGTCTTCGTGACCGTGGAACGGCGCAGCCCGAGCCCGCTGATCCGGCTGGGCGTGCTGCGTTCCGGGCCCCAGGTGCGGGCGCAGCTGGGGGCGTTGACGTTCGTCGGCAGCTACTTCGGCTTCCAGTTCCTGGTCACCCTGTACATGCAGCAGCTGCTCGGCTGGTCGGCGCTGCACACCGCGCTGGCCTTCCTGCCGGCGGGCGCGCTGGTGGCCCTGTCGGCGACCAAGGTGGGCGCGGTCATCGACCGGTTCGGCACGGCGCGACTGATCGTGCTCGGCTTCGCCCTGATGGTCGCTGGCTACGTCCTGTTCCTGCGCGTCGACCTCGACCCGGTCTACGCCGCGGTGATCCTGCCGACGATGCTGCTCGTCGGCTCCGGTTTCGCGCTGACCTTCCCCTCGCTCAACGTCCAGGCCACCAACGGCGTCGACGAGCACGAGCAGGGCATGGTCTCCGGGCTGCTCAACACCTCGGTCCAGGTGGGCGGGGCGATCTTCCTGGCCGTGGTGACGGCGGTGGTGACCGCACACGCCCCGGAGAACGCCAGCCCCCAGGCCGTGCTCGACAGCTACCGGCCCGGCCTCGTGGTCGTGACCGGCATCGCCGTCGCGGGGCTGCTCATCACGCTCACGGGACTGCGCCCCCGCCGAACGGGCCGGTCCGTGGTCGTGGCCAAGTCCGCCGCGCCGGACGCAGAGGCGGAGGCGGAGCGCGTCGGCGCCCGCGACTAACTGGTCGCCGCGAGCGTCGGCAACCGACGCCGCGATCGCACGTGCCGGACCCCGCGTCTGGGCGTGATCCGACGACATGTCCCAGGGGGCCGTCTCCACGCGGGCGCCCGGCCGGCTTCCTTGCCCGCCGGGCGCACACCTGTTTGACTCCCGGGTACGACCGATGGGGGAGACGGCATGAACAGTCAGGGGCGACGGCGCACCCAGGCCGAGCGGGACGCGATCACCGTGGAGATCGGATACGCGCTGTGCAGCGCGGCGTTCGCGGCAGCCGTCGTCCTCGGTGCCGTGGCCGGGCCCGCGCTGCTCTTCGATCTGCCGGAACCGGTGACGGCCCTGCTGCTGCGGGCAGGTCTGGTGCTGGCGCCGGTGCTCTTCTTCGCGCGGGTGGTCAGCGTGCTGGTGCGCTTCCGGCGGACGGATCAGCCCAGCCGGCCCGGCACCAGCCCCGGCTCATAGGCCGGCCCGACCGGTTGGGCACGGTCACGCGCCCCCGACTTGATCATGGTGTGGCTGACGATGGGTCCTGGCGGTTGGCGGCCTGACGACCAGGCGGCGGACGATCTCCTCGTTGGTCGGGCCCGTTCCGGCCAGGGCCGTCACCTCCCATTCCCGTTCGGTGAGCCGGGCGAGCACGTCGGCGGCGATCGGTTCCTTGGAGCGGGCCGCGAACTCGGCGATCAGCCGCCGGGCACCCCGGAGGCAGCAGCACGTCCCCGGCGACCACCGCGGTACCGCATACATCAGTTCCTCGGGCCCGGTGTCCTTCACCAGGGAGTCCGGGGCGCCGGAGCGGATCGCCTCGAAGACGTACTCGTCCCGTACGAGGTGGTGAGCACGACCACCCTCACGTCCGCCGGCTCCGCGTCCCCGGTGACCCCGCGGGGCACGTCAGGACCCGGTGACGCCGGGCCTGCCCCCGGTTCCGGCGGCACCGTCAGCCCAGCCCTGCCCGGTTCCGCCCCGCGGTGGAAACACCAGGCCGACGCCATGGGCGAGCTGCGCGACGGCGTGCCGGAAGAACGCGTCACGGTCCTCCACGACCCGGTTGAACTGCCCGAACAGCTCGAAACCGACCAGCCCGAACAGCTGCGCCCAGGCCGCCACCATCACCGCTACCGCCTCCGGCGGCAGGTCGGGGGCGAGGTCGGCGGCCATCCGCTCGGCCTCGGGCCGCAGTTCGGCCGGCAGCGGGGTCCTGGCCAGACCGGGACCGCGGTAGGCGTCGCGGACGACACCGATGAGGAGGAGACCGACACGGGACGCCGCCGGGACGGTGGTCTCCGGGGCGCGGTAGCCGGGGACCGGCGATCCGTAGATCAGCGCATACTCGTGCGGATGGGCGAGCGCCCAGCCGCGCACCGCCTCGCACACGGCCGTCCAGCGCTGTGCGGGCCCGGCGTCGGAGACCGCGCCGTGCGCCACCTCGGCGGCCTCGCCGAGGGAGTCGTAGGCGTCGATGATGAGGGCGGTCAGCAGGTCGTCACGGCTCGGGAAGTAGCGGTACAGCGCGGACGACGCCATGCCGAGCTCACGGGACACCGCCCGCAGCGACAGCTTCGCGGCGCCTTCGGCGGCGAGCTGTCTGCGGGCCTCTTCCTTGATCGCCGCGGTCACTTCGATCCTGGCCCGGGCACGGGCGCCGTGTGCGGTGCTCATGACGGTCAGTGTGGCATGGAGTCGGAGCAGTGCACACAGACGCGAGCGCTGCACCCGAAAGCGAGCGGCGCACACCCGTGCGAGCAGTGCACACAGACGTGAATGGCGCATACAGAGAGCAGCGGATGCACGCGCGAAGGGGAACGGATATGCGTGCGACAGGAGCGGTGCACGCTGCGGAGGGCGGCGCACGCTACGGAGGGCGGCGCACGCCTCGGAGAGCAGCGCACGCCACGAAGAGCAGCGCACGCCTGCATGAACGGCGCCCCTGCTTTGTGAGCGGTGTCTGCGGAGGCAGCACGCAGCGACGGCGCCGGAGAGCGTGCACCAACGGTGAGCGGCGCACACGACGAAGAGCAGCGCTCTTGCTTTGGGGCGCCGCTCCGGGCAGACTGTGACCCACGACAGAGAGCAGTGCTCGCAAACGCGATCGCCGCTCTCCCGGCCGGTTCGGCATCACCCCCCGCAGGTTCGGCATCCCGAAGGAGACCCGATGTCCACGCACGTCCAGAAGCCCGGCTGGTTCACGGTCAACGTCTTCAACCGTCTCGTCGCCTGGGTGACCCGTCGCGGGCTGAGCGTCTGGGGATCCCGCATCCTGGCGGTCCGCGGCCGCAAGAGCGGCCAGTGGCGGACCACGCCGGTGAACCTGCTGACCCTGGAGGGTGAGCGGTACCTCGTCGCCCCCCGCGGCCACGTCCAGTGGACGCACAACATGCGCGCGGCGCGCGGCGGCGAGCTCCGCCTCGGCAGGAACGTCGAGGTCTTCAGCGCGACGGAGGTCGCCGACGACGACAAGCCGCCGCTGCTGCGCGCCTACCTCAAGCGCTGGAAGGCGGAGGTCGGCGTGTTCTTCAAGGGAGTCGGCCCCGACTCATCCGACGAGGAGCTGCGCCGCATCGCCCCCGATCACCCGGTCTTCCGCATCACGAGCACCGGCTGAAGCGGCATCAGCCGCACGCACACCGCGCCACGCCGACCGCACCATGCCGACCGCACGGCACCGCGCCGACCGCCCCGCCCCTACCGAACACCGCCCTGACGAGCACCGCCCGCCACCGGGCGTCGGAGCCGCAGCCGCAGCCGCTCCCCTGACGTCTGCTTCCCCCACGTCACGTCTGCTCCCCTCACGCCTCCTCGCCGTCGGGCGCCGGACGCCGGTCCAGTGCCGTCAGGGCGCGGTGCGCCATCGGATGGGTGCGCACGAGCTCGCCGAGGGACGTGGAACCCCGAGTGATGTCCTTGAACGCCTTCCAGGCCGGGCGGAAGCCGGTGAGGACGGCGTGGAAGACCCCGGGACGCCGCTCGAACACCGCGAGCATCCGTTTGCCGACGCTCATCTCGACGCCGAGTCCCGCCTTGACGGCGAAGGCGTAGTTGAGGGCCTGGCGGCGCGCGTCCACGGCGTCGTGGGCCTCGGCGATCCGCACGGCCCACTCGCCCGCGAGCCGGCCGGAGCGCAGCGCGAAGGAGATGCCCTCACGGGTCCAGGGCTCCAGCAGCCCCGCCGCGTCCCCGCACACCAGCACCCGTCCACGTGACAGCGGCGAGTCGTCGGCGCGGCAGCGGGTCAAGTGGCCGGAGGAGATGCTGGGTTCGAAGCCGGCGAGGCCGAGCCGGCCGATGAAGTCCTCCAGGTACCGCTTGGTGGCGGAGCCCTCGCCGCGCCGGGAGATCACACCGACCGTCAGGGTGTCGCCCTTGGGGAAGACCCAGCCGTAACTGCCGGGCATCGGACCCCAGTCGATGAGGACCCGCCCCTTCCAGTCCTCGGCGACGGTCTCCGGGACCGGGATCTCCGCCTCCAGGCCCAGATCGACCTGGTCCAGCTTGACCCCGACATGCGCTCCTATGCGGCTGGCGCTGCCGTCCGCGCCGACGACGGCCCGCGCGAGGACGGTCTCGCCGCCCTGGAGGACGACGGCGACCGTGCGCCGGTCCGGCACCGCCGAGCCGTGCTGCTCGACACGCTGCACGGTCATGCCGGTGCGCAGCTCGGCGCCCGCCTTCTGGGCGTGCTCGACCAGATGCTGGTCGAACTCGGCCCGGTTGACCAGCCCGAACAGCATCTGACGGGAGCGACGGGTGCGGGAGAACCGGCCGTTGCTGGAGAACGTCACCGCGTGCACGCGGTCCTTCAGCGGAAGCTCGAAGCCCGGCGGGAGCGTGTCGCGCGAGGGGCCGATGATGCCGCCGCCGCAGGTTTTGTAGCGGGGCAGTTCGGCCTTCTCCAGCAACAGCACGCGCCGTCCCGCGACCGCCGCCGCGTAGGCGGCCGAAGCCCCCGCGGGTCCCGCGCCCACCACAACGACGTCCCACACCTGCCGCACGTCGTCCGCCGAAGAGTTCTCGCTGCTCACGATGGTCTACTGCTCCCGATCAAGCCGCCTGCCGCACCTGTCTCCCGCATCCTACGGCGGCGGTTGCCGCAGGCCGCTGTGGGAGGATCGGCAGCGTGCCTGTCCCCTACACGGGCTCGCGGGCACACCACACGATCATCCGGCGTACGAGAAGTACGCAGAGGTACAACGTCGCACCCACAAGGAGCGTGCCCATGTCGTCGAATCCGGTCGCCGCGACCGTCGCCTCGCTGATGCCCAGGGCGAAGGAGGAGCTCACCGAGCTGGTGGCCTTCAAGTCGGTGGCGGACTTCGGGCAGTTCCCCCGCAGCGAGAGCGAGGGCGCCGCGCGGTGGGTCGCCGAGGCGCTCACCGCCGAGGGATTCCAGGACGTCGCGCTGCTGGACACCCCGGACGGCACCCAGTCGGTGTACGGCTACCTGCCCGGGCCCGAGGGTGCGAAGACGGTGCTGCTGTACGCCCACTACGACGTGCAGCCGCCGCTGGACGAGGCCGGCTGGACCACGCCGCCCTTCGAGCTGACCGAGCGGGACGGCCGCTGGTACGGGCGCGGGGCCGCCGACTGCAAGGGCGGCGTGATCATGCACCTGCTGGCACTGCGCGCGCTCAAGGCGAACGGCGGCGTGCCGGTGCACGTGAAGGTGATCGCCGAGGGCTCGGAGGAGCAGGGCACGGGCGGCCTGGAGCGGTATGCGGAGGAGCACCCCGAACTCCTAGAGGCCGACGCGGTGGTCATCGGCGACGCGGGCAACTTCCGCGCCGGTCTGCCGACGGTCACCTCGACGCTGCGCGGCATGACCCTGGTGCGGGTGCGGATCGACACCCTCGAGGGCAATCTGCATTCGGGCCAGTTCGGCGGCGCCGCGCCCGACGCGCTGGCCGCCCTCGTGCGCGTACTGGACTCGCTGCGCGCGGAGGACGGCAGCACGACGGTCGACGGACTGGCCGGCGACTCCGCGTGGGACGGACTCCAGTACGACGACGCGCAGTTCCGCAAGGACGCCAAGGTGCTCGACGGCGTGGAGCTGATCGGTTCCGGGACGGTCGCCGACCGCATCTGGGCGCGCCCGGCGGTCACCGTCCTCGGCATCGACTGCCCGCCGGTGATCGGCGCCACGCCGTCCGTGCAGGCGAGCGCCCGTGCACTGATCAGCCTGCGGGTGCCGCCGGGCGTGGACGCGGCGGAGGCGACCAAGCTGCTCCAGGCCCACCTGGAGACGCACACGCCGTGGGGTGCGCGGGTGAGCACCGAGCAGATCGGCCAGGGCCAGGCGTTCCGCGCCGATACCGCCAGCCCGGCGTACCAGGCGATGGCCGACGCGATGGCGGTCGCCTACCCGGGCCAGGAGATGCAGTACGCCGGTCAGGGGGGTTCCATCCCGCTGTGCAACACGCTGGCCGCGCTCTACCCGCGGGCGGAGATCCTGCTCATCGGCCTGAGCGAGCCGGAGGCGCAGATCCACGCGGTGAACGAGAGCGTGTCCCCGGACGAACTGGAGCGGTTGTCGGTGGCCGAGGCAGTCTTCCTGCGCAACTACGCGCGGGAGTCCGTCGCGGACTGACGGCGGGAATGGCCTGGATCCGGGGCTTGCGGCGCGCTCGCCGCTCTGCTGTGAGCCGAGTTCCCGTCCGGGGGCGGGGACTCGGCCCTACGGTCGCAGGCATGGACGCAGTCGAGCTGCTCCCCCGCCTCCACCTCCTGCGATGTCCGGTCGGTCAGGCCTGTCTCTGGCGCGACGACGACGCGTTGACGCTGATCGATGCGGGGCCGGCCGGTTCCGGCGTCTCGATTGCCGGGGCGATCACCGCGCTGGGCCGAGACCCCCGGGACGTAAGGAGGGTCCTGCTCACCCACTTCCACGAGGACCACGCGGGCGGTGGGGCCGAGATCGCGGCGCTCAGCGGCGCCGAGGTGCTGGCCCACCGGCTGGACGCCCCATACGTCCGCGGTGAGGCACCGGGACCGCCGCCGGTGTTCGAGGACTGGGAACGTCCCCTGCACGAACAGGCGGTGAAGCTGCTGCCCTCGGGGGACTTCGCACGGCCTTCGCAGGTAGCGGAGTTGTCCGACGGCGATGTCCCTGGACCTGGGTGGCGGGGCGCACGTCGTGCACGTCCCGGGGCACACGGAGGGCAGTGTGGCCGTGCATCTCCCCCGGTACGGCGTGCTGTTCACCGGCGACACGGTCGCCGCCTCGCCGGTCGACGGCACCGTGATGCCGGGCGTGTTCAACCTCGACCGGGAGCGCGTCCTCACCGCCTGCCACCGGCTCGCCGCCCTCGACGCGGACACGGCCTGCTTCGGGCACGGCGCCCGGTCATGAAGGGGGCGGCCCGGGCGCTGCACGCGGCGGCGACCGCGTCCGGGCCGCCCGGGTGACGCACTCGGCCCCGGCCGGACGGCGGTGGCCCACCTCTCGTGGGGCGGGCCGCTTCGGGGCCGGGTCGTCCGAGGGGGTGTCAGCCGACCGGCACGCCCGCCTCCAGGTACAGCGCCCTGCCGCGTTCCCGTGCCCGCAGTGCCCAGCGCAGCCGTTCGTAGCGCACCGGCGGGAGCAGGTCGGCGGCCTCCGCCTCGGTGGCGAAGCGCCAGTCGCGCAGTTCCGGGCCGGGCAGCAGCAGTCGCCCGGCCTCCGCGGAGTCGAGCCGGCCTCCGTCGAAGAGCAGGCGCAGTCCGCCGTAGCCCGGCGGTGCGGGCGGTTCCCAGTCGACGACGAGCAGCCCCGGTACGTCGTCGAGCCGGATCCCGGTCTCCTCGGCGACCTCGCGCATGCCCGCGCGGGCGGGTGCCTCACCGGGTTCGACGACGCCGCCAGGGAACTCCCAGCCCGCCTTGTAGGTCGGGTCGACGAGCAGCACCCGGTCCTGCTCGTCGAAGAGGAGGACACCGGCGGCGACGGTCTCGGAGGTGGGCTCGGGCGTCTGCACGATGTCGCAGGCGGGCACCTCGCCGCTGCCGACGGCCTCGGCGATGCGGAGGGCGGCGGCGTACGGGGTGAGGTCCGAGGTGTCGACGAGGTGCGCGTCGGCGGTGAGCCAGGAGCCGAGGGCGTTCCGGTACGGCTCGATGTGGTCGTAGGACCACTGCCGTACGCGCGTCTCGCCGCGCGGCGGGCGCTCGGGGACCTCACGGCCGGCTATTCGCTCACGCAGGATCGTTTCCGCCGGGGCGAGGAGCACGTGCTGGACCGGGATGCGGCGGGCGGCGAGCCCTCCGAAGATCTCGTCGCGGTACTCCTGGCGCAGCAGGGTCATGGGGACCACGAGGGTCCCGCCGAGCTCGGCGAGCATCGCGGCCGTCGTGTCGATCACGAGACGTCGCCAGATCGGGAGGTCCTGGAAGTCGCCGACCTCGGCGAGGTGTTTGGGCGGCAGCAGGTGGCCCAGCGCTCCGCCGATGACCTCGGGGTCGAAGAGCGTGCTGTTCGGGATCAGTTCGACCAGTTCCCGTGCGGTGGTGGTCTTCCCCGCACCGAACGCACCGTTGATCCAGACCACGGTCACGGTTCCCCCTCTTCTGTTGGCCCCCTGTGGCTTGCCCGCTCCACCCTGCCACGGAAACCAGTTCCCGTTGAGAACGCGTGACAACGGCGCCGGTGCCCCTCCGGAAGGGGCACCGGCGCCGTGTGGTTCGGCCGGCTGATCGGTGGGGCTCGTCAGTCCTCGTCCTGCTGGTCCTGGCCGCCCAGGTCCAGGGCGTCCGCGGAGAGGGTCTGGTCGACGGCGCCCAGGGGACCCTTGACGTCGAGGCCGCCGAGGCCGTTGTCGGCGTGGGACGGGGTGATCGCCGCGACGACGAAACCGGTGGCGAGGGAGGCGATGGCGAGCATGCTGCGCTTCTTCATGCCCGGCCCAACTGCCCGGACCGCTCCGGGGTCACGCACGGGTCGGCAAAAACCACGCGGGCGGACGCCGCCGGGCTCCCGACTCGGCCGGACGGCCCTCCCGATGTCCGGAAAGAGGCCCTTCGACCACCTCGAATCGGACGTTCTGTTGCCGAGGCGGCACCCGCCATTCCTGCTCTCCGAGTCTCCGGCCCGTGTCCCGTCCTCGCCGGTCCCATCGGTCCCGCCGTCCTCTCGGGCCCCTCGGAGACTTCAAGCCCTGTCCGCGCTCTGGAGTCTCTCCGGCGACGTCGGCCCCGTCCGGGGCCTCCTCGACGGCCCCACGCCTCAGACGCCCGCCGCGGCCGGGTCCGTCCGCCGGGTCAATGCCGCCGCCGCGGCGCCCACCAGGCCCGCGTCGGTGCCCATCCGCGCCGGGGTCACCGCGAGGCGCCGGACGAAGGACAGCGTGGCGTAATCGGTCAGGGCCCTGCGCAGCGGGGTGAACAGGACCTCCCCCGCCTTGCCCACTCCCCCGCCGATCACGGCGATGTCGATCTCCACGAGGGCGGCGGTGGCCGCGATCCCGGCGGCCAGCGCCCTGGCGGCCCGCTCGAACGACGCCACGGCCACCGGGTCCCCGGCCCGCGCGGCGATGGCCACCGCGGCGGCGGACGTGTCACCGTCGAGGCCGGGCCGCCAGCCGTTCTCCAGAGCGCGGCGCGCGATGTTGGGGCCGCTGGCGATGCGCTCCACGCACCCGCGCGAGCCGCACGGGCAGAATTCGCCGTCGAGATCCACGCTGATGTGGCCAATGTGGCCGGCGTTGCCGGTCGGGCCCGGGTACAGCCGACCGCCGAGCACCAGACCTCCGCCGACCCCGGTCGAGACGACCATGCACAGCGCGTTGTCGTGGCCGCGGGCGGCACCCTGCCAGTGCTCGGCCGCGGTGATCGCCACGCCGTCGCCAATCAGCTCGACGGGCAGCCCCCCGCAGACGGCCCGGACTCCGGCGACGAGCGGGTAGTCGCGCCAGCCCGGCACGTTCACCGGGCTCACGGTGCCCGTGGTGGCGTCGACGGGCCCCGCGCTGCCTATGCCGACGGCCGTGGCGTGCGTCCACAGCGGAGATGCGGTGAGCTCACCGAGCACCGCCTCGACGGCCCGCATCACGGTCGCACCGTCCTCCCGTGCGGGTGTCGGCCGCTGGGCGCGGACCAGGATCCGGCCACGGTCGTCCACCAGCGCGCCGGCAATCTTGGTGCCGCCGATGTCGAGCGCGGCCACGAGCTCGGTGTGCATCAGTGTCGGATCTCCCCGTTGAGCGTGCCAAAACGCCGGGCCCTGCGCGCGGCCCTGAGGCGGCGTACGGGGCGAACGGCAACCCGGCGCGCCGGATGTGCGCGCCGGGAGTGTGCGGTGGACAGTGTCCCCCGCGCCTGACAACGTTGTCCAGGCTCTATGCTCGACGCCACATCCTCATACAACCCCATGGACTCACGCATCCCCGTGGACGACAGGACAGGACACCGCACCGTGCCGGAGACGACCCGCCGCGCCAACCACCTCTCAGGGACCCGTTACGGCAACCGTCCGACGATGAAGGACGTGGCCGCCCGCGCCGGTGTCGGGCTCAAGACGGTGTCGCGGGTGGTCAACGGCGAGCCCGGGGTCACCCCCGAGACCGAACGACGGGTCCAGGAAGCCATCGACGCCTTGGGCTTCCGCCGCAACGACAGTGCGCGGGTGTTGCGCAAGGGCCGCACCGCGAGCATCGGCCTGGTCCTGGAGGACCTCGCGGACCCGTTCTACGGCCCGCTCTGCAGGGCGGTGGAGGAGGTGGCCCGTGCGCACGGCGCCCTGCTGATCAACGGCTCCAGCGCGGAGGACCCGGAGCGCGAGCAGGAACTGGTGCTGGCGCTGTGTGCCCGCCGGGTGGACGGCCTGGTGGTGATCCCCGCGGGCGACGACCACCGGTATCTCGAGCCGGAGCTGAAGGCGGGCGTCGCCACCGTCTTCGTGGACCGGCCGGCCGGACGGATCGACGCGGACGTGGTCCTGTCGGACAACTTCGGCGGCGCCCGCGACGGCGTGGCCCACCTCATCGCGCACGGACACAGCCGGATCGGATTCATCGGCGACATGCCTCGCATCCACACGGCGGCCGAGCGGCTGCGCGGCTACCGGGCCGCCATGGAGGACGCGGGCATACCGGTGGCGGACTCCTGGATGTCCCTCGGCGTCACCGTCCCCGAGCGGGTGCGCCGGGCGGCCGAGGAGATGCTCTCCGGGCCGGAGCCCGTCACCGCGATCTTCACCGGAAACAACCGGGTGACGGTCACCGTGATCCGCGTGCTGGCCGAGCGGTCCCGCCGGGTCGCCCTCGTGGGTTTCGACGACATCGAGCTGGCCGACCTGCTCCAGCCGGGTGTCACGGTCGTCGCCCAGGACGCCGCCGCCCTCGGCCGGACCGCCGCGGAGCGGCTGTTCCGCCAGCTGGACGGCACCCTGCCCGTCCCCGAGCGGATCGAACTGCCGACCAGGCTGATCACCCGCGGCTCGGGCGAGCTGCCGCCTGCGGACTGAGGAGCGGCGCCGCACGAGCCGTGGCGTCGCCGCGTACAGTCCCGGGGGGCCGGTGGTGACCTGGGGACGGTGTGGGGCGCCCGCCCGGTGTCGTCGCCGCGGCAGCGGCGTCCGGGCGGGCGGAGCACCCGCGGGAGCCGGGGAGGCCGGTCGCGCCGTCGGCCCGCCGGGGCGGGCCGGTCAGGCCGACGCCGTCAGGTCGCTCCGCCGCGGCGCCGCGAAGCGTTCCAGGTCGGCGCGGGTCAGACCGGTGTGCCGGGCCACCTCGGCGACGTCCAGGGCGCCGCAGTCCAGGCCGCGCAGCAGGTAGCCGCCGAGGGCCTTGGCGGTGGCGGGCTCGTCCATGACGTCGCCGCCGGTCCGGCTGACGTAGCGGGCGAGGCGGGCCGCGGCCTGCTCGAAGCCCTCCCGGTAGAAGGCGAAGACCGCCGCGTAGCGGGTGGGCAGGTGGCCGGGGTGCATGTCCCAGCCCTGGTAATAGGCACGGGCCAGGGCGCGGCGGGTGAGGCGGTAGTGCAGGCGCCAGGCGTCGTGGACCTTCTCGGTGGGGCCGACGGGCAGCACGTTGGTGGAGCCGTCGCAGACCCGGACGCCGGTGCCCGCGGCGGCGACCTGCATCACGGCCTTGGCGTGGTCGGCGGCCGGGTGGTCACTCGCCTGGTGGGCGGCGGAGACACCAAGACAGGCGCTGTAGTCGAAGGTGCCGTAGTGCAGCCCGGTGGCCCGGCCTTCGGCGGCCTGGATCATGCGGGCGACGGTGGCGGTGCCGTCGGCGGCGAGGATGGACTGGCTGGTCTCGATCTGGATCTCGAAGCCGATCCGGCCGGGCTCGAGGCCGCGCGCCTTCTCGAAGGCCTCCAGGAGCCGCGCCATGGCGGTGACCTGCTCGGCGTAGGTGACCTTGGGCAGCGTGAGCACGAGTCCGTCGGGCAGGCCACCGGCCTCCAGGAGCCCGGTGAGGAAGATGTCGAGGGTGCGGATGCCGCGGTCGCGCACGGCCGCTTCCATGCACTTCGTCCGGATGCCCATGTACGGGGCCGCGGTGCCCTCGGCGTACGACCGGGCGACGAGGCGGGCGGCGCGGGCGGCGGTCTCGTCCTCCTCGGCGTCGGGGCGGGTGCCGTAGCCGTCCTCGAAGTCGACGCGCAGATCCTCGACCGGCTCGCGCTCCAGCTTGGCGCGGACGCGGCGGTACACGTCCTCGGCCAGGTCCTCGCCGAGCCCGAGCACGGTGGCGAACGAGGCGGCGTCCGGGGCGTGCTCGTCGAGCGCGGCGAGCGCCCGGTCGCCCCAGGAGCGCAGGGTGTCGGCGGCGAAAGCGTCACCGGGGACGTACACGGTGTGGACGGGCTGACGGGTGCCGGGGTCCCCGGGATAGCGGCGCTCCAGTTCGGCGTCGACGGGGGTGAGAAAGGCGGCGATCTCCTCGCGGACGGCGCCGGCGAGACTCGTCGCCACCCGCTCCTGCTGGCCCTGACCCATCCCACAGCCTCCCAGTCTTCCGCTATACGGAATCAACAATCCGTAGACTGAAGTTATCGGGCCGTCTTCCCCCTGGTCAACACGGCGCCGGGCGTCTGGGACCGTCCGCATTCCCAGTACAGCACCGGAACACAGCGGGGCCCCCGCGACCTCGGCGGTCGCGGGGGCCCGGTGCGCCCTGGGGGGACAATCAGCCCTTGCGGGTCTTGATCTCCTCGGTCAGCTGCGGGACGACGTCGAACAGGTCGCCGACGACGCCGTAGTCGACCAGGTCGAAGATCGGGGCCTCGGCGTCCTTGTTGATGGCCACGATGGTCTTCGAGGTCTGCATACCGGCCCGGTGCTGGATCGCGCCGGAGATGCCGGAGGCGATGTACAGCTGCGGCGAGACCGACTTGCCGGTCTGGCCGACCTGGTTGGTGTGCGGGTACCAGCCGGCGTCGACGGCGGCGCGCGAGGCACCGACGGCAGCGCCGAGCTGGTCGGCGAGTGCCTCGATGATCGCGAAGTTCTCCGCGCCGTTCACGCCGCGGCCACCGGAGACCACGATCGCTGCCTCGGTCAGCTCCGGACGGCCGGTCGACTCACGCGGCGTACGGCCGGTGACCTTGGTGCCGGTCGCCTGGGCGGAGAAGGTCACGGACAGGGCCTCGACCGCGCCGGCGGCCGGGGCGGCCTCCACGGCGGCGCTGTTGGGCTTCACCGTGATGACCGGGGTGCCCCTGGAGACACGCGACTTGGTGGTGTACGAGGCGGCGAACACCGACTGCGTGGCCACCGGGCCCTCGTCGCCGGCCTCCAGGTCGACGGCGTCGGTGATGATGCCGGAGCCGATGCGCAGCGCCAGACGCGCGGCGATCTCCTTGCCCTCGGCGGAGGACGGCACCAGCACGGCGGCCGGGGAGACGGCCTCGACCGCGGCCTGGAGGGCGTCCACCTTCGGCACGACCAGGTACTCGGCGTACTCGGCGGCCTCGTGGGTCAGGACCTTCACCGCGCCGTGCTCGGCCAGCGCGGCGGCGGTGTCGGCGGCGCCGTTGCCCAGCGCGACGGCGACCGGCTCACCGATGCGGCGGGCGAGCGTCAGCAGCTCCAGCGTGGGCTTGCGGACGGCGCCGTCCACGTGGTCGACGTAGACGAGAACTTCAGCCATGGGACTTCTTCTCTCCTGCTTGCGAAGTTAGAGGGGCGGGAAGCGAGTTGAGCCTCGGGCTCAGATGAACTTCTGGCTCGCGAGGAACTCGGCGAGCTGCTTGCCGCCCTCGCCCTCGTCCTTGACGATCGTGCCGGCGGTGCGGGCCGGACGCTCGGCCGCGGCGTCGACCGTGGTGTAGGCGCCCTCCAGGCCGACCTCCTCCGCCTCGATGTCGAGGTCGGACAGGTCCCAGGACTCCACCGGCTTCTTCTTGGCCGCCATGATGCCCTTGAAGGAGGGGTAGCGCGCCTCGCCCGACTGGTCGGTGACCGACACGACGGCCGGCAGCGACGCCTCGAGCTGCTCGGAGGCGGCGTCGCCGTCGCGGCGGCCCTTGACCGTGCCGTCCTCGACGGAGACCTCGGAGAGCAGGGTCACCTGCGGGACGCCGAGGCGCTCGGCGAGCAGGGCCGGGACGACGCCCATGGTGCCGTCGGTGGACGCCATGCCGGAGATCACCAGGTCGTAGCCGGCCTTCTCGACCGCCTTGGCCAGCACCAGGGAGGTGCCGATGGCGTCGGTGCCGTGCAGGTCGTCGTCCTCGACGTGGATGCCCTTGTCGGCACCCATGGACAGCGCCTTGCGCAGCGCGTCCTTGGCGTCCTCCGGGCCCACCGTGAGGACGGTGACCTCTACGTCGTCGTCGGAGTTCTCCGCGATCTGCAGCGCCTGCTCGACCGCGTACTCGTCCAGCTCGGAGAGCAGACCGTCCACGTCGTCACGGTCGACGGTCAGGTCATCGGCGAAGTGCCGGTCGCCAGTGGCGTCGGGCACGTACTTCACAGTGACAACGATCCTCAAGCTCACGCCGGCTCTCCTACTGCATCGTCATTTCTGGCTGCCTGCCTGCAGGCAGCATAGGCGCCTCAAGCGGCCTGTCCCGATCGGGGCGACCCACGCCCCGCACAAGACGTTACTCGTCAGTACACCCAGTTCGTTCCCGCTAAGCAAGCGCTTTGAACTGTGACCTTCGCAACGCAGCGTAACCGGAACTCGACATGCCCGCAGCAGGAGGGCGTGTGCTCAATCCCGCAGACCGTTGAAGCGGCCCTGGTGGTAGAGGAGCGGGCGGCCCTGGCCGCTGGGGTCGCCGAGCAGCACCTCGGCGAGGACGAGCCGGTGGTCGCCGGCGGGAACCCGGGCCACCACCTTGCACACCATCCAGGCCAGTACCCCGTCGAGCACGGGGATGCCCTCGGGACCCTCACGCCAGGCGGTGGCCCCGCCGAAGCGGTCCGCTCCGCTGCGGGCGAAGGTGGCCGCGACGTCCTGCTGGTGTTCACCGAGCACGTGGACGCCGACGTGGCCGTTCGCGGCTATCGCGGGCCAGGTGGAGCCGCCGGTGCCGATCCCGAAGGAGAGCATCGGGGGGTCGGCGGAAACGGAGGTGAGGGAGGTGGCGGTGAAACCGACCGGCCCTGATTCCCCGCGCGCGGTGATCACTGCCACACCCGCGGCGTGCCTGCGGAACACGGAGCGCAGCAGGTCGGGCGAGGCGAGCCGGGCGGTGCCGAGGTCGGACGGGGCCGTCATGGAACTGTCCTTCTGCGAAAGGTGGGGCGGGGTGCCCGCTCGGGCGGGCCCGAGCGCGGACGGGGACGCGCGGCCGCTCACCGGCCGGGCCGGCGCTCGCGCGCGGCGCGGACGGAGAACGCCGGGCGGCCGGGTACCCGCGGGGGACGAAGGAGTTCCGAAGACATGCCGTCAGACTGACGATAGATGGCATGCACAGTCAAGCCGGTCCCGGGATGTGGGAGATGACTCACCACGGGCTCCGTGCCGCGCCGCACCGTTCTCCCTCGGCCCGTCACACGGCCCGTCCGAGCGCGGCGATCACGTCCGCCTTGCGCGGCTGACCGCTCGCCCGGCGTACGACACGGCCGCCGGCGTCGAGGACCAGCACCGTCGGGGTGCCCAGGATCTCCAGCCGGCGCACGAGACCGAGGTTCGCCTCGGCGTCGATCTCGACATGGGCCACACCGGGGACCATGCCGGCGACCTCGGCCAGCACCCGCCGGGTCGCCCGGCAGGGGGCACAGAAGGCGCTGGAGAACTGCACCAGCGTGGCCCGCACGCCGAGCTCCGCGCCGAGGTCTGCGGCCCGGAGCCGCCCGCCGTCTTCCCGCCCGTGCACCCGCACTCTCCTCCCGCGCCGCCCGCCCTGGGCTGTTCCTGCCGTGGTCAGCGTCGTCGGGGGCGCGAAGATTCCCGCCCGGCGACCGTCACGGAGGCGGGTCGACGGTCGGGCGAGGTAACGGTGCCGCAAAAGCCCGAGGTGGATCAGGGGACGACGTGACGAGAATCTCGCCGCACCAGGGCACTGGGGCTGGTTCACCGGCCGTTCTTGGGGCACCATCAGCGCAAGCCGTAAAACCTACGGCTGCGTAACTTCGACTGGGAGTTCCCCCTTCCCAGGCAGAGAAGGAAGGGTTTCCACCCCGCCCATGGCAGAACTCGTCTACCCTCCTGTGATCGGTTTCGCCCGCACCCTGTTCAAGGTGTGGGACCTCAAGATCGACTGCCGGGGTTCGGATTACATCCCGCGCTCGGGCGGCGCCGTGCTGGTGAGCAACCACATCAGCTACCTGGACTTCGTCTTCAACGGCCTGGCCGCACTGCCGCAGAAGCGGCTCGTGCGCTTCATGGCCAAGGAATCCGTCTTCCGGCACCGGATCTCCGGTCCGCTGATGCGCGGGATGAAGCACATCCCCGTGGACCGCACCCAGGGCGAGGCGGCGTACACCCACGCCCTGCAGTCGCTGCGGTCCGGGGAGATCGTGGGGGTCTTCCCGGAGGCGACGATCTCGCAGTCCTTCACGCTGAAGAGCTTCAAGTCGGGTGCCGCGCGCCTGGCGCAGGAGGCCGGCGTACCGCTGATCCCGATGGCGGTGTGGGGCACGCAGCGGCTGTGGACCAAGGGCCACGCCAGCAACTTCAAGCGCAGCCACATCCCCGTCACCATCCGCGTGGGCGAGGCGATCGAGGCGTCCAAGGACAAGTACGCGGGCGCGATCACCCGGCAGCTGCGCGAGCGGGTGCAGGAACTGCTGGAGGCCGCGCAGCGCGCCTACCCGGTGCGCCCCAAGGGCCCGGACGACACGTGGTGGATGCCCGCGCACCTCGGCGGCACGGCTCCGACCCCCGAGCAGGTCCGCGAGACCGAGACCCGCTGAGGCCCGCGGGCGAGGCCGGGAACCGCTCGCGCCCGCCGGGGCGGCTGTGTCGCCGTCCGGGACGGCTCGTGCGGCCGGGCGGCTGGTGATCCGGGCGCCGGGGCTGAACTTCTCGAGCAGTCCGGCGAGTTCGCCGGCCGCGACTCCGTCAACGGGTCGAGGGTCTCCAGGAGGAAGAGGCCGGAGGTCGTCGCCTCGGTGAGGCGGGTGCGCGGATCCCGACGCCCGTTCCACCGGCGGCAGGTCACCCCCCGTGTCGTCGCGCCACACCGCCTCGCCCGGGTCCGGGTGCTCGCCGGTCTCCTCGCCGCCGGCGACGGTCACGAACTCCTCCTCGCCGGTGGCCCTCAGCAGCCGCACCGCGCCGCGGATCCGGTCGGCGTCCTCACCGCCGACCGGGATCGGACGGGCGACGCCGACAGCGTTGCAGAGGTCGACGAGCAGGCTGATCCGCGGGAGTCCCGCCGCACCGAGCGCTCACCGGCCGGCGCCTCCGCCGAGTTGCGGGTACGCGAGGGCTTCGAGCCGAACGCCACCGAACGCCGTGCAGAGCTCGCGCCGGGCCGCCAGGTGCGGGTCCTCGTGCGGGGCCCTTCCGTCCAGGCGGGCGGCGAGCCGACGGGCCGCCTCGTCGAGCAGGGCCGAACTTGTCTCCAGGCTGGGCCCGTTCCCCCGTCCGTGCGCCTCGACGGCGACATGGTGAAGCCGGGTGCGAGGGTGCGCAGCTCGTCGTACACGGTCGGCGTGAGCGTCATGGTTCGGCGTCCGTCAGAGCGTGGTGGGAAGTGTGCGCCACAGGTGCGGCCGGTCGGCGGCGGTCCGCAGGGCCTTCAGGACGACCGGGTGTGGTGCAGCATACAGGACCGGGTAGTCCAGTTCACTGGACGCCGGATCGGGTGCGAAGGCCAGCCGCTCGCCGTCCAGGCTGAAGCGGGCATCCACTCCGGGCTTGTTGCCACGGGGGTCCTGCCGATGCCAGGCACCGTTGAACCGTACGGCGACGAGCCCGTGCAGCACCTCGAAGCGCTGGTAGCACAGCGCGGTGGGGATGTCCTCGGCCCGCAGCAGCGCGGCCAGCGCGTGGGCCTTGGCGTAGCAGACGCCGGTGCGCTGCTCCAGGACGTCGGAGGCGCGCCAGGTGACCCGGTCGTCACCCACGTCCTGCGAGTGCGCAATGGCGTCCCGCACGAACTCGAAGGCCACTCGCGCATACTCATACGAGTCCGCGACCTGCGCGGCGAGCCGCGCCGCCGTCGCCCGAACCAGCGGATGATGATGGTCGATCACGTCATCGGCGGCCAAGTAGGCGGAAAGGTCAGGGTTTTCCTGGATCAGCTGCATGCCGTCAGAGCATAGGAATGCGACCGGTCGCGAGTCAATGAACTTTCGGCCGGTCGCATACCTATGCATGTGCTGCTAGCGGGCCATCTCCTCCTTGAGCGCCGCCACGAACGTGTCCACGTCCTCCTCGGTCGTGTCGAAGGCGCACATCCAGCGGACGTCGCCCGCCGCCTCGTCCCAGAAGTAGAAGCGGAACCGCTTCTGGAGACGCTCGCTCACGTCGTGCGGCAGCCGGGCGAACACCGCGTTGGCCTGCACCGGGTGGAGGATCTCCACGCCGTGCACTGCGCGCACGCCCTCGGCCAGGCGCTGGGCCATCTCGTTGGCGTGCCGCGCGTTGCGCAGCCACAGGTCCCGGGCCAGCAGAGCCTCCAGCTGCACCGATACGAAGCGCATCTTGGACGCGAGTTGCATCGACAGCTTGCGCAGGTGCTTCATGTGGCGCACGGCGTCCTGGTTGAGCACGACGACCGCCTCGCCGAACAGGGCGCCGTTCTTGGTGCCGCCGAGCGAGAGCAGGTCGACACCCACCGCGTTGGTGAACGCGCGCATCGGCACGTTCAGTGTGGCGGCGGCGTTCGCGAGCCGGGAGCCGTCGACGTGCACCTTCATTCCGTGCGCGTGGGCGTGCTCGCAGATGGCCCGGATCTCCTCCGGGGTATACACCGTGCCCAGCTCGGTGGCCTGGGCCAGGGAGACCACCTGCGGCATCGCCCGGTGTTCGTCGTCCCAGCCGTACGCCTGCCGGTCGATCAGCTCCGGGGTGAGCTTGCCGTCGGGCGTGGGCACCGTCAGTAGTTTGATGCCGGCGACCCGCTCCGGCGCCCCGCCCTCGTCCACGTTGATGTGCGCGCTCTCGGCGCAGATCACCGCACCCCAGCGGTCGGTGACCGCCTGGAGCGCGACGACGTTGGCCCCGGTGCCGTTGAACACCGGGAACGCCTCCGCCGTCGGGCCGAAGTGGCTGCGGATCACCTGCTGGAGGTTCTCGGTGTACGCGTCCTCGCCGTACGCGACCTGGTGCCCGTCGTTGGCCAGGGCCAGCGCGGCGAGCACCTCCGGGTGGGCCCCGGCGTAGTTGTCGCTGGCGAAACCGCGGACGTCCGGGTCGTGATGACGACGCGCGTCGGTCCTCGGTGGGTTCACGGCTTCTCGGTCAGCCACAGACGGTTTCCGTTCACTTCCGCGGCGGGCTTCTCCCAGACTCCGGCGATGGCGTCGGCCAGGTCCTTGACGTCCGTGAAGCCCGCGAACTTCGCGTTGGGCCGCTCGGCGCGCATCGCGTCGTGCACCAACGCCTTCACCACCAGGATCGCAGCCGCCGACGTCGGCCCCTGCTCACCCCCGGTCTTGCGGAAGTAGTCGGCCATGGCCAGCGTCCACGCCTCGGCTGCGGCCTTGGCGGCGGAGTAGGCGGCGTTGCCCGCCGTGGGCCTGGTCGCACCGGCCGCACTGATCAGGACGTAGCGGCCGCGGTCGCTGCGCTGGAGCGCCTCGTGGAAGGCCAGGGAGGTGTGCTGCACGGTGCGCACCAGCAGCAGTTCCAGCAGGTCCCAGTCGTCGAGGTTGGTCTTGGTAAAGGTCTCGCTGCCGCGCCAGCCGCCCACCAGGTGGACCAGGCCGTCGACGCGGCCGAACTCCTTCTCAATCCGCGCGGCCCACTCACGGGTGGAGTTCAGGTCCAGCAGGTCGACCGTGTCACCGACGACGGTGGCGCCGCCGTGTGCGTAGCGCGCCGCGTCGACGGCCTCCGCCAGTCGCTCCGGGTCGTTGTCGGAGCCGACGACGGTCGCCCCCGCCTCGGCCAGCCTCAGCAGTGCCGCGCGTCCGGCGGGTCCTCCCGCGCCGGCCACCGCGATGACCGCGCCGTCGAGCGCCCCGTTCCCCATTTTCTTCGCCTCCTGAGCAGTGTTGCGAACGAGATCGCTCACGCGGCGATCCGCTCGGCGCCGTCCGCCGTGATCCCCCGGGTGGAGGCGATCACGTTCTTCAGCTTCTTGGACAGTGCCTCATAGAACATGCTCAGCGGAAACTCGTCGGGAAGCACGTCATCGACGAGCTTGCGCGGCGGCTGCGTCAGGTCGAGGGCCTCGGGGCCCTTGGCCCACTTGGAGCCGGGGTGCGGGGACAAATAGGTGGAGACGAGCTCGTAGCCGGCGAACCAGTGGACGAGCTTGGGACGGTCGATGCCGTCCCGGTAGAGCTTCTCGATCTCTGCGCACAGCTGGTTGGTGACCTGCGGGGCGCGCTCCCAGTCGATGGTGAGCTTGTTGTCGGTCCAGCGGACGACGTCGTGCTTGTGCAGGTAGGCGAAGAGGAGCTGGCCGCCGAGGCCGTCGTAGTTGCGGACCCGCTCGCCGGTGACCGGGAAGCGGAACATGCGGTCGAAGAGCACCGCGACCTGTACGTCACGCGCCTGCGGGACACCGTCACCCGCGAGCCTGACCGCCTCCTTGAAGGCGGTGAGGTCGCAGCGCAGCTCCTCCAGGCCGTACATCCAGAACGGCTGGCGCTGCTTGATCATGAACGGGTCGAACGGCAGGTCGCCGTGGCTGTGGGTGCGGTCGTGGACCATGTCCCAGAGCACGAACGCCGCTTCGCAGCGCTTCTGGTCGTGCACCATCGCTGCGACGTCCTCGGGCAGTTCCAGGCCCAGGATGTCGACGGCGGCGGCGGTGACCCGGCGGAAGCGGGCGGCCTCGCGGTCGCAGAAGATGCCGCCCCAGGTGAAGCGCTCGGGGGCCTCGCGCACGGCGATGGTCTCCGGGAAGAGGACCGCGGAGTTGGTGTCGTACCCGGCGGTGAAGTCCTCGAAGGTGATGCCGCAGAACAGCGGGTTGTCGTAGCGGGTGCGCTCCAGCTCGGCCAGCCAGTCGGGCCAGACCATGCGCAGTACGACGGCCTCGAGGTTGCGGTCGGGGTTGCCGTTCTGCGTGTACATCGGGAAGACGACCAGGTGCTGGAGGCCGTCCCGGCGGTCCGCGGCCGGCTGGAAGGCCAGCAGCGAGTCCAGGAAGTCGGGCACCTCGAAGCCCCCCTCGGCCCAGCGGCGCAGGTCCTTGATGAGGGCCTCGTGGTAGGCGCGGTCGTGCGGCAGCAGCGGGGAGAGTCGCTCGACCGACTCGATCACCTGCTGTACGGCGTGCTCGGCGTCGGCGCGGGCAGGAGCACCCTGGGCGCCGAGGTCGATCGAACCGTCCTTGGACTGCCAGGGCCTGATGTGCTCCACGGCATCCTTGAGCACGGGCCACGCCGGGTGCTCGATCACCCTGCCCTCCGAAGGAGCACCTTCCTTGGTACCCGCCTGCACAAGAATTTCCGTCATGTCCCATCCTCCACCGGAGAACCTCTCGTATGGAGACCGTATACATACGTCGTTTCTCCCAGCAAGGGGAGCCTCAATAAATTATCCTGCCCCACCCCTGCCTTCACCGCACTTTTTCCTGCGGGACACCTGCGTGAGCGCGGGCGCTTCACAACCGGGTTCGACCGCTGCACGGTGTGGGCACAGGCGATACGTTCCAGGAGGGCCGCAGGGACGCGGCCCCGGCCGCCGTCGACGGAAGCGAGTGGACTCTTGAACTTCCTCACCATCGGTCACCGCGGAGTCATGGGTGTGGAGCCCGAGAACACCCTCAGGTCCTTCGTCGCCGCCGAGGAGGCCGGTCTCGACGTCATCGAACTCGATCTGCACCTGAGCAAGGACGGCGCACTCGTCGTCATGCACGACGCCGATGTGGACCGCACGACCGACGGCTCGGGCACGATCGCCGACATGACGCTCGCCGAGCTGCGTGCCCTGGACGCCGGGCTCGGTGAACGGATCCCGGTGTTCGAGGAGGTGCTGGACGCCGTCCGGGCTCCGTTGCAGGCCGAGATCAAGGACATCCACGCGGCCCGGGCGCTGGCCGAGGTGATGAACGCGCGCCACCTGGCCGACCGGGTCGAGGTCTCGTCGTTCCACGACGAGGCGGTCACCGAGATCGCGCGGCTGGTGCCCGGGGTGCGCACCGCGCTGGTCGCGAGCCGCTACGGAACGGACGTGGTGGACCGGGCGGTCGCGGCCGGGGCGGCCACCGTGTGCCTGGACATCCGCCGGCTCACGCTGGAGATCGTGGAACGGGCACGCCGCGCGGAGTTGAGGATCTTCGGCTGGGTGGTGAACACACAGAAGCACCTGCGGCTGGTCCGGGCGCTGGAGCTGGACGGCGCCACCACCGACCGGCCGGAGATCAAGCGCACCGGCCGCTTCACCGCGTGACGGTCAGCTCAGTTCCTTGACCAGCAGCTCGAACTCCAGGTCGGCCCGGCGCGGGATGCCGAAGCGTTCGTCGCCGTAGGGGAAGGGGGTCCGCCTTCCCGTACGGCGGTAGCCCCGCCGCTCGTACCAGGCGATCAGGTCCTCGCGCACGGAGATCACGGTCATGTGCATCTCGCGCACGCCCCAGGCCTCGCGGGCCCGCCGCTCCGCCTCCGCGATGATCGTCTTGCCGAGGCCCGCTCCCTGGAGCGCCGGGCTGACCGCGAACATCCCGAAGTAGGCGTACTCGCCGCGGTGTTCGAGCTGGAAGCAGGCGACGATCCGGCCCTCGCGCTCCACCGTCAGCAGTCGGCTGTCCGGCGACCTGACGACCTCCAGCACACCCTCCGGGTCGGTCCGCTGCCCCTCGAGGATGTCCGCCTCCGTGGTCCACCCCGCCCGGCTGGACTCCCCCCGGTACGCCGACTCGATCAGCGCCACGAGTTCGTCCACGTCGCCGTCGGTGGCGTCGCGGAAGGTCAGTGCCAGATCGGTGACGGATTCCATGGGGCGCTTCCTTCGGAGTCGGTACGTGTTCGCCGCCTTCCGGCGCGGCTCGCCGGGTGACGAGACTAACCCGGTCGACGAAGGGCCCGTCGGCCGGACCGGGGCGGAGGGCGGCGGGGCACCGGCCGGTCCGGACGGCAGGCCCTAGTCTCGGCCGCATGGTGCACGTACTCGGCAGCCGCATCCTGCTCCGCCCCACCGACCCCGAGCGTTCCCGGGCCTTCTACGGCGGGCAACTGGGCCTCGCCGTGCACCGCGAGTTCGGCACCGGTCCGGAGCGCGGCACGGTCTATTTCCTGGGCGGCGGCTTCCTCGAACTCTCCGGCCGCGCGGAAACCGCCCCGCCCCCGTCGGCCCGCCTGTGGCTCCAGGTCGAGGACGTGAGCGCGGCCGAGGCGGAACTGCGGGCCAAGGGCGTCGAGATCGTCCGGCCTCCCGTACGGGAGCCCTGGGGTCTGATCGAGATGTGGCTGAACGACCCGGACGGCACCCCGATCGTCCTGGTGCAGATTCCGGCGGACCACCCGCTGCGGTACCGGCCGGGGATCTGAGCGCCGGCTCGGCGGCGATCGGCCGCACGGACCGATCGGCCCGGCCGCGCGGGGCGAATCAGCCCGGCCGCGCGGGGCCGATCAGCCCGGCAGGTGCTGCCAGCCCCGGTCCGTGCGGGTCAGCTCGTGGAAGCCTGCCGCGGCGAGCTGGTCGAGCCGGGTGCGGTCGGTGTCGGACTCGTAGGCCAGGAGGCGGTCGACCCCGCACAGGAGGAGCCAGTCGGCAGCGTGGGCGAGGAGCCGGAGCTCCAGGCCCGTGCCGTGTGCCGCGGTCTCGACGTGCAGGTTGCCGATGTCCGCGAGACCCGCCCCGCGCGTGTGGCGTTCCGGGCGCGCCAGGGTGGTGTCGACCTCGATGAAGCCGAGGGCGCGCCCGGCTGTGTGCGCCGTGAAGCGCGTGCCGCACTCCCCCACGGTGCGCTCCACGGTGACTCCCTCGGGCAGCGCGTGCCGCGCCAGGTCGGCGGGCCTGGCCAGGAGGACCACCTCCGTGTCCCCGACGTGGCGGAAGCCGGCCCCCTCGTACAGCGCCCGGACGTGCGGCCAGGTGCGGGGCAGCCCGTGGACGGCCGGAGCGGGCAGCGCACCGTCGGCGTAGCGCACGCGGACGTCCCAGCGGGTGAGCACCGTCAGGCAGGCCCGCATCAGCAGGTCGGCCGCCTCGCGGGCGTCCGGCCGGAACGACGCCGGCGGACGGAAGACGAACCAGCTGATCTCGCCGGCGTTCCGGTAGGACGCGCCGACCTCGTCTCCGGACCGGTAGCGCAGCAGGTGTGCACCGGCGACGACGTGTCCGCGCAGCTCGGCGACGAGTGTGGCCCGCTCGGCCACCCAGGGGTCGACGACGAACTCGCCGGGCCGGCGCTCGAGATCGCTGAGGACGGTGTTCACCGAGACGGAGACGCCGGGCACGACGGCCGCCACGTGCGCGTTGACCAGGTCGGTCAGCTGATCGCGGTCGGCACGGCGGAAGGAACGCACCTCGAGTGCGGACATGGAGGACCTCCGGGCAGGCTGAAGGAAGCTGGAGGCCGCCACACGGTGCGGTACGGACCCGAGAGTACGGCCCGGCCCGTGCACCGCACCACCGGATTTCGCTCCGGATGGCCGACCCCTGATGCCTGGCCTAGCGTGCTGGAGGGGGCGCATCCGGGGCTTTCCCGTGGGAGGAGCGTCATGAGGCTGACCGCACCGGTCGACGGCGGACCTTGCTGGACGGAGCTGGGGACCAGCGATCCGGAGGCGGCGAAACGGTTCTACACCCGGCTGTTCGGCTGGCGTCCCGAGACGGATCCGCGCGAGGAGGCGGGCGGTTACACGGTCGCCCACCTCGGGGACGCCGCCGTCGCCGCGCTCACGCCGCTCTACCAGGAGTCCCAGCCGGTCGCCTGGAACGTGTCGTTCGCGGCGACCGACGCCGACACCGCCGTCGGGAAGGTGACTGCCGCGGGCGGAACGGTGCTGCTCGGACCGACGGACGTGTTCGACCTGGGACGCTTCGCCGTGGCCGCCGATCCGACCGGTGCGGTCTTCCAGCTGTGGCAGGCGGGGAGCTTCCGCGGCGCGGAGCTGTTCAACGCACCCGGGTCGCTGGGGTGGGTGGAGCTGCTGACCCGCGCTCCGGAGCGGGCCGCCGACTTCTACGCGTCGGTGTTCGGCTGGAGCGTCGACCCCTCGCGGCGCTATCCGCGGTGGAGCGTCGGCGGCACGGACTTCGGCGGCATGGTCACCATGGACGACAAGTTCCCCCACGAGGTGCCGGCGCACTGGCTGCCGTACTTCGCGGTCGAGGACGTGGACGCCGCCGGGGACACGGCGGCCCGCGCGGCGGGCACCGTGCTGATGGAGCCCACCTCGGTGCCGGAAGGGCCGCGCATCGCGGTGCTGCGGGACCCTCAGGGAGCGATGTTCGGTGTGTACCGGGCGGACGAGCGGGGCTGAGCCCACGAAAACGGTCCCTGCCCCGAGCGGGTCTTCCTCAGGCCCGGAGCGCGCCCAGGCGGCCCTCCAGTTGGCCCAGCAGCTCCCCGAGAAGCGCGGCGAGCTCGCCCAGCTCCGGGCCGTCCAGGCCGGACAGCACGGCGGTCTCGTAGGCGAGCTGGGCGGGCACGATCGCGTCGACCAGGTCGCGTCCGTCGTCGGTGAGCCGCAGGTGCGCCACGCGGCGGTCGCGGGCGTCGCCGCGGCGCTCGACCAGGCCGCGTTCGGTGAGTTGCTTGAGGCGTTTGGTGACGGCGGCGCCCGAGGAGTAGGTCTCGCGGGCCAGGTCGCTCGGGGTCAGCTCGTGCCCGGTGCGGCGCAGCGCGCCGAGCAGGTCGAACTCGGGCCGGGTCAGGCCGGCCCGGCGCAGCGGGGCGTCCTCGGCCTGCTGGAGGAGGGCGGCGCAGCGGTTGATGCGGCCGATGACCTCCATGGGAGCAGTGTCCAGGTCGGGGAGGACGGCCCGCCACTGCCGGACCACCTCGGCGACGGTGTCGCCCCGCCCTGCCCCGGGCGGGACCCCGCCCCCCGGCGGTCCTTCAGTCGGCGGTCCTTCGAGGGCCGAGGGTCCTTCGGTCATGCCCGTGCGTCCTCCGTGGTCGTGGGCGTGGTCGCGTTCCTTCCGGTGTCCGGGGAGCGGTTCCCCGGTGGCGTACCGTCGCGGCGAGCGTACGGTGTCCGGCCTGCTCGGCGCGGACGACCCGCCTCCGGAGCAGCCCGCTGCCGCCCTGCACCGACCGCGGCACCGGCGGTGGCACGCAGGCCCCGCGAGCGCGGCGGCGAGGCCGCGGCGGGGACTGGACGGGCGTCTGTGGGCCTGGCTCGGCCAGGAGGCGCGCGGCGCGTCGGCGGGCGCGGTCGACGGCGGCGCGTGCCCCTTCGATCCGGTCGCCCGCGCGCCCGCCGGTGAATGCCGCGCGCCCGCTGAGCACTCCGGCCCGTCGTGCTCCCCCGGACGCTCCCCCCGTACACCCTTGCGCTCGCGTGCACGCGGCCGTGCCCGGGCATTCCTTGACCGACCGTCGACCGACCGTCGAGCCGACCGATCGGGAGGTGCGTGTGCACGGACCGGCGTCGTCCGGCTGGCTGCTCGTCGCGCTCTGCGCGGTGACCGGCGCCTACTGTCTGCTGCGCATGCGCAGCAGTGTCGAGGAACAGCGCCGCGCCGCGGGCGGCGAGGCCCTCATGGCTTTCGGCATGGCCGTCATGGCCGTCCCGGCGGCGGCGTTCACCCCACCGGTGTGGGCATGGGCCGTCTACGCGGCGGTCTTCGGCACGGCCGGGCTGCACGCACTGTGGGCGGCCCGCGCGGGCGCGCATCATCTGCACCACCTGGTGGGAGCCGGGGCCATGGTCTACATGGCCCTGGCCATGGCGGGCTCCTCCGGACACGGCCACGACGTCTCGGGCCTGCCCCCGCTGACCGGGGCGCTGCTGCTCTACTTCGCCGGGTACGTGCTGGCCGCGGGCGTCCGGCTGGTGCCCGTGACCGCCGCGGCCGGGGTCGCCGGGTCCGGGCCCGGCACGCACCTCGGATGGGGCGACCGGCCCGAGCTGGTGCGGGCGTGCCGGCTGTCCATGGGCATCGCCATGGTGGCGATGCTGCTGACGCTGTGAAACCCGGGAGGCGACGGCGGAGGGAGCGACCGGGCCGGCCCGGTCGCCTGCCGAGGAGGTCCGGGCGCTCCGCCGCCCGCTCGCGCCACGCCCCGGGGCCACCGTCGATTGCGTCACTTCGCCCCCGTGGGCCGTACCGCTGAGCGGCGCCACGCTCATAAGCTGCATGCATGATGCTCCCCGTGGCCCTGCTGCTGCTCGGCGTGCTGATCGCCGTCGTGGGCCCCCGGCTGCTCGCCCGGGCGGACTGGCCGGACCGGGAACCGGTGGTGGCCCTCTGGATGTGGCAGTGCATGATCGCGGCCGTGCTGCTGTGCTGCGCCCTGTCGATGACGTTCAGCGCGGCGGCGGCCTGGCGGGCGGTGGGCGGGCACGTGTTCGCCACGGCGCCGCGCGCGGTCGTCGAGGCGTACGCCCTGGGCACGGCCGGGCACTGGGCTGCGGCCACCGCGGTGGCGCTGGCCTGCGGTGGGCTGTGGAGCGCCGCGATGCTGGTCAGGGAGGTCGTGCGGGCCCGTGCGCGGCGTCGGGCGCGCCGGGCCGAGCTGCTGGTGCGGGCGCCGCTGCTGCCCGGTGAGGAGGCGCGGTCGGACCGACTGGTGGTCCTGGAGGGCGAGCAGCCCGGTGCCTGGTGGCTGCCCGGCATCCCGCCCCAACTGGTCGTCACGACGGCCGCGTTGCGTCGGCTGAAGGGCCGGCAGCTGGACGCCGTCCTCGCGCACGAGCGTGGGCACGCCCGGGCTCGCCACGACTGGTTGCTGCACTGCTCCTCCGCCCTGGCCGGCGGGTTTCCCCAGGTGCCGGTGTTCGCGGCGTTCCGCGACGAGATGCACCGCCTGGTCGAACTGGCCGCCGACGACGTGGCGTCCCGCCGCTGCGGCCGCCTCACCACGGCCCTCGCACTGGTGGAACTCAACGAGGACCGCGCCGTGTTCGGCCCCTGCCCGACCCCGCAGGCCCAGGTACCGGCCCGGGTGCGCAGGCTCCTGACGCCTCCGGACCGGCTCTCGGCGGGGCGCCGGCTGCGGCTGACGGCCGCCGCCTCGCTGGTCCCGGTGATCCCCGTACTGGTGGCGTTCGTTCCGGGATTGCGGGCACTGGGATAGCGGTGCCCCGGAACCACCCGGGGACGGACCAAGGACACTCCGGCACGGAGACCGGATTGGCCCCCTGCCCCGCCGGTCGGCAAGGATCACTTGATGCACACCCCCCACGTCGACTCCCCGCCGCGACCGCCGCGCCCACCGCACCACCGCCCGGCCGCCCGCTTCGTCGGAGTGCTGGCGCCGTTCTCGGTGCTGCTGCTGGCCCTGGTCGCCGTCGAGTGGCGCCCGCTCACCGAGGCCGACGGCGACATCTCCCGCACCACGCACCGCTGGGCGGTCGCCGAACCCGGTCTGACCCAGGTCTGCCGGATCCTGACCGACTGGGTGTGGGACCCGTGGACGATGCGTCTGCTGTGCGGCGCCGTCGCACTGCTGCTCGCACTGCGGTACGCCGCCCGGTGGACGGCGTGGTGGCTGGTGGTGACGTGTGCCGCGGCAACCGCGTTGCAGCAGGGCCTGAAGGCCGCGGTGGGCCGGGCCCGCCCGGTCTGGCCCGACCCGGTCGACTCCGCGCACTACGCGGCCTTCCCCTCGGGCCACGCCATGACGGCCACGGTGGTCCTCGGGCTCCTGCTGTGGCTGCTGCACCGGCGCGGTGTGGGCCGCGTGCTGTGGCACACCGTCCTGACCCTGGCCGTGGTCTCCGTGATCGGCGTCGGCCTGACCCGGGTGTGGCTGGGCGTCCACTGGCCCACCGACGTCGTCGGGGGCTGGCTGCTCGGAACGCTGGTGGTGACGGTGGCGGTGTGGGCCCACCGGCGTCGGCATCCCTGAACACCGGGAAAGCGCCCGGGGCAACCATACGCCCGACCAGGCCGTCCACCTCGGACGATCCCCCGCGTCGCCCGAGGCGGACGGCAGCCCGGACGGGCCCCAAAGAGGGCGTGCCGGACGCGCTGAGTATAGTTGGCTGGCAGCCAGTCAACTCAGGAGTCCAGCATGTCCCCGCGAAGCGCCTCGGTCAATGAAGAGTTGCGGAGGCGTTCGAAGGAGCGGCTCCTGCAGGCAGCCGTCGAACTGGTGAGCGAGCGCGGATACGACGCGACCACCCTCGGCGACATCGCCGACCGGGCGGGGTCCGCGCGGGGCCTGGTGTCGTACTACTTCCCCGGGAAACGCCAGCTCCTCCAGTCCGCGGTGCACCGGCTGATGCACCGCACCCTGGAGGAGGCGCTGGAGCGCGAGCCGCGCACCGACGACGGCCAGGAGCGGATGGCCCGCGCGATCGACGCGATCCTGGGCCTGGCGCGGGTACGCCCGGTGCTGATGCGCCAGCACATGGCCGGGCTGCTCCAGGCCGAGGGATTCGTGCCGTGCCCGGAGCAGCGGCGTCTGGCCGAGCTGCTGCGGGACACCGTCGCGCGGCACGGCTCGTGCGACGTCGACAGCGACTACCCGATGCTGCGCGCCCTGCTCATGGGCGCGGTGTACGCGGCGCTGGTCCCGGGCGCGCCGATGCCCGTCCCGGTGCTGCGCGCGGAGTTGTTCCGGCGCTACCGGCTCGACTGGGAGATGGGTGTCCCGCCGGACGCCGAGGCGCCCGGCGGGACGTGCGAGCCGGATCGTACGGATCTGGCGCGGTTCTTCGCGACCGGGCCGGAGCCCGGAGCTCAGTCGAAGTAGTCCGGCTGCGTCTGCACGTTCAGCTCGTTCAGCTGGACCCGGCGGGCCGGATCCGTGCGCCGGTCGTCGATCTTCAGGACGTCGAGGCCCTTGGCGATGTCGTTCGAGTAGATGTAGCCGTTGTAGTAGTACGCCGACCAGGAACCGCCGGTGACGATCCGGTCGGTGGTCAGCGGACCGCGCTCGAAGTAGGCGATCTCCTTGGGCTCGGAGGAGTCGGTGAAGTCCCACACGGAGACACCGCCCTGGTACCAGGCCTGGACCATCAGGTCCTTGCCCTTGACCGGGATGAGCGAGCCGTTGTGGGCCACGCAGTTCTCGGTGTCCGCCTGGTGGCGCGGGATCTTGAAGTAGCTGCGGAAGACCAGCTTGCGCTTGTCTCCCTTGCCGGTGATGTCGTAGATGCCGTCCGCCCCGCGGTTCGGGCCCACGGCGGCGTTGCAGGTGGCGCCGCCGCCACCGCCCAGCTCGTCGGTGAACACGACCTTGCCGGCCTTCTGGTTGAACGTCGCGGAGTGCCAGAAGGCGAAGTTGAGGTTGTCCTGGACCCGGTCGATCACCCGGGGCCGCTCCGGGTCCTCGATGGAGAAGAGGATGCCGTCGCCCATGCAGGCGCCGGCGGCCAGGTCCTTCGAGGGCAGCACGGTGATGTCGTGGCAGCCGGTCGTCTTGGAGACGCCCGGGTTGGTGGGCGCGCCGGGGTTGCCGCCGCCGTCCGGGCCCTCACCGGGGAACAGCACGGGGAAGCCGACGACCGCCGCCTTCTCGGGGGCCTTGCGCGGCACCTTGATGACGGAGATGCCGTCGTGCGGCGGCTGGCAGTCGGGGTAGGCGGCGTTCGGGGAGTACGAGGAGACGTAGATGTAGACGTTCCTGCGCTCGGGCACGAGGGTGTGGGTGTGCGAGCCGCAGGCGGTCTCGACGGCGGCGACGTAACGGGGGTTCCTCTTGTCGCTGATGTCGAAGACCTTCATGCCCTCCCACGAGGACTTCTCGGTCGCCGGCTGGGTGGTGCTGTTGCAACTGCTGTCGCTGCGCGAGGAGTCGGTGGACAGGAACAGCAGGTCACCGGAGACGGAGATGTCGTTCTGCGAGCCGGGACACAGCACCTGGGCGACGGTCTCGGGGGACGCCGGGTCGCTGATGTCGAAGATGCGGAAGCCGTCGTAGTTGCCCGCGAAGGCGTATCCGCCCTGGAAGGCCAGGTCGGAATTGGTGCCGGGCAGCAGGTCCTTGGGGACGTTGGCGACGTGCCGGATGTTGTCGGAGTGGACGACCTGGTCCTGGGCGGGAATCTCGCCGCTCTCGATGGCCGCGCGTGCCTCGGCCTGGTCGGTTCGCGAGACCTCCTTCGAAGTGGCCGGTGCGTCCCCGGGGTCGGGGATCGCCGCGGCGGGGGCGGCCGTGAGGAGCGTCGCGAGCAGGCCACCTGCCGCCGCGGCAACTCCGAGACGTCTGCGCCGGGTTCGGGGAACGTTCAACAGGATCACTGTTTTTCCTCCCTGGTTCCGTTCAACTAGGAACGGGTTTCGCACCGGCAGTATCGTCTTGAGCATGCACATACCAACAGGGGGCAACACGGTCGCAATGAAGTTTTCCGATCAGCGCCACGCGGAAGCGTGCTAGGACGGTCGTCGACACTCACGAGGTGTCCCGCAACCTGCCTGCCACAGGAGGTCCTTGTGCACAATCGCCGTGTGTCACGCGTGTCCGTCGCCGCGGCCGGGCTGACCGCCCTGGCCCTACTCGGGCTCGTGGGCTGCGACTCCGGCTCGGACGACGCCAAGTCGGCTGCCGCGGCCGGGCCTTCGGTCATCGCTCCGGGCGAGCCCGGGGAGGCGAACCGGACCCTGTCGGCCGAGGAGGCCGCACAGCGGCGCGCGGAGGACGACTCCCCCAACTCCGCGGACGTCTCCTACGCGCGGATGATGATCGAGCACCACGCCCAGGCGCTGGAGATGACCCGGCTCGTCCCGGAGCGCGCCGAGTCGTCGGCGGTCGTCAAGCTGGCCGAGCGGATCGCCGCGGCGCAGCGGCCGGAGATCGAGGCGATGAAGGGCTGGCTGAAGACCCACGGCAAGGGCGGGCGGGACGACGCCCAGGCGCACGGGCACAGCCACGCGACGATGCCCGGGATGGTCACGACGGCCCAGTTGACCACCTTGCGCGCGGCCGACGGGAAAGCCTTCGACCAGCTCTTCCTGACCCTGATGATCACCCATCATCAGGGGGCGATCACCATGGCCGCGGACGTCAAGGGGCAGGGGAACAACATCCGGATCGAGGAGATGGCCGACGACGTCGTCGCCCAGCAGACGAGCGAGATCACGCGGATGCGCGACCTGCTGTGAGCCACGGGCCGCCGTGCGGTCGGCGTGCGGCGGCCCGTGGCATCCCGGCCCGGCGCACCGCGGGCCGACGCGCCGGTCGGCCCGGGACGGCTCCGTTCAGCGCCGGGCGTGGCGCGGGGTCAGCAGGCCCGCGTCGCGCGCCCGGCCGATCAGCCTGAGCGCGGCGCGCCGGCTGTGCCCGGTCGCGCCCATCACGGCGAGCACGGGATCGGCGCCCGCCTGCTGTGCCGCGCGGTACTCCCGCGCCGCGAGCCGGTGTCGCTCCGGTGCACGCTGCCCTGCGCGACCGCCCCGGCGGGCCCTCGCGCGCACGCCCTCACGCCCACCGCCGGGGCCGTCCTCCGGTGCCGCGTGCACCGGCCCGTCACCGGCCCCGCCCGCGCGGCCCAGCGGCCCCGCGATCCGTTCGGCGAACAGCGCCAGGTCGGTCACGGGGAGGGCCGGGCGCGCCCGTACGTCCTCCACGCAGACCCGGCCCTCGGCCACCAGGGCGAGCGCCTCGACGCGCGCCCCGTCGGGGAAGGCCAGCCGCACGTGGAACCACCGCGTGGCGCGCTCCCCCACCCGCACCTCCCACGCGGGCCACAGGGACACCACACCTTCCACCGGAGAACGATCGGAAAGACGAAGAAAGACCTCACCGGGCACGCACGCAACGTAATCTCTTGATCACTTTCGAATCGGGTGAACACGCACCCCAACCGGCGCACGGCACCCTGTCAGACGAGCGCCGACGGTGCCATGCTGGAGGCATCAGCGATCTCCTGGTGTTGCCCCGGGGTGAGGAGTCCGGCCGTGCTCCGTGTCGCCGTCGTAGGATCCGGGCCGAGCGGGTGCTACACCGCCCAGAGCCTCGTCCAGCAGGACCCCCAGGTGCGCGTCGACGTCCTGGACCGGCTGCCGTGTCCGTACGGGCTGGTCCGGTACGGCGTGGCACCGGACCACGAGAAGATCAAGTCGCTTCAGAACAACCTGCGCACCGTCCTCGAGCACGAGCGGGTGCGCTTCCTCGGCGGGGTTCCGGCCGGGCCCGGCGGCGTGCCGGTGGCGCGGTTGCGGCAGCTGTACCACGCGGTGGTGTACTGCGTGGGCGCGGCCACCGACCGGCGGCTGGGCATTCCGGGTGAGGACCTTCCGGGCAGTTGGTCGGCGACGGAGTTCGTGTCCTGGTACAGCGCGCATCCCGACGCCGCGGAGGAGGGTTTCCTGCGCGGCGCCCGGTCGGCCGTGGTGATCGGCGTGGGGAACGTCGCCGTCGACGTCACACGAATGCTGGCCCGCGCGGTGGCGGAACTGAACCCGACCGACATGCCGCACGGCGCGCTGACCGCGCTGGCGGCGAGCCGGGTGACGGACATCCACATGGTGGGCCGGCGCGGCCCGTCCCAGGCCCGCTTCACCACCAAGGAACTGCGCGAACTGGGGACGCTGCCGGACACCGCGGTCTGCGTGGACCCCGAGGAACTGCTGCTGGACCCCGGGTACGCGGATCCGTCCGCGCTCCCGGCGGCGCAGCGCCGCAACGTGGAGGTACTGCGCGGCTGGGCCGGGGCCGCCGGACCGCGCACCCGGCGCCGGATCCGGCTGCGCTTCTTCCTCCGCCCGGTGGAACTCCTGGCGCGGGACGGCCGGGTGTGTGCCGTGCGCTTCGAGCGGACGGTGCCGGACGGCCACGGCGGCGTGACGGGCACCGGCCGCCACGAGGACATCGAGGCGCAACTCGTGCTGCGCTCGGTGGGCTACCGCGGGGTGCCGCTCGAGGGACTGCCGTTCGACGACACGACCGGCACGGTGCCGAACAGCGCCGGACGCGTAGTGCGCGGGGGCGTCGTGTCACCGGGCGAGTACGTGGCGGGCTGGATCAAGCGGGGCCCCACGGGCGTCATCGGCACGAACCGGCCGTGCGCCAAGGAGACGGTGACGTCCCTGCTCGAGGACGCGGCAGGGCTCGAACGCCGGGACGTCGCCGCGGATCCGCTCGCGGCGCTGCGCGCGGCGGGGATCGAACCGGTCGAGTGGACCGGCTGGCGGGCGATCGAGCGGGCGGAGGCGGAGCTGGGCGCCTCGCTCGGCCGGAGCGTGGTGAAGCTGCCCGACTGGGATGCCCTGCTGGCGGCGGCGCGGAGGGCGGGCGCGTGACCGATGCGGGGTCCGCTCCCGCGGGGCGGCGGACGTCCGGTCACGCGCCCGCACCCACGGCCGGTTCCGGCCGGGTCAGCCCTCGCCGCGGCGTGCCGCCTGGCGGCCGGCCGCGGTGAGCAAACAGTCGAGCAGGCCGGGGAAAAGTGCGTCGAGGTCCTCGCGGCGCAGTCCGTTCATCTTGGCGGTGCCCCGGTAGGTCTGCCGGATCACCCCACTCTCGCGCAGCACCCGGAAGTGGTGCGTGGTGGTGGACTTGGTGACCGGCAGGGCGAATTCCGAGCAGGTCAACTCGGCTTCACCCGCGTTGAGTTCGCGCACGATCCGCAGTCGCACGGGATCGGCGAGCGCGTGCAGCACACCCTCGAGCCGGATCTCCTCGAGCACCGGGTGCGGCAGATCGCGGCTGCTGGGGGCGGCGGGGGCGGTCGTCACGGCGGCTCCACTTTCGTCCGGGAGGTCCCATCGTACGAGGCCGCCCCGGGCTTGGGGAGGGCGCTCGTACGAAAGGCATCGTAGTTTGACAGTTCCCGTACTACGATGCCTATCGTATGAGGCGACACCGGTCCCGTGACGAATGGAGCCCGCCGTGAGCGCGCTGTTCGAGCCCTGCACCCTGCGCAGCGTGACCATCCCCAACCGGGTCTGGATGGCCCCGATGTGCCAGTACTCGGCCGCGCCTGCCGGCCCCGGGGCCGGCGCCCCCGGCGACTGGCACTTCGCGCACTACGCCGCGCGGGCGACCGGCGGAACGGGCCTGATCGTCGTGGAGGCCACCGCGGTGACGCCGGAGGGCCGGATCTCGCCGTACGACCTCGGCCTCTGGAACGACACCCAGACGGAGGCGTTCCGCCGGATCACCCGGTTCCTCGCCGCTCACGGCACGGTGCCCGCGATCCAGCTCGCCCACGCGGGCCGCAAGGCCTCGACCGAACGCCCCTGGAAGGGGGGCGCACCCGTCGGCCCCGAGGCGCACGGCTGGCATCCGGCGGCCCCGAGCCCGCTCGCCTTCACGCAGGGGCACCCGGTACCGGCAGAGCTGAGCGTCGAGGCGATCCAGGAGGTGGTGCGGCGGTTCGCGCGGGCCGCGCGCCGGGCGCTCGACGCCGGGTTCGAGATCGTCGAGATCCACGGCGCCCACGGCTACCTGATCAACGAGTTCCTCTCCCCGCACTCCAACCACCGCACCGATGCCTACGGCGGCTCCTACGAGAACCGGACGCGGTTCGCCCTGGAGGTGGTCGACGCCGTGCGCGCGGTCTGGCCGGACGACAAGCCCCTGTTCTTCCGCGTCTCGGCCACCGAGTGGCTGGAGGAGGGCGGCTGGACCCCGGACGACACCGTCCGCCTCGCGGCCGACCTGCACGACCACGGAGTCGACCTCCTCGACGTGTCCACCGGCGGCAACGCCTCCGGGGTCCGCGTTCCGACCGGCCCCGGCTACCAGGTCCCGTTCGCCGCGCGGGTGCGCGCCGAGACGCCGATGCCGGTCGGTGCCGTCGGGCTGATCACCGACGCCGGGCAGGCCGAGAAGATCCTCTGCAACGGTGAGGCGGATGCGGTGCTCCTCGGCCGTGAGCTGCTGCGCAACCCCGCGTGGGCCCGGCACGCGGCCCGTGAGCTGGGCGGCGAAGTACGGATCCCGGAGCAGTACCACCGCTCGGTCTGAGGGGACGGCGCATCCCCGGCGAGCGCCACCACCTGGCCGACTCCCAACGGCAGCAACTACGGCGACAGTGCGACCCTGCACAACGTCACCGTCGTCCGGGACACCGGCAGGAAGATCGTCCCGTGCCAGAGGTACATCGGCAACGACGACCGCGACGAGCCGACCACCAACGGCTCGGGGCCCGACGGCACCTACCGCAAGTACGCGTCTTCCGACATCACCCATCGGTAGGAGCGGGCCGCCGGCAGGCCCGCGCGCGGAGGTCCCCCACTGTCCTGGCGCCCTGCACCCCGCGTCATGCGCGGCCCACGCGCGCGTGCACACGGTCCGTCAGCTCCCGCCGGTAGTCCGCGTAGGCGTCCCGCAGCACGCCGCCCGGCCAGTCGGCGGGCAGGAGTTCGGGGGGCAGTACGGGGTCGGCGAGCAGATGGCGCACGACGGCCGCGAAGGCCGTGAGCCGGTCGGCGGGGCGGTCCGCGCGGCCGATGTGCGCGAGCAGTGCCCGCGCGGTGGCGCACCAGGCGTCCAACGGCCACAGCGCACCGGCCAGTTCGCCGGCCGGGCGGTCCGGGCGGGCGGTGCCGGTCTGGGCGACATGCCCGAGGCCGTCGGGCAGGGAGCGGGTCAGGTTGGCGGGCCGCAGCCAGACGCCCTCGCGGAGTTCGGCGAGACGCAGCGCGGTCAGCCGGGCGCGCAGGTCGGCGCGTTCGGCGGGACCTCGGCCCGTCGCGGTGATCACCACCAGCTCCCAGTCGCCGTCCCACGCGCGCGTGCGCGGGCGCACGGCCTCGTCCTGGCGCTGCCGGCGTCGCAGCAGCCGGTCGCTGAGACGGTACCCGGTGTCCGTGCGCCGCAGGTCTCCGGAGGCCGTCATCCGGCTGAGCGCCGCGCGCAGCGTGGAGCCGCCGACATCGAAGCCCTCCACCAGCCGTGCGAGCTCCCTGACCGGCAGCTCCGGGGGATGCGTGCCGAGCAGCACGCTCAGCACCACCGATCGCGCGGACAGGGGGCGCAGCCGCAGGTCGTCGTCGCGCGCCGGGTCGCTCATCCCCGTGGTCCCTTCCGCATGGGTCCGTACTGTACGCCGGGACCGTGGTTGCACTATTACTGCAGCCGCAGAGAGACTGCAACACTCCCCTGCATGGCCACGACACTCGCGAACGACCGGCACCAGGACTTCGAGGAATCCCGCGGGCACGGCGGGTACGCCACGCACGAGGTGACCAACCAGCCCCGTCCCCTCGCCCCCTACGACGCCTCACGGGACGCCGCCCTGCTGGAGGGGTTGCGACGCGAGGGTGCCGGATGGGCCGAGGAGGACCTGCGTCGGCTCGGCCGGCTGGCCGGCAGTGAGCAGGTGCAGGAGTGGAGCGAGCAGGCCAATCGGCACGAGCCCGAACTGCGCACCCACGACCGCTACGGGCACCGGGTCGACGAGGTGGAGTTCCACCCGAGCTGGCACCACCTGATGCGCACGGCGGTCGCCGAGGGTCTTGCCGCCGCGCCCTGGGCCGACGACCGGCCCGGCGCCCATGTGGCACGCACCGCCGGCGGGCTGGTGTGGGGCCACACCGACGCGGGGCACGGCTGCCCGACGTCCATGACGTACGCGGCGGTGCCCGCGCTGCGCCGGCAGCCCGACCTGGCGGCGGTGTACGAGCCCCTGCTGACCAGCCGCGCGTACGAACCGGGTCTGCGGGTGCCGACGCGCAAGCGCGGGCTGCTGGCCGGTATGGGGATGACCGAGAAGCAGGGCGGCTCCGACGTCCGCACGAACACCACCACGGCCACGCCGACCACCGAATCCGGCGTCTACACGCTGCGCGGGCACAAGTGGTTCACCTCGGCGCCGATGTGCGACGTGTTCCTGGTGCTGGCCCGGGCCCAGGAAGGGCTGTCGTGCTTCCTGGTGCCGCGCGTGCTGCCCGACGGCACCCGCAACACCTTCCGCATCCAGCGGCTGAAGGAGAAGCTGGGCAACCGGTCCAACGCCTCCTCCGAGCCCGAGTTCGACGGGACGGTGGCCTGGCTGGTCGGACCCGAGGGGCAGGGCGTGAAGACCATCATCGACATGGTCAACTGCACCCGGCTGGACTGCGTGACGATGTCGGCGGCGCTGATGCGCAAGACACTCGTCGAGGCGGGGCACCACGTGCGTCACCGCAGCGCGTTCGGGGCGCGGCTGGTGGACCAGCCGCTGATGCGCAACGTTCTGGCCGATCTCGCCCTGGAGTCGGAGGCCGCCACGGCGCTCACCCTGCGGCTGGCCGGGGCTGCCGACCGCGCGGTGCGCGGGGACGCCGGGGAGGCCGCGTTCCGGCGGATCGCGACCGCAGTCGGCAAGTACTGGGTCACCAAGCGGGGCCCGGCCTTCACCGCCGAGGCACTGGAGTGCCTGGGCGGCAACGGCTACGTCGAGGAGTCGGGCATGCCCCGGCACTACCGGGAGGCCCCGCTGCTGTCGATCTGGGAGGGCTCGGGCAACGTCAACGCCCTCGATGTGCTGCGTGCCCTCGGCCGGGACACGGCCACCGGCCAGGCGCTCCTCGACGAACTCGCCCTCTCCCGCGGCGCGGACACCCGGCTGGACGCGGCCGTGGCCCGGCTCCGGGAGCAGCCGGCCGAGGGGTCGCCGTCGGGGGCCCGCCGGCTGGTGGAGCGGATGGCGCTGGCGCTGCAGGGTTCCCTGCTGGTCCGGTACGCCCCGCCGGCCGTGGCCGACGCCTTCTGCGCGACGCGGCTCGGCGGCGACTGGGGCCATACGTTCGGCACGCTGCCCGACGGGGCAGATGAGGACGCGATCCTCGGCCGCGCGCTGCCCGGCGACTGACCCGGCATCAAGCCACCGGGCGCACAGATCGCGCACAGTCGCCACCCGGACGCGCTTGGTTGTCGGTGCCGTGGTGCAGACTCCCGGGCAGTTGGCACATCGCCTGGGGAGGACGAACGTGTTCACGGGGATCGACGAGGTCGACTGGGCCTCGATGCGGCATGCGTACGGCAGCGCCGAGGACGTGCCCCGGCTGCTCGCGGGGCTGGCCTCCGCGGACGCCGTCGAGCGGGAGACCGCGCTCGACGCGATGTACGGCGCCGTGCACCACCAGGGAGACGTGTACGACTCCACCCTGGCCTGTGTCCCGTTCCTCTTCGCGCTCGCCGTCCGTGAAGAGGTCCGGGACCGGGCGGGCATCCTGGAACTGCTGGTCAGCATCGGCGGGGAGCCGGAGGGCGGCGACGTCGCCGGGAAGCCGGCGAAGGCCGCCGCGGACGGGGCGAGTGCGGTGGGGGCCGTCGACGGGCACCGGGGGGAGGACGGCTCCGGCGGGCCGTACGCGAAGGCCCGGGCCGCGGTCCGGGCACGGGCCGGGGCCTTCGCGCGGCTCCTCGCGGACACGGACCCCGGGGTGCGGCACGCGGCACCGGGCGCGGTGGTGCGGTTCCTGGACGAACCGGCACGGGTGCTCGGCCTGCTGCGGGAGCGGATGACGGTGGAGCGCGACGACCGGGTGCTGCTCGCGATCGCCGAGAGCCTGGGCCGGTTCGCACGGCGGCACCCCTCCCACGCCGCCGACGCGGTGGAACTGCTCGCCGCCCACAGCACTCCCCCGTACGGTCCCGGTCTGCGGCTGGCCTCCCTGGGACAGCTGGCGGCGTGCGCGCCGGAGCGGCTCCCGGCCGATCTGGTGCCGACCGTCCTGCGGCTGCTCGACGACCGGGCGCGGCAGCGGCCCCGCACCGCGGACGGCCCCGGGCGGCCGGACACCGGCACCCTCATCGGCCGGCTGCGCCTGCTGCGGCCCTCGGACGAGGAGGGTTCCCGGCTGCTGCGGACCCTGCACGGCGCCCTGGACCACCGGGTCGCCGACCGGATCGCGCTGCTGTCCGGTCAGTTGAGCTGCCCGGACCCGGTGGACCGGTGCAACGCCGTGTGGATGTCCGCAAGCCTGTTCCGCACCTGGCGCGCGGACTGCACGGAGCCGGTCGCGCTGATCGGCGCGCAGCTGGACGCGGAGAACGACCGGTTGCGTGACGCCGCGGTCTCGGTCCTGGCGGATCTCTTCGAACTGGCGGCCCCGGCCGCCGACCACCTCCACGCACTGGTCGTCGCCCGCCCCGAGACGCGTGTACGCGCGTGGGAGCACGGGGCCCGGACCCTGGGGGGTCCGCTGAAGGCCCTGGCCAGGGCCGGGGACCCGCGAGCGACGCCGGTGCTGGCGGAGGTGCTGGCCGGCCCGGTCGTCCCGCACGATCTGGGTCAGGTCGTCCCCCATCTCGGACGGGCGGCCACGCCCCTGGCCCCGGCGCTGCGGCGCCGGCTCGCCGCGCTCCCGCTCGACGCCCCCGATCTCGACGGGCGGGCTCCCTCCCTGCTGCACGCACTGGCCTCACTGGACGACGCGGCGTCGGTGCCGGCGATGCTGCGGCTGCTGGAAGGCCTGCCCGCGGACCAGCCGACGCGGGAGTCCGTGGAGCTGTCGGTGGTTCGGGCCCTGGGCGAGCTGGGTGCCGCCGCGCGCGAGGCGGCACCCGTACTGCGCCGGCGGCTGGACGGCGGGGTCCGCCTCGCGACCGCGGCCGCGGCCGCGCTGTGGGCGGTGGAGGGGGACGCCGAGGTGGTCCTGCCCGTGCTGGTCCGGGGGTTGGAGGACGAGGCGGGCGGTGGTCGCAGGTCGGCGGCGGAGACACTGGCGCGGATGGGGCCCGCGGCTCGGCCCGCGGTGCCCGCGCTGCGGCGGCTGGCCCGATCCGGCGACCTGTGGGAGCGGACGGCGGCCGCGGGCGCGCTGTGGCGCGTCACCGGCGAACCGGAACCGGCGGCGGACGTCCTGCGCGCGGGCTGGAGGGAGAACCCGTGCACCCGCACCGCCATCGCGACGCTGGCGGTGTCCCTCGGCCCGTCGGCGGCGCCCCTGCACCACCTGCTGCACGCGGAACTGGCCGCGCCGCGCCGCCACCGGGCGGGCCCCGGCGGCCACGGCAGCCACGACATCCACGAGGACGAACGGCTGCTGCGGCTGTGCGGACAGGCGCTGGGGAGCGCGTGAGGGGCTGTGGGCCGGGCGGCGGGGCCGGGGCGGGGCAGGTGCCCGGGCGTGGGACGCCTCACCGGTCTGACCTGCGGTGGCGGGTGATCCAGAGGTGACTGTCAGTGGCGAGGTGCAGACTGGCCCGTGTCCGGGACGAGGACGTCGACGAAGACGTCGCGGAGGTGATCGGCATGACCGAGGTACTGCTCGCCGTGGGGACGCGCAAAGGCCTGTTCATCGGGCGCCGGAGGGGTGGCGCCTGGCAGTTCGACGAGAGCCCCTACTTCAACGCGCAGGCCGTGTACTCGGTCGCCGTCGACACCCGCGGCCCGACCCCGCGGCTGCTGGTCGGCGGCGACAGTTCGCACTGGGGCCCGTCCGTGTTCCACTCCGACGACCTGGGCCGGACCTGGACCGAACCGGCCCGTCCCGCCGTCAGGTTCCCCCAGGACACGGGGGCCTCGCTGGAGCGGGTCTGGCAGTTGCACCCGGCCGCGGCCGAGCCGGACGTGGTGTACGCGGGCACCGAGCCGGCCGCGCTGTACCGCTCGGAGGACCGCGGCGAGACCTTCGAGCTGATCCGTCCGCTGTGGGAGCACCCCACCCGCTCCAAGTGGGTGCCGGGCGGTGGCGGCGAGGGCCTGCACACCGTCCTCACCGACCCGCGCGACCCGCGGGCCGTGACGGTGGCCGTCTCCACGGCGGGCGTGTTCCGCACCCTGGACGGCGGCGTGAGCTGGGCCCCGTCCAACTCCGGGGTGTCCGCGGTGTTCCTGCCGGACCCCAACCCGGAGTTCGGACAGTGCGTGCACAAGGTCGCCCGGGACGCGGCGAACCCGGACCGGCTGTACCTCCAGAACCACTGGGGCGTGTACCGCAGCGACGACGCGGGCGCGCACTGGACGGACATCGGCGAGGGTCTGCCGTCGACGTTCGGCTTCGCGGCGGTGGCCCATCCGCACCGCGGTGACACGGCGTACGTGTTCCCCATCAACGCCGACTCCGACCGCGTGCCGGCCGACCGGCGCTGCCGCGTCTTCCGGACGGCCGACGCGGGCAAGAGCTGGGAGCCCCTCAGCGCGGGGCTGCCGGAGGGCGACCACTACGGCACGGTGCTGCGCGATGCGATGTGCCACGACGGCGCCGACCCGGCGGGCGTGTACTTCGGCAACCGCAACGGCGAGGTGTACGCGTCGGCCGACGACGGCGACAGCTGGCAGCAACTCGCGGCCCATCTGCCGGATGTGCTGTGCGTAAGGGCCGCGGTCGTCGGATGACCGCGGGCGCCGTGCGGTCCGGTCCCGGCCACCGGTTGATCTCTGCTGCCCGTACGGCAGTAGGGTGACGTCCGTGGCACCACGACCCTTGCACGAAATCGTCGAAGCGGGCTGGGCGAAGGCCCTCGAACCGGTGGCCGGGCGGATCTCGGCGATGGGCGACTTCCTGCGCGCGGAGATCGCCGCGGGACGCACCTATCTCCCGTCCGGCCCGCACGTCCTGAGGGCCTTTCAGCAACCCTTCGACGAGGTCCGCGTCCTCATCGTCGGACAGGACCCGTACCCGACCCCGGGGCACGCGGTGGGGCTGTCCTTCTCGGTCGCGCCCGAGGTGCGGCCGCTGCCGGGCAGCCTCGTCAACATCTTCCGTGAGCTGACCACCGACCTGGGCCTGCCGCAGCCGTCCTGCGGCGATCTCACGCCGTGGACCGAGCAGGGCGTGCTGCTGCTCAACAGGGCGCTCACCACGGCACCGCGCAGGCCGGGCGCGCACCGCGGCAAGGGCTGGGAGGAGGTCACCGAGCAGGCGATACGGGCACTGACGGGGCGCGGAAAGCCCCTGGTCTCCGTCCTGTGGGGCCGCGACGCCCGCAACCTCCGCCCGCTGCTGGGGGACCTGCCCGCGGTGGAGTCGGCGCACCCGTCCCCGATGTCCGCGGACCGGGGCTTCTTCGGCTCCCGCCCGTTCAGCCGGGCCAACGACCTGCTGATGCGCCAGGGCGGCCAGCCCGTGGACTGGCGCCTGCCGTGACCGGGGCGCGGACGGAGGACGTGCCGGCCGGCCCGGGATTCCTCGCCGTGGACTCCGGCGGCTCGGGCCTGCGCGTCGTCGTGGGCGCCGTGGGACACGGTCCCTTGGCCCGCGGTGGATCCGGCACGCCGGTGCGCACCGGTGCCCGGGGAATCGACGCCGGGCACCTCATGCAGCAACTGGTGCCCCTGGCCCGGGCGCTGACGGTCGAGGCCGGGCTCGCGCGGCTGGAAACGGCCGTGATCGGTGCGGCCGGGCTGGCCGGCCTGGGGAACGCCCTGCGGGCGGAGCTCCCGGGCGCACTGGCCCGTGAACTGGGCGTCCGGCGGGTCGCGTTGGCCGCCGACGCGGTCACCGCCTACGTGGGTGCCCTCGGGTCCCGTCCCGGCGCGGTGATCGCTGCGGGCACGGGCCTGATCGCCGTCGGCACCGATCTCACCGGATGGCGCCGGGCGGACGGCTGGGGCCATCTGCTCGGCGACTGCGGCAGCGGCGCCTGGATCGGGCGGGCGGGCCTGGAGGCCGCACTGCGCGCGCACGACGGACGCCGGGGCGGTTCCGCGCCGCTGCTGGCCCGCGCCGAGGAGATGTTCGGCCCGGCGGCGGAACTGCCCGGCCGGTTGTACCCGCGGACCGACCGGCCCGCCGTCCTGGCCTCCTTCGCGCCCGGGGTGGCCGAGTGCGCGGGCGCCGATCCCGTCGCCGCGGACATCCTGCGCGCCGCGGCGCGGCACATGGCGGACTCCGCGGCGGTGGTGTGCCCGGGCGGGGACGCGCCGCTGATCGCTCTCACCGGTGGCCTGTCCGGGATGGGAGACCCTCTTCTCGTGCCCCTGGACGAGGAGTTGGCGAGGCTGCTGCCGTCGGCGCGGCGGGTGACGCCCGAGGGCGACCCCCTGCACGGGTCGGTGCGCGTCGCGACCGACCTCACGGCCGGGACCTTCACCCTTCCGTGTGACGAAAACCTGCTGTGCGTGATGACTCCGGCTGGTGAGGAGGCCAGCCCCGCGGGTGCCGTCCGTACGTAACCGATCAGACAAATCCGGACGGATACCGCTCACCTGCCCCCTCCCCGAACGGAGGAGCCCGAGAAGCCACTAACATGCCGCAGCATGAGCACCCCCACTGGGCCCGCGTCCGGCCTGCCAGTACGAATGCCGCGCCCCCGCCAGCCCGGGCGGCACCGCCGTCCCGAACCCCTGGTGGCTCCCGAGGGCGCGCCCGCGCTCGTCCTCGCCGTGCCGGGTACGCCCAGTAGTGCCACCCGCTCCCTCGTCGACGAGGTCGTGAGCATCGCCCGCTCCGAGCTGCCGGGCCTGGACGCCCGGATCGGTTACCTCGACGGCGACGACGAGGAGTTCCCCTCGCTCCAGTCGGTGCTCTCGCGCGCCGCGGAGGAGCGCACCGCCCGCTTCGCGCAGGCCCGCGCGGCCGGCCTGAACGTCACCGAGCCCGACGGCCCCGTCGCCGTCGTCGTGCCGCTGCTCGCCGGCCCGGACAGCGCGCTGCTGCGCCAGGTCCGCCAGGCCGTGATGGACAGCCGGGTCGCCGCCGACCTGACCGATGTGCTCGGCCCGCACCCGCTGCTCGCCGAGGCGCTGCACGTGCGGCTGTCCGAGGCCGGTCTGGCGCGTGCCGACCGTGCCCGTCTGTTCACCGTCGCGACCGCGGCCGACGGCATCGTCCTGGCCTCGGTGGGCGGTGACGAGGCCGTGCAGGCGGCCGGGATCACCGGCATGCTGCTCGCCGCCCGCCTCGCCGTGCCGGTGATGGCGGCGGCCCTGGACCAGGAGGGCTCGATCGCGTCGGTCGCCGACCAGCTGCGCAGCTCCGGCTCGCAGCAGCTGGCGCTCGCGCCGTATCTGATCGGCCCCGAGATCGACGCGAGCGTGATCGCCGAGGCCGCCAAGGAGGCCGGCTGCTCGGCGTCCGAGGCGCTCGGCCCGTACCCGGCGATCGGCAAACTCGCCCTCGCCAAGTACACGAGCGCGCTGGGCATCGCCCCGCAGCAGGCGCCGGGCACCCCGGTGCACTGACGCGGACGGCGCGTACGCACGTCGACGCGGAAGGGCCCGCTCCGGGAACGGGGGCGGGCCCTTTCCGCGTCGACGTGGAGCCGGGACGGGCCGGTTCAGCCCACGACCACGCAGGAGGCCGCGGGCACCGGGAGCGATCCCTCCCGCCGTGGTACACCGGTGACCGGGTCGAGCGCGAACCAGGTCACGTCACCGGAGCGCTCGTTCGCCACGTAGAGGACACCGCCGGACTCGGTGATCGCGCGCGGCCAGTGGCCGCCGCACGGCACGGTGGCGAGCAGGCGCAGTCCGTCCCCGTCGATCGCCAGGACGGACAGGACGTCCTCGCCGCGGGTCGCGGTCCAGACGAAGCGGCCGTCGCCCGAGACGGCGATGCCCGACGGGTAGGCGTCGCCGGCCGGGGCGGCGGAGAGGACCGGGCTCTCGCCGAGCGGCTTGAGCATGCCGTCGGCGGCGTCCCAGCGGCAGACGACGACGGTGGGGGCCAGTTCGTTGAGGACGTACGCCCGTGAGCCGTCGGGATGGAACGCCAGGTGCCGCGGGCCGGAGCCGGGCCGCAGGGCGATCTCGCGGTGCGGGACGGGGGTGCCGGCGGTGAGGGTGCACACGCGCACCGAGTCGGTGCCGAGGTCGACGCTCACGGCCCAGCGGCCGCTGGGGTCGGACTGCACCTGGTGGGCGTGCGGGCCCTGCTGGCGCTGCGGGTGCGGGCCCGAGCCGCTGTGGCGGCACACACCTGAGGCGGTGGGGGCGAGGCCGCCGTCGGGGCGGACGGGGACGGCGGTGACACTGCCGGAGCCGTAGTTGGCGGTGAGGAGGTGGCCGGCGTGCAGGCCGAGGTGGGTCGGCCCGCTGCCCTCGACCGGGACGGGCGGACCGAGCTGCTGCGGACGGTCCCCGGTCACCCGGAACGCGGCCACGGTGCCCTCGGCCGTCTCACTGACCGCGTACAACGTGTCCCCGTCCGGCGACAGGGCCAGGTAGGAGGGGTCGGGCAGCGTGTCCACGGCGCCGAGCGCGGTCAGGGCGCCGCTGCCGGCGGCGACGGCCGCGCCGACGATCCCCGGCCCTCCCGCCGCGGTGAACGACCCGATGAACGCCCTCCGCCTGCCGTCCGCCACGTCCGTCCCCTCTCCTCCGGTGCCGGTCGGCCCGACGCTAGCAGTCGATCACCCGCCGCTCCGACCACAGTGGCCGACCGGGCTGCGCGCAACGGGGCCGCCCGGCGACGGAAGCCGCGGGGGTGACGGGGTGCCGCAGCACCGCGGTGGCGGTCCGCGACGGCCCGGGCCCGCGGTGCCGGCTCATGCCCCCACGAGTCGTGACCCGGGGGGCGTGCGCAGGGGCGTGGCGAGTTCGGCCAGGGCGCGTTCCAGGCCGTGGAGGTGGGCCAGGGCGGGTTCCGTCGCGGCCGGGGTGGGGCGGACGGAGATGTCGCCACCGCCGGTGAGTGCCTCGACCGCGGCCTCGACGCGCCAGCAGGCGGCGGCCAGACGGGCGTCGTGGGACGCCTCGGGGTCGGCGGCGACGGCGACGAGGCCGTGGACCTCCCGGGCGCAGTCGTCGAGCAGGTCGAGCACGCGGCGGGCGCGCCGCTTGCGGCCGCACATCGGGTTCAGCGGATGCACCAGCGGCGCGACCGACAGCCGGACCCGGGCGAGCAGCTGCTCCAGTTCGGCCACCCTGGGCGTCGGATCGGCGTCCTCGGCCCCGGCCAGGCGCGCGGCCGTCTCGGCGGTGCAGGCGTGGACGCAGCGCAGCGCCCGCCGGATCCAGGCGTCGGTGACGCTGTGCGTGGTCACGGGCAGGACGAAGGCCACGGCCAGCGCAGCGCCCAGCGCACCGACGCCGGTCTCCACCAGCCGCAGGGCCAGCAGTCCGGGGGTGAGCACGCCCAGGAGGCCGTAGAGCATCGCGGCGAGGAGCGTCACCCAGAGCATCATCCAGGTGTAGGACACGGCGGCCGTGTAGAAGATGCCGAAGACGCACACGGCCACGATCCACGCCGTGGGCGGCCCGTCACCGTGCACGGGCACGGCGACGACCAGGCCCAGTCCGATGCCGATGACCGTGCCCAGCAGCCGCCGGAAGCCGCGGACCAGGGTCTCGCCGCGCGAGGTGGTGTTGACGAAGATCCACCAGGTGGCACCGACGGCCCAGTACCAGCGCTGCCCGGACACCAGCTGGCCCACGAAGAGGGCGAAGCCCGCACCGGCCGTGGCCTGGATCGCCTGCCGGGTGGTCACCCGGGCGAGGCCCGTGCCGCCGGGCGGGGCGGGCACGGGCGCCGGGGGCAGGCGGCGCTCGTAGCACCACACCCCGAAGCGCACCGCGCCGGCGGCGAGCACGGAGAGCAGGACGGAGGCGCACAGCTCGGGCAGCCGTTCCGGAGTGGCGTGGAGGAACTGCGCCACGAAGTACGTCATGAAGGCGAACACGCCGAGGCTGTGTCCGCGCGGGCCCCAGCGCCGTGCGTACACACCCACCCCGACCACGGCGAGGAAGGCGAGGTCGCGGGCCACGGGCTGGTCGTGCAGCTCCGCCGCGGCGGCCAGCACGGGCAGTCCGACGGCCGGCAGCAGCATGGTGGTGACCGCCTGCCCCCGGACCGTGGCGTCGGTGACGGTGAACAGGGCGAGCAGCGCGGCGAGCCCGCCGGTGACGACTCCCGCGAGCGAGTGTCCGGCCAGGCCGCACAGGACGACCGCGAGACCGATGCCGAGCACCGCACGCGCCGCGAAGCGCAGCCGGATCCGGCCCGGATCCGGAGCCGTGAACACCCTCTTCAGCACTGCTTACCGCCCCCTGCGTACATGGTGTGGACCGTGGCACGAAAAAGGCGCCGCGGGGTCCGCAGCGCCATTGACACCCCCATATCAGCACCTCTGTCACCACTGGCTCAACCGGCTGCTTTACGACTGCGCCATTGGCTCAGCTCAGACACCGTGACTGCGGTCGGCGGGGTGCCAACGGCCGACGGCGGGTGGCCCAGCCGCCGAGCGCGCTCCGAAGCCATTGGTACAGTCGAAAGGATCAACGAACGGCAGGAACCTGGAGGCGGGCCGTCATGGCCGTGGACGAGCTCGACACCCGCATCCTGCGGCTGCTGCTGGAACAGCCGCGGACGAGCGTGCGGGAGTACGCCCGCATCCTCGGGATCGCGCGCGGCACCCTCCAGGCACGCCTGGACCGGTTGGAGCGCGAGGGCGTGATCACCGGCACGGGACCGGCGCTCTCCCCCGCCGCGCTGGGCCATCCGGTGCTCGCGTTCGTGCACATCGAGGTGACCCAGGGTCATCTGGACGAGGTGGGTGACGCCCTGGCCGCCGTGCCGGAAATCGTCGAGGCCTTCTCCATCACCGGTGGCGGGGATCTGCTGACCCGGGTCGTGGCGCGGGACAACGCCCATCTGGAGGACGTGATCCAGAAGCTGATCAGCCTGCCCGGCGTGGTGCGCACCCGTACCGAGGTGGCCCTGCGGGAACGCGTCCCGCACCGCATGCTGCCCCTGGTGGAGTCGATCGGGCGGGCGGCTCGCAAGTGAGCCTTGGCATGCTGGACGCCATGAGCACGCTGGGCAGCCTCGCGGTGGTCTTCGATCTCGACGGAACGCTCGTGGACAGCGAGCCCAACTACTACGAGGCCGGGCGCCGGACCCTCGCCGAGCACGGGGTCCCCGGCTTCACCTGGGCGGAGCACGAGCGCTATGTCGGGATCAGTACCCGCGAGACCGTCGCCGACTGGCGGGAGCGGTACGGCCTGCGGGCCACGGTGGAGGAACTGCTCGCCGTGAAGAACCGCCATTACCTGGAGCTCGCGCGCGTCTCGACGCCCGTCTATCCGCAGATGCACGCGTTCGTCGAACTGCTGGCCCGGGACGGCGTAGCGATGGCCGTCGCCTCCGGTTCCTCACCGGAGGCGATCGAGGCGATCCTGGCCGGCACGGGACTCGACACCCGTCTGCGCACCGTCGTCTCGGCCGAGGAGGTCGCCCAGGGCAAGCCCGCACCCGACGTCTTCCTCGAGGCGGCCCGCCGCCTCGGCGCGCGGCCGGCGGACTGCGTGGTGGTGGAGGACGCCGCCCCGGGAGCGGCGGCGGCGCACGCGGCCGGGATGCGGTGCATCGCGATCCCCTATGTCGCGGCCCAGGCCGATGCCCCGGAGTTCGCCTGCGCGGGCCTGCTGCTGCGCGGCGGCCAGCGCGAGTTCACGGCACGGTCCGCCTACGAGTGGCTGACCGGCTCGGCCCGCCCCCACTGACCCCGCTCCGCTCCTTCCCCGTCGCACCCGGCGAAAAAATCTTTCCCCGACGGTGATTGTCCCGCGCCTCCCGTCCGTACTTCCTGCTGTTGGGCCGTTCATATCCCAGGAGGCACGATGCGCATCTCGCGCAGCACGGCAGGAACCGCGTTCGTGGGCGGAGCCATGATCCTCACCCTCACCGCGCTCGCCTATCCCACCATGCTGGGCGTCCAGAACACGTCGACCTCGCAGGACCGGGTCATCGCCAACACCAACTACGGGCCCCTGACCGAGGCGGACCGCGACTTCGTGGTCAAGGTGCGCGCCGCCGGGCTGTGGGAGCACCCCCTGGGCCTGGTGGCGAGGCAGCGGGGTACGACGCCGGAGATGAAGGAGGCGGGCGAGCACCTGATCGTCGGACACGGTCGGCTGGACGCGAGCTGCCGCAAGATAGCCCTGGAGCTCGGCATCACCCTGCCGAACCAGGCCTCGCCGCAGCAGCAGCAGTTCGTGGCGACCGTGGAGTCCAGCACCGGCAAGGAGTTCGACTCCACCGCGGTGAACATCATGCGGGTGACCCACGGCCAGATCTTCCCGGCCATCGCCAAGGTGCGGGCCAACACCCGCAACACCCTCATCCGGCAGCTGGCCGACCAGGCCAACGACACCGTGCTGGACCACATCACGGTGCTGGAGAAGACCGGACTGGTCAATCACGAGCAGGTCAACTTCCAGCAGACGAGCCCGCCGAAGATGCCCGCGGAACAGGTGACCCCGCCGGCACCGCAGGCGGGCGCGCCGGTGCTGGTGCTGAAGATCCCCAAGGAGCTGGAGGACCTGAACACGGCCTCCCCGGCTCCCTCGCCCTCCCCGACGGTCAGGTAGCGGCCCGTCCGCGCCCGGTGGAGGGCGGGGTTCGCGCCCGGGACTGCCCCGCGGCTACGAGCGGCGGCGGGGCTTGCCCCGCTTCGGGTTTCTGGCGGCGGCCCCGCCGGAGCCACCCCGGCGGCCTGCGGACGCGGACCTGCCCTGCGCCGGGCGTCCGGCCGGCTGCTGCCGCCGGGCGCCGTCCCGGTCGCCCCGCGCGCTGCCCGTCGCGTTCTCCTGGGGCGCGGGCTGCCTGCGGCCCCGTGTGCTGTTGACGGTGCGGCCGCGGACGATCCCGATGAAGTCCTCCACCAGCTCCGTCGTCGCGTCCTCGGGCCAGGCCAGTGCCACGCTCGACCCGGGGGCGTCCGTGAGCGGCCGGTGGGTGAGGTCCTTGCGGTGGTGCAGCCGGGCCAGTGACAGCGGTACGACGAGGACGCCGATGCCGGCCGCGACCAGCTCGACGGCGTCGGCGGTGGTGGCCGGGCGTTCCAGGGCGGGCCGTCCGGGCAGCCGCTCCCAGTCGAGGACGTCGTCGAGGGGGTGCAGCACGATGTCGTCGGCGAGGTCCTCGCAGGACACCTCGTCCGCCGCCGTGACGAGGTGATCCCTGGGGACCACGACGACCGTCTGCTCGGTGTAGAGGGGGATCGCACTGAAGACCGACCGGTCGACGGGGAGCCGGACCAGCCCCGCGTCGGCGTCTCCGTCGCGCAGCAGCTCCCCCGCGTTCCGGGCGGGCACCTGGGTGAGGGTCAGCGGAACGTCGGGCAGCCGCTCGTTCCAGATGCGCGCCCACTTGTCGGGCATCACCCCGGGGACGTACACGAGCCGGAACGAGGGGGGTGTTTCCGAGGCTGTCACCTGGCCAGGTTACCGGCCGTGGTCGGTGGTCGCTCACGCGCTCGATACCCTTGACACCATGACGTCGCACCAGAGCACCCAGACGATGAAGCCCGCGACCGCGGCGAAGAAGCTGGGTGTGTACCTCGAGGCCACCCCCGCCGAGTTCCGGGAGGGTGTCGTCTCACGCGCCGAGCTGAACGCGCTCCAGGCGGATCCGCCGCAGTGGCTGCGGGACCTGCGGCGCGACGGCCCGCACCCCCGGCCGGTGGTCGCGTCGAGGCTGGGTGTCTCCATCGCCGGTCTCGCCCGCGGCGGGATCACCGAGCCCCTCACCACCGAGCAGATCGAGGCGCTGAAGCAGGAGCGCCCGCAGTGGCTGGAGCGCGAGCGCGCCACGCAGGCCGAGGTCCGCAAGGAGGCCGCGCGCCTGAGGCAGCGGAGCGAGGAACACGTCCGGCACGACGCCTGACACGCCGGTCGGGCCTCCCACCGCTGCCAGGGGCCCGCCCGCACGCCTCTTTCTCGATGGCGGACGCCCCGGCCGGGTCCTCCGGCCGGGGCGTCCGCGTTCCGCGCGGCCCGAGGAACGGCGCACGGACGGCGTGAGCCTCCGGCGGGCGAAACGCCAGGCCGCGCCACCCCTTCCGGCGGGGGGAAATGTCCCCCAGCATGAGGGGGCATGCAGAGCGTCATGTGGAAGCGAGCCGTCGAGTGGCTGGCCGCGGCGGCCACGGACCCCCAGGAGTGCAAGCGCGAGTGGGACCACGGCAGGGGAACCGCGCTGCTGGCGGCGGGACGGTACTGGGACGTGCTCAGCGTGCCCGACCGTCTCGGGCTGCTCGCCCTGGACGTCCTGTGGCGTGATCCGCTGAAGGCGCCCGGCCCCACCCTGGTGGACGTCACCGCCCGGAGGGTGGGGTTCTTCCTGCCGCCCGATCCGGTCAGCGAGTGGGTCGGCTTCGGTGTGCGCCACGTCGGCCGGGGTTCCTGGGTCGCGGTGCCGCCGCCGTATCGGCCCGCCGGCCGTCTGGAGTGGCTCGTACCGCCGGACGGGACCGGGGCGCTGCACGCCCCCGGCCCGCTGGAACTGGCCCTGCGCGAGGCGTCCGGCACGCTGGCCGTGCTGGCACCGGTCAACGTGGACCAGGCGGGGCCGGGGGCGGGCTGCCGGTGAGCCGGGCGCCCGTGGCGGGCGCCCCCAGGGCCGCCGCCCCCCGTGACCGCGGCCCTGCCGCTGCCGGGATGTACGGCGGCCGAGCGCCGGGCGGCCGCCGCCCGTGAGCCGTCGGGCTCAGGGCCGCTCGGCGCCCTTGTCCTCCAGCGGTTCCCGTTCCGGCGCCGACACGGCCGGCGCGGGGGCGTGGGCCGGCGTCGTCGACGGCTGAGACGGGTGCGGTGGCTGTGCGTCGGCCGGTGCGGAGCGGAGGGCGGCGAAGCGGCGGGCGAGGGGCTCGGTGTAGCGGGCGGTGAGGGGGCCCAGCACGACCAGCACCAGGACGTACGCGGTGGCCAGCGGGCCGAGGTCCGGTTCGATTCCCGCGGTGACCGCGAGCCCGGCGATGACGATGGAGAACTCGCCGCGGGCGACCAGCGTGCCGCCCGCGCGCCAGCGGCCCCTGGGCGAGATGCCCGCCCGCCGGGCGGCCCAGTAACCGGTGGCGATCTTCGTCAGCGCGGTGACGACGGCCAGCGCCAGCGCGGGCAGGAGGACCGGCGGGATCGAGTGCGGGTCGGTGTTCAGGCCGAAGAAGACGAAGAACACGGCGGCGAACAGGTCCCGCAGCGGAGCGAGCAGGGTGTGCGCGCCTTCAGCGGCCTCACCGGACAGGGCGATGCCGACGAGGAACGCGCCCACGGCCGCCGAGACCTGCAGCTGCTGGGCGAGACCCGCGATCAGCAGGGTCAGGCCGAGGACCACCAGCAGCAGCTTCTCCGGATCGTCGCTGGAGACGAACCGCGAGATCACGCGTCCGTAGCGGACGGCCGCGAACAGCACCAGCCCGGCCACGCCGAGCGCGACGGACAGCGTGATGCTGCCCGCGGCGAGGCTGACCCCGGCCAGCAGGGCGGTGATGATCGGCAGGTAGACCGCCATGGCCAGGTCCTCGAGCACCAGGATGCTGAGGATCACCGGTGTCTCGCGGTTGCCGAGGCGTCCCAGGTCTCCGAGGACCTTGGCGATGACACCGGAGGAGGAGATCCAGGTGACACCGGCCAGCACCACCGCGGCGACCGGTCCCCAGCCGAGCAGCAGGGCGAGGACCGCACCGGGCAGCGCGTTCAGGGCCATGTCGACGAGGCCGGCCGGGTACTGGGTCTTGAGGTTGGACACCAGGTCACTGGCCGTGTACTCGAGGCCGAGCATGAGCAGCAGCAGGATCACACCGATCTCGGCGCCGATCGCGACGAACTCCTCGCTCGAACCGAGCGGAAGCAGCCCGCCCTTGCCGAAGGCCAGTCCGGCGAGCAGGTACAACGGGATCGGGGAGAACCGGAAGCGTCCGGCCAGGCGTCCCAGCAGACCGAGTACGAGGATGATGGCACCGAACTCGATCAGGAAGACGGCGGAGGAGTGCACGGATCACTCCCGCCCGAGGATCGCGGCCGCGGCCTCGATGCCCTCGCGGGTGCCGATCAGGATCAGGGTGTCCCCGCCGGCCAGCCGGAAGTCGGGCGCCGGGGACGGGATCGCCTCCGCCCGCCGCAGCACGGCCACGATCGAGGCGCCCGTCTCGGTACGCATCCGGGTGTCGCCGAGCAGCCTGCCGTTCCAGTGGGACGTGGTGGACAGCTCGATGCGTTCGGCGACCAGGCCCAGGTCGGTGGTGTGCAACAGGTTGGGGTTGTGGTGGGCGGGCATCAGCGCGTCGATCAGCGCGGCCGACTCGGCGACGGTCAGGCGCAGCGACTGCGCGCAGGCCTCGGGGTCGTCGGGGCGGTAGACGTTGATCGTGCGGGCGCCGTCCCGGTGCGCGATGACGGACAGATGCTCGTGCTCACGCGTGGTGAGGTCGTATTTCACGCCGATGCCGGGCAGCGGCGTGGTGCTCATCCGTGGAGCAGGCACAGCCCGTCCCCTTTCCGGTGGTTCCGGTCGTCGGTGCGGGTGGGCGGCCCTGCGGCGCACGCGTGATCCACACCCACGGCAGCCATGGTGCCATCCCGCCGACCTGCCGGAACATGGGTGCCGGTACGGATGGACACCCGCCCGGGGCGGAGCCAGGATGCCCGAGACGCCCGTGTCTTCCCGGGCCGGGGATCAGGACGTCCGAACCGTTCCGCACCCGGCGGGGCCAGTGGTCCCCGGGGTGTGCCCCATTGGGCCGGTGGCGGGGCGGTTCGGTGGCAGCGACGCTGGCGGTACCGAAACGGGAGGCGTGATGAGTGGTCCGGTGGTCGTGGGAGTGGATGGTTCGGCGTCGAGTCTGGCTGCGGTGGAGGCCGCGGCCCTCGAGGCCCGGTGGCGCGGGACCGCATTGCGTGTGGTCCACGCGTTCATCTGGCCGGCGATGCACGTGCCGCTGGGCGCGTCGTCGCTGGGACCGGCCGAGGGCGGGCTGCGCTCACTGGCCGAACGGCTGGTGGCCGAGGCCGTCGAGCGGGCCCGGAGCGTGGCGCCGGACGTGGCGGTCTCGCACACCGTGGTCACCGGGGAGCCGCTGACCGTGCTGGAGGCCCAGTCGCGTTCCGCGGAGCTGGTGGTGGTCGGGTCACGCGGCATGGGTGGTTTCGTCGGCCTCCTGGTCGGGTCCACGGCGGTGCATCTGGCGGCCCACGGCCGCTGCCCCGTGCTGGTCGTACGGGAGCCGGGCGCCGAGGACGGGCCGGTGGTGCTCGGGGTCGACGGTTCCGCGGCGGGCGCCGAGGCGGTCGGCTTCGCCTTCGCCGAGGCCGCGCTGCGCGGCACCGACCTCGTGGCGCTGCACGCGTGGACCACCTGGAACGCGCCGCTGCCCGCGCCCCCGGACGCGGCGGCACCGTACGCGAACGAGCCGGGGGCGCTGGCCGCGGGCGAGGAGCGGCTGCTGGCGGAGACGCTCGCCGGACAGCAGGAGCGGTACCCGGACGTGAAGGTGCGCCACCGGGTCGTGCACGGCGGGACGCGTGAGGCGCTGATCGAGGCGAGCCGCACGGCCCGGCTGCTGGTGGTCGGGGCGCGGGGCCGCGGGGGCTTCTCCGGTCTGCTGCTGGGCTCGGTGAGCCAGGCGATGCTGCACCACGCGCACTGCCCGGTGGCCGTCGTCCGTGGTGGTGAACGGCACGCGTAGCGGAGCGCCCGGCGGCGGCGAGCCGTGCGCGGCCTGCGTACGAAGACCCCGGGCGGCGAGTTCGTACGCAGCCTCGTGCGCTTGTGGCGGCCTGGGCCCCGGCCCCCGCGTGACGGGTACGCGACGTTGCGTACGGGTACCCGGGTGCGCTGCCTGACGGCCCGGGACACCGGAGCCACCACGCCGGCCGTGCGGTCCGGGGACGGGAGGGTGCAGTGAACGACACGGTGATCGTCGGAGTGGACGGTTCGCCGTCCAGCCTGGCCGCGGTGGACGTCGCGGCCCGCGAGGCCCGTCTGCGCGGAGCAGCGCTGCGCATCGTGCACGCCTTCAGCCGCCCGGCGGATCTGGACCCCATGATCCACGGCGTCCTGGCGGAGGCCGAACAGCGGGCCCGCGCCGGTGCGCCGGGCCTGGAGGTCACCCGGACCGTGGCCTCCGGCGACACGCTGACCGTGCTCCGGAGCGAGTCACGCCACGCGTCGCTGGCGGTGGTCGGGCGACCCGGACGCAGCGCGTTGGGTGATCTGCTGCCGGGCTCGACGGTGGTGCAGCTCGCCGCGCACGGTCACTGCCCGGTCATGGTGGTCCGGGGCCGCCCCGACCCCCGGGGTCCGGTGCTCCTCGCCGTGGACGGCTCCCCGGCGGGGAACGCGGCGGCGCGGTTCGCCTTCGCCGAGGCCGAGTTGCGCGGCGCGGACCTGCTCGCCCTGCACGTATGGAGCACATGGAGCGAGCCGACCCCGTACGAAGGGCCGGCCGATCCGCTGAACGTGGTCGTGGACCTGGACCGGCTCCGCTCGACCCACCGACGTCTGCTGGAGGACGCGGTGGCGCCGTGGCGGACGGCCCGTCCCGGCGTCGCCGTGGAGCTGCGCCTGGAGCGGGGGAGGGTGCGTCACACGCTGCTCGAGGCCGGCCGGGACGCCCAGCTGGTGGTGGCCGGAGCCCGCGGCCACGGAGGCTTCGCCGGCATGCTGCTCGGCTCGGTCAGCCAGGCGCTGCTGTACCACGCCGATTGTCCCGTCACCGTCGTACGCGCCGAGGAGTGAGAGATGACCCAGCAGGTCCGCACGCCCCAGGAGCCCCCCGTGCCGGGGGAGCGTCCGTCCGGACCGGCCCACGGGCCCGGTCGGGCCCATGGGGCCGGGGCGGGGCCGGAACCCGTACCGGCACCGGAGCCGTACGGGCGGGAGGCCGCCGAGGTGGCGGATCTGCTCGGCGTGGCCCCGGCCACCGGGCTGACGGAGCAGGCCGTACGGGAGCGGACCGCTTCCTGGGGACCCAACGAGCTGGCCGAACCGGCCCGCCGGTCGCAGTGGCTGCGGCTGCTGGACCAGTTCCGCAGCTGGCTGATCGGCATCCTGCTGCTGGCCGCGGTGGTCGCGGGACTGCTCGGTGACGTCCGCGACGCCGTCGTCATCACGGTCGTCCTGGTCGTCAACGCCACCATCGGCTACCTCCAGGAACGGCGCGCGGAACGCAGCCTGGAGGCGCTGCGCCGGATGCTGGTGCCCACGGCCCGTGTGCGCCGCGACGGAGAGGTGCGGTTGGTGCCCGCCGGGTCCCTGGTGCCCGGTGACATCGTCCTGCTCGAGGCGGGCGATCGTGTTCCGGCCGACGGGCGCCTGGTGGTGGCCGAGTCGGTGGAGGCGGCCGAGGCCGCGCTGACCGGCGAGTCCCGCCCGGTGGCGAAGACGACCGCGCCCGTCGTGTCCGGCGACGGGGAGGCGGTGCCCGTCGCCGAGCGCACCGGCATGCTGTTCATGAACACCGCTCTCACCCGGGGCCGCGCGGAGATGGTCGTCACCGCCACCGGTATGCGGACCGAGGTGGGGGCGATCGCCGAGGCGCTGCGCAGCGGCGGCGAGCCACCCAGTCCCCTCCAGGTGCAGATGGACAGCCTGGGCCGGCGGCTGGCCGTGGTCAGCGGTGTGGCCGTGGTGGCGTACGCGCTCGTCGCCCTGGTCCGCGGGGAGGATCTGGCGGACCTGGCGCTGCGCGCGGTGGCCCTCGCGGTGGCGGCGATCCCGGAGGGACTGCCCGCCGTCCTCGCCCTCACACTGGCCCTGGGCGTCTACCGGATGGCCCGGCGCGGCGCCATCGTCAAGCGGCTCGCCTCCGTGGAGGCGCTCGGTTCGGCCACGGTGGTGTGCAGCGACAAGACGGGCACGCTGACGTTGAACGAGATGACGGCCCGTGTCCTGTGGTCGGCGGGCCGGCTGTACGAGGTGACGGGCGAGGGGTACGGCACGGCGGGGAGCGTACGGCCGGCGGACTCCGGGCTGGGCACCGCGGCACCCACCGCGGCGGGCGGACGGGAGGCCGCGGGCGGTGCCGTGCCGCCCGTATCCGACGGCGCCGTGCTGCCGTTCGCGCTGTGCAACGACGCGCGGCTGACCTCCGGCGAGGGCGCGATCGGTGATCCCACGGAGACCGCGCTGCTCGTGCTGGCCGCCAAGGCGGGCGTGGACGTCGAGGCGCTGCGGGCCGGGGCTCCGCGCACCGGCGAGATCCCGTTCGACCCGGCCGCCAAGTACATGGCGACCTTCCACCCCGAGCCCGGCGGACAGACGCGCGTGCACGTCAAGGGAGCGGTCGACGTCCTGCTGGCGCGCTGCACCCACCTGCTGACCGACGACGGGCCGGTCGCGCTGACACCCGAGCGGCGCCGGGAGATCACCGCCGTGACCACCCGGCTGGGCGGCCGGGGCCTGCGCGTGCTGGGTGCCGCCACCGCCGTCACGCCGGCCGGGCGACCGGTCCCCGAGGAGCCGGCGGACCTCACCCTGACCGCGGTCGCGGGCATCGCCGATCCTCCGCGCCCCCAGGCCCGCGACGCGGTCGCCCTGGCCCACGCCGCCGGCATCACCGTGAAGATGATCACCGGTGACCACGCGGACACCGCCGCCGCCATCGCCGGAGAGCTCGGCATCACCGGCGACATCGTGACCGGTGCGGAACTGGGCCGTATGAGCGCCGAGGACCTCGCGGCCCGCATCGAGGGCATCGGCGTGTTCGCGCGGGTCGCCCCCGAGCACAAGGTCACCATCGTGCGCGCCCTGTCGCAGCGCGGCCACATCGTGGCGATGACCGGGGACGGGGTGAACGACGCCGCCGCGCTGCGCGCCGCCCACATCGGTGTCGCCATGGGCGTCACCGGCACGGACGTGGCCAAGGAAGCCGCCGACATGGTGCTCACCGACGACGACTTCTCCACCATCGTGCGCGCGGTGCGCGAGGGCCGTTCCATCTACGACAACATCGTGACCTTCGTGCGGTTCCAGCTGTCCACCAACATCGGGGCGATCCTGACGCTGCTGGCGACCGTGCTCGCCGGGCTGCCCAGCCCGATGACCGCGATCCAGCTGCTGTGGGTCAACATCATCATGGACGGCCCGCCGGCCATGGCCCTGGGCATCGATCCGCCCCGCGACGACGTGATGTCCCGCCCGCCGCGGCCGCCGGGGGAACGCATCCTGGCGCTGCGCCGGCTGGCCGCCATCACCCGGGCCGGTGCCCTGATGGCCGTCGGGACGGTGGCGGTGTTCGCCGTGGCCCGCGAGCTCACCGACGCCGGCACGGCCTCGACGATGGCCTTCACCACGTTCGTGCTCTTCCAGCTGGTCAACGCCCTCAACGCGCGCAGCGAGGAGGGCCCGGTGCTCGGCCGGCACCAGCTGCACAACCGCATCCTGTGGATCTGCCTGGCCGCGGTGCTCCTGCTCCAGGTCGTCGCCGTGCAGGTGCCACCGGCCCACGGCGTCTTCGACACGGTGTCGCTGGACCTCGGCCAGTGGGCGGTGTGCGCGGCCGTCGCGTCCCTGCTCCTCCCGGCGGAGCATCTGTGGCGGGCGGCGGTACGCGGTCGTCGGGCCCGCGGATGAACGGGCGCCGCGCCGGTGCGCCCGGTGGCCGCCCCGCCGGGTGGGAGGGACGGTGACGCACGGGGACGGGCCCGTTCCCCGCGGGCGCCCTCTCCACCGGGCACCCGCGGCGGAGCGGGGACCCCGGGGAGAAGGGCGACCGTTGCCCCGAAGGCCGCGTCGACGTCGCTGCCGGGCCCCCTACCGTGACGGCGTGCCCGGGGTCGGCGGCCGCGACGCCCCGTGATCCGGACCGGTCAGGCGGATCCGAGGAAGCTCAACCGCACCGTGCGCTCGCGGTTGTCCCTGTTGGTGTCGACCAGGCAGACCGACTGCCACGTCCCGAGTTCCAGCCGTCCGCCCACCACCGGCAGCGTGGCGTGGGGCGGGACGAAGGCCGGCAGGACGTGGTCGCGGCCGTGGCCGGGGCTGCCGTGGCGGTGCTGCCAGCGGTCGTCGGCGGGCAGCAGGGTGTGCAGGGCGGCCAGGAGGTCGTCGTCGCTGCCGGCGCCGGTCTCGATGACGGCGACACCGGCCGTGGCGTGCGGCACGAAGACGTTGAGCAGGCCGTCGCGGTCGGCCGCCGCCTCCCGCAGGAAGGACTCGCAGTCGCCGGTGATGTCGACGACCCTCTCCGTGGAGCCGGTGGTGAGGTTCAGGACACGGGTGGTGAAGGCATCTGACATGGCTCCCATCCTGGCCCATGCGCCGGCCGGCGGAGGGAGGTCCGACGGGAAGATCCACGACCCGGGCCGTGTTGATTGAAATGTGGACAACGTGCGTGAGGTCGAGGTGGTCGTCGTCGGTGCCGGGCAGGCGGGTCTGTCCAGCGCCCATCACCTGCGCCGCACCGGGTTCGAGCCCGGTCGCGACTTCGTCGTGCTGGACCACTCCCCCGGGCCGGGCGGCGCGTGGCGGCTGCGGTGGCCGTCGCTGACCTACGGCAAGGTGCACGGGATGCACTCGCTGCCGGGCATGCAACTGACCGGCACCGACCCGGCGCGACCGTCCGCCGAGGTGATCACCGAGTACTTCGCCCGGTACGAGCGGACCTTCGATCTGCGGGTGCGGCGTCCGGTGGACGTGCGGGCGGTGCGGGAGGGGTACGGCGGGCGGCTGCGGGTGGAGACCTCCGACGGGGTCTGGTCCGCGCGGGCGCTGATCAACGCCACCGGCACTTGGGACCGTCCCTTCTGGCCACGCTATCCGGGACAGGAGACGTTCCTGGGCCGACAGATGCACACCGCGCAGTACCCCGGGCCCGAGTGGTTCGCCGGCCGGCGGGTGGTCGTCGTGGGCGGCGGCGCCTCGGGCACCCAGCACCTGCTGGAGATCGCCCGGTACGCGGCGGCGACCACGTGGGTGACCCGGCGTCCGCCGGTCTTCCGCGAGGGCCCCTTCGACGAGGATGCGGGGCGGGCCGCCGTGGCGCTCGTCGAGGAGCGGGTACGGAAGGGGCTGCCACCGCGCAGTGTTGTCTCGGTCACGGGGCTGCCGCTGAACGACGCGATCCGGCAGGGCATCGCCGACGGGGTCCTGGACCGTCGGCCGATGTTCGAACGGATCACGCCCGACGGGGTGCGGTGGACGGACGGACGTCACGTGACGGCCGACGTCATCCTGTGGGCGACCGGCTTCCGCCCGGCCGTCGGCCATCTCGCCCCGCTGCGGTTGCGGGAGCCCGGCGGCGGCATCCGCCTCGAGGGCACCCGGGCGGTCGCCGATCCCCGGGTCCACCTGGTCGGCTACGGCCCGTCGGCCAGCACCGTCGGCGCCAACCGGGCGGGCCGCGCCGCGGTGCGGGACATCGGGCGCCTGCTGTCCGGGGAACCCCTCGCCGCCTGAGCTCCCGCCGGGTCCCCGACGACCCGTCACCGGCTACTGCCCCTGCTTCTTCGGTGGTTCGCCGCTCTTCTGCCGGGCATTGAACTCCGCGACGTTGCGCTGGTGCACCCTGTAGTCGGCGGTGAAGCGGGTGTCGCCCGGCCCGACCGTGACGAAGTACAGCCAGTCGCCCGGGGTCGGGTTGATCGCCGCGCGCACCGCGTCCTCGCCCGGGTTGTCGATGGGGGTGGGCGGCAGGCCCATGCGCGCGTAGGAGTTGTAGGGGCTGTCGATCTTCGTGTCGCTCGCCGTGGTGCGCAGCGTGGAGCGGTTCAGCGCGTAGTTGACGGTGGAGTCCATCTGGAGCGGCATGCCGCGCTCCAGCCGGTTGAAGATCACCCGGGCCACCTTGCCCATGTCCGCCTTGGTGGCCGCCTCCGCCTGGACGATGCTGGCGATGGTGACCGCCTGGTAGACGTTCATGGCGTTGCGCTGGGCGCCGGCGGCGATCGGCGCTCCGTTGAACTTCGCGTTCGCGGTGTCGACCATCCGCGCCAGCAGCCGTTCCGGCGTCGCCTTCTCCTCCAGCGGGTAGGTCGCCGGGTAGAGGTAGCCCTCGGGGTTGCCGTCGGCGTCGGCGGGCAGCTTCAGGGCGGCCTTGGCGAGGGACTTCCTCGTGGTGCCCGCGGGCAGTTCGAGGGCCTTGTCGACGGCGGCGTAGACCTGGCTCGCGCGCCAACCCTCCGGGACGACCAGCGTGGTGGGGCGGGATTCCTCCTCGTCCCCCAGGGTCAGCAGCGGCACCGCCACGGCGGTGCCCGCCACGACGGCCCCGGTCGCGATGAGAGCGAGACGGCCCCGGCGCGTCAGTCGAATCGTGCTCCGTGACGGAGTGTTCATCTGCATGCGGGCACGGTAACCCGCATACCGCCGCAAACCCGGCATATCTTCATCTTGTCGGCTCCAGTTGGGCGTCCCGGCGCACCAGTGCCGCGTACGGCCCGCCCTGCTCCAGCAGTTCCTCGTGCGTACCACGTTCGACCGCGCGCCCGGAGTCGAGCACCACGATCTGGTCCGCGCCGCGCACGGTGGACAGCCGGTGGGCGATCGTCAGCGTGGTGCGGTCGGCCGACAGGGCGTCGATGGCCTGCTGGACGGCCGCCTCGGTGCGCGTGTCGAGCGCGCTGGTCGCCTCGTCGAGGACCAGGACCGGCGGATCGCGCAGGATGGTACGGGCGATCGCCAGGCGTTGCTTCTCGCCGCCGGAGAAGCGGTGACCGCGCTCGCCGACGACCGTGTCGTACCCGTCGGGCAGGGCGGCGATGTGGTCGTGGATCTGCGCCGCCTTCGCCGCCGCGTGCAGTTCCTCGTCGGTGGCGTCCGGCTTGGCGAAGCGCAGGTTCTCGGCGACCGTGGCGTGGAAAAGGTACGTCTCCTGGGAGACGACGCCGACCGCGCGGGCCAGGGTGTCGAAGTCGAGGTCGCGGACGTCGACCCCGTCGAGCGTGACCCGGCCGTCGGTCACGTCGTACAGCCGGGGCACCAGGTGGCCGAGGGTGGACTTGCCCGCGCCGGTCGGGCCTACGACGGCGAGGCTGCCACCCGCGGGGACGGTCAGGTCGATGCCGTCGAGGACGGGGCCGCCCCTGTCGTCGTAGCGGAAGGTGACGTTCTCGAAGCGGACCTCGCCCTTGACGCTCTCCAGGTGGACCGGCCGTGCGGGCTCGGTGATGTCGACGGGCAGGTCGAGGTACTCGAAGATGCGCTGGAAGAGCGCGAGCGAGGTCTGGATCTGGACACCGGTCGACAACAGGCTCACGGCGGGCCGGAACAGTCCCTGCTGCAGCGAGACGAAGGCGACGATGGTGCCGAGGGAGATCTCAGGGCCGCCGGCCCGGAGGGCGATGCCCGCGGTCCAGTAGATGACGGCGGGCATGGCCGCCATGACGATGGTGATGACGGCCATCCGCCAGCGGCCGGCCATGTTCGAGCGCACCTCGAGGTCGACCAGACGCTCGGACTCGTCCGAGAAGGCGCGGGTCAGGGAATCGGCGCGGCCCATGGTGCGCCCGAGCAGGATGCCGCTCACCGACAGCGACTCGGTGACCGTGGCGGCCATCGCGGCCATCTGCTTCTGGCGCTGGGTCGTGATCTTCTTGCGCTCGTTGCCGACCCGGCGGCTGATCCACACGAACACCGGCAGCAGCACCAGCGAGACGACGGTCAGCCGCCAGTCGAGGGCGAGCATCGCGACGACCGTGGCGACCACGCTGGTGAGGTTGGAGACCAGGGAGGTGGCCGTCGAGGTCACGGTGGCCTGCATGCCGCCGATGTCGTTGGCGATGCGGGACTGGACCTCGCCGGTGCGGGTGCGGGTGAAGAAGGCGAGCGACATGCGCTGCAGCCGGCCGTAGACGGCGGTGCGCAGGTCGTGCATGACCCGCTGGCCCACGGTGGTGGAGATCAGGGTCTGGAGCACGCCGAAGACGCTGGTGAGGACCGCGCTGAGGATCATGCCGAGGGCGAGCAGGCTGAGCAGCCCGGTACGGCCCTCGGGGATCGCGACATCGAGGATCGCCTTCAGCAGGAACGGCGTGGCGACCGAAACCAGGGACGCGGCGCCGACGAGGAGGCCGACGAGCGCGAGACGGCCCCGGTAGGGGCGGAACAGCCGCAGGATGCGGCGGACCTGGCGGGGCTGCCGCTCGGCCCCGTCGGGCGGGGTCCAGGCGGGTTCGTGATCGGGATGCATGGTCTCCTTCGGAAGGTGGGGCCCTCGCGAGGGCCGGGCGAGCGCCGTGTCACGGCACGGGCAGGCCGGAACCCCGTTCATTGTTACCTATACTCACAATGAACGCCATCCTGATAATGTTCCCGTATGACCACCCCCGACCCCGACGGCCTGCTGGCCGAGCAGCTGCTTCGGCTCACCCGCCGGGTGCACCGCATCCAGAAACACCATCTGGAGCGGCGCCGGCTGGGCATCACCCCGGCCCAGTCCCGGCTGCTGCGCACCCTCGCGCACTACGGCTCGCCGCCCCGCATGGCCGATCTGGCCGAGCGGCTGGAGGTGGTGCCCCGGGCCGTGACGACCCTGGTCGACGGGCTGGAGGCGAGCGGCAAGGTGCGCAGGGTGCCGGATCCGGCCAACCGGCGGGTGATCCGCATCGAGCTCACCGCGGACGGGCACGCCGCCCTGCGCGAGCTGCACGCCGCCCGCAGGTCGGCGGCGGAGGAGATCCTGGCCCCGCTGGCGGACGAACAGCGCGAGGCGTTGGGCGAGTTGCTCGACACCCTGATCGACGGGAGCCCCGCGCGGGGCTGCTGACCCGACCACACGAGGCTGCTGACCCGTCGGAGGAAGGCGTCGACCTGTCCTCGCGGGATGCTGACCTGTCGTCGGACCTGCGGGCAGGAGTGCTCAGGACTTCAGGCTCGCCCGGTCCCCCATCACCACGACGGGATGCCGGCTCGGGTCGAGCGTGCGCAGCAGGTACTCCATCGCCGTCCGGGGCAGGCTCACACAGGCCGACGTACCGCTGCCGTGGTCCATGTGCAGCCAGATGCTCCCGCCCTTCCTCCGTCCTTCCGGGCGGGTGGGGTCGTTCGGCGGGGTTCCCTTGACGCGGTTGTAGTCGATGGCGATGACGTAGTCGAAGTCGTGCCAGTACGGCTTCGCCCACCAGCGTGGGGCCGCGAAGGCGGGCGACCGGGTGTACGGCAGTTTCGCGCCCGGGTCCGGCAGCACCCCGCCCGCGTCGCTGAGGGTGAACACGCCGACGGGGCTGCGCCGGTCGCCCTCGTGATGGTCGGTGGTCCAGCCCTTCGTGCCGTTGTGCGCGGGCCAACTCCGCTCGCGGTGCCAGGCGGAACCCGTCCGGGTGTACAGAACGACCGTGGCATCGGGGGAGTTCCGGCCCTCGCCGTACACCGCCACGACCTGGCGCGAGCCGGCCGGGATCCGGCTGTGGAGACGGTCGCCCACACCGGGGACGCGTGTCGGGTCGACGGCGGCCGGGCGGGTCTGCTCCGCGCGGCTCCCCGCTCCCGTCCCTGTACCACCGGCTTCGCCACCCGCGCACGCCGTCAGTGCTGTCATGAGGGCAATTAGGGCCGCCACCGCGACCACCGTACGTCGTGCGCCGCTCTGCATCGCTCCATGGTGGCACCACCGCGCGGCCGTCGCGGAAAACCGTTTGCGTCCCACCACGGTACGACGCGAACCTGTCACGGTTTGTTGTGCCTTCCCGCGGTCGCTGCCGCCCTTCGCACCACCCCTCCGGTCCCCATTCGACCCTGACACGAGCCCCTGGGACGTCATGCAGATCCAAGACCTTCCGTATCCCGACCCGGGTGTGCCGGACGCACGCTCGGGGCCCCGATTCCTGTGGTGGCTCTTCCGCAACCAGTTGTCCGGCCAGCTCAGGTCGCTGGCCTGGGGACTGCTGCACTTCGCGTCCGTCGCCTCCCTGCCGTTCTGCGTCGGTGCCGCCGTGCAGGCCGCCGTCGACCGGTCCGGCGGGCGGCTGGCGCTGGCGGGCGGTCTGATGGCGCTGGCCTGCGTCGGCAACGCGGTCGGTGACACCTTCCTGCACCGTGCCGCCGTCACCAACTGGATCACCGCCGCCGCCCGGGTCCAGCAACTCCTGGCCCGCAAGGCCGCGATGCTCGGCTCCGCGCTGACCCGGCGGGTCGCGGCCGGTGAGGTCGTGGCCGTCTCCACCGGTGACGTCGAGAAGATCGGCTGGTTCGTGGAGGCACTGTCGCGGTTCACCGCGGCGGCCGTCACCATCGTGATCGTCTGTGTCGGCCTGGTCGTCCACGAGCCGGCGCTCGGTGTGGTGGTAGCCCTGGGGCTGCCCGTACTGGCGCTCGCCGTACTGCCGTTGCTGCCCCGCGCCACCCGGCGGGCCGACGTCCAGCGCGAAAAGGCCGGACGGGCCACCGAACTGGCCTCCGACACCGTCGCCGGGCTGCGGGTGCTGCGCGGCATCGGCGGCGAGGAACTCTTCCTCGAGCGCTACCGCCACGCCTCCCAGGAGGTGCGGCACGCCGCCGTGCGCAGCGCCCGCATGTGGGCCCTCATCGCCGCCGTCCAGGTACTGCTGCCGGGGCTGCTGCTGATCACCGTGGTCTGGTACGGGGTCCACCTGGCCCGCGAGGGCCGGATCGGCGTCGGCGAACTGGTCACCGTCTACAGCTCGGTCATGGTGCTCACCTACCCGCTGCGGCACTTCGAGGAGATCGCCATGGCGTACTCCTTCTCCCGGCCCTCGGCCAGGCGGGCCGCGCGCGTGCTGTCCCTGGAACGGGCCACGGACACCGCGGGGACGCGGGACTCCCGGACCCCGACCGGTGACCTGTACGACCCGGCGACCGGGCTGCTGGCCCCCGCCGGACGCCTGACCGCCGTGGTGTGCGGCGACCCGGACGCGGCCGGACGGCTGGCCGAACGGCTGGGCGGCCACCCCACGCAGGAGGGCGCCTCGGTGCTGCTCGGCGGTGTGCCGCTCGACGAACTGCCGCTGGAGTCGGCGCGCGCCGCGGTCCTCGTCCAGGACAAGGACCCGGTGCTGCTGTCCGGCACGCTGCGCGAACTCCTCGACGTGCCGGCCTCCGGCGCGGTCGACCCCGGTGCGGCGCTGGACGCCGCGCAGTGCGGGGACGTACTTGCGGCACTGATCCAGGGTTCAGCGGCCGCCGGGGACCCGTTGGACGCCCGGATCACCGAGCGCGGCCGGTCCTTGTCCGGTGGCCAGCGCCAGCGCCTCGCGCTGGCCCGCTCGCTGGTGACGGATCCGCAGGTGCTGGTTCTTGACGAGCCGACCTCGGCCGTCGACTCGCACACCGAGGCCCGCATCGCCCGGGGCGTGCGCGCACTGCGCGACGGGCGCACCACCGTGGTGTTCACCTCCTCCCCGCTGCTGCTGGATCGCGCCGACCGGGTCGTGTTCCTGCACGACGGGACGGTCGCGGCCGTCGGTCCCCACCGCGAACTGGTGCGCAGCGAACCCCGGTACCGGGCCGTGGTGACGCGCGAGACCGAGGACGAGCCCCCGCTCACCGGCGTCCTGGCCGAGGACGACGTACTGCAGCGACTGGAAGAGATCGAGGAGACAGCATGATCGGCGTGGCGCCACCGGCCCACGACCCGGCGGCCCCCACCACGGCCGGCACCCTGCCGGTGGGTGCCCCGGCGACCGTCCGCGCCTACGTGGCCGAGCTGCTGCGCAGGCACCGCCGGGCCTTCCTGCTGCTGATCGCGGTGAACACCATGGCCGTGTTCGCCTCGATGGTGGGCCCCTACCTGCTGGGCGGACTCGTCGAACGGGTCTCGGACCGGGCCCGTGAGCTCCATCTGGGGCCCACGGCGACGCTGTTCGTGCTCGCCCTCGTCGTCCAGGCGGTGTTCGTGCAGCAGGTGCGGCTGCGCGGGGCGATGCTCGGCGAGCGGATGCTGGCCGATCTCCGCGAGGACTTCCTGGTGCGGTCGGTCGGACTGCCGCCGGGAGTGCTGGAGCGGGCCGGGACGGGCGATCTGCTCTCGCGGATCACCACCGACATCGACCGGCTCGGCAACGCCATGCGCGAGGCCGTGCCCCAGCTGACCATCGGCGTGGTGTGGGTGGTCCTGCTGCTGAGCGGGCTGGTCGTCACGGCGCCGGAGCTGGCGCCGGCCGTACTGGTGGCCGTACCGCTGCTGGTGGTCGGCTGCCGCTGGTACTTCCGGCGCGCGCCCGCCGCCTACCGGTCCGAGGCCGCGGGGTACGCCGCCGTGGCCGGTGCGCTGGCCGAGACGGTGGACGCCGGCCGGACGGTCGAGGCGCACCGCCTGGGCGACCGCCGTGTCGAGCTGTCGGACCGGCGGATCAGGGAGTGGACGGCCTGGGAGCGGTACACCCTGTGGCTGCGGTCGGTGCTCTTCCCGGTCGTCAACGTCACCCACGTCACCGTGCTCGGCTCGGTGCTGATGGTCGGCGGCGTGTTCGTGCTCCAGGGCTGGATCGGTGTGGGCCAGCTGACGACGGGCGCGCTGATCGCGCAGATGCTGGTCGATCCGGTGGGACTGATCCTGCGGTGGTACGACGAACTCCAGGTGGCCCAGGTGTCGCTGGCGCGGCTGGTCGGAGTCCGGGACATCGAGCCGGACGCCGGGGACGCCGAGCTGACCCCCGACGGGCGCCATGTACACGCTGACCGCGTGCGCTTCGGCTACCGCGAGGGCGTGGACGTGCTGCGCAAGGTGTCCCTCGAGGTCGCCCCCGGGACCAAGCTGGCACTGGTCGGCCCGTCGGGCGCGGGCAAGTCCACCCTGGGCCGGCTGCTCGCCGGGATCTACGCGCCCCGGGACGGCCGGGTCGCCCTGGGCGGCGCCGAGCTGTCCCGGATGACAGCGGAGCGGGTCCGCTCCCACGTGGCCCTGGTCAACCAGGAGCACCACGTCTTCGTGGGCTCCCTGCGCGACAACCTGCGGCTCGCCCGGACAGACGCCGGGGACGCCGAGCTCTGGGCGGCACTCGGGGCGGTCGACGCGGACGGCTGGGCCGGGGCGCTGGACGACGGACTGGACACCGAGGTCGGTTCGGGCGGGCTGGCGATCACCCCCGCCCAGGCCCAGCAGATGGCGCTGGCCCGACTGGTCCTGGCGGACCCGCACACGCTGGTGCTGGACGAGGCGACCTCGCTGCTCGACCCGCGCGCGGCCCGCCACCTGGAACGCTCCCTGGCCCGGGTCCTCGACGGCCGTACCGTCGTCGCCATCGCCCACCGGCTCCACACCGCGCACGACGCGGACGTCATCGCCGTCGTCGAGGACGGCCGGATCAGCGAACTCGGCAGCCACGACGAACTGGTTGCGGCGGACGGGGCGTACGCGGCGCTGTGGCGGTCCTGGCACGGGTGAGCGGGGCGACCGCGGAGGGGCCGGTCGGACCCACCGCGCCGGGGACGGTCCGACCCGCCACGCCGGGGACGCTCGGACACGGCGTGCCGGGGGACGTCCGGCCGGTGACAGGGGGCCGTGCCGTTGCGCGGGCCCGAACAGGGGTGGAAGGCTGTAGTCAGGCACCGGCTCGGGGATCGCCCGGCATCCCAGCGGACCGGCGACGGGCGGCGCCAGTGCCCCCTGCAGTGGCGGCCCTGCGCGGGCCGCGGCGGGAACGGGCCCGCCCCCACCCCCTGGAGGTACCCGTGAACAGCGCCGACGGATGGGGAGACGACGTCTACCAGCCCGACGCGTCCGAGATTCAGGACGACGCCGGCCTGCTGGACGCCGAGGACACCCTGGAGAACGACGGCGTGGACGACCCCCTCGACCGGGGCTGGTCCCCACCCGAGCGGCCCTGGGCCGTGGAGCACGTGGGCGTGACGGCGGCCGAGCGCCTGCGCGGCGAGACGCTGGACCAGCGGCTCGCCGAGGAGCTGCCGGATCTCGCCGCCGCCGACGGCGACGGTCTGGGCGACTGCGAGGGCACCGACGGCGAGCTCCTGGACAACGAGGTCGGCGCCGCGCGCGCCGGGCGCCTCGTGGCCCCCGACGAAGGAACGCACGAGGACGAGGAGAGCGCCGTGGTCGCCACGGACATCGGCATCGACGGCGCCGCGTCCTCCGCCGAGGAGGCCGCCGTGCACATCGTCGACGAGGACACCCTGCCCGGCTGACCCCGCCGCCGGTCCCGCCCGCGTCCCCGCCGCCGAGCCCGCCGTCGAGCCCGTCGGCGCTCTGCCCGAGCCCCCGAGGAGCGTCCATGCACCAGGACAAGCACCCCGACTACCACCCCGTGGTCTTCCGCGACCGTGCCGCCGGTTACGCCTTCCTGACCCGGTCCACCGCGAGCAGTGACGAGACCATCGAGTGGGACGACGGCGAGACCTACCCGGTCGTGGACGTGGAGATCTCCTCGGAGAGCCATCCCTTCTACACCGGCAAGGCCCGCACGGTGGACACGGAGGGGCGCGTCGCCCGCTTCGAGCGCCGGTACGGCGGCGGGGACGGGGCCGGGAGCAACGGCTGAGCAGCGGGGACGGACGGGGCGGGCGGGCGCCCGGGCACCCCTCAGATCACGTTGAGCGCCGCCGCGCAGCCCACGCCGCCGAGCAGCATGAAGGCCGGCATCAGCACCTTGAGTTCCACCCAGCTGCCCGCCCGGAAGCGCATCGCCCTCGGCGGGCCGATCGGGTACCAGCGCTTGCGGCCCACCGGTATGGGCCACAGGATCGGGCAGCCCGAGACGGTGAGCGCGTCCCCGATGTCGTGCACCAGCGCGCCGAGCACGACCGGCAGCCCCAGCCACAGGTACTCCTGGCCCGGGGCCGTGAACAGCCAGCCGGAGCCGTTGCCCGGCTGGTCCAGGATGTCGGCGAGGATCCACGCGCTGGCCGCGGCCAGCAGCCACACCAGGACGTCGCTGCTGGAGCCGCGGGTCGCCCGCCACAGCAGTCCCTCGATGGCCAGCACCATGTGCACGAAGAGGATCGCCAGCACCGCCCAGCGGCCGCCGGTGATCGCCAGTGTCGCGGTGCCCAGGCCGATCAGCACGGCCCACAGCCAGGTGTGGGTCAGGGTTCGGTGCCCGCCCGAGCGGCGCGGGTCGCCCTGCTTCTTGGTGGCCTTGTAGACCGCGTAGGAGAGCTTGTCGACGATCTCGCAGAGCCCTCGGGACAGCGGTCCGAAGGCACGCGATATGGTCGCCGCCTTGTGGTCGAGGTCCGGGGCGAGCGCGGCGCCCGCGCAGATCAGGGCGCCGGCCACGAGGACCGGCCAGGGCATCGGGTGTCCCGCGGCGGCGGTCGCCGCGCCGACGCCGAGCCAGGCCGCGGCACCCGACAGTGAGTGTGCTGGTCCCATCATCGCCCTTGCCCGCCCCATTCCTCGTGCACCGCCGTCGGGTCGACCGGGTGCCTGGACCCCTTCGCCGGCGACACAGCGTAGCGTTCGCGATCTTCGTACTCGCATCCGATTCCCGCATCGGGCGTGAGGGCAGGCAAGATGGGGGCGTGACCCTCATCGATCAGCTGCCGCCGACCGCCGACCCCGACGCCCTGTACGAAGCCTTCGAGTCGTGGACGCAGGAACGCGGCCTCACCCTCTATCCCCACCAGGAGGAGGCGCTGATCGAGGTGGTCTCCGGGGCGAACGTGATCGTGTCGACGCCCACCGGCTCCGGCAAGAGCATGATCGCTGCCGCCGCCCACTTCGCCGCCCTGGCACGCGACGAGGTCACCTTCTACACCGCGCCCATCAAGGCGCTGGTGTCGGAGAAGTTCTTCGAACTGTGCAAGATCTTCGGCACCGAGAACGTGGGCATGCTGACCGGCGACGCGTCGGTCAACGCCGACGCCCCGGTGATCTGCTGCACCGCCGAGGTGTTGGCGTCGATCGCGCTGCGTGACGGCAAGGACGCCGACGTCGGCCAGGTCGTCATGGACGAGTTCCACTTCTACGCGGAGCCGGACCGCGGCTGGGCCTGGCAGATCCCCCTGCTGGAACTGCCGCAGGCGCAGTTCGTCCTGATGTCCGCGACGCTCGGCGACGTGTCCTTCTTCGAGAAGGACCTGACCCGCCGCACCGGGCGTCCCACCGCCGTGGTCCGCTCGGCCACCCGCCCCGTGCCGCTGTCCTACGAGTACCGGTACACGCCGCTCACCGAGACGCTCACCGATCTGCTCGGGGCCCGCCAAGCCCCCGTCTACATCGTGCACTTCACGCAGGCCCAGGCGGTGGAGCGGGCGCAGGCGCTGATGAGCATCAACATGTGCACCAGGGAGGAGAAGGACAGGATCGCCGAGCTGATCGGCAACTTCCGCTTCACCACCAAGTTCGGCCGCAACCTCTCCCGCTACGTCCGGCACGGCATCGGCGTCCATCACGCCGGCATGCTGCCCAAGTACCGGCGGCTGGTGGAGAAACTGGCGCAGGCCGGCCTGCTGAAGGTCATCTGCGGCACCGACACGCTCGGGGTGGGCGTCAACGTCCCGATCCGCACGGTGCTGTTCACGGCCCTGACCAAGTACGACGGCAACCGTGTGCGCACTCTGCGGGCCCGGGAGTTCCACCAGATCGCCGGCCGTGCGGGACGTGCCGGTTTTGACACCGAGGGCTTCGTCGTCGCGCAGGCACCCGAGCACGTCATCGAGAACGAGAAGGCGCTGGCCAAGGCGGGCGACGATCCGAAGAAGCGCCGCAAGGTCGTGCGCAAGAAGGCGCCCGAGGGCTTCGTCGGCTGGACGGAGAAGACCTTCGAGAAGCTCATCGAGTCCGAGCCGGAGCCGCTGACCTCCCGTTTCCGCGTGACGCACACGATGCTGCTGTCGGTGATCGCACGCCCCGGCAACGCCTTCGAGGCGATGCGGCGACTGCTGGAGGACAACCACGAGCCGCGCAAGCAGCAGCTTCGGCACATCCGCCGGGCCATCGCCATCTACCGCTCGCTGCTGGACGGCGGCATCGTCGAGAAGCTGGACACACCGGACGCCCAGGGCCGCACCGTCCGCCTCACCGTCGATCTCCAGCAGGACTTCGCACTGAACCAGCCGCTGTCCACCTTCGCGCTGGCCGCGTTCGAACTGCTGGACCCCGAATCGCCCTCCTACGCGCTGGACATGGTGTCGGTCGTGGAGTCCACGCTGGACGATCCGCGCCAGATCCTCGCCGCCCAGCAGAACAAGGCGCGCGGCGAGGCGGTCGCCGCGATGAAGGCGGACGGCGTCGAGTACGAGGAGCGCATGGAGCGCCTCCAGGACATCGGCCATCCCAAGCCGCTGGAGGAACTGCTCTTCCACGCCTACAACACCTACCGCAAGAGCCACCCCTGGGTCGGCGACCATCCGCTGTCGCCGAAGTCCGTGGTGCGGGACATGTACGAACGGGCACTGTCCTTCACCGAGCTGGTGTCGTTCTACGAGCTGGCCCGCACCGAGGGCATCGTCCTGCGCTACCTCGCCGGCGCCTACAAGGCGCTGGACCACACCGTGCCCGACGACCTCAAGTCCGAGGATCTGGAGGACCTGATCGCCTGGCTGGGCGAGACGGTGCGCCAGGTGGACTCCAGCCTGCTGGACGAGTGGGAACAGCTGGCCAACCCGGAGGAGATGACCGCCGAGGAGGCCCAGGAGAAGGCCGACCAGGTCAAGCCGGTCACCGCCAACGCCCGCGCCTTCCGCGTCCTGGTCCGCAACGCCATGTTCCGCCGCGTGGAACTCGCCGCCCTGGACCAGCTCGAGGAGCTGGGCGAGCTGGACGCCGAGTCCGGCTGGGACGCCGATACCTGGGGCGAGGCGATGGACAAGTACTGGGACGAGTACGAGGAGCTGGGCACCGGCCCCGACGCCCGCGGCCCCAAGCTGCTGCTGATCGAGGAGGAGCCGGAGAACGGCCTGTGGCGGGTCCGGCAGATCTTCGACGACCCGAACGGCGACCACGACTGGGGCATCAGTGCGGAGGTCGACCTCACCGCCTCCGACGCGGAGGGCCGCGCGGTCGTCCGTGTCACCGATGTCGGCCAGCTGTGAAACAGGAGAACCCCACCCATGACGAACCCGGCCGAAAGGCTCGTCGACCTGCTCGACCTGGAGCAGATCGAGGTCAACATCTTCCGTGGCCGCAGCCCGCAGGAGTCGCTGCAACGGGTCTTCGGCGGCCAGGTGGCCGGCCAGGCGCTGGTGGCCGCGGGCCGCACCACGGAGGGCGATCGGCCCGTGCACTCCCTGCACGCGTACTTCCTGCGCCCGGGCCGCCCCGGGGTGCCGATCGTGTACCAGGTCGAACGGGTGCGGGACGGTCGGTCGTTCACCACCCGCCGGGTCACCGCGGTACAGCAGGGCCGCACGATCTTCAATCTCACCGCCTCCTTCCACCAGCCGGAACAGGGAAGTTTCGAGCACCAGTTGCCGCCGGCCCGTGAGATTCCGCACCCCGAGTCGCTGCCGACGGTCACGGACGAGATCCGGCAGCACCTGGGCGCTCTGCCGGAGCAGTTGCAGCGGATGGCCCGGCGCCAGCCGTTCGACATCCGGTACGTGGACCGGCTGCGCTGGGATCCCCACGAGGTGAAGGGGGCCGAGCCGCGCAGCGCCGTGTGGATGCGCGCGGTGGGTCCGCTGGGCGACGACCCGCTGGTGCACACCTGCGCCCTGACGTACGCCAGCGACATGACCCTCCTGGACGCCGTGCGGATCCCGGTGGAGCCGCTGTGGGGGCCTCGGGGCTTCGACATGGCGTCGCTGGACCATGCCATGTGGTTCCACCGACCATTCCGCGCGGACGAGTGGTTCCTGTACGACCAGGAGTCGCCGATCGCCACCGGTGGCCGCGGCCTGGCCCGGGGGAGGATCTACGACCTGGAGGGCCGGATGCTGGTGTCCGTCGTCCAGGAGGGCTTGTTCAGGGCACTGTAGGCGCCCGTCACCAGCCTCTGCGGAACCAGTGGGCCAGCAGTCCGCGGGACCGGCCGTACCGTCCGCGAGCCTTGTGCGGCCCATCGGGTTCGTGGGGTGCCTGCAGGACCGGTCGGTGGCCGTCCTGCGCGGGGCGGGGCGCCTGCCGCTGCTCCCGCGCCTCCTCCACCAACCGCGCAAGGTCCGACCGCAACCAGGCGATCTCGTCCTCGTCCTGAGCCGTCATCAGCTCTTCCGCGAGGCGCGCGGCCGGCGATCCGGGGGTGCCGTGGAACGGCCGCGGCGGGCGGTGTCCGTTCAGGTGGGAGCGCTCGTAGGGGTCCTTGACGACGCACGAGATCTCCAGCGGGTCGAGCAGGGAGGCCACCGCCGCGGCCCGCACCCAGGGGTCGCCGGCCTGGCGGAGCAGGAAGCCCAGGTGGCGGCTGCGCCAGTTGCGGGGCCGCAGGTCGAGACCGGTGACGAGCTGGGACCTGAGGGTGCCGGGCGTGCGGCCGGTGAGCAGCGGGGCGCGTGCGGTGTCGGCCGCGAACCGCCGCAGTTCCTCGGCCGGATACAACCAGACCACGGCACGGCAGCGATTGAGGTGGAAGTTCACCGGAACCAGTAGTCCGAGTCGTGCCAGACGCGTGAAGCGGGTCTTCGTCACCTCCATCAGGGCCGCGCCCTGGGCTGTGCCCACGGTGCGCACGCTCTCCCGCAGTGCCTCGGGAAACCCGGGCCGGGCGCGCAGCCGCTCGATCTCGGCCCGGCCGACACGCCGGCCTCCTCCTCCCTCGTCGGGGACGGTGCGGATGTGGCCGAGATGCACGGCGAGATCGAAAGCGGTGCGCTTCAGTCCCAGTTCACGTGCCGCGCGGCCGGTGGAGGCCCAGGGGCCTTCCGCTCCCGCGGCGCGCGCGACGTTGGCGTTGGCGGTGGCGGTGGCGGTGGCGGTGGCGGTGAGGTCCTGCCTGACGGTGCGTGCGGACATGCTCGTCTCCCCCGTGGAGTGTGCTGCGGGTGCCGTGTGCACCCGCTCGGGAAAGACCGTAGCCGTTCGGTCACTCTCCGCGACATCCCTGTGGAAAACTCCGCCGGAGCGTGAAGAACTCGCCGGTCACGGCCCCGTCGAGGGGTCGTGGCCCGGCTGACGGGCGTCCACGTCCAGATGTTCGCCGACCCTGTTCACCAGCAGCGTCATCTCGTACCCGATCTGGCCGATGTCGGCCTCGGCGCCGCTCAGCACGCACAGACAACTGCCGTTGCCGGCCGCCGTGACGAAGAGCACCGCGTCGTCGAACTCGACCATCGTCTGACGCACCGCGCCCGCGCCGAAGTGCCGACCCGACCCCTTGGCGAGGCTGTGCAGCCCGGACGACACGGCCGCCAGATGCTCCGCGTCCTCGCGGCGCAGCCCCGTGCTCGCCCCCGTGACCAGCCCGTCGTTGGACAGCACCAGTGCGTGCCGTACGTGTTCGACCCTCTGGGTGAGGTCGTCCAGCAGCCAGTCCAGTCCCCGGTTGTGCGCCATGTCGTGAGTCTCCCCGTGTTCTTCCCCGTGTGTGGTCCCCGTGTACTGCCCCCGCTCCCGGCGGGAGGCCCCCACGTCAGCCTTCCCCAGGACCGCACGCCGGGCAAGGAGAATGGGCGCCATGGGACGCAAGATGACCGACGACGAGTGGCGGGCGTTCGTCTCGCAGGGGACCAGGACCGCCAAGCTCTGCACCGTCCGTGCCGACGGGAGCCCGCACGTGGCGCCGGTCTGGTTCCTGATCGACGGGGACGAGGTGGTCCTCACCACCGGCAAGCGGACCGTGAAGGGCCGCAACATGGCCCGTGACGAGCGGGTCTCCCTCTGCGTGGACGACGACCGGCCGCCGTTCTCCTACGTGGTGCTGCGCGGCCGGGCCCGGCTGTCGGAAGGACCCGGGGAACTGCGGCACTGGGCGGCCCGGATCGGCGCGCGGTACATGGGAGAGGACCGCGCCGAGGAGTTCGGAGCCCGCAACGGCGTACCCGGCGAACTCCTCGTCCGCGTGCGCATCGAGAACGTGCTGGCGGAAAAGGGCGTCGCGGACTGAGACCGGGGCGGGATCCGGCGCAGCGCGCAGGTACCTGGGCGGCCGCGGACAACGGACGCGGTCGCTCCCCGGTCAGGCCCCGGTCCAGCCGGGCACGCGCCGGCACCGCGTCCTCCCGGCCGACCCTCCCGCGCGGGGGAACTCGAGCACCACGCGCGCATGGAAACCGGCGGTGATGTTTTGACGGCCGTGAGGGCGCCGCCGACGCCGAAAATCGTGCCGATGTGCCGGAGTACACGCCGTACGTCCACGGCCCGGCCCGCCGTCGTGACCCCCTTCAGGCGGTGACCGCCCGCTCACGGGCCTTCGTCACCGCCGCCGAACGCCTGCGCATGCTGCGGACGGCGGTAGGAGGGCCCATGGCCTGGAGGACAGTGGGGCCCACGTGCGCGGTCCGGGTGCAGCGGGGAGACGCCCTCGGCGGCGGCCATGATGGCGAACGCCCGCGGGGCCGGCGGGGAGACGACCGGCACGCACCTCGACAGGCGGATGATCCCCGGCCCGCACGGTGCCGCGCGGTGAGCGGTGTCCTGCGCGGGGGGCCGCATGCGGTGCCGCCTCCCGGGACACCGCCCCTCGTCGGCCGGTGACCCGGCGTGCGCTTGCCGGCCACGCACGGTGGGCCGGTGCGGGGTGGGACCGGGACGTGTGCTGTGGGGGGCCTGGGCCGTGCATGGCGCCGACCGCGGCGCCCGTGACCGGGGAGGCCAGGTGATCGCGACGTGGACGGTCCGGATGCCGGTGCCGAGGGGCAGGCGGCGGCGAGGGCACGGACCGTGCCGCGCAGCCCGACGGCGGATCCGTGCGGGTCATCGTCCACGACAGCGCCGGGGCGCACGCACCGCGGGTGGCGTGGTCCAGGTGTCCCCCACCAGGACGCCGGGGCGCACGGTGCACGAAGGAAGGCGCCCCTTCCGCAAGCTGTCGGAACCGACGCACCGTCGCTCCGGAACGACCGCTCGCGCCCGGACCTGCGCGCGGGGACGTCGCCCCTCCCGGTGCGGGATCATGCGGAGCATGAGCGACGACCACACACACGTCCAGGAGTTCTTCGGCGCGCGCGCCGCCGACTGGGACCGCAGGTTCCCCGACGACGGTCCCGCCTATGCGGCTGCGGTCGCCGGGCTCGGGCTGCGCACGGGCGACCGCGTGCTCGACGCGGGTTGCGGCACCGGGCGGGCCCTGCCACCGCTGCGCGCGGCCGTCGGGGCCTCCGGAGTGGTCCTCGGCGCCGACCTCACCCCGGAGATGCTCCGGGAGGCCGTACGGGCCGGACGCGACCGTGACGCGACGCTGCTGCTCACGGACGTCTCCGCGCTGCCGCTGCGCTCGGGGTCGCTGGACGCCGTGTTCGCGGCCGGCTTGATCGCTCATCTGCCGCACCCGGCCGACGGCCTCCGGGAGTTGGCGCGCGTGGTGCGTCCCGGTGGCGTGCTCGCCCTGTTCCACCCGATCGGCCGGGCGGCTCTCGCCGCGCGCCAGGGCCGCTCGACCACCCCGGACGACCTGCGCGCGGAGCCCCGTCTCCGTCCCCTGCTGGCCGCCTCGGGGTGGCGCATGACCTCGTACGTCGATGAGGACTCCCGGTTCCTGGCCCTGGCCGTGCGTGAGGGCTGAGCCCCGGTGGCCTGCCCTCAGTCGGCGGGCGAGGTGCCGCCGTGGCGCACCGGGCAGCCCCGCAGGCCCGGGACCGGACGCGTGCCCAGGTCCTCCAGCCGATAGCCGTTCGGGTAGCCCTTGATCTCCCGGTTCTGCCGGGCGAAGTGCGGGGCGCGGCGGGGCGGCAGCAGGCGGACCGCGCGGCCGCGCAGCCGCACCGCGCGGCGCACCACCGCGCGGGTCGCGGCGCCCGGCGGGGTGTAGCGGAAGGCGCGCAGCAGCGGCTCGTCGAGGAGGGCGAGCGTGGCCGTGCGCAGCAGCGGGGCGAGCGGGCTCGGGTACCAGGAGGTCATGAGGTCGAGCGTGGCGTCCGAGACCCGTCGCGCGTTCTCGTCCCAGCCGAAGTGGGCCTGCTCGTGGGCGTCGAGGCAGCTCTCGAACTCCTCGTAGGTCCCGGGAATGTCCTTGATCCCCATGTGCCGTCCGAGCGTCCGGTAGTGGACCGTGGCGGCGACCGTCTCGTGGCGCGACAGCCTGCGCCAGCCGTTCGCGTCGATCCACCGCTTGGGCATCACGACGAAGGTGCACAGCACGTACCGCATGTCGTCGTCGGCGATGTCGTAGCTGCGGTGCATCCGATTGATGCGGCGGATCGCGGTGCGGCCCTCGCCACTGCCGAATCCGTGCTCGACAATGGCGTCCAGGAGCAGTGAGGTGTCGTCGTAGCGTTTCTGCGACCGGTCCGTGAGCTCCGCGGTCTCGGCGAGCAGGCGGCCGATGGAGGGCACGGCGTAGGTGCGGTAGAGAGCCAGTTCCAGGGCCCTGGTGTAGTCCCAGGGGAACTCGTGGGCCACGCTGAGCCGGTGGATCTCCGTGGCCTGGCGGTACGGGTCCATCCGCCGGATCTGTTCCAGCCGTTCGAAGCGCCTCAACCCGCTGCCCCCTTCTGCCGCCGAGGCTCCAACTCTACGTTGAACAGCAGGAGACGAACGGTCGGCGAGGACCGTCGGGCAGGGGGAAGGTGAACCGTATGTGGGGCAGGGTTCGCGAGATCTTCGGGAGACTCCTCGGCAGCCTTCGCGGGCCGGAGCGCCCCGAACGGCAGGCACGCCCGCACAACCTCTTCGAGGCCGCCGCGGCGTATGTCTCGGCCTGCGTGGAGGACGACGAGGACCGGATCGAGGAGGCGGCGGGCTGGGTGTCGCCCGAGGCGCTCTCGTTCGGTGTGAACGAGCTGGCGTGCCGGGCGGTCGTCGCGCTCGCGCGGGAGCGCGACGAGTCGCCGCGGACGGTGGCGCGCGAGCTCCTCGGACTGCCGGCGGCCTGACGCGCCGGGCACCACCGCTCCCATGCGCCCCGTGCGGCCGGAGAACCGCAGCTCCGGCCGCGGCTGTGGGGTCGTGACAACGGGCTCGGGGACGGCATAGGGTGCGCGCCGACGGACGAACCGATGGGGAGGCTGGGATGGCTGGGACCGACGAGGAAGCCGTCGCCGCCGCGGACGACGCGCTCTACGTGCTCACGGCGGTGCTGCTGACGCCGGCGAAGTTCCCGAGCGTGCTGGGCGACGACTACCCGGAGGCGTGCGCGGCGCTCGGTCTCCCGCCGCTCGCCGACGGGTACGGTCTGGTGCTCGGCCAGGACGGCGAGGGTGCCCGGTGGACCGTCGTCGTCGACGACGTCTCCCTGGTCGCCGTGGCGATCGCGTCCTGGGACTGCGGCATGGAGCACGACCTGTCGCCGGACGAGCGCACGGTCGTCACCGCGTTGCCCGGCTGGCCGCTCGCGGTGGCCGTCGCGGCGCCTGGCGTGCCCGCGCCGCACGACCCCGGTCCCGACGTCGCCGACCGGGTCCCGCTGACCCCTCCGGACTCGGGCGTCTGGGGGCCTGCCCAGCGCCGTCTGGGAGCCGACGAGATCGCTCTGCAGTGGGCGACCTGGCGCGAACAGATCGACGACTCCGAGTTCGCGACACCGGGCGACTCGGGTGAGGCGGTCAACGGCGCGGCGACCGACGGTGAGGCGGCCAACGGCGGCGCCGCAAGCGGTGGCGCCGCGCAGGACGGCGGCGCCGAAGACGGCGACGGGCGGGGACGCGGGCCCGGCCACAGCGGTGTACGGCGGGTCCTGGCGGAGGCCCGCGCCTACATCGACACCCCGCCGCCGCTCGGCCGGGTCCGCTCGTCCTTCGCACCGGGCGGCGCCCGCACCCTGCGTGCCGACGGTCCCGGCTGGTCGCTGGTGGCCAGGACCGACGACATCGCGTTCGTCCTGCTCGACGACGAACCCGGCGAGGTCCTCCCGGTCGGCCGGGGTCCGGAACTCCCGGGTCTGCTCGAGGCCCTCGACAAGATGGCCGTGCGGCCCCTCTGAATCCGCCCGGCCCGGGGAGGCCGGTTGGCGGAAGCGGCTGGTGGATCAGGGGCGACGCGGCGACGCGCGCCGCCGGGGCGAAGGTTGCTGGAGGCACGCGTACGGCTTCGCGGGTGTCTTGATCCACCATGTGCGGGCGCCGCGCCATATGGCGCCAACCCATCGATGACGGCAGGGGCCGGCGCCCACCATGGGGCCTCCGTGCTCACGCGCAGCACGCGCCCGTCGCCTTTTCCGCTTCCCGCCCTTTCCGGAGGCCGTCATGCGCCCGTCCCGTGGCGTTCCGTTGCTCGCCGTCGCCCTCACCGCGGCGGCCCTCACCGCTCCACATCCCGCCGCCACGGCGGCGGGAGACGAGCACTGCGCCCGCCAGGAGCGGGTCCGTGTGCCGGGCGCGGCCCACCAGCGCAGTGCCTGCCTCGCCGATCTGACCACCACGGGGCTCGCCGGGACCCCGTACACCGACATGGCCGACCAGGCGGGGCTGACCGCGGCTGCCACCCGGTCGCCGTCCGGTGTTCCGGGGGTACAGATCGACGGCTACTTCCCGGACTCCTCGCGCTTCAACACCACCCACGGCTGGCGGCATGACGCGCAGTTCGTGATCCGGCTGCCCGACCGGTGGAACGGCGGACTGGTCGTCACCGGGGCGCCCGGTACGCGCAAGCAGTACGCGACGGACAGGGCGATCTCCGACCAGGTGCTCGCGCGGGGCTTCGCCTACGCGGCGACGGACAAGGGCAACAACGGCGCCGACTTCTACCGGGACGGGGTCCGGCCCGGTGACGCGGTCGCCGAGTGGAACACCCGGACCACCCAGCTCACCCGGGCGGCCCGGCGCGCGGTCGCCCAATATTACGGGCGGACACCGCGGCACACGTACATCACCGGTATCTCCAACGGGGGCTATCTGACCCGCTGGCAGCTGGAGAACCACCCGGAGCTGTACGACGGCGGAGTGGACTGGGAGGGCGCGCTGTGGACGGCCGACGGGCCGAGTCTGCTCACCTCGCTGCCGACCGCGGTCGCGTGGATGTCGGGCGGGGCGCGGGACGAGGACCTGTACACGGCGGGCTTCGCGCGCGGGTCCGAGTTCCTGTGGCCTTACCACGAGAAGGTCTACTGGGGGCTGACGCAGAAGATCTACCGCGCGGAGTTCGACCCGGCCTACGACCGCCGCTGTCCCGGCCCGTCCGCCGGGTCGACGACGGAGCAGATCCTCGCGCCGTGCGCCTCCGACGCCGCCTACGACTACGCCTCGCGTCCCGCATCCGTGCACCGCGCCGTCGCCCGGGTGGCGCTGACCGGCCGCATCGGCCGGCCGCTGATCACCCTGCACGGAGACCTGGACGCGCTGCTGCCCAAGGCGGCCGACTCGGACGTGTACGCACGGATGGTCGACGCGGGCGGGCGGGGCGAGCTGCACCGCTATTACACGGTGCGGGGCGGCACGCACGTGGACGGGCTGTACGACACGCATCCGGACAGGCTGCGGCCGATCCTGCCCTGCTACCGCTCGGCGTTCGACGCGCTGGTCGCCTGGGTGGAGCGCGGCGCCACGCCGTCCGGGGACCGGACCGTCGGGGGAAGCGCGGACGGTGGCGTGGTCGACTCCTGCGCCCTGGACGGTGGCGGCACCGCCGCCCGTTAACGCCTCAGCGGCCCAGCTCCTTGCGTGAGACGCGGCGCAGCCTGCGCCGCTGCGAGGGGTCGAGCGCGAGGTACGCGGCGGCCGGGACTCCCAGGACCATCAGGAGCGCTGCCCACCAGGGCAGCCAGATCAGCAGGACGAGCCCGGCCGCCACACCTCCCGCGGCGATCTTGGCGTTTTTCGACATGGATGTCGCCTCCTTCGCGGCCACTGCCGCTCTCTGTCGTGAGAACGGGTCCACGCCGTCGGCGGTTCCGGACCGCGCCCCTGAGCCGCACCCCTAGGGTTCGCCCGGCCACGGTGAGCGCCTCGGGGGCTTAACAGTGACCCGTATCACTGCCCGGCGCCACCCGGTCGACCCGTGCCGTGGTGTACCCTCGGCGGCTCCGGCTTCACTAGTCAAGTTTGAGGACTCTGTCATCGCTGCGCAGACGACGCCCCCTGCATCCTCCTCCCCGTATTCCGGACTCTCCCACTGTGCTGCCGTGTTCCTGCCCGGCGACCCGGCCCGCAGCGGCCGCGTCGCCTTCTGGCGGGTCGACGGCACGGCACCCCCGGCTCCGGACGGTGCGCCGGTCGGCGAACTGACCGTCGCCGTGCCCCGCGGCGACGGGGTCGAGCCGGTGGGCGTGCCCGGCGTCCTGCTTGCGGTGGATGCCGCGCTGCCGGTCCTCACCCGCGCGCGGGCCGGTGGTGGGGCGCACCGGGCCACCGTGTTCTGGGGCGCCGCCACGCTGCACGCCCTGCACCTGGCCGCCCGCGGCCTGCTGCTGCCCGGTCTGTCCCCGGCCGACCACGACGCCTGGCGGATGGGTCCGCTCGGCGCGGGCGACGTCGAGGCGGTGCGTCGGCTGGCCGCCGCCATGCCGCCCGAGGCGCATGCCGTACCGGTGGACGGCACCGTGCTCGTGGGCGGTGCCCAGCCCGTGGACGGTTCCGTGGCCGCAAACGGTGCCGAGCCGCTGCGACTGCCCGACCCCGAGCGGCTGCTGCGCGCCTTCCTCGACGCGGTCGCCGACACCCTCCCCCGCTCCCCCGCAGCACCCCTGGTGACCGGCGGCCCCGCCTACGCCGTACCGCGGCCCCAGTACCTGCCGGAGCTGCGGGCCTGGGCCGACGACGTCGCCGCGGGCCACGACGCGGGCGTCCGCCTGTCCCTGCGGATCGAGGCGCGCGGGCCGGCGGACACGCCCACCTACGCCGACGCGCCGGACACGGCCGACGAGGCGGACGTGACGTTCCGGGCCGTGCTCCAGGTGCACAGCGTGAGCGATCCGGCCCTCGTCGCGGACGCCGACGAGGTGTGGGCCCGTACCGCGGGCGGCGACTTCGCCCCCCGCGCACGGATGGACGCGCTGCTCGCACTGCGCCGGGCGGCCCGCGCCTGGCCGCCGCTCGCGCCGTTGCTCTCGGCGGCGGTGCCCGAGGCCGTGGAGCTCGCCGACGAAGAGGTCGTCGAACTGCTCGGGGAGGGGACCCGGGCACTGGCCGGGGTGGGCGTCGACGTTCACTGGCCGAAGGAGCTGACCCGGGAGCTGACCGTCCACGCGGAGGTCGGTCCCGTCCGCGAGGGGCCGGGGGCCGGCACCGCCGAGAGCTTCCCGCAGGCTGCGCACGGACCGTCGTTCCTGTCCGCCGACACCCTGCTCGCCTTCGACTGGCGGTTCGCGCTGGGCGACCGGCGTGTCACGCGCGAGGAGCTGGACCGGCTCGCCGAGGCCAAGCGTCCGGTCGTGCGGCTGCACGACCAGTGGGTCCTCATCGACCCCGCGCAGGTCCTGCGCGCCCGTGCGCGCAAGGATCACCGCATCACGCCGGTCGACGCGCTCGGCGCGGCCCTCACGGGCTGCGTCGAGGTCGACGGCCGCCGCGTGGAGATACGGCCCACCGGTTGGCTGGAGGGGCTGCGGGACCGGCTCGCACGGCCCGAGGACCAGGATCCGGTGGATCAGCCGGCCGCCCTCGCCGCCACGCTGCGGGACTACCAGCGGCGTGGACTGAACTGGCTGGCCCGCATGACCTCGCTCGGCCTCGGCTGCTGTCTCGCCGACGACATGGGCCTCGGCAAGACCGTCACGCTGATCGCCCTGCACCTGCACCGGCAGGACGACGCCACGTCCGCCGGTCCCGCCCTGGTGGTCTGCCCGACCTCCCTCATGGGCAACTGGCAGCGGGAGATCGAGCGCTTCGCCCCCGGCACTCCGGTGCGCCGCTTCCACGGCGCCCGGCGCTCCCTGGACGGCGTGGCCGACGGCGAGTTCGTGCTCACGACGTACGGCACGATGCGCCTGGACGCCGCCCGGCTCGCCGGGGTGCCGTGGGGGATGGTCGTCGCGGACGAGGCCCAGCACGTGAAGAACCCGTACTCGTCGACGGCGCGGCAGCTGCGCTCCATCGGCGCACGCGCACGCGTGGCGCTCACCGGCACGCCTGTGGAGAACAACCTCTCGGAGCTGTGGGCGATCCTCGACTGGACGACACCGGGACTGCTGGGCCGGCTCGGCACCTTCCGCAGGCGCTACGCGGACGCCGTCGAGGGCGGCCGGGACCCGGCCGCGGCGGAGCGACTGGCCCGGCTGGTGCGGCCGTTCCTGCTGCGCCGCCGCAAGTCCGACCCCGGGATCGCGCCCGAGCTGCCGCCGAAGACGGAGACCGACCACGCCGTGTCGCTCACCCCGGAGCAGGCGGGCCTGTACGAGGCCGTGGTGCGCGAGGCGCTCGAGGAGATCTCCGCCGCCGGCAGCATGGCGCGCCGGGGGCTGATCGTGAAGCTGCTGACCGGCCTGAAGCAGATCTGCAACCACCCGGCGCAGTTCCTCAAGGAGGACCGGCCCGTGATCGCGGGGAGGTCCGGGAAGCTGGAGCTCCTGGACGAACTGCTCGACACGATCCTCGCCGAGGACGCCCGCGTCCTGGTCTTCACGCAGTACGTGCGGATGGCCCGGCTCCTGGAGGGGCACCTCGGCGCGCGGGGCGTCCCCTCGCAGTTCCTGCACGGCGGGACACCGGTCGCCGAACGCGAGGAGATGGTGCGGCGCTTCCAGGACGGGCGGGTCCCGGTCTTCCTGCTGTCGCTCAAGGCGGCGGGCACGGGGCTGAACCTCACCCGGGCCGAGCACGTCGTCCACTACGACCGCTGGTGGAACCCGGCCGTCGAGGCGCAGGCCACGGACCGGGCGTACCGCATCGGCCAGACCAGGCCGGTGCAGGTGCACAGGATCATCGCCGAGGGCACCGTCGAGGACCGCATCGCCGAGCTGCTGAGCCGCAAGAAGGAGCTGGCCGACGCGGTGCTGGGCTCCGGTGAGGCGGCGCTGACGGAGCTGACGGACGCCGAGCTGGCGGACCTGGTGGAACTGCGAGGGGGGCTGGGATGACGCGCCACGACGGTGACGAGGCGGGCGGCGGGCGCACGTTCGGCGCGCTGCCGCCCGCACGGGGGCGGGGTTTCGCGCAGACCTGGTGGGGCCGGGCCTGGCTGACCGCGCTGGAGGCCACGGCGCTGGACTCCGCGCAGCTCGCGGCGGGCCGCAGGCTGGCCCGCGCGGGAGCGGTCGGCGCGGTGTCCGTACGTCCGGGACGCGTCACGGCGGTCGTACGGGACCGGGACGGGACGGCGCACCGCGCGGACGTGCTGCTCCAGGAGCTGTCCGGTGAGCAGTGGGACCGCTTCCTGGACATGACCGTCGAACGGGCCGGGCATGTCGCGGCGCTGCTGGACCGGGAGATGCCGCCGCACCTGGTGGAGGACGCGGAACTGGCCGGCGTCGATCTGCTGCCGGGGCCCGGGGATCTGGAGCCGGAGTGCGGCTGCGACGCCTGGGACCACTGCGGGCACACGGCGGCCCTGTGCTATCAGGTGGCCCGGCTGCTGGACCAGGAACCCTTCGTCCTGCTGCTGATGCGGGGACGCGGTGAGCGCGCCCTGCTGGACGCACTGCAGCACCGCGGCCGCGGCGCAACGGCCGGGCGCCCCGGCCGGGTCGCGGGAGGCGTGGACGCGGCCGAGGCGTACGCGGCCGGGGACATCCTGCCGTCGTTGCCGGTCCCGCCCGCTCTCCCCGGCGCCCCCGGGGTGCCGCCGGTCCTGGACACCGAGGCCGCGCCGGCCGCCGGGATCGATCCGGCCGCACTGGAGTTCCTGGCCGCGCAGACCGCCGCACACGCCCACCGCCTGCTCGCGGACGCCCTGCGGGAAGGGCATGACCAGCAGGCCCCGGACCAGGGGTGGACGGTCGCCGAGGACGCGGTGCGGCTGGCCGCCGGCGCACCCGGGGACGCGGTGGCGGACCGCATCGCCGAGGGTTCGGGGCGCGGCCGGGAGGGGCTGGAGGCGGCGGTACGGGCCTGGCGGCACGGCGGCAGGGCGGCGCTGGCCGTGCTCGACGAGGAGTGGACGCCGGACGCCGTGACGCTCGCACGCGCGCGTGCGGCCCTGGAGGCGGCCTGGGACGAAGGGGAGCGGCCGGAGCTGCGGGCCCGGGGCAACCGGTGGACGGTGGTCGGCGCACCGGCCCAGCTGCGCCTGGGACAGGACGGCCGCTGGTGGCCCTACCGCAGGAAGCAGGGCGATTGGTTGCCGGCGGGTGGCGCGGCCCGGGACCCGGCGACGGCACTGGCGACGGCTCGCGCGACGGCACGGGGCGTGCCCGGGGAGTAGACCGGCTCGCAGGGGCCGCGACGGATCTCCGGGGCGCAGCCCGGGCGCACGGAGTCAGGCTGCGGGGCGGCGGCCGCGTAGGCGTCGGCCGCTCCACGCCCCGTCTCACTCCAGGGACGGCAGGAGGGATTCGAGGCCGCTGGGCAGGTTGCTGGGAACCCAGCTCGGCAGCTCGGTCGGGAGATCGGAGGGCAGGCCGGAGGGCAGCCCGCTGGGCAGCTCGGAAGGGATGCCCATGGGCGGGTCCGGTGAGCCGCCCGTGGCCGTGCTCGTCCCGGTCGGCTCCCCGCCCGGGGAGTCGTCGTCGCCCGTGGCCATCAGGACCAGCAGGGAGATGGCCGTGACGGCCGCGATCACGGCGAGCACGACAAGGAGCACCCTGCGCCCGCCGGGCCCGCGTCCGTCGCCGCCCCGGCCGTCGGGCGGTTCCTGCGGGCCGGGGGGCGGCGCACCGCCGTACGGGGGCGGTCCGAAGCCCCCGCCGGGAGGCGGTGTGCCGCCCGGCGGGCCGGGCGGCGGCTGAGGTGGTACGGGTGGCATGGCCATACCGCCCATGGTCGTCTCGTACCGCACCCGATGCGAGCCTCGCGCGCGGACGTCGACGCGGGCTCTGGGCACGCGACCACACGACCGGCGCACCGCGCGCGGGGCGCACGCGCTGTCCGCCCGCGCGGCCGGGAGTGGAAGGGGCCTCCCGGCACGCGCGCGTGGGGCGGTCCCACCGCCGAGGCGGTACGCCGCGCCCGCGCACCGGGGCTGTCGCCGCATGCGCGACTGCCCGGGGCTGCCGCCGTCTGCCCGGGGCCAGGGCACGACGGTCGCCGGGGAAACCGCCGTGTCACGCCGAACCGACCCGGAACCACCGTCTCCCACGGCCCGGCTCCGCCCCCTGCACCGGCACGGATCCGAAGCCGCCCCTCGGGGGACGCTCAGCCCCGGGCCCCCAGCAGGTGGTCCATCGCCAGCTGGTCCAGGCGCTCGAAGGCCATGCCCCGCGCGGCGGCCGCCTCGGGGGCGAAGTCCTCGAAGGCCGAGCGGTCGGCGAGCAGGGCGTCAAGGCCGTCGGCCGCGGTGGGCCGGGCCAACTCGTCCAGGCGGGACGCACGCAGCGCCTCCTGCACCTCCGGGTCCGCGCGGAAGGCGGTGGCCCGCTCCTTGAGGATCAGGTAGTTGCGCATGCAAGCGGCCGCGGAGGCCCACACGCCGTCGAGGTCCTCGGTCCGCGGCGGCTTGAAGTCGAAGTGCCTGGGGCCGCCGTAGCCCGCCGACTCCAGCAGGTCCACCAGCCAGAACGCCGAGCGCAGGTCGCCCGCGCCGAAGCGGAGGTCCTGGTCGTACTTGATGCCCGACTGGCCGTTGAGGTCGATGTGGAACAGCTTGCCCGCCCACAGGGCCTGGGCGATGCCGTGCGGGAAGTTCAGCCCGGCCATCTGCTCGTGTCCGACCTCCGGATTGACGCCGTACAACTCCGGGCGCTCCAGGCGTTCGATGAACGCCAGGGCGTGGCCGACGGTGGGGAGCAGGATGTCGCCCCGCGGCTCGTTGGGCTTGGGCTCGATGGCGAAGCGGATGTCGTAGCCCTGGGAGGTGACGTACTCGCCGAGCAGGTCGAAGGCCTCCTTCATGCGGTCGAGGGCGACACGCACGTCCTTGGCGGCGCCGGACTCGGCGCCCTCCCGGCCGCCCCAGGCCACGTAGATCTCGGCGCCGAGCTCGACCGCGAGGTCGATGTTGCGGACGGTCTTGCGCAGGGCGTAACGGCGTACGTCGCGGTCGTTGGCGGTGAACGCGCCGTCCTTGAAGACCGGGTGCGTGAACAGGTTCGTGGTGGCCATCGGCACCTTCATGCCGGTGTCGTCCAGCGCCTGGCGGAACCGCTTGACGTGCTCCTCGCGCTCGCTGTCGCCCGAGCCGAAGGGGATGAGGTCGTCGTCGTGGAACGTGACGCCGTAGGCGCCCAGCTCGGCCAGGCGCCGCACCGACTCGACCGGGTCGAGGGCACGCCGCGTGGCGTCCCCGAAGGGGTCCCGTCCCTGCCAGCCGACGGTCCACAGTCCGAAGGTGAACCTGTCCTCGGGGGTGGGCTGGTAGTTCATGCCGCGGCTCCTCGCTCGCTGAGACCATTTCGTCATGGCAGTTTACAAATTAGTATGCGGGAGCCTTTCAGGGAAGAGCTCACCCCGCTGAGCCGCGGAAGAGGGAGAGACCGATGTCAGCAGCCGAGGGTCCGCTCGTCGTCGGCGTGGACACATCCACCCAGTCCACCAAGGCGCTGGTCGTCGACGTGGCGACCGGCCGGGTCGTGGCCGGCGGGCAGGCGCCGCACGCGGTGACCTCCGGGGCGGGCCGGGAGAGCGATCCGCGCCAGTGGTGGGACGCCCTGTGCGAGGCGCTGCGCCAGTGCGGCGAACCGGCGCACGAGGCCGCCGCCGTGTCGATCGGCGGCCAGCAGCACGGCCTGGTCGCCCTGGACGCGCAGGGCGAGCCGGTGCGCCCGGCGCTGCTGTGGAACGACGTGCGCTCCGCGCCTCAGGCCCGCCGGCTGGTCGGGGAGCTGGGGGGCGCCAAGTTCTGGGCCGAGCGCACGGGAAGCGTGCCCACCGCATCCTTCACGGTCACCAAGTGGGCCTGGCTGGCGGAGCACGAGCCGGCGTCGGTCCGCGCGACCAGGGCCGTCCGGCTCCCCCACGACTACCTCACCGAGCGCCTCACCGGCCAGGGCACGACCGACCGCGGTGACGCCTCCGGCACCGGCTGGTGGTCCTCCGCGACGCAGGCGTACGACGAGGAGATCCTGGCGCACGCGGGGCTCGACCCGGCGCTGCTGCCGCGGGTGGTGCGGTCCGGAGAGGTGGCCGGCACCGTGCGCGACAGCCATGACCTGCCCTTCTCCAAGGGCACCCTGGTGGCGTGCGGCACCGGTGACAACGCCGCCGCGGCCCTGGGCCTCGGGGTGCGTCCCGGCACACCGGTGATGAGCCTCGGCACGTCCGGGACGGTGTACGCGGTGTCGCGGCACCGCCCCGCGGACCCGACCGGGACGGTGGCCGGGTTCGCCGACGCCCGCGGCGACTGGCTGCCGCTGGCCTGCACGCTCAACTGCACGCTGGCCGTGGACCGCGTGGCCGCCCTCCTCCGTCTGGACCGTGAGGCCGTCGAGCCCGGCACCGGCGTCACGCTCCTGCCCTTCCTGGACGGCGAGCGCACCCCGAACCTGCCGAGCGCCTCCGGCCTGCTGCACGGCCTGCGCCACGACACCACCGGAGGCCAGCTGCTCCAGGCCGCCTACGACGGTGCCGTGCACTCCCTGCTCGGCGCGCTGGACCTCGTCCTCGACGCCGACGCGGACCCCTCGACGCCCCTGCTGCTCATCGGCGGCGGCGCCCGGGGCACGGCCTGGCAGCAGACCGTGCGGCGGCTGTCGGGGCGCCCGGTGCAGGTGCCCGAGGCCAGGGAACTGGTCGCGCTCGGCGCCGCCGCTCAGGCGGCCGGGCTGCTCACCGGGGAGGACCCGGCCGCCGTGGCCCGGCGCTGGAACACCGCCGCGGGTCCGGTGCTGGAGGCGGTGGAGCGGGACGAGGAGACGCTGGCCAGGATCGCCGGGGTACTCTCCGACGCGACCCCGCTGCTGCAGCGGGGCGCGGACACCCGCTGACGGCGTCCCCGACCGGAAGCACGTCCAACCGCACCGACCGGGACCGACCGAGGACTGACGGAGGCATGAGCACACCGCTGCACGAGACGCGCCCGGGCGGTCCGGGGCGTGCGCTGCCGGACACCCAGCAGGGGATGCGCCGCCGCAATCTCGCCCGGGTGATGCACACCGTCAGCGCCGACGGGCCGCTGTCCCGGGCCGCCGTCGCGTCGCGCATCGGCCTGACCCGCGCCGCCGTGTCCACCCTGGTCGACGAGCTCGTCCGGTCCGGCCTGCTGGAGGAACTGGGCCCCGAGCGGCCGGGGCGGGTGGGCCGTCCGGGCTCGGCGCTGGCCGTCAGCGGGCGTGGCCCCGCCGGCATCGGGGCGGAGGTGGGCGTCGACCGTCTCGCGGTCTGCGCGGTCGACCTGCGCGGGCGGGTGCGGTCCCGGGCGGTGCGGCACGTGCCGAACCGGGCCCGCCCCGCCGCTCCGGTGGTCGAGGACCTGACCGCGCTGATACGCGCGGTCGTCGCCGAGGCCGAGGGCGAGGGGCTGTGGCCGGCCGGGCTCGCCGTGGCGGTCCCGGGACTGGTGGCCCGAGACGCGCGCACCGTGGTACGCGCCCCGAACCTCGGCTGGCAGGACACCGATCTCGGGGCCCTGCTCCCGGACGGATTGCCGCTGACCGTGGGCAACGAGGCCAACTTCGGTGCCCTCGCCGAACTCTGGCTCGCAGAGGGCGCCCCGCGGGACTTCCTGCACGTGTCGGCCGAGATCGGCATCGGTGCCGCGGTGGTCGTGGACGGGGGCCTGATGCACGGGGCGCGCGGATTCGCGGGCGAGCTGGGCCATGTGCCGGTGTGGCCCGACGGGCCGGAGTGCGCGTGCGGTGGGCGCGGCTGTCTCGAGCAGTACGCCGGCGAGGAGGCGGTGCTGCGCGCGGCGGGTCTGGAGCCGGGCGAGGACCGCGTGGGTCTGCTCGCGGGCCGCGCCGAACGGGGCGACGCGGTGGTACGTCGCGCCCTGCACGACGCCGGAACGGCGCTGGGCATCGCCCTGACCGGAGCGGTGAACCTGCTGGACCCGCGGAGCGTGGTGCTCGGCGGCGCGCTGGCCGCCCTCGCGCCCTGGCTGCTGCCGTCGCTCCGCTCCGAACTGGCCCGGCGCACGGCGGGCCAGGCCTGCCCCGTGTCGGTGTCCGCCCTGGGCTCCGCGGGACCTCTCCTGGGAGCGGCGCACTCGGTGGTGCGCGGTGTCCTGGACGATCCGGCGGCGGTCGCCGCACGGGCGTGAGCCGCCCCGCACGACTCCGGGGCGAGCGCTCCTCCCTCCACGGTGCCGGGAACCGGCAACTGCCCCGATGACGTACCTCGACGGCCGGAAGGGGTCACGAGATGGTCATCGATGGTCACGACATGGACTCGGGTGGGATCCGACGTCTCACGTCCCGATTACGAATCGCCCAACTCCTGGTGCATACATGGTGATCGGGTGACCATGGGGGCATGACACCGGCGCATAGAGCCATGGAGCGACTGCGGACGTGGCCCGACCTGACGGCCTGTGCGGCCGGGTGTGGTACCGGGCAGGCGCTCCGTTCCACCCGTGACGAGATCGTCCACTTCCACTCCGGGCGGGACGTGGATCTGCACCTCACCCGCCGGGCCATACAGCGTTTCCACTACGACCTGGGCGGTTCCACCGCGATACAGCTGGTCCCGGGCTCGTGCTGGGTCACGGTGCACCTGGACTGCGACACGGACGTCGACCTGCTGCTGAGCCTGGTGAGCGTCGCCCTCAAGGCCCACCAGACCTGGCTCCCCGCGGCGATGCCGTCCTCCGCCGGGTGCAACTTCCACCGCGTCGCCGTCCTGCGGAGCGACGCGATGACCGACCGCTGAGGCGGGCGACGCCCGCGCCCCGGTGTCCCAACGCCCAAGTGGGTGTCTTTCCCGCCGATTGCGGTCCGGCCGGTGTTCCCCTCACCCCTGCGCCCCGTCGTCTGGTGCACTGCCCCTGTCCCGGGACGGTTGACGACGCTTCAGGGGGTCGAGGTTGTTGCTGCGTCGGCGCACGGGGGTCCCCTGGGGCGGACCGGTACTGACGGCTCTGACCGCGCTCGGTGTGTTCGCCGGCGCGGTCCTGACGGGAACGGCACCGGCCGCCGCCGCGCAGCCGGCCGTTCCCGTCGCGCCGGGGGTCACGTACGAGGAGTTCGACGTCCCCGCCTCGCACGGCACGGCGCACGCGCATGTGCTCACCGTCGACCTGCGCGATCCGCGCGTGCGGGTGGGCCTGCTGCACCCGGGGGCGGTGGCCGCCCGGTCCCCCCTGTCCCGGATGGCGGACGCACGCGGGGCCGTGGCCGGGGTGAACGGCGACTTCTTCAACATCGGCGAGGTCCAGCACCCGGGTGTCGAGGCGACCGGGGCGAGCGTGGGCCCCGCGGTCGTGGACGGCAGGGCGCTGAAGGGGGCCGTGCCGGACGGTCAGCGGTTCGGCCCCCCGCTGCCGCCCGGCACGACCACCGAGGACGTGTTCGGCGTGGGCGTCGACCGGCGGGCCCGGCTGGACCGGCTGGCCCTTCACGGCTGGATCCGCACGCCGATGGGTCGGTTGCCGCTGCGCGGGCTCAACCAGTACGCCCTGCCCGTGGGTTCCGTCGGCGCGTTCACCGAGGCGTGGGGCAGTGCCTCACGGGTGCGTGCCACCTGCGGGACCGACACCGACCGGGCGGCACCGTGCAGCACCGACACCCATGAGGTGACGGTGCGTCAGGGCGAGGTGGTGGCCACCGCCGCCACACCGGGCGGCGGATCCGTCGCGCCCGGCAGCACCGTGCTGGTGGGTCGTGAGGAGGGCGCGCGCGAGCTGCGGCGGCTGGCCGTCGGTGAACCGGTCCGGATCCGGCACCGGCTCGTGCCCGCCGCGAGCCGGATCCCCTACCGCCTGGCCCTGGGCGGCCACCCGGTGCTGGCCGGTGGACGGCCGCTGCCGGGGCTGGACGACACGACCTCGGCGGTGCGCACCGCGGTGGGCACCGCCGACGGCGGACGGCGGCTGCTGCTGCTCGCGCTGGACGGCGCCCCGCGGTACCGCACCGGGCTGACGGTCGCCGAAGTGGCCGGCACCCTGCGCCGGCTGGGCGCGGTCGACGGGTTCGGCCTGGACGGGGGCGGATCGTCGACGCTGGTCACCCGGGTTCCCGGAGCGTCCGGCGTCCTGGTGCGCAACCACCCCTCGGGCGGCGCCGAACGCCCCGTGCCGAACGGCATCGGCGTCTACTCCTCGGTGTGACACCCCCGTCGCCGACGTGACACCGTCCGGCCCGTCTCAGGGCCGCAGGCTCTCGACGATGTCCGCGGTCGCCGTGAGCCCGCTGTGGATGGTGGGGGCGATGCTGGTGCTGGCCAGATAGAAGCCGAGCAGCAGACAGACCAGGGCGTGCGAGACCTTCAGTCCGCCGTTGCGCAGGAAGATCACCGCCAGGATCGCGAGCAGCAGCACCACAGAGATGGAAACGGCCATCGTCAACCTCCTCCGCCACGTCCGCTTCGCGGCGTTCGGCCGCAAGTGTGGCGTAGCGGAGCGTTCGTCCGGGCTGCTGAGGTGTCCTCCGAACGTGTGGTGTCCGTGTGGTGTCTACGCCGGCCGATGGGCGTCCAGGAAGGATTCCAGCCCGGCGAGGTCGTCGGTGTTGAGGTGGTCGACGTCCGCGGCGAGCAGTTCGCCCCACAGCGCGTCCCGCGCGGGTCCGGGCACGTCGGGCGTGGCCCAGAAGCGCACCCGCTGCCCGCGCGCGTGCGCCGTGCCCACGATGTCCCGCAGCTTGCGCCGCTCGGCGTCGGGGAACGGCCCGATGCCCCGCCAGGTGAAGTGGCGCGTCCAGTTGTCGCTGATCAGCGGGATGAGGGAGGAGGGCGCGGGGCCTCCGAGATCGGCGAGCCGGCCGTCGTAGAAGGCGCGGCGCACCCGCTGGGCCTCCATGGGCACCCGGGCCGCACGGTCGCCCGACACGACGGCGGTGACCGGACCGGGCAGCACCCGGCCGTGTGCGCAGGTGGTGAACAGGTGCCGGTGGCGCCGGAGCCGACGGTCGAGCTCGAGGTAGGTGGCGGCGCCCTCGGTCTTGATGTCGATCAGCAGTTGGAGCGGCCGCCGGTGGCCGCGGTGCACGGAGCCGCGGTGGGCACGGACGCGGGCGGCGAGCGGTTCGAGGTAGAGGGACTCGAGGGTGCGGGACGGGTCGAGGTCCTCGGGGCCGTGGGCCACGAGGAGTTGGCCGTCGACCAGGAAGATGTCGGCCTCCACGCTGCCGAAGCGGTGGTCGAGGGCATCGAGGAGGGGGCGCGGGTGTTCGTAGTCGTTGTGCGCGTGGGCGCGCCACAAGGGGCGTGGGAGGTGCCCTTGTTCACCGGCCAGCGCCCGGCCGCCGGGCAGGGCGAGCGAGCCGGCGAGGGCGGCACCGAAGGCGGTGAGGGCTCTGCGACGGGCGGTGAGGGCCATGCTCTGCCTCCCTGGGCATTCCGTACGGGCCTCAGCGAGTATGAGGGTCCGATGTGCCCAAGGAGCAGAGCCATGTGGGGAGTTGGCCGACCAGCCGTTCGGTGTTCACCTCACCGGAACAGGTAAGCGGACAGAGGCCCGCCCCCGGGAGGGACGGGCCTCTGTCCGGGCTGTTCACCCGGTCGTCGTCAGGGCGCCCGGAGATCCACCAGTTCGGCCAGCGCCTCGCGGTGCGCGCCCGCCGTGCCGTAGGCGATCGAGTCGGCCTTGGCACGCTTGAGGTACAGGTGCACCGGGTGTTCCCAGGTCATGCCGATGCCGGCGTGCAGTTGCAGCGCCTCCTCGGCGGCGTGCACCGCGACGGGAGCCGCGTAGGCCTGCGCCACGGTGACCGCCACTTCGGCGTCCTCACCGCTGGCGAGCGCGTCGGCGGCGTTGCGGGCCGCCGCGCGGAGGTTGACGACCTCCAGCCACAGCTGGGCGAGCCGGTGCTTGAGCGCCTGGAAGCCGCCGACGGGGCGGTTGAACTGCTTGCGGTCCTTCAGATAGCGGACGGTCTCCGTCAGCGACCAGTCCGCCACACCGAGTTGCTCGGAGGCGAGCAGCCCGGCACCGGCTCGCAGGGCACGCCGTACGGCGGTCCCGGCCTCGCCCAGCCGGCGCCCGGCTGCGCCGGCGAGGACGACCTTGGCGAGGGGCCTGGTGAGGTCCAGGGACGTCTGTGGGACGACGGTGACCGCGGCGGCGTCCACCGCGTACAGCCCACCGTCGTCGCCCGGAACGAGCAGCACATCGGCGACGGCGGCGTCCGCGACGGCCGTCAACTCGCCGTGCAGTGCGCCGCTGTCGACCCGTACGGTGGTGAACGGGGCTCCGGGGGCGGTGTGCAGCCCGACGGCGAGGGCGCCGATCCTGCGGCCGGAGGCCAGCTCCGCGAGCAGTTCGTCACCGTCCTCGCAGGCCAGCAGTGCCTCGGTGGCCACGACCGCGCTGGTCAGATAGGGCACGGGAGCGACCGCGCGCCCCAGTTCCTCCAGGACGACGGCGGCTTCGCGGTGGGTGGCGCCCTGACCGCCCCGGTCCTCGGGGACCAGCAGGCCCGCCAGGCCCATGCCGTCGGCCAGCGCCTTCCACAGCGAGAGGTCGTGCGGGGCGTCCGACTCGGCGCGGGCGATCACGCCGGGCGCGTCGCAGTGGTCGGTGAGCAGGTCCCGGACGGCGGCGCGCAGCGCCTCTTCCTCCTCCGAGTACAGCAGATCCGTCATCGGGCGAGGTCCTTCCAGGCGACGTCCTTGTCGGTGCGCGGCTCGGCGGGCAGGCCCAGGACGCGCTCGGCGACGATGTTCAGCAGGATTTCACTGGTCCCGCCCTCGATGCTGTTGCCCTTGGAGCGCAGGTACCGGTAGCCGGCCTCGCGGCCGGTGAAGTCGACCAGCTCGGGGCGGCGCATGGTCCAGTCGTCGTACGACAAGCCCTCTTCGCCCAGGAGTTCCACCTCCAGGCCGCTGATCTCCTGGTTGAGGCGGGCGAAGCCGAGCTTCATGCCGGCACCCTCGGGTCCGGGCTGGCCGGCGACGAGCTGCTGGCGGAGGCGTTCGCCGGTGAGCCGGGCGACCTCGGCGTCCACCCAGAGCCTGAGCAGCCGCTGGTGCAGGTCGTGGGTGCGCAGTTCGGGGCGTTCGCGCCAGGTCTTCGAGACCGGTCCGATCATGCCGCCCTCGCGGGGCAGCCGCATGCCGCCGATGGCGACGCGTTCGTTGTTGAGCGTGGTCTGCGCGACCCGCCAGCCGTCGCCGACCTCGCCCAGGCGGCGGGAGTCGGGGATGCGGACGTCGGTGAGGAAGACCTCGTTGAACTCGGCCTCGCCGGTGATCTGGCGCAGGGGCCGGACCTCGACGCCGGGATCGGTCATGTCGCACAGGAAGTAGGTGATGCCCCGGTGCTTGGGCACCTCCGGGTCGGTGCGGGCGATGAGGATGGCCCAGCGGGCGACGTGAGCGCTCGAGGTCCACACCTTCTGCCCGTTGACCACCCAGGTGTCGCCCTCGCGCACGGCGCGGGTGCCCAGCGCGGCGAGGTCGGATCCGGCGCCCGGCTCGCTGAACAGCTGGCACCAGACCTCCTCGCCGGTCCACAGCGGCCGCAGGAAGCGCCGCTTCTGCTCCTCGGTGCCGTACTGGAGGATGGTGGGCGCGGCCATGCCGAGGCCGATGCCGATGCGCCGCGGGTCGTTGTCGGGCGCCCCGGCGGCCTCCAGCTCGGCGTCCACGACGGCCTGCAGGGAGCGGGGTGCGCCGAGGCCGCCGAGCCCCTCGGGGTAGTGCACCCAGGCGAGTCCCGCGTCGAAGCGGGCGCGCAGGAATTCCAGGCGGTCGGTGTCGGCGGGCGGGTGCGCGGCCAGGAACTCGGCCGTGCGGCGCCTCAGTTCGGCTGCGTCGGTCATGCGGTGACTCCCTTCTCCAGCGACGGCAGCACGGCGATCCGGCCGGTGGTGGCACCGTCCGCGACCCTCTGCACGGCCGCAGCGGCACCGTCGAGCGGCACGCGCTCGCTCACCAGGGGCTTGATCGCGCCCCGGGCGGCCAGCTCGGTGAGTTGCTCGTGGCAGTGCTGCACCAGCTTGGGGTTCTTGGTGTTGTACAGGCCCCAGTGCAGGCCCAGGATGGAGTAGTTCTTCACCAGGGCGTGGTTCAGCGCCGGGCTCGGGATCGTGCCTCCGGCGAAGCCGACGACCACGATCCGCCCTTCGAAGGCGACCGTCTTGGCGGACTGGGTGTAGGCCTCGCCGCCGACCGGGTCGTAGATCACGTCCGCGCCCCGGCCGCCGGTGGCCTCCTTGACCGCCGCGACGACGTCCTGCTCGCGCCGGTCGATCACCACGTCGCAGCCCAGTTCACGGGCCACGGCCGCCTTGGCGGGACCGCCGGCGACACCGATGACGGTGGCGCCGGCGGCCTTCCCCAGCTGCACGGCCGCGCTGCCGACCCCTCCGGCGGCAGCGTGGACGAGCAGGGTCTCCCCGGCCTCGAGCCGGGCCCGGCGGTGCAGCCCGAACCAGCCCGTCTGGTAGCCGATGTGCAGGGCCGCGGCCTGGGCGTCGTCCAGCGCCTCGGGGGCGGGCAGCAGCGCGGCGGCGTCCGCGACGGCGTACTCGGCGAAGCCGCCGTGAGGCAGGGCCGGGTTGGCGAGCACCCGGCGCCCGTCCTCCGTCTCGCCGCAGATCTCGACGCCCGGGGTGAACGGCAGCGGCGGCCTGACCTGGTAGTGGCCGCGGCACATCAGGGCGTCCGGGAAGTTGATGTTCGCGGCGCGGACCTTCAGCAGCACCTGGCCCTCCCCCGGGGTCGGTGGCGCCACCTCCGCCAGGCGCATCACCTCACCCGGTTCACCGAGCTCGTGCACTTGCCATGCCTGCATGCGGGGCCTCCACGGGGGGACTGCTTGCTCTGACCGGGGTCGGTTCGCATACTAAGCGGTCGCTTGCCGATCTGGGAACAGTCGGATGCCTCACGGTCGCTTCGGCCGTGCCCGCACGTGCATGCGCTCCCCCTGCGGACCGAAGAGGCTGAGGAACTCCACGGGCCCCTCCCCCGTCGAGCCGAACCAGTGCGGCACGCGCGTGTCGAACTCCGCCGCCTCGCCGGCCGTGAGCACCACGTCGTGCTCGCCCAGCACCACCCGCAGCCGCCCGGAGAGCACGTACAACCACTCGTAGCCCTCGTGGGTGCGCGGCTCGGGGTCCTCCTCGCGCCGCGGCACCAGCACCTTGTACGCCTGGAGGCCACCGGGCTGCCGGGTGAGCGGCCAGTAGGTGCGCCCGTGCCGCACGAGCGGCTTGGCCGCCACCCTCGGGTCCCCCACCGGGGGCGTGCCGACCAGTTCGTCCAGCGCCACGTGATGCGCCCGGGCGATCGGCAGCAGCAGTTCCAGGCTGGGTCTGCGCAGCCCGGACTCCAGCCGCGAGAGGGTGCTGACCGAGATGCCGGTCGCCTCGGAGAGCGCGGCGAGGGTCACCTCCCGCTCCTTCCTGATCCGGCGCAGCCGGGGGCCCACATCCGCGAGAACGTCGTCCGTCGTCATGGCGTCATTGCAGTTTCGGCAAAGACGTTTGTCAATCCCGCAGTTGCTGAGCGACCGTCGGGCGTGGAGGTGGTCACCATGACCGAGAACGTGAGTCATGACGTCGTCGTCGTCGGAGGCGGCGCGGCCGGACTGTCCGCCGCGCTGGTACTCGGCCGGGCGCGGCGCCGGACACTGGTCGTCGACGCGGGCAAGCCGCGCAACGCACCCTCGTCCCACATGCAGGGCTTTCTCTCCCGGGACGGGATGCCGCCCGCGGAGTTCCTGGCGATCGGCCGGGAGGAGATCGCGCGGTACGGGGTCGAGCTGGCGCGGGACCGGGTGGTGGAGATCGGGAAGGGCGACGCGTTCACCGTGGTCCTGGCCGGCGGCCGGAGCGTGGCCGCCCGGCGGATCGTCGTCGCCACGGGGCTGAAGGACGACCTGCCCGCGGTCCCCCGTCTCGCCGAGCGCTTCGGGCGGGACGTGCTGCACTGCCCGTTCTGCCACGGTTGGGAGGTGCGCGACCAGCCCTTCGGCGTGCTCGCCACCGGCGCGTCGAGCGTGCACCAGGCGCTGATGGTGTCCCAGTGGTCCAAGGACGTCACCTTCTTCCTGCACACGGTCGCCGAGGAGGAGCTGTCCGGCCAGGACCTGCGCCGGCTGGCGGCCGCCGGGATCGACGTGGTGCCGGGAGAGGTCGCGGAACTGCTGGTCGAGGACGACCGGCTGACCGGTGTCCGGCTCACCGACGGCTCCACCCACGCCCGCTCGGTGGTGTACGTCGCGCCGCGCCCCGTGCCGCAGACCGGGCTGCTGGAGCGCCTGGGCGCCGAGATGAACGAGACCCCGTTCGGCGCCTACCCGGTGGTCGACCCGACGGGCCTGACCACGGTGCCCGGGGTGTGGGCGGCCGGCAACGCGGTCGGCTTCGCCGAGCAGGTCGTGCACGCGGCCGGCGGCGGTTACCGCGCGGCGGCGGCGATCGTCGGGGACCTGCTGATGTCGGAGCTGGACGCGGCCGCACGGGAGGTGTAGAGCCGCCACCGCGGGTGCACCATGACTGCATGCTGCTGTCCCGGCTGGCCCGTGTGTCCCAGGAGGTCGCCGCCACCTCGGCGCGGTCCCGGAAGATTGCTCTCCTCGCCGAGCTGTTCCGGGACGCGGAGGCGGACGACGTGCCGATCGTCATCCCCTACCTGGCGGGCCGGCTGCCGCAGGGCAGGCTCGGCGTCGGCTGGAAGGTGCTGAGCCGCCCGGTCCCCCCGGCCGCCGAGCCGACGCTGACGGTGCGCGAGGTCGACACCCTGCTCACGCGGCTCGGCGAGGTGTCCGGCCCCGGATCGCAGACCGAGCGGGCCCGGCTGGTCGGCGAGCTGCTGGGCGCGGCCACCGAGGACGAGCAGCGGTTCCTGTTCGGGCTGCTCACCGGGGAGGTGCGGCAGGGGGCTCTGGACGCCGTCGCGGTGGAGGGCCTGGCTCGGGCGACGGAGGCGCCCGCGGAGCACGTGCGGCGCGCGGTGATGCTCGCCGGCTCCCTGCAGACGGTGGCCCGGGCGCTGCTGGCGGACGGTCCGCCCGCGCTGGAGCGGTTCCGTCTGACCGTCGGGCGCCCGGTGCTGCCGATGCTGGCGCACAGCGCCTCCTCGGTCGCCGAGGCGGTGGAGAAGCTGGGCGCCTGCGCGGTCGAGGAGAAGCTGGACGGCATCCGGGTCCAGGTGCACCGCGACGGCGGCACGGTCCGCGTGCACACCCGCACCCTCGACGACATCACCGACCGGCTGCCCGAAGTGACGTCTGCGGTCCGGGAGTTGCCGGGCGAGCGGTTCATCCTGGACGGCGAGGTGATCTCCTTCGACGAGGCGGGGCGCCCCCGCTCGTTCCAGGAGACCGCGGGGCGGGTCGGCTCGCGCGTCGACGTGGCCACGGCCGCACGGGAGATGCCGGTCTCCCCCGTGTTCTTCGACGCGTTGTCCGTGGACGGGCGCGACCTGCTGGACCTGCCGTTCACCGAGCGGCACGCGGAGCTGGCCCGGCTCGTCCCGGAGCCGATGCGGGTGCGGCGCACGGTGGTGTCCGGGCCGGAGGACGTGGGCACGGCGGAGGAGTTCCTCGCCGGGACGCTGGAACGCGGCCACGAGGGAGTGGTGGTCAAGGGCCTCGACGCGCCCTACAGCGCGGGCCGGCGCGGCGCGTCCTGGCTGAAGGTCAAGCCGGTGCACACGCTCGATCTGGTGGTGCTGGCCGCCGAGTGGGGGCACGGCCGGCGCACCGGCAAGCTGTCCAACCTCCACCTCGGCGCCCGCACCGCCGACGGCGGTTTCGCCATGCTCGGCAAGACCTTCAAGGGGATGACGGACGCGATGCTGGCCTGGCAGACCGATCGGCTGCGGGAGCTCGCCGTCGACGAGAGCGGGTACGTCGTCACCGTGCGCCCCGAACTCGTCGTGGAGATCGCCTACGACGGCCTCCAGCGCTCCACCCGCTACCCGGCCGGCGTCACCCTCCGCTTCGCGCGCGTGGTCCGTTACCGCGAGGACAAGCGCCCGGAGGAGGCCGACACCGTGGAGACCCTGCTCGCGGCACACCCGGAGGTACGGCCGTGAAGGGGACCCGGAGCGCCGGTCTGCTGCTGTTCCGGCACACCGATCACGGCCTGGAGGTGTTGCTCGGTCATATGGGTGGGCCGTACTTCGCCCGCAAGGACGCCGGGGCGTGGACCGTGCCCAAGGGCGAGTACGACACGGACGAGCCGGCCTGGGAGGCGGCCCGGCGGGAATTCCGTGAGGAGCTGGGGCTGGCACCGCCGGACGGGGAGGCCGTACCGCTCGGGGAGGTCCGGCAATCCGGCGGCAAGACCGTCACCGCCTGGGCGGTCGAGGCGGACCTCGATCCGGCGGCCGTCGTCCCCGGCACGTTCGAGATGGAATGGCCGCCGAGGTCGGGACGGACGGCTCGGTTCCCCGAGGTGGACCGGGTGGAGTGGTTCACCCTGGACCAGGCGCGCGAGGTGATCGTCCGCGCGCAGGCGGCGTTTCTCGACCGGCTGGCGGAGCACTCGCCCTGAGGAGACCTCCCGCGTTGCGCGCCCCACCACCGCGCGGGAAGGTCGAGGAGCACAGCCCGTCCCCAGGAGGCCAGCCATGCCCATCGCAACGGTGAACCCGGCGAACGGTGAGACCCTCAAGACCTACGAGGCCATGGGCGAAGAGGAGATCGAGCGTCGGCTCCAGCTCGCGGAGGCCACCTTCCGCACGTACCGGGCGACGGCCTTCGCGGAGCGCGCCCGGCTGATGAAGAGGGCCGCGGACCTCCTGGAGGAGGACCAGGGGGAGATCGGCCGCGTCATCACCACCGAGATGGGCAAGCCGGTCAAGCAGGCCCGCGCGGAGGCCGCGAAGTGCGCCAAGGCCATGCGCTGGTACGCCGACCACGCCGCGGACCTGCTGGCCGACGAGGAGCCCGCCGAGGCCGATGTGAAGGACTCCGGCGCCTCGCGGGTCCTGGTGCGTTACCGGCCGCTCGGCCCGGTGCTGGCGGTGATGCCGTGGAACTTCCCGCTGTGGCAGGTGATCCGGTTCGCGGCACCCGCGCTGATGGCGGGCAACGTGGGCCTGCTCAAGCACGCCTCGAACGTGCCGCAGACCGCCCTGTACCTCGAGGACCTGTTCCACCGGGCGGGCTTCACCGAGGGCTGCTTCCAGACCCTGCTCGTCGGCTCCGCCGCGGTCGACGACATCCTGCGGGACGAGCGGGTGAAGGCGGCCACCCTCACCGGCAGCGAGCCCGCGGGACGGGCGGTCGCCTCCACGGCCGGCGAGATGGTCAAGAAGACGGTGCTGGAGCTGGGCGGCAGCGATCCGTTCGTGGTCATGCCGTCCGCGGACCTGGACCGGGCCGCCGAGGTGGCGGTGACCGCGCGGGTGCAGAACACCGGGCAGTCCTGCATCGCCGCCAAGCGGTTCATCGTGCACACCGACGTCTACGACGCCTTCGCCGAGCGCTTCACCGAGAGGATGAGGGCGCTCAGGGTCGGCGACCCGATGGACGAGGACACGGAGGTCGGCCCGCTCTCCAGCGAGCAGGGCCGGACCGACCTCGAGGAGCTGGTCGACGACGCCGTGCGGGCGGGCGCCACCGTGCTGTGCGGCGGTGAGCGGCCGGACGGGCCCGGCTGGTACTACCGGCCGACCGTCCTCACCGGGATCACCCGTGAGATGCGCATCCACCGTGAGGAGGCGTTCGGCCCGGTGGCCACCCTGTACCGGGCGGCCGACCTGGACGAGGCCGTGCTGATCGCCAACGACTCCGCCTTCGGTCTGAGTTCCAACGTGTGGACGCGCGACGGGGCCGAGGTCGACCGGTTCGTGCGCGACCTGGAGGCGGGCGGGGTGTACGTGAACGGCATGACGGCGTCCCATCCGGCGTTCCCGTTCGGCGGGGTGAAGCGCTCCGGGTACGGGCGTGAGCTCTCCGGGCACGGAATCCGCGAGTTCTGCAACATCACCACGGTTTGGCACGGTGCGTGAGGCTTCCACGGCTACGATCCCGTCTGTGAACCGCGAAGTGACTCTGCCTCTGATCGTCGACGACCGCGGGAACCTGCAGGTGTCTGCGGCCGACGTGAGCAAACTGCTCCGCACCGTGGGCGGGCGGTGGCTGCATCTCGTGGAGGCCGGGGAGGACGGGCTCGACGAGGACACGGTCGCCGCGCTCACCATCGAGCTCGCGAAGCTCGCGGACCGGATCGACGTGGCGTGCATCGCGCACAGCAGCGGGGGCACGCCGTAGGGGGTGCCGCGCCCGCCGCCGGGAGGGCGGTGTGTGCGGGCGCTCGCGCGCTCGCGGCGGATCCGTCTGTCGCACACGGCCCCGCGCCGGCACGGCCGCGCGCGGCCTTCAGGCCGACTGCGCCAACGTCGTCCAGAACATCGCCTCGTAGCTCTGGAGGAGGCGGCCGTACCGGTGTGCGCGCGTCTCGTTCAGGCGGCCCGTGTCCAGCGCTGCCCGGATCGCCTCGGTGGCCGTGCGGTCCAGGTCCGGGGCGGGTGCGGCGAAGAAGTCGAAGAAGGCGCACGCCTCGTCGGGGAAGGCGTAGCGGGTGCGCAGGGCTCGGGCGATGGTCGCGCAGTAGCCGCCCCATGCCGAGAAGTTGGCGGTCAGCGCCAGGACCGCGTCGGCGGGTTCCGCGTTCAGGGCCAGCCAGGCGACGTAGGCGGGGTACGCCTGGCAGCCCGGGAGGGGGTCGTACGCGTCCGCCCGTTTCGCGTCCACGCCGCACTGCTCGGCGAAGGCGTCCAGGCGCTGGGCCGCCAGTGCCTCGCCCTCGGCCAGGGCGGTGAAGAAGGCGGCGGCCCGGGGCTCGGCGGTGGACCTGTCCGCCAGGAGCAGGAAGGCATGGCGGTCGGCGGGGATCACCCAGCGCTGCTCCAGGGCGAGTGCGGCCAGGGTGCCGCGGGGCGCCTCACCCCGGGCGATCAGGGGAACGAGGGGGTTGGCCCCCGGGTCGGGGGCCAGTTCCCCGGTGGCCGCTTGCAGCAGTTCCCGGGCCGTGCGCGTCATCGCGTCCTCCCTCGCGTCGGTCACACCCGAACGTTCCCCGGGAAGGGGGCACGGGTAACCCGGCGGTGCCGCCCGCACCGCCGGGTCGTCTCCCGGCCCGTGCCGCGTCAGCGGATGGGCATGCCCGACAGGGTGCGGGCGATCACCAGGCGCTGGATCTCGCTGGTGCCCTCGAAAATCGTGTAGATCGCGGCGTCGCGGTGCATCCGCTCGACGGGGTACTCGCGCGTGTAGCCGTTGCCGCCGAGGATCTGGACCGCCTGGGCGGTGACCTTCTTCGCGGTCTCACTGGCGAAGAGCTTGGACATCGAGCCCTCGGCGGCGGTGAAGGGCTTGCCGTTGACCGCCATCCAGGAGGCGCGCCACACCAGCAGGCGGGCGGCGTCGATCTGGGTGCGCATGTCCGCGAGCTGGAAGGCGACGCCCTGGTTGTCGATGATCGGCCGGCCGAACTGCTCACGCGTCCGGGCGTATTCCAGGGCCACCTCGTACGCGGCGCGGGCGGTGCCGACCGCCATGGCGCCGACGGCCGGTCGGGACGCCTCGAAGGTCGCCATGGCGGCGTTCTTCACGCGCTCACCGCCCGCCTTCGCCTTCTCATGGGCGCGGGCGAGGCGCTCGTCGAGCTTCTGCTTGCCGCCGAGCAGGCAGGAGCCGGGGACGCGCACGTTGTCGAGGACGACCTCGGCGGTGTGCGAGGCGCGGATGCCGTGCTTCTTGAACTTCTGCCCCTGGGACAGCCCCGGCGTGTTCGGCGGGACGATGAAGGAGGCGTGGCCCTTGGAGCCGAGGCCGGGGTCGACGACCGCGACGACGACGTGGACGTTGGCGATGCCGCCGTTGGTGGCCCAGGTCTTCGTGCCGTTGATGACCCACTCGTCCTTGGCCTCGTCGTACACCGCGCGGGTGCGCATGGAGGCCACGTCGGAACCGGCGTCGGGCTCGGACGAGCAGAAGGCGGCGACCTTGACGTCGTTGGCGTCGCCGTACATCTGGGGGATCCAGGTGCCGATCTGTTCCTCGGTGCCGTTGGCGAGGACGCCGACGGCGGCGAGACCGGTGCCGACGATGGACAGGGCGATGCCCGCGTCGCCCCAGAACAGCTCCTCCATCGCCATGGGGATGCCGAGGCCGGTGGCGTCGAAGTACTGCTGGGCGTAGAAGTCCAGGGAGTAGATGCCGACCTTGGCGGCCTCCTGGATGACCGGCCAGGGAGTCTCCTCACGCTCGTCCCATTCGGCGGCCGCGGGACGGATCACGTCGGCGGCGAAGCCGTGGAGCCAGTCCTGGACCTCCTTCTGTTCGTCGTTGAGCTCCATGGTGAACTCGGCCATGACCCCTCCAGCGGCGGCGCACGTGCATGTTACTTGCGGTAACACGAGTCTGTTACCGGTGGGTAGGAAAAGTCAACTCCCGAGGACCGGTCGGCATCCCGTTCGATGCACCGGGTTCCGTCAGTGCTAGTTTGCGCAGGCGTCACCGAACCAGCATGGGTGGGGAGAGTTCATGGACACCACACAGCGGACCGATCAGCAGCGGTCCGCCGAACGCCGCCGGCGCGAGCTGCTGGAGGCCGCCGACCGCGTGGTGCTGCGCGACGGCCCGCAGGCCTCGATGAACGCGATCGCCGCCGAGGCCGGCATCACGAAGCCGATCCTCTACCGGCACTTCGGTGACAAGGGAGGACTCTACGCCGCTCTCGCCAAGCGGCACACCGACGCGTTGCTGGATTCTCTGCGGGCCGCGCTGGACGCCCCCGCCGACCGGCGCGAGCGGGTCGAGGCGACGCTGGACACCTACCTCGCGGCGATCGAGGCGCGCCCCCAGGTGTACCGCTTCCTGATGCACCCGGCGGAGGGGTCGCACGGCGACCAGGGCTTCGACGTCGGCAAGCACTCGGCCCCGCTGCTGCGGCGGATGGGCGAGGAACTGGCGCGGGTCATCGAGGAGCGGCTCGACCTCGGGCCGGGCAGCCAGCAGCTGGCCCGGGTGTGGGGGCACGGAATCGTCGGCATGATGCACGCCGCCGGCGACTGGTGGCTGGGTGAACGCCCGTGTTCCCGGGCCGAGTTGGTCCGCAGCCTGGCCGACCTCCTGTGGGGGCGGCTGGCCGCGGCGGGCGACCGGGTGGGCGGCCCGGGCTTCTGACCCGCCGCCCGCCGGTGACCGGCCCCTCGCTTCGTCACGCCGGGGCCTATGCCCCAGTAACGCCCTGTTTGTTCCAGGACGCCCGGGCGGCCCGGCGCAGGAGTCTGCGCCGGCGCCAGCCGGTCAGGCGGTCGGCGTACACACGGCCCTCCAGGTGGTCGCACTCGTGCTGCAAACACCGGGCGAAGAAGCCCGTGCCGTGCACGGTGACCGGTTCGCCGGTCGTCGTGAATCCCTCCACGACCGCGTGGTCATGGCGTTCGGTGCCCGCCTCCAGGCCGGGCAGCGACAGACAGCCCTCGGGGCCGCGCACCACGACCCCGTCCGTCTCGACGAGGCGCGGGTTCACGACGTGGCCGAGGTGCCGCACGTCCTCGTCGTCGGGACAGTCGTACACGAACACCCTGAGGGGCTCGCCGACCTGGTTCGCGGCCAGGCCCACGCCCCGCGCCGCGTACATCGTCGCGAACAAGTCCTCCACGAGCCGGGCCAGTTCGGGGCCGAAGTCGGTGACGTCCCGGCAGGGCTCGTGGAGCACCGGGTCGCCGAGCAGGGTGAGGGGCCGGACCCGCCCGTGGGCGCCCGGGATGGAGCCGTGTCGCATGGCGGCAAGAGTACGGTCCTCCCAGCAACGCCGGTCTCATGGTGGTGCCGCGGTTCTGGAGTGCGAATGGATCTCGATAGGCTGAGGCTCACACCACGTGGCCGTCAGGCACCAGGCGCGGCGCGTACGCAAGGAGGATCGAGAACTGATGGCAGGCAACTCGGACCCGCTCACGCCGCGGGCCAAGCTGGCCGTGACCGCGGGCAGGGCGGTCGCGGCGGCATCCCGCGCCGCGGGGCGCGGCAGCGGTTCGGTGATCGGCGGCCGGGTCGCGCTGAAACTCGACCCCGACCTCCTCGCCCGGCTCGCCCAGAACCTGGACTGCGTCCTCGTCTCGGCGACCAACGGCAAGACCACGACCACCCGGCTCATCGCCGAGGCGCTGCGCGCCGCGGGACCGGTGGTCTCCAACGCGCTCGGCGCCAACATGCCGGCCGGCATCACCTCGGCGCTGGCGGGCGGCTCGGACGCGAAGTTCGGCGTGATCGAGGTCGACGAGAAGTACCTCGCCGGGGTCGCCCGGGACACCGACCCCAAGTGCATCGCCCTGCTCAACCTCTCCCGTGACCAGCTCGACCGCGCCGCCGAGACCCGCATGCTCGCGGAGAACTGGCGCGAGGGCCTGGCCGGGTCCAAGGCCGTGATCGTCGCCAACGCGGACGACCCGCTGGTGGTGTGGGCCGCGTCGTCCTCGCCCAACGTGATCTGGGTCGCGGCCGGGCAGATGTGGAAGGACGACGCCTGGTCCTGCCCCGCCTGCGGCGGTGTGATGCAGCGCCCCGGCGACGACTGGTTCTGCGGCGAGTGCGGCTTCCGCCGGCCCACCCCGAGCTGGGCGCTCTCCGGCGACCACGTGCTCGACCCGCACGGCTCCGCCTGGCCGATCCACCTCCAGCTGCCGGGCCGTGCCAACAAGGCCAACGCCGCGAGCTCCGCGGCCGTCGCCGCCGTCTTCGGGGTGCCGCCGCAGGTCGCCCTGGAGCGCATGTACCAGGTGCAGGCCGTGGCCGGCCGCTACGACGTCGTCCAGTTCCAGGGGCGCGACCTGCGGCTGCTGCTCGCCAAGAACCCCGCGGGCTGGCTGGAGACCTTCTCCCTCATCGACCCGCCGCCCACCCCCGTGATCCTTTCGGTGAACGCGCGCTCCGCCGACGGCACCGACACCTCCTGGCTGTGGGACGTCGACTACACGCGGCTGACGGGCCACCCGATCTGCGTCATCGGCGACCGCAAACTGGACCTCGCGGTGCGTCTGGAGGTCGCGGACCAGCAGTTCCAGGTGTGCGAGAACCTCGACCATGCGGTGCAGCTGTGCCCGCCGGGCCGGATCGAGGTCATCGCCAACTACACCGCCTTCCAGGATCTGCGCCGACGCGTCGGCAACTGACCACGACACCTCTGGGGACTTGAAGTGAGCGACAACCAGCTACGGGTCGTCTGGATCTACCCGGACCTGCTCAGCACCTACGGCGACCAGGGCAACGTCCTCGTCGTGGAGCGCCGGGCCCGGCAGCGCGGCCTGGACGTGGCCCGGCTCGACGTGCGCAGCGACCAGCCGATCCCGACCTCCGGCGACATCTACCTGATCGGCGGCGGTGAGGACCGTCCGCAGCGGCTGGCGGCCGAGCGGCTGCGCCGGGACGGCGGCCTGCACCGGGCGGTGGGCAACGGCGCGATCGTCTTCTCGGTGTGCGCCGGCTACCAGATCCTCGGCCACGAGTTCATCAACGATCTCGGTCAGCGCGAGCCCGGCCTCGGCCTGCTCGACGTGGTCTCCGTGCGCGGCGAGGGCGCCCGGTGCGTCGGTGACGTGCTGGCCGACATCGACGACCGGCTCGGCCTGCCCCCGCTGACCGGGTTCGAGAACCACCAGGGCGTCACCCATCTCGGCCCCACGGCCCGCCCGTTCGCCCGGGTGCGCTTCGGCAACGGCAACGGCACCGGGGACGGCACGGAGGGCGCGTACAACGACACCGTGTTCGGCACCTACATGCACGGTCCGGTGCTGGCCCGCAACCCGCTGATCGCGGACCTGCTGCTGAAGCTGGCGCTCGACGTCAACGCGCTGCCGCCGACCGACGACCGCTGGTACGAGGCGCTGCGCGACGAGCGCATCGCCGCCGCCCAGCAGCCGTCGTAGGCACGGGACGTCCCCCGCCCGGCGGCGCGGTGCGACGGGGCCTCCCGAGGCGTCGTGCACCTCGTCGCCGGGCAGGTGTGACCGGCCCGTCTGACGACTCGTCCGCACAGGTGAGCGGGGTCGTCCAGCAGGCGGACGCATGGTGCTGCCCCCGCCCCTGATGCCGCTAGGGTGGCGGGGATCGAGCCGGACAGCGCGGTCCGGTCCCGGCCCACGTTGAGAAGGTTGTTTCGGGCTATGCGCATTGGTGTCCTCACGTCCGGCGGCGACTGCCCCGGCCTGAACGCCGTCATCCGGTCCGTCGTGCACCGCGCCGTCGTCGACCACGGCGACGAGGTCATCGGCTTCCGGGACGGCTGGAAGGGCCTCCTGGAATGCGACTACCTCAAGCTGGACCTGGACGCGGTGGGCGGCATCCTCGCCCGCGGCGGCACCATCCTCGGCTCCTCCCGGGTGCGTCCCGAGCATCTGCGCGACGGAGTGCAGCGGGCCAAGGGCCATGTACAGGAACTCGGGATCGACGCGATCATCCCGATCGGCGGCGAGGGCACGCTGAAGGCGGCCCGGCTGCTGTCCGACAACGGCCTGCCGATAGTGGGCGTGCCGAAGACCATCGACAACGACATCGCGGTCACGGACGTCACCTTCGGCTTCGACACGGCCGTCGGGGTGGCGACCGAGGCCCTGGACCGGCTGAAGACCACCGCCGAGTCCCACCAGCGCGTGCTGATCGTGGAGGTCATGGGCCGTCACACCGGCTGGATCGCGCTGCACTCCGGCACGGCGGCCGGCGCGCACGCCATCGTGGTGCCCGAGCGGCCCTTCGACATCGAGGAGCTGACCGCCCGGGTCGGCGAGCGCTTCTCGGCCGGCAAGCGGTTCGCCATCGTGGTGGCCGCCGAGGGCGCGAAGCCCAGGCCGGGGACCATGGAGTTCGACGAGGGCGGCAAGGACATCTACGGTCACGAGCGGTTCGCGGGGATCGCCCGGCAGCTCTCCGTGGAGCTGGAGTCGCGGCTCGGCAAGGAGGCGCGGCCGGTCATCCTCGGTCACGTCCAGCGCGGCGGCACCCCGACGGCGTACGACCGGGTGCTGGCCACGCGGTTCGGCTGGCACGCGGTGGAGGCGGTGCACCGGGGCGAGTTCGGCAGGATGACCGCGCTGCGCGGGACCGACATCGTGACGGTGCCGCTGGCCCAGGCCGTGGAGACGCTGAAGACGGTCCCCGCGGAGCGCTACGCCGAGGCGCAGGTCGTGCTCTAGCACCAGGTCGGCGAAACCGCCCCCGGTCGCAGCGGCGACCGGGGGCGGCTCTAATCTGGGTGCGGACAGACAGCGCACACCCCCACGAAACAGGAGCCGGCGGATGGATCACAGCGGGCACGGCACGATGACGGATCTGCCGCCGTTCACGCTGGGGCGAGGGCTCGCGTGGTCGGCGGACCCGTTCTTCCTCGTCGCCTGTCTGCTGGGCCTGGCCCTGTACGTCTGGGGTGTGGTGCGACTGACCCGGCGCGGCGACAAGTGGCCGGTGGGGCGGACGGTGGCGTTCGTCACCGGTGTGCTGAGCATCGGGCTGATGATGTGCACCAGGCTGAACGACTACGGCATGGTCATGTTCAGCGTGCACATGGTGCAGCACATGGTCATCAGCATGGTGTCGCCGATCCTGATCCTGCTGGGCGCCCCGATCACGCTGGCGCTGCGGGCGCTGCCGCCGGCCGCGCGGGGCACCAAGGGCCCGCGCGAGCTGCTGCTGATGCTGCTGCACAGCCGCTACATGCGGGTGATCACCCATCCCGTGTTCACCATCCCGATGTTCATCGCGAGCCTGTACGGGCTGTACTTCACCCCGCTGTTCGACTTCTTGATGGGCTCCAGGGTCGGACACGTCGCGATGATGGTGCACTTCCTCGCCGTGGGCCTGGTCTTCTTCTGGCCGATCATGGGCGTGGACCCGGGTCCGCACCGGCCCGGCTACCTGATGCGGATGCTGGAGCTGTTCGCGGGCATGCCGTTCCACGCCTTCTTCGGCATCGCGCTGATGATGGCGTCCACGCCGATGATCGAGACGTTCCGCGAGCCGCCCGCCTCGCTCGGCATCGAGGCGCTCTCCGACCAGAACGCGGCCGGCGGCATCGCCTGGGCCTTCAGCGAGGTCCCGTCGGTGCTGGTGCTGATCGCGCTGCTGTTCCAGTGGTACGCCTCCGACCAGCGCCAGGCCAGGCGCAAGGACCGGGCCGCGGACCGGGACGGGGACAAGGAGCTCGAGGCGTACAACGCCTATCTGGCCTCGCTGCACGCACGCGGGAACTGAGCTTCCCGTACAGCACCGGGCGTGGTGGGGGCACCATGGAGGGAACCGAACCTTGAGGAGGGTGTTGCGATGCCCGGTTCCACGAACGGTTCCACCTCCACCAAGACCATGGGAGCGCTCACCGTAGGCGGACTCGTCGTCGTCACGGCCTACACGGTGGGGCTCGGCAGCAACGGCTGGCTGTGGTTCGGCTGGGTCGTCCTGGGCCTGATCACCCTCGGGATGGTGGCCACCCGCAGCACCTGACACCCTCCCCCGCGCGGTGTCCGGCTCACTTCGGGGTGAGGCGGCCCGCCGAGTGCACGCCCGGCTGGTACTTGGGCAGGCGGACGGTGATCTTCATACCCGCGCCGACGGCCGTCTCGATGACGAGCCCGTACTCGTCGCCGTAGACCTGGCGGAGCCGGTCGTCGACGTTGGACAGCCCTATGCCGCCCGTAGGGCTGACCTCGTGGGCGAGGATGCGGCGCAGCAGGCCGGGGTCCATTCCGGCGCCGTCGTCCTCGATGACGACCAGGGCCTCGGCGCCCGCGTCCTGCGCGGTGATCTGGATGCGGCAGGTGTCGGCCTTGCCCTCCAGGCCGTGCTTGACGGCGTTCTCCACGAGTGGCTGGAGACAGAGGAAGGGCAGGGTGACGGGCAGCACCTCGGGGGCGATCTGGAGGGTCACGGCCAGGCGGTCGCCGAAGCGTGCCCGTACGAGCGCCAGATAGTGGTCGATGGCGTGCAGCTCGTCGGCGAGGGTGGTGAAGTCGCCGTGCCGGCGGAACGAGTAGCGGGTGAAGTCGGCGAACTCCAGCAGCAGCTCGCGGGCGCGCTCGGGGTCGGTCCGCACGAACGAGGCGATCACGGCGAGCGAGTTGAAGATGAAGTGCGGGGATATCTGCGCCCGCAGCGCCTTGATCTCGGCCTCGATGAGGCGGGTGCGGGACTGGTCGAGGTCGGCCAGTTCGAGCTGGACGGAGACCCAGCGGGCGACCTCTCCGGCGGCCCTGACCAGCACCGCGGACTCGCGTGGGGCGCAGGCGACCAGCGCTCCGTGCACCCGGTCGTCCACGGTGAGCGGGGCGACCACGGCCCAGCGCACGGTGCAGTCGGGGGTGTCGCAGCTCAGTCGGAACGCCTCGCCCCGGCCGCTGTCGAGCGGGCCCGCGAGGCGGTCCACAATCTCGGCGCGGTGGTGGGCGCCGACCCCGTCCCAGACCAGGACCCGATCACGGTCGGTGAGGCACAGCGCGTCCGTGCCGAGCAGGGAGCGCAGCTTGCGGGCGGACTTGCGGGCGGTCTCCTCGGTGAGACCGGCACGCAGCGGCGGGGCGGCCAGGGAGGCGGTGTGCAGGGTCTCGAAGGTGGCGTGCTCGACGGGAGTCCCGAGGCCGGCCAGGCTGGTCGGGCGGGCGGTGCGCCGGCCGAGCCAGAACCCGGCCGCCAGCAGGGGCAGCACGGCGACCAGCAGGCCCGCAAGGAATCCGCTCATGCCGGCACCTCCGAGCGCAGTTCCTCCGGAAGATGGAACCGGGCCAGCACCGCGGCCGTCCCGGGCGGCACCCGGCCGGGGGTCGCCACGGACACCAGGATCATGGTGAGGAAGCCCAAGGGCACCGACCACAGCGCGGGCCAGGCCAGCAGGGCGTGCAGGGCGCCCCCGCCCGGATGGCCCGCCATGGTCGCGGCGACGGCGAGGAACGCGGATCCGCCGCCCACCAGCATCCCGGCCGCGGCGCCGGGCGGGGTGAGCCGGCGCCACCAGATGCCGAGGACCAGCAGCGGGCAGAACGACGAGGCCGACACGGCGAAGGCCAGCCCGACGGCGTCCGCCACGGGGAGCCCGCCGACCAGCGTGCTCGCGGCGAGCGGCACGGCCATGGCGAGCACCGTGCCGAGCCGGAAGTGCCGCACGCCCCGGGACGGCAGGACGTCCTGGGTGAGGACCCCGGCCACGGCCATGGTCAGCCCGGACGCCGTGGACAGGAACGCGGCGAAGGCGCCCCCGGCGACCAGTGCGCCGAGCAGGTCGCCGCCCAGGCCACCGATCATCCGCTCGGGCAGCAGCAGCACCGCGGCGTCCGCGTCGCCGGTGAGGGCCAGCTCGGGGGCGTAGACGCGGCCGAGGGCTCCGTAGAGGGGCGGCAGCAGGTAGAAGGCGCCGATCAGGCCGAGGACGGCGACGGTGGTGCGGCGGGCGGCGACCCCGTGCGGGCTGGTGTAGAAGCGGACCACGACGTGCGGCAGGCCCATGGTGCCGAAGAAGGTGGCGAGGATCAGCCCGTAGGTGGCGTAGAGCGGGCGTTCCTCGCGGGACTCGGCCCGGGACGGCGACAGTGCGTCGTCGGCGCCGCGCCCGGCGGCGGGGACCTCGGTACCCGGGTCGAGGGTCAGACGGGTGCCGCCCTCGATGCGGTGGGTGTCGGCGGACAGCCGGAATGCGGCGGCGTCGTGCGCGCGGCCGTCCACGGTGCCGGTGACCTCCACCGGGAGCGGCTTCTCCAGCCGCAGGTCGAGGCTCTCGTCGATGCGGACGACGCGCTGTTCGCGCAGGGCGGCCGGCTCGTCGAAGGCGGGGCGCGGGGCTCCGTCGCTCTGCCAGGCGAGGACCAGGAAGAGGGCGGGGACGAGCAGGGCGGTCAGCTTGAGCCAGTACTGGAAGGCCTGCACGAAGGTGATGCTGCGCATGCCTCCGGCGGCCACGATGACGGTCACCACCACGGCGACGATCACTCCGCCGAGCCAGTCCGGCGCCCCGGTCAGTACGGTCAGGGTCAGTCCCGCGCCCTGCAGCTGGGGCAGCAGGTACAGCCAGCCCACGCCGACGACGAAGGCGCCCGCCAGCCGCCGCACCGCCTGCGAGGCGAGCCGGGCCTCGGCGAAGTCGGGCAGGGTATAGGCCCCGGAGCGGCGCAGCGGGGCGGCGACGAAGAGCAGCAGGACGAGGTACCCGGCGGTGTAGCCGACCGGGTACCAGAGCATGTCGGGGCCCTGGACGAGGACAAGTCCGGCGATGCCCAGGAAGGAGGCGGCGGAGAGGTACTCGCCGCTGATGGCGGCTGCGTTGAGGCGCGGGCCGACGGTGCGGGAGGCTACGTAGAAGTCGGAGGTGGTGCGGGAGACGCGCAGCCCGAAGGCGCCGACGAGCACGGTCGCCAGGACTACGAGGGCGACGGCGGGGACGGAGTAGCTGGAGTTCACGGCCCTGCGGGTCCCGGTCTCAGCGGTCCTCGACGAGCCGCACGAAGTCGCGTTCGTTGCGTTCGGCGCGGCGCACGTACCAGCGGGCGAGCAGGACGAGGGGGGCGTACAGTCCGAAGCCGAGCACCGCCCACTCCAGGCGGCGGGCGTCGGGGGCGGTGGCGAAGACCAGGGGCAGCGGGCCGACGAGCAGCACGAGGACGGCGAACACGGTGAGACCGGTGCGCAGCTGGATGCGCATCAGGGAGCGGACGTAGGTGTGGCCGAGGGTGGTCTGCTCGTCGATCTCCGTGCGCGGACGGTAGTAGCCGAAGGCGTGGGGGTACCGCCCGCGCGAGCGGAGCCGGGCGTGAGGGAGGGCGCGGCGGGGCGGGCCGGTGACGACGACGCGGCGTTCGGTGGGGTCCTGGGGCATGCGGTCGTTCCCTAGCTCGTGGTGCGGCGCATCAGCAGGTCGCGCAGCTCGCGGGCGTGGCGCCTGCTGACCTGGAGTTCCTCGGAGCCGACCAGGACGCTGACGCTGCCGGCGTCGAGGCGGAGCTCACCGATGTGGCGCAGGGCGACCAGGTGGCGGCGGTGGATGCGGACGAAGCCCCGGGAACGCCAGCGTTCCTCGAGGGTGGACAGCGGGATCCGGACCAGGTGGCTGCCCTTGCCGGTGTGCAGGCGGGCGTAGTCGCCCTGGGCCTCGACATGCGTGATGTCGTCGACGGCGACGAACCGGGTCACGCCGCCGAGCTCGACGGGCAGGTGGTCGGGGTCGGGCTCGCGCACGGGGATGCGCGGGGCGCTGTCGCCGCGCTGGTCGGCGGCCAGCAGTTCGACGACGCGGCGGACCGCCTCGGCGAGCCGCTCCTTGCGGACCGGCTTGAGGACGTAGTCGACGGCCTTGAGGTCGAACGCCTGGACGGCGAAGTCCTCGTGGGCGGTGACGAAGACGACGAGCGGTGGCCGGGCGAACCCGGAGAGCAGCCGGGCGAGGTCGAGTCCGTCGAGTCCGGGCATCTGGATGTCGAGCAGGACGACGTCGATCGCCTCGGGTCCGCCGGGTCCGGACTCCAGGGCGCGGTTGATGCGGCGCAGGGCCTCGGTCGCGTCGCCGGCGCCCTCCGCGCTGCCGACGCGGGGGTCCGCATTCAGCAGGTAGAGCAGTTCCTCCAGCGAGGGACGTTCGTCGTCGACGGCCAGGACGCGCAGCATGAACGTGGAGTGTAGGGGGCTTTTCCGCACAGGGACACGGGCCGGACGCGGGCGGACCCCGCGCTGGATACAGTGCCCGCATGAACAGCAGGCCCGCGCCGTTCGACGAGCTCGACCGGAAGATCATCACCGCGCTGATGGCGAATGCCAGGACGTCCTTCGCCGAGATCGGTGCGGCCGTCGGACTGTCGTCGACGGCGGTCAAGCGCCGGGTGGACCGGCTGCGCGAGACGGGCGTGATCACGGGGTTCACGGCGACGGTGCGTCCCTCGGCCCTGGGCTGGCGCACGGAGGCGTACGTGGAGGTCTACTGCGAGGGCGCGGCACCGCCCCGGCGGCTGGCCGAGGTGGTGCGCAACCATCCCGAGATCGCCGCCGCCATGACGGTGACCGGTGGGGCGGACGCGCTGCTGCACGTGCGGGCGCGGGACGTGGAGCACTTCGAGGAGGTGCTGGAGCGCATTCGCGCGGAGCCGTTCATCCGCAAGACGATCAGTGTGATGGTGCTGTCCCACCTGATCCCGGACAGTCCGGACGCGGGGGCCAGCCACCCCGCCCCCTGAGGACGCAGCAGTCCTGCGCGGACGGGGGAATCTGCGCAGCATCGCTGCGCGAGCTCGCAGCTCTTGTTCCTTGTCGCCCGTCGGGACCGCTTTCTACCGTGGTGTCACCCCTTGTCGACACCGTGTGGAAGCGGAGGAACCCCTCTGTGCCCGACTCCCGTGTGCCGCGGCGGCGGCGGTATCTCGTCTGCGAACCCAGACACTTCGCCGTGCAGTACGCGATCAACCCCTGGATGCATCCCGAACGTCCGGTCGACATCTCCCTGGCCCAGCGCCAGTGGGCGACGCTGATCGACACCTACCGCGACCACGGCCATACCGTGGAGAACGTGAAGCCGCTGCCCGGTCTGCCCGACATGGTGTTCGCCGCGAACGCGGCGGTCGTCGTCGAGGGCCGCGTCTTCGGCTCGCTGTTCCACGCGCCCGAGCGGCGCCCCGAGTCCCTGCCGTACGAGACCTGGTTCAAGGCGGAGGGCTACGACGTCCACCATCCCGAGTCGGTGTGCGAAGGCGAGGGAGACCTGGTGCCCGCCGGGCGCTGGATCCTCGCCGGCACCGGGTTCCGCACCACCCGCGAGGCGCACCGCGAGGTGCAGGAGTTCTTCGGGGTGCCGGTGATCGGCCTGACGCTGGTCGATCCGTACTTCTACCACCTGGACACGGCGCTGTTCGTGCTGGACGAGGAGAACATCGCGTACTACCCGGAGGCGTTCTCGCCGGGCAGCCGCGAGGTGCTCGCCCGGCTGTACCCGGATGCGGTGATCGCGACCCGCGAAGACGCGATGGCCTTCGGCCTGAACTCCGTCTCCGACGGGCGCCACGTGTTCATCGCGCCGGAGGCCACGGCCCTCGCCGCCCAGCTCACCCACCGAGGTTACGTTCCCGTCCCCGTCGATCTGTCGGAGTTCCACAAGGCAGGCGGCGGCATCAAGTGCTGCACCCAGGAGATCCGCTCATGACCTCTGTCGTCCGTACGCGTTCGTCCGCCGAGCTGATCGGCGCGGAGGAGCCGGTCCTCGCGCACAACTACCACCCGCTGCCCGTGGTCGTCTCCCGTGCGGAGGGCGTCTGGGTGGAGGACGTCGAGGGCCGGCGCTACCTCGACATGCTGGCCGGCTACTCGGCGCTCAACTTCGGCCACCGCCACCCGGCGCTGATCGAGGCCGCGCACCGCCAGCTGGACCGGCTCACGCTGACCTCGCGGGCGTTCCACAACGACCGGCTCGCGGAGTTCGCGGAGCGGCTGGCCGCGCTGACCGGCCTGGACATGGTGCTGCCGATGAACACGGGCGCCGAGGCGGTGGAGAGCGGTGTGAAGGTGGCCCGCAAGTGGGCCTACGACGTGAAGGGCGTCCCGGCCGACCGGGCGACGATCGTGGTCGCGGCGGACAACTTCCACGGCCGGACCACGACGATCGTCAGCTTCTCCACGGACGAGGTCGCCCGCACCGGATTCGGCCCGTTCACACCGGGCTTCCGTGTCGTCCCCTACAACGATCTCGCGGCGATGGAGGCGGCGGTCGACGAGACCACGGCGGCCGTGCTGATCGAGCCGGTCCAGGGCGAGGCCGGCGTGATCATTCCGGACGACGGCTATCTTGCGGGTGTGCGGGAGCTGACGCGCCGCAAGGGCTGCCTGTTCGTCGCGGACGAGATCCAGTCGGGCCTCGGCCGCACAGGGCGCACGCTCGCCGTGGAGCACGAGTCGGTCGTGCCGGACGTCGTGCTGCTCGGCAAGGCGCTGGGCGGCGGCATCGTCCCGGTGTCGGCGGTGGTGGCCCGGCGCGAGGTGCTCGAGGTGCTGCACCCCGGCGAGCACGGTTCCACCTTCGGCGGCAACCCGCTGGCCGCGGCGGTCGGCACGGCGGTGGTCGATCTGCTGGAGACGGGCGAGTTCCAGCGCCGGGCGGCCGAGCTGGGCGTGGTGCTGCGCGACGGCCTTCAGTCGCTGGTCGGCAAGGGCGTCGTCGGTTTCCGCTCCCGCGGCCTGTGGGCGGGCGTGGACGTGGACCCCGCCCTGGGCACCGGTCGCGAGGTCAGCGAACGCCTCATGCGGGAGGGCATCCTCGTCAAGGACACCCATGGCTCCACCATCCGCCTGGCGCCTCCGCTGACGATCACGTCGGAGGAGCTCCAGGAGGCGCTGGGCACCCTGGAGAAGGTGCTGGGGCAGTAGCGCGGGGCGGTGCCCGGGCCGCCGACCGAGAACGCCGCCCGGGCACCGGCGTCCGTGCGGGGCGGTGCCTTCGGGGTGCCGTCCGCGCCGCCGTCCTCGTCTCGAGAAGCCGCCCGCCCGCCCCAAGGGTGAAGATGGGGGACATGAGGTGGTAGACCACTCTCAGCGACAGAGAGGTCGGCCGTGGGCGGACACGAGGAGCGGGACGTTGCCCGGCAGGGTTTCGACGTGGCCGACGCCGTGCCTGTGGTGCTCGACCCGCAGGGCATGGTCACGAGCTGGACCGGTCCGGCCGAGCGCCTGCTGGGATACCCGGCGTCCGAGGCGGTGGGCACCAAGCTGGCAGACCTGCTGACCGCCGAGGACGCCGAGCGCGTGCCCGAGCTGGTGGAACGGGGCCGCGAGGACGGCGGCTGGGCGGGGCTCATGACGGCCCGGCACAGGGACGGGCGGCCGGTCAGGGTCATGGTGCGGATCACGCCGACCGTGGAACAGCTCGGCCGCACCTCGCTTGTGGCCCTGTTGTCGGAGCTCGGCGGGGCCCCCGGCTGGGCCATGAGCCGCGCCGTGCTGGAGCAGATGGTCGCCGGTTCGCCGGTCGGCATCGCGATCGTGGACACGGATCTGCGCTTCGTGTGGTCCAACCCCGCCCTGGAACAGTTCGGCGGCGGGCCGGCCCCGCGGCGCCTGGGGCTGCGCTTCGCCGACGTCCAGCCCGGTATGGACGCCGTGTCGGTCGAGGCCCAGATGCGGCGGGTGCTGGAGACCGGCGAACCGGTGGTCGGGTACCAGCACGTCGGCCGCGTGCGCGCGGCGCCGCTGCGGGAGACCGCGCACATGCTGTCGTTCACCCGGCTCGACGACGACCGGGGCCGGCCGATGGGCGTGTACTACACGGTCGTGGACGTCACCGAGGAGCACCGCGCCCGCCAGCGGCTGGATCTGTTCGACCGGGCCGGCGAGCACATCGGCCGCAGTCTGGACATCACGCGCACCGCGCAGGAGCTGGCCGACGTGGCGGTCCCGGAACTCGCGGACTACGTCGTCGTGGACCTGCTGGAGACGGTGCTGCGGGGAGCGGAGCTCCCACCGGGGCCGCTCGCGGACTCCGACCGGGTGCCGCTGCGCCGCGCCGGCCACCGATCGCGGCACGAGGACCTGCCGCGCACGGCCGTGGAGACCGGCGAGGTGGTGGCCTACCCGGCCGGCTCGCCGCCGGTGCGGTGCCTGACCACCGGCCGGTCCTGGCTGCAGGCCCGGCTCGATCCGCTCGCCGTGGAGTGGGCGGTGGGCGCCCCGGGCGGCCGGGAGGCGACGTTCCTGGAGCTGGGCCTGCACAGCGTGATGATCGTGCCGATCCGCGCCCGGGGTGTCACCCTGGGCGTCACCACGTTCTTCCGGCGCCGCCACCACCCCTTCGACGAGGACGACCTGAGCCTCGCCGAGGACCTGGTCTCCCGCGCCGCCGTCTGTGTGGACAACGCGCGCCGCTACACCCGTGAGCGCGACGCCGCGCTCGTCCTCCAGCGCAGCCTGCTGCCGCGCCGGCTGCCCGATCAGGACGCCGTCGACGTCTCGGCGTGCTACCGGCCGGCCGACGAGCTGACCGGTCTCGGTGGTGACTGGTACGACCTCATCCCGCTGTCCGGGGCGCGCGTCGCCCTTGTCGTCGGCGAGGTGCCCGGGCACGGCATCGACGCCGCAGCGGCGATGGGCAGGCTGCGAACCGCCGTGCGCACCCTGGCGGCGCTGGACCTGCCCCCCGAGGAGGTGCTCGCGCACCTCGACGACCTGGTGGCCCGTTCGGCGCGCGACGAGGGCGCGGATCCGGAGGGCGCCTACGGCCAGTCCGTGGGATCCGGCTGCGTGTACGTGATCTACGACCCCGTCGACGGGCACTGCGCCATGGCCGCCGCCGGCCACCCCGCGCCCGCCCTGGTGCTGCCCGACGGCACGGTCGGGTTCGTCGAGCTGCCGCAGGGGCCGGCGCTGGGGGTGGGCGGCCCGCCGTTCGAATCGGTGGAGCTGACCCTGGCCGAGGGCAGCACCCTCGCCCTGCACACCGACGGGTTGCTGGCCAGCGGCGAGACCTGGGCCGTCGACGTGGACCGGCACCGGCTGCGACGGGCGCTCGAAGGGGCCCGGGCCTCGCTCGACGAGTGCTGCCGGTCGGTGGTGGAGGCCCTGGTGCCGGCCCGCCCCTACGACGACGTGGCACTGCTGATGGCCCGCACCAAGCGCCTCGGCCCCGGTCAGGTGGCGGTGTGGGAGCTGGCCTCGGACCCGGCCCTGGTGGCCGAGGCGCGCAGGACGGCCACCCGCCGGCTGGAGCACTGGGGGCTGGGGCACCTGGCCTTCACGACGGAGGTGGTGGTCAGCGAACTGGTCACCAACGCGATCCGGTACGCGAGCGGACCGGTCCGGCTGCGGCTGATCCGCGAACGAGCGCTGGTGTGCGAGGTGTTCGACGGCGGGGCGACGGCGCCCCACCTGCGTCATCCCCGCGCGACGGACGAGGGCGGGCGCGGGCTGCTGCTGGTCTCCCAGCTCGCCCAGCGGTGGGGCACCCGCTTCGTTCCCGACGGGAAGATCATCTGGGCCGAACTGTCCCTGGCCGGGGTGGCGGAGTGACCCCGGAACCGCGCCCTTCGGGGTGGTCAGGCATATGCTCGAGTCCCGCAAGTCGTGAAACCGGGATGTTCCGGCGGTGAGGCGGTGGCCATGGCGAAAACGGCGATCGACTACGCCGCGGTGTTCCAGGCCCTTCCCGGGATGGTGGCGCTGCTCACCCCGGAACTGGTGTACGCCGACGTCAACGAGGCGTACGCACGTGGCAGCGGGCGGTCCCGGGACCAGTTGGTGGGCCGCTACCTCTTCGACGTCTTCCCGGACAACCCGAACGACCCGCACGCCACGGGGACGCGGAACCTGGAGGCCTCGCTGTTCCGGGTGCTGTCCACGGGTGAACGCGACACCATGGCGCTCCAGCGCTACGACGTGGAGAGCGCCGACCGGCCCGGTGAGTGGGAGAAGCGCTACTGGAGCCCGGTGAACACACCGGTGCTGGGCGCCGAGGGCAAGGTGGTCCTGATCGTGCACCGGGTCGAGGAGGTCACCGAGCTGATCCGCGCGCGCGGCCGTCCGGGCGGCGGCGCGGACCGCCTGTTGGAGGCCGAACTGTACTCGCGCGCCCGCGAGCTCCAGGAGCTCAACCACCGGCTGCAGCTGGCGCACGCCCGGGAGCGGGAGGTCGCGCTGGCCCTCCAGGAGGCGATGCTGCCCGCCCGCCGCCAGGTGGGCGGGCAGCGCGCCGCGGTGCGCTACCGGCCGGCGGTGGGCTCGCTCAACGTCTGCGGGGACTGGTACGACCTGGTCGACCTGGTGGGCGGGAACCGCATCGCGGTGTCCGTCGGCGACGTGGTCGGGCACGGCCTGGAGGCGGCCGGTGTCATGGGCCAGCTGCGCAGCGCGCTGACGGCCGCGTCCCGCGTGGCGGAGGGTCCCGCCCAGGCGCTGAACGTCGTGGGGCGCTACGCGCACGTGGTGAACGGTGCCGAATCGGCGACCGCGGTCACCACCTTCGTGGACTTCGACCGGCGCACCATCACGTACAGCAGTGCCGGGCATCCGCCGCCGGTGCTGGTCCACGCGGACGGCCGCGTGGAGTTCCTGGACCGGGCCACCGACCCGCCGCTCGACGCCTACCCCGATCCGCGGCCGCGGCCGGAGGCGGCGACCGGATACGCGCCGGGGGCGATCCTGGCGCTGTACACCGACGGTCTGGTCGAGCGGCGCGGCGAGGACATCGACACCGGACTGGCGCGGCTGGCCGAAGCCCTGCGACGCCACCGGACCCAGGACCCGGAGACGCTCGCGGACACCGTGCTGCGGGAGCTGCTGCCGCCCGGCGGTGCCACGGACGACACGGCGCTGATCATCGTGCGCCTGTGACCGGCCGGCCGCTCAGGACACGGTCCGGTCCCGTCGCGCCGCGTCAGGCGGCTCCCCGCTCCGCGTCCAGGCGTCCCAGGCGGTCCACGTTGCCCCGGTCCTCCGGATCCTCGCTGGGTGCACCGGCGAACCAGGCGTCGAGGATCTCCTTCAGGAGCGGCTCGGAGGTGAGCCGCAAGCCGAGCGCCAGGACGTTGGCGTCGTTCCAGCGGCGGGCCCCGTCGGCGGTGTATGCGTCCGTGCACAACGCGGCCCGTACGCCCGGCACCTTGTTCGCCGCGATGGAGGCGCCCGTACCGGTCCAGCAGCACACCACCGCCTGGTCCGCGACCCCGTCGGCGACCTCGCGGGCCGCGACCTCGGAGCAGACCGCCCACTGCCGGTCGTCCCCGGGGCTGAGGGCACCGTGCGGGCGCACCTCGTGCCCGCGCTCACGCAGTTCGGCGACGAGGGCGCGGGCCACGGGCTCGTCCATGTCGGAGGAAACAGAGATCCGCATGCCTCCGACCCTACTCGTCCGGGCCGGCCCGCCGCCGGTGCGGCGGTCACGACGGCCGATCGGGTTGCCGCCGCGGGCGGTACCCGCCGCAGGCTGGTGCCCTGGCCCTCCCCAGCCGCACGAGCCCCGGCCCCGCGTTTCCTGACGGGGGTTCAGCCGTCCCCGACGGGAATCGTCCCGGCCGCGTCGACGTGGTGCCGGGCGACCCCGACCGGTCCTACACTGGCACCCGCACGAGGTGCCGGTTGACCTGCTGGAACGCGGCGGCCCCGCCCGTCCGCCAGAGTCGAGGAGCGTGCCCTTGTTCTACTACCTGCTCAAGTACGTGCTGCTGGGTCCGCTGCTGAGGCTGGTGTTCCGGCCCCGGATCGAGGGCCTGGAGCACGTGCCGTCGTCCGGCCCGGCCATCGTCGCGGGCAACCACCTGTCGTTCTCGGACCACTTCCTGATGCCCGCGGTGCTCAAGCGGCGCATCACGTTCCTGGCCAAGGCCGAGTACTTCACCGGTCCCGGCATCAAGGGGCGGCTGACGGCGTCGTTCTTCCGCAGCGCGGGCCAGATCCCGGTCGACCGCTCCGGCAAGGAGGCGGGCCGGGCCGCGATCCGCGAGGGCCTGGGCGTGCTGCGCCGGGGGGAACTGCTCGGCATCTATCCGGAGGGCACCCGGTCGCACGACGGCCGCCTCTACAAGGGCAAGGTCGGTGTCGCGGTGATGGCCCTCAAGGCGGGGGTCCCGGTGATCCCCTGCGCGATGATCGGCACCTTCGAGGCGCAGCCGCCCGGCAAGGTCGTCCCCCGCATCCACCCGGTGGTGATCCGCTTCGGCGAGCCCCTCGACTTCTCGCGCTACGCCGGCATGGAGAACGAGAAGGCGGTGCTGCGCGCCGTCACGGACGAGATCATGTATGCGATCCTCACTCTGTCCGGCCAGGAGTACGTCGACCAGTACGCGGCCGTCGCCAAGGCGGAGGAGGCCGCGAGGAAGGCCGCGGACCGGGCGGAGGGCGAACGCCGGTTCCCGCGCATGCCTCTGCGCTGACGCCCGGGCCGGGCCGGGGCGCCGACAGCTGCCGGGCGCGCGGGCGGGGAGAAGGGGCGGCCGGTTCGCCGGCCGCCCCTCGTGCCCGTCGCCCGGAGGCTACGGCTTGGGCCTGGCGTGCGGTGCGCACGTCACGTCGGCCCGGTCCACCTCACCGGTGAGCAGGTAGGTGTCGACCCGGTCGTTGACGCACGGGTTGACCAGCCCGGTGACGCCGTGGGAGCCGGCGTCCTTCTCGGTGATGAGGCGGGAGCCCCTCAGCCGCTCGTGCAGTTCGACGGCGCCGCCGTAGGGGGTGGCCGCGTCCCGCTCGGCCTGGACGATCAGCACCGGCGGCAGGCCCTTGCCGCTCTTGACGTTCAGCGGGGTCCGCTGCTTGACCGGCCACGTGGCGCACGGCAGGTTCATCCAGGCGTTGGCCCAGGTCAGGAACGGGTAGTCCTGGTGCAGCCGGGTGTTGTCCCGGTCCCAGGTGCGCCAGTTCGTGGGCCACTTGGCGTCGGCGCACTCCACGGCCGTGTAGACGGCGTTGCCGTTCTCGGACGCCACGTTGCCCGCGGTGTCGGTGAGGTCGGGGGCGACGGCGTCGACGAGCGCCTGGGTGTCACCCGCGACGTACTTGCTGAAGACCGTCGCGACCCGCGCCCAGGCGGAGTCGTAGTACGGGGCGCTCTGGAAGAAGGAGATCAGCTCGGCCGGACCGACCACCCCGCCGATCGGGTCCTTCTCCGCGGTGGCGCGCAGCTCGAGCCACCGGGCCTGGACGGCGTCGCGGGTGGTGCCGAGGTGGAAGGCGGCGTCGTTCTCGGCGACCCAGTCCTGCCAGTCCTGCCAGCGCGTCTCGAAGGCGACGTCCTGGTCCAGGTTGGCCTGGTACCAGATCTTGTCGCGGGAGGGGTTCACGACGCTGTCCACGACCATGCGGCGGACGTGGCCCGGGAAGAGGGTGGCGTAGACGGCGCCGAGGTAGGTGCCGTAGGAGACGCCGAGGAAGTTGAGCTTCTTCTCGCCGAGGGCGGCGCGGACGACGTCGAGGTCGCGCGCGGTGTTCGGTGTGGTCATGTGCGGCAGCATCTCGCCGCTGCGCTCGTAGCAGCCCTCGGCGTACTCGCGGGCGAGCTTGCGCTGGGCGAGCTTGTCGGCCTCGGAGCGGGGCACCGGGTCGAGCTTGGGCGCCTTGACGAACTCCTGCGGGTCGACGCAGGAGATGGGCGCCGACTTGCCGACGCCGCGCGGGTCGAAGCCGACGAAGTCGTACGCCTTGGCGACGTCCGCCCAGACCGGGTTCTTGCCGGTGACCCGGGCCGGGAAGCGCAGGCCGGAGCCGCCGGGACCGCCCGGGTTGTACAGCAGGGCGCCCTGACGCTCGGCCTGGGTGCCGGTGTTGCCGATGCGGTCGACGGCGAGCTTGATCTGCTTGCCGTACGGCTTGGCGTAGTCGAGCGGCACGGAGACCCAGCCGCACTGGATCGGCTTGGCCAGGTTCCAGTCGGCGGGACAGTCCTGCCAGTCGATGCCTGCCTTCGCGGCCCGGGCGGCGGCGATGGCGACGCCCTTGGCCTCGCTGTGGGAGCCGTGGTGGGTGTCCGCCGTCGCGCTCGCCGTGGGTGCCGTGACAGCCCCGGCTATGAGCGTCGCCGTGACGAGCACACCGGCCGGTCCGAGCGCCGCCGCTCTCCTCTTGTTCGGTCTGGTCTCCCTCAAGTGGGGCCTCCCCGTTCATCGTTGCGATGGGTACGGGGGATCCTCGCCTCTCGGCGGTGCCCGGCGACAGGGGTGATCACCCTTCTTTGCCAATCCGATAACCGGACACGGACGTTGCGTGGAGCGGACGTCGAACCTCGGTCCGGTGCTCAGCCCAGGGTGCCCAGGGCCTCGTCGAGCAGGCGTCGCAGCAGCAGCGCGTCCGGGGCCACCGCGGTGACCAGCGCGGCGGGGCCCGCGAGCGGCATGACCGCGGCGCCCTCCCCCAGTACCCGCGCGGCGACCGGCTCGGACGCGAACGCCGGGTCCGACACGACGAGTTGCCCGACGGCACGGTGTCCCGCGAGTCCGGCGGGCCCGTCCCAGCCGCCCGGCGCCCCGGGCCCGCAGGCCAGTTCGTGGTCGAGCACGGTGCGGTCCGCGATCCGCAGGGTCAGCCGTGTGGTGAGTGAACCGGACCGCTCCCCCGCCCGCCCCAGCACCTGTTCCTCGCGCAGCACCAGCCGGGCTCCGGCGGCCAGGTCGACGAGTGTCGCGGCCCGCAGGTCGCTGCCCCGAACGGACACCAACGGTTCCGGCAACCAGTACAGTTCGGCGCCGGCGGCGACGGTGAGCCGTACGTCGTAGCGGGCCGCGCCCTTCTGCTGGCCGGGCAGCGCGAGGGTGGCAGCGGCCGATCCCACCCGCAGCCGCGCCCCCTGCTCGACGTCGGCGCGCACGGTGAAGTGGTCGCCGCCGAGCGGCCCGCTCATGGCGCCGACCAGCATCACGCGTGCCTCGCCACCGCTGCCCCGGGTCCGCCGCAGGGCCAGCGGGCCGTCGCTCTCCAGCACGGGCAGCGAGGTCCCGCCCCGCCCGTCGGCGCGGGCCCGGACGGAGGCGACGGCACGGACGCCGGTGACGGTCATGCCGTCCACGCGGCGACCCGGGCGCGTACCCAGTCGGCGACCTCGGCAGCTCCCGTGCCGCCGCGCAACGACTGCAGGACGACCGGAAGTCCGGACCGCTGGGCCTCGGCGTCCGCCGCCATCCGGGCGAGGTCGGAGCCGACGTACGGGGCCAGGTCGGTCTTGTTGACGACGAGCAGGTCGGCCGTGGTGACGCCGGGCCCGCCCTTGCGGGGGACGTCGTCACCGCCCGCGACGTCGATCACGAAGATCTGGGCGTCCACGAGTCCCTTGGAGAAGGTGGCGGTGAGGTTGTCCCCGCCGGACTCGACCAGGATCAGGTCCAGGGGGCCGACCTCGTCCTCCAGGTCCTCCACCGCCTCGAGGTTGGCGGAGATGTCGTCCCGGATCGCGGTGTGCGGGCAGGCCCCGGTCTCCACGGCGGTGATCCGCTCGGGCGGCAGCACGGCCTCGCGGAGCAGGAACTCGGCGTCCTCGCGGGTGTAGATGTCGTTGGTGACGACGGCGAGCGACAACTCGTCGCGCAGTGCCCGGCACAGCGCGGCGACGGTCGCGGTCTTCCCGGAGCCGACGGGGCCACCGAGCCCGATCCGCAGGGCACGGCGGGTGCCGTCCGGCCGGCGGGCGTCGGCGCTCACGGCCGCGGGGCCGTCGTGGGCGTGGTCGAGGTGCATGGTGTTCCAGCCTTCTTCGAGCCTGTCTAGGACGCGAACAGCCGTACCGGCCGGGCCGCGTGGGCCTCCGCCGCGATCTCCGGCAGCGGCGCCGACGCGGCGGGCAGCGCGCCGATGCCCTCGTCGGCCACCCGCCGGGCCGCCTCGACCGCCCGGTCGGCGATCCGGTCCGCCTCGGGGGCCAGCCGCGCCAGGATCCCCGTCGCGTCGAGGGGATCGAGGCTCAGCAGCCGCACCGTGGCCGTGGCGGGACCGCCCATGCTCTCGTACACCGCGCAGTGCGCCGCGTCGTCGGGACCGAGTCCGGCCGCCCGCGCCGTGAGTCCGAGGACCACGGGTTGATGGGCGCCTTTGGGGAACCGCTGCGCCAGTGCGTCGAGTTCGGGCGAGGGCCAGGTGGCGCGGGCCGCACGCAGCAGTTGCCGGCCCAGTCTGCGTGCGGCGGTACGCAGGGCGGGGGACGGGGTGCGGGCGTCCGCCGCCTCGTCGAGCAGCACGGGATCCGCGCCCAGTGCCGCGGCTGCCGCGAGCGCGGCCGACACCAGGCCCGTGGTGTGCAGCCGGCCCCGGCAGAAGTCCTCCAGGCTCGCCGCCCCGGTGATCCGCCCGGCACCGACCGCGGCCTCGGCGCCGCCGGAATGGGCGTGTCCGCCGGCCGGGAAGCGGCCGTCGGCCAGGACGAGCAGTGCGGCGCGTGACACGGAACCGCCTTCAGAACAGGAAGTAGCGCTGGGCCATGGGCAGTTCGTCGGCCGGCATGGCCTCGACGAGTTCCCCGTCGATGCGCACGGCGAAGCTGTCGGGGTCGACGCGCACGTCGGGCCGGGCGTCGTTCTCCCGCATGTCGGCCTTGGTCACGCCGCGCGTCGACTCGATGGCCACGAACCGTTTGCCGAGTCCGAGCCGCTCCGGGAGCCCGTCCTCGAGGGCGAGCGGGGCGACGAAGGTGACCGAGTTGGCGGCGGGCGCCCGCCCGATCGCCCCGTACATCGGCCGGGGCAGCACCGGCTGCGGTGTCGGGATGGAGGCGTTGGCGTCGCCCATCTGCGCGTAGGCGATCTGGCCGCCCTTGAGCACGAGGTGGGGCCTCACACCGAAGAACGCCGGTTCCCACAGCACCAGATCGGCCAGTTTGCCGCTCTCCACGGACCCGATCTCACGGGCGAGGCCCTGGGCCAGGGCCGGGTTGACGGTGTACTTGGCGACATAGCGACGCACCCGGAGGTTGTCCGCGCGCCCGTCGCCGGGGAGGGCCCCGCGGCGCCTCTTCATCACGTGGGCGGTCTGCCAGGTCCGCATGATCACCTCGCCGACCCGGCCCATGGCCTGGGAGTCGGAGGAGATGATCGAGATCGCGCCGAGGTCGTGCAGGACGTCCTCGGCTCCGATGGTGGAGGGCCGGATCCGGGACTCGGCGAACGCCAGGTCCTCGGGCACCGCCGGGTTGAGGTGGTGGCACACCATCAGCATGTCGAGGTGTTCCTCGGCGGTGTTGACGGTGAAAGGCCGGGTGGGGTTGGTCGAGCTGGGCAGCACGTGCGGCTCCGAGACCACGGTCATGATGTCCGGCGCGTGGCCGCCGCCCGCGCCCTCGGTGTGGTAGGCGTGGATGCCGCGCCCGGCGATCGCGGCGAGCGAGTCGCCCACGAAACCGGCCTCGTTGAGGGTGTCGGTGTGGATGGCGACCTGGATACCGGTCCGCTCGGCGACGGTCAGGGACGCGTCGATGACGGCCGGGGTCGAGCCCCAGTCCTCGTGCAGCTTCAGCCCGACCGCGCCGCCACGGATCTGCGAGAGCATCGCCTCGTGGGAGACGGTGTTGCCCTTGCCGAGCAGGCCGATGTTCAGCGGGTGGGCCTCCATCGCCTCCAGCATCCGCGCCAGGTGCCAGGGCCCGGGGGTGACCGTGGTGGCCTTGGAACCCTCGGCGGGCCCGGTGCCCCCGCCGACCAGGGTGGTGACGCCGGAGGCCAGGGCCTCGTCGGCGATCTGCGGGCAGATGAAGTGCACATGGGCGTCGACGGCACCGGCGGTGAGGATCCGCCCGTTCCCGGCGATGATCTCGGTCTCGGGACCGAGAACGAGGTCCGGATGGACGCCGTCCATGGTGTCGGGGTTGCCGGCCTTGCCGATGCCGGTGATCCGGCCGTCCCGGATGCCGACGTCGGCCTTGACGATCCCCCAGTGGTCGACGATCACGGCGCCGGTGACGACGGTGTCCGGGGTGCCGTCCGCCCGTGTGGCGCGCGACTGGCCCATGGACTCGCGGATGACCTTGCCGCCGCCGAACACCGCCTCGTCGCCGGCGCGTCCGGGGCCGCCGCAGCGGTCCTCCTCGATCTCGATCAGCAGATCGGTGTCGGCGAGCCGGATGCGGTCGCCGGTCGTCGGGCCGAACAGGTCGGCGTAGGCGGCGCGGGAGAGCTCAGGCATCGAGGGCGCCTCCGGTCTCGCCGCGGAGTCCCGGCACGAGCCGGGCGCCGGCGAGCGGCACGAGCTCGACCTCGACCGGGATGCCGGGCTCGAAGCGCACGGCGGTCCCCGCGGCGACGTTCAGCCGTCTGCCCCGGGCGGCGGTCCGGTCGAACTCCAGGCCCGGGTTGGCCTCGGCGAAGTGGTAGTGGGAGCCGACCTGGACGGGCCGGTCGGCGGCGTTGAGGACGGTGAGGCGGGTGACCTCGCGGCCGGTGTTGCAGACGATCGGGTCGTCGGCGAAGAGGACCTCTCCGGGGATCACGAAGGCGGCTCTCCTCAGACGATCGGATCATGGACGGTGACGAGCTTGGTGCCGTCCGGGAAGGTCGCCTCCACCTGGACGTCGTGGATCATCTCGGGGATGCCCTCCATGACGTCGTCCCGGGTGAGCAGGGTGCGCCCGGACGCCATGAGTTCGGCGACGGTCCGGCCGTCACGGGCGCCTTCCAGGACGTGCGACGTGATGAGGGCGACCGCCTCCGGGTGGTTGAGCCTCAGCCCGCGGGCGCGGCGCCCGGCGGCCACGTCGGCCGCGACGTGGATGAGCAGCCTCTCCTGCTCGTGCGGCGTCAGACGCACGGTGCACCTCACCGTCCTCGCTCCGGACGTGCGGGTCCGGTTGGCCCGGCCACCGGGCGTCGTCCCCGGCGGCGTGGAGGGGCACGCTAGTGGGGCGGCGTTTCGGGGACGTTAACCGCGCGGCGTCGCGGCGCGCGGGGGACGGACGGCGGGGTCCGGCCACCCGGTCGGGCCGGTCCGTCGCCGTCCGGGCCCGCAGGCCGCCACGGGGCGCCACGTCGGGGGCGGCGGCGTACGGGGACCGCCGCACCGGGGACCGGGCGTGCGGCGGCACCGGCGGCCGGGCGTGAGCCCGCACCGCCCGTTCGTCCCGCCGCCGGTCGCCCGTCGCCGGTCGCCGAGGCCGCCTACGAGGGGGCCGTCCCACGGTGCTCGGCGGCGATGCCGAAGCGCTGCTGTTCGCGGGGAGCGGACGGGGCGGCTCCGCTGACGCCGGCGACCGTGCTGACCACCTGCTCGCCGACCGGTTCCGGCGCGTCCCGCACCTCCTGGCGTTCTTCGATTCGCCGCAGGTCGTCGGCGGAGACAAGGGCGACGAGAGGCTTTCCGTGGCGGGTGACCACCACGCGCTCACCGCCGTACACCACCCGGTTGATCAGGTCGGCGAGCTCAGCCCTGGCTTGGGTCACCGGAATCTCGTAGGCCATGCGCCCATCATAACGTCACGTACATCCTGTACATTTTTTACAGACAGGCCGTGTACCGCGCCGGAGACAGCTCCGCCCACGAGGAGGGGGTTCCCATGACCCGACCGCCCGCCGCCCCGCCGTCCGCCCGCCACGTCCTGCCCGAGTTCACCGAACGCGCGCCGCTCGGGCACCGCACCACGGATCCGTACGCGAAGCTGCTCAAGGAGCGGATCGTCCTCCTCGGCACCCGGATCGACGAGACCTCCGCGAACGACGTGCTGGCGCAGTTCATGTACCTGGAGCACCAGGCCCCCGAGCGGGACATCTCGCTCTACGTCAACTCTTCCGGCGGCTCCTTCCACGCCATGTCGGCGATCTACGACACGATGCGCTACGTGACCTGCGACGTGGAGACCGTCTGCCTGGGGCAGGCGGACGGAACCGCCGCCCTGCTGCTGGCTTCGGGCACCCCGGGGAAGCGATGGGTGCTGCCCGGGGCACGGCTGGTGCTGCGTCAGCCGGAGGCGCCCGAGCCGATCGAGGGCCGGGCGAGCGACCTCGCCGCCGCAGCCGGGGAACTGACGCGTGTTCGGGCCCGCATGGAGGAGATCCTCGTCCGGCACACGGGCCGCAGTCCGGAGCAGGTCCGCGCGGACGTCGAGCGCGACACGGTGCTCGACGCGCGGGCGGCGGTGGAGCACGGCCTGGTGGACCGGATCGTGCCCGACCGCGGCGGCGCGCGTCCTGCCGCCGGCGGGCGGTGAGCCGTCGATGCTGCCGCCCGAGCTGCCCCCGCTGCCGGCGCTCACCCGCGCCGAGGCGGAGTTGATCGACCGTTACCTGGAGGTCGTCGACCTGGTGGGCCGGATCAACCCGGCCTCGCCCGGCGACACCTATCGCGGACTGCGCGCCGCACAGGCGCTGGTCGGCAAGGCCGTCGCGCTGCGGGACGCACTGACCGTGATGCACCGGCGCGGGGAGACCGAACTGCACGCCGAGACCCTGGCGCGGGCGCTGCGAGTGCTGGACGGCGAGCGGCGCACGGCCCGCGTCACCCTGCCACCGGGCAGCACCGGTTGACGCCCGTACCGGTCCGGGCGGCGGGCCGCGACGGCGGCACGTGCGGACCGGAGTTGAAACGGACCAAACGGCTTACCCCCATGCGGCGTAGACGAACCTGCTGTTTTCGGGGCGCCGGAGTTGCGCAATGCGCCGGGACCGAAGACGGAATGGGGCATTTCACCGCTGGTTGGAGGGTCCTCGGAGGCCTGGACGGAGACTCGAACATGCGGGTGTCCACCCGAACGGGTGAGTGGTGAGTAACAACACAAATCCCCGGTTCCGTTGGGATTTCGGGCCGGCCATGAGTCAAGATCCCTGACTGACGACAAGACCCCGCCGCCGCGGCGGGGCGATCCGGGCGGACGCCGAGTCCTGCCGCCGCCCGGATGACCGGTCGACAGGAGTGGATCGGCAGGAGTGGAGGACCCGAGCACGACGGGTCGCCGGGACGTCCGTTCCGAGCAGCCCTTGGGGTGAAGCCGCACTCGTGCGGCCGGGCAACTTCGCCAGCCCGAATCCGACAGGTCATCCTTCACAGGCGGCTGACGAAGGGTTGCGCATGTCTGCGCTCAATCGTGTCCCGTCTCTCATGGCCCGGGCCGGCACGGCCTCGGCCCTCACCCTCGCCGCCGTGGGCGGTTCGATCGCGGTCCCCGGTGTCGCCTCCGAGGCGGCGGCCGCCACCCCGGCGGCCAAGGCCCTCCAGGTCGCCGCCTCCAAGAAGGGCGCGCCCTACAAGTGGGGGGCCACCGGACCGTACAGGTTCGACTGCTCGGGCCTCACCCTGTACTCGTTCAAGAAGGCCGGCAAGAAGCTGCCGCGTACGGCGGCCCAGCAGTACAACAAGACCCGCCACATCTCCTCCAAGAGCCGCAAGAGGGGGGACCTGGTCTTCTTCCACTCGGGCCGGAACGTGTACCACGTCGGTATCTACGCGGGCAAGGACAAGATCTGGCACGCGCCCAAGACCGGGGACGTGGTGCGCCTCCAGAAGATCTGGACCCGCAGCGTCTGGTACGGCCGGGTCAAGTAGCCCACGAGGGCGGCGGAACGCCGGGGGTCCGCCGCCCGGCCGGAAGTCCGCGTCCCGGAGACCGACGCCCGGGGCGCGCTGTGCCGCGGCCGGGACCGCCCACGCCGTGTCCCGGCTCCTGCTCACCGCGACACGGGGGCGGCCGCTCGTCGGCGTGCCAGGCATTCCGGCCCCACGGGCACTCGTCCCGCAGGCCCGCTGGACGGCGCCCGCCCGGGGCGGGTCCGCGCCGTCCGTACGGGCGGCCCCTGCCGGCGCCGCAACGGGCCCTCACCGAGTCGGCCCCGACCGCAACCGGTCGGCGGGCCCGGCCCGTGCCGCCGCCCTTCCGTGCTTCCGTAGCGCCGTGCTGCCACGCCGACCCGGCTACGGCTCCTGCTGGCCCGCCGCGGAGACCGGTTCGGCCAGGTCGCGTTCGGACGGGGCGGGGGCCGGTGTGGCCGGGTCGGCCGCGACCGGCTCGCCGGGCGCCGGGATCGTCCACGGGATCTCGACGGAGATCGTCTTGCCGCCCTCGCGCGTGGGGCGGATTCGCAGTCTGCCGCCGCACTCCGCGGTCAGCCAGCGGATGATCACCAGTCCGCGGCCGTTGTCCTGCTGGACTGCCGCGGGCAGTCGCCTGGGCAGCCGGGGGTGGCTGTCGGTGACCCCGACGCACAACCGTTCGTCACGGTCCAGGGTGATGTCCACCGTGAAGGTGGGCGACTGCCCGAAGGTGTGCTGTACGGCGTTCGTGGCGAGTTCGGAGACGATCAGCCGCACCGTGTCGGACACGTCCGTGTCCGTCGGCAGGCCCCATTCCGCCAGCGTGCCCACCACATGGGCACGGGCCGCGGAGACCGAGGCCGGCTCGCTCGGCAGAGTGACGGATGCTTCCAGATGGTCTGCCATGGCGACGTCGTCCCTTTCCCACGGGACCGCAGTCCGACACGGAGCGGTTGGTTCGAGTACGGTCCCGCACTGGTGCTTCGTCGCCAGACTGCCATCACCGCAGGGTGAAGGGCGCCGATCCACCAAGATATGCATATATCTGTCGCTCAAAGCGGTGAACTCTGCGACGCGAGACCGTATGCGGGCGGCCCGGAAGGAGTAAGGAGAGGCCCATGCAGCACGGTCCCGCGGTGCGCCGCCGGAAACTGGGCGCCGAATTGCGCGCCCTGCGCACCTCGGCGGGGCTCACCAGCGGTGAGGCGGCCCGGCTGGTGGGCTGGCACCAGTCCAAGGTGAGCCGCATCGAGACCGGTACGAGCGGGGTGAAACCGGCCGACGTGCGGTCACTGCTCGACGCGTACGGCGTGGCCGACCGTCAACTGCGGGAACTCCTGCTGGTCCTGGCGGGCTGCGACGACAGCGGCGGCCGGCACCACTGGTGGCACGCGTACCGCGGGGTACTGCCGCCGACCTACCGCGACTTCATCAGCCTGGAGTCCCAGGCGAGCGCGATGTGCACCCTGGAGACCACCGTGGTCCCCGGACTGCTCCAGACGCCGGAGTACGCGCGTGCGGTGACGCGGGCCGCGCTGGAGGGCGTGTCCGAGGAGCGGCTGGACACCCTGGTGGAGGTGCGGCTGGCCCGGCAGGACGTGCTGCGCATGGATCCGCCGCTGGAGCTGAGCGCGGTCCTCGACGAGGCGGTGCTGCACCGGGAGGTGGGCGGCCCGGGCGTGCTGGCCCGGCAGCTGGAGCGGCTGGTGGAGGCGGCGCGCCTGCCCCACGTACGGCTCCAGGTCCTGCCGTTCAGCGCCGGAGCACACATCGGCGTGACCGGCCCTTTCGTCATCTTCTCATTTTCGCGCACTTCTGATCTGGACGTTGTTGTTCTCGACCACTTGACGAGTAGCCTCTATCTCGAGCGGAAAGAAGACCTCCAGGCCTACGTGGAGGCCTTCAACGCCCTTTCGGTCCACGCCCTTTCACCCGAGGAATCGTTGGATTTCATCGCCGGGACTGCTGCCGGCGTGTAAGGAGGCATGATGCCTGCACCGCCTCGGACCATCCCTTCCAGCACCGAACTGCACGGCGTGCGGTGGCTGCGCAGCAGCTACAGCACGGGCGCGAACAACTGCGTCGAGACCGCCCGCCCGGCCGGCGGCCCCTGGGCCGGCCTGCTCGCCGTGCGCGACTCCAAGGACCCGGCCGGCCCGGCGCTGCTCTTCTCCCCCGGGAGCTGGGCGGACTTCGTGGCCGCGGTCCGCTGACCTGGTAACCGATCCCTGATCAGCGACGCACGGCCGTGCCACGCCGACTCATGGTCGCGTCTCGCCGATCACCCGTACAGCACGATCGATCTCGGCCCCGGAGAGGTCCGCGCGGGCGGTCAGCCTGAGCCGTGAGATGCCGTCGGGCACGGAAGGAGGACGGAAGCAGCCCACGGACAGGCCGGCCGCCCGGCAGTCGGCCGCCCATCGCACGGCCTCCTCCGGGGACGACGCGCGCACGGAGACGACCGCGGCGTCCGGACGCACCGCTTCCAGACCCGCGGCCGTCAGCCGCTCGTGCAGTTCACGCGCGACCGCGCCCGCCCGCGCCGCCCGCTGCGGCTCGCGGCCCAGCAGCCGCAGCGCCGCCAGCGCGGCGCCCGCCGCCGCGGGGGCCAGGCCGGTGTCGAAGATGAACGTCCGCGCGGCGTTGACCAGGTGCTCGACCACCCGGGCCGAACCCAGCACGGCCCCGCCCTGGCTGCCGAGCGACTTCGACAGCGTGACCGTCACGACCACGTCCTCGGCGCCCGCGAGTCCCGCCGCGTACGGGGCGCCGCGGCCGCCGTCGCCCAGGACCCCGAGACCGTGGGCGTCGTCGAGCACCAGCCCCGCCCCGTGCTCCCGGCACGCCTCGGCGAGCCCGGCCAGCGGGGCGGCGTCGCCATCCACCGAGAACACCGTGTCGGACACGGCGACGGCCGGTCCGTCGTGCGCGCCCAGGGCCTTGCGCACGGCGTCGGGTTCGGCGTGCGCCACGACCTGGGTGGTCCCCCGGGCCAGCCGACAGCCGTCGATCAGCGAGGCATGGTTGCCCGCGTCCGAGACGACGAGCGAACCGTGCGGGGCCAGCGCCGTGACCGCGGCGAGGTTGGCCGCGTAACCGGACGAGAAGACCAGGGCCGCCTCGAACCCGCAGAAGGCGGCCAGCTCCCGCTCCAGTTCGGTGTGCAGTTCGGTGGTGCCCGTGACCAGCCGCGACCCCGTAGCCCCGCCGCCCCAGGTGCGCGCGGCCCGGGCCGCGGCCTCGGTGACCTCCGGGTGCCGGGCCAGCCCCAGGTAGTCGTTGCTCGCAAGGTCGAGGAGCGGAGTCTCGGCGGGGCGCGGGCGCAGGGTCCGTACGAGTCCGGCACGGCGGCGCCGTTCCGCCTGCGCGTCGATCCAGCCGAACGCCACGGGTCCTCCAGCGGTTTTGTAGGCAGTGCACAGACACTAGCGGGACCACCGCCGGACCACCGTGTGGCAATACCCACACCTCCAAGCGCCTCTGTTGTACGAACTCTCCTTGGCCGGAGGCGGCCGAGTAGGACAGGATCGGCTCTCATGGACCTGCTGAACACGCTGGTGGACAAGGGGCTTCGGCGCGAGACGCCGAGCCGTGAGGAAGCGCTGGCCGTCCTCGCGACGTCCGACGACGACCTGCTCGATGTGGTGGCCGCGGCCGGGAAGGTGCGCCGGCACTGGTTCGGACGGCGGGTGAAACTCAACTATCTCGTCAACCTCAAGTCCGGCCTGTGCCCCGAGGACTGCTCCTACTGCTCCCAGCGGCTGGGCTCCAAGGCCGAGATCCTGAAGTACACCTGGCTCAAGCCGGACCAGGCGTCGAAGGCGGCCGCCGCCGGTCTCGCGGGCGGTGCCAAGCGGGTGTGCCTGGTGGCCAGCGGGCGCGGTCCGACCGACCGTGACGTGGACCGGGTCTCCGACACGATCAAGGCGATCAAGGAGCAGAACGAGGGTGTCGAGGTGTGCGCCTGCCTCGGCCTGCTCTCCGACGGCCAGGCCGAGCGGCTGCGCGAGGCGGGCGCGGACGCCTACAACCACAACCTCAACACCTCCGAGGGCACCTACGGCGAGATCACCACCACGCACACCTACGCCGACCGCGTGGACACCGTGCGGAAGGCGCACGCGGCGGGGCTGTCGGCCTGCTCCGGTCTGATCGCGGGCATGGGCGAGAGCGACGAGGACCTGGTCGACGTGGTGTTCTCGCTGCGCGAGCTGGACCCGGACTCGGTACCGGTGAACTTCCTGATCCCGTTCGAGGGCACGCCGCTCGGCAAGGAGTGGAACCTCACCCCGCAGCGCTGCCTGCGGATCCTCGCGATGGTGCGGTTCGCCTGCCCGGACGTCGAGGTACGGATCGCGGGCGGGCGCGAGGTGCACCTGCGCACCCTGCAGCCGCTCGCCCTGCACCTGGCCAACTCGATCTTCCTCGGCGACTACCTCACCAGCGAGGGCCAGGCCGGCAGGGCGGACCTGGAGATGATCGCCGACGCCGGCTTCGAGGTGGAGGGCACCGGCGAGGTGACCCTGCCCGAGCACCGCGCGGGCGGTTGCGGCGGGCACACGGGTGGTTGCGGCTCCCACGAGGACGGCGAGGGCTGCGGCTCGCACCAGGGCGGCGGCGTGTGCGGTTCGGTGCCGGAGGGCGCCGGCTCGTGCGCGGACACGGCCGGGGAGAGCGTGCGGGCGGCCGACGGCCCGCGCCCCGACCTGGTGGCCGTGCGCCGGCGCGGCGCCGGAACGGACCTCGCGCCCAATGCGTGAGCGGTCCGTCACCGAGCTGCTGGAGCTGGACCGGCGGCACGTCTGGCACCCGTACGGGCCCATGCCGGGCCGTCAGAAACCGCTCGTCGTGGAGTCGGCGAGCGGTGTGCGGCTCAAGCCGGCCGACGGCTCGGGCGAACTGGTCGACGGCATGTCGTCCTGGTGGTCGGCCATCCACGGCTACAACCACCCGGTGCTGAACGAGGCGGCGCGCGAGCAGCTCGCGCGCATGAGCCACGTGATGTTCGGCGGGCTCACCCACGAGCCCGCGGTACGGCTCGCGAAACTCCTTGTCGACATGTCGCCGGACGGCCTGGAGCACGTGTTCCTCGCCGACTCGGGGTCGGTGTCGGTCGAGGTCGCCGTCAAGATGTGCCTCCAGTACTGGCGTTCCCTGGGCCGGCCGGAGAAGCGGCGGCTGCTGACCTGGCGGGGCGGCTACCACGGTGACACGTGGCAGCCGATGTCGGTGTGCGACCCCGAGGGCGGGATGCACGAGCTGTGGAGCGGGGTGCTGCCGCGTCAGGTCTTCGCCGACGCCCCGCCCGCCGGGTACGAGGAGTCGTACGCCGAGCACCTGCGGGAGCTGATCGCGCGGCACGCCGGTGAGCTGGCCGCGGTGATCGTGGAGCCGGTGGTGCAGGGCGCGGGCGGGATGCGCTTCCACTCCCCCGCTTACCTGCGGGTGCTGCGCGAGGCGTGCGACGCGCACGACGTGCTGCTGGTGTTCGACGAGATCGCCACCGGGTTCGGCCGTACGGGCGCCCTGTTCGCGGCGGGTCACGCGGCCGTGACACCGGATGTGATGTGCGTGGGCAAGGCGCTGACCGGCGGTTATCTGACGATGGCGGCGACGCTGTGCACATCGAGGGTGGCCGACGGCATCTCGCGCGGGGAGGTGCCGGTGCTGGCGCACGGTCCGACGTTCATGGGCAATCCGCTGGCGGCGGCCGTGGCCTGCGCCTCGATCGAGCTGCTGCTCGGGCAGGACTGGCTCGCCGAGGTCAAGCGGATCGAGGCGGGGCTCCGGGACGGGCTGGCGCCCGCGGCCGAGCTGCCGGGGGTCCGCGACGTGCGGGTGCTCGGGGCCATCGGGGTGGTGCAGCTCGATCACGCCGTGGACATGGGGGCGGCGACTCGCGCGGCGGTACGCGAGGGCGTGTGGCTGCGGCCGTTCCGCGATCTGATCTACACCATGCCGCCGTACGTCACGGGTGACGCGGACGTGGCGCGGATCGCCCGCGCGGTGTGCGCGGCGGCGCGGGAGGGATGACATGCCGGTACTGGTGATCACGGGCACAGGGACCGAGGTCGGCAAGACGGTGGTGACGGCCGCGGTCGCCGCCACGGCGCTGGCGGCGGGCCGTTCGGTGGCCGTGCTGAAGGCGGCGCAGACGGGTGTGGGCCCCGACGAGCCGGGGGACGCCGAGGAGGTGGTGCGGCTGGCCGGTGCCGTGACGGCGGCCGAGGTCGCCCGGTTCCCGGAGCCCTTGGCACCCGGGACGGCGGCCCGCAGGGCGGGCAGGGCACCCGTGCACCCGCACGAGGTCGCGGAGCGGGCCGCCAAGCTGGCCACCGAGCATGATCTGGTGCTGGTCGAGGGCGCGGGCGGACTGCTGGTCCGCTTCGACGCGGCTGGCGGGACGCTGGCCGACACGGCGGCGCTGCTCGCGGCGCCGGTGCTGGTCGTGGCGGCAGCGGGCCTCGGCACCCTGAACGTCACGGAGCTGACGGTGCGGGAGCTGAGGTCCCGGAGCGTCGATCCGCTGGGCATCGTGATCGGCAGCTGGCCCGCGGCGCCCGATCTGGCCTCGCGCTGCAATCTGCTGGACCTTCCGGACGTGTCCGGGGTACCGGTGCTGGGCGCGGTGCCCGAGGGGGCGGCGTCGCTGGATCCCGCCGGGTTCCGCTCTGCGGCGCCGCACTGGCTGGCGCCCCGCCTGGACGGCACATGGGACGCCGAGGCCTTCCGGGTGCGCGAGGCGCCCTGACCCCGGCGTCGCCGGCAGGGGTGCAACGGGCCCGTACGGGGGGAGAATCGCGGTAAGGCCCGTCCCGGGGGAGGTCCTCATGCCGCTGCGGTTCCGTGGCTCCGGTCAGCAGGCTCCGGATCCCGTGCACCACCCGCTGTTCGCCCGCTACTACGCCCGGGTCAGTGTCGCCGCCGAGTCGCGGATGGGCATGGCGGGGGTGCGCCGGAGGCTGCTCGGCGGGCTGTCCGGGCGGGTGATCGAGGTGGGCGCGGGCAACGGACTGAACTTCGCGCACTACCCGGGCGCCGTCTCGGAGGTCGTCGCCATCGAACCGGAACGGGACCTGCGCCGGCTGGCCGTGGAGGCGGCCCTGCGCGCCCAGGTGCCGGTGGACGTGGCGCCGGGCGTGGCGGAGGCGCTGCCGGTCAAGAGCGAGGCGTTCGACGCGGCGGTGGTCTCGCTGGTGCTGTGCAGCGTTCGGGACGTTCCGCGGGCGCTCGCCGAGCTCAGGCGGGTGCTGCGTCCCGGCGGGCAGCTGCGGTTCTTCGAACACGGGCGGGGCGGCGGTCGGGTCATGCGCCTCACCCAGCGCGCCCTGGACCGGACGGTGTGGCCACCTCTGGCCGGCGGCTGCCACGTGTCGCGGGACCCGGTGGGCGCGCTGCGCGAGGCGGGGTTCGAACTCGGCCCCTACCGCACGATGCTGATGCCGGAGAGCGGGCCGGCACTGCCCACCTCGTACTGCGTCATCGGGACCGCGTGGCGGCCGCTCACGGACGCCACGACCCCACCGCGCTGACCGCCGAGGGCGCCGATCACTCGCTCCAGCGGCGCAGCTCCGCCGCGATGTCGTGAACGGACGCCTCGCCGCTCTTGACCAGCAGCGCCAGGTCGCGGACCTGCTCGGGCGAGGTCACGATCTTAAGGCCGCTCGCCACCAGGTAGGCATAGGCCACGGCCGAGGCGAACAGGGCGTTGGAGCGTTCCAGCGCGGGGACGTGGATCAGCTGCTGGAGCAGTGCGGCGGCGCGGGCGTGAGGGGTGTCGTAGACGGGGACGCCGAAGATCTCGGCCCGGTGCCGCGCGACGGCGGCGACGAGGGCTCCCCAGTCGGTGACCTGGGGGTCTCCGGGTGTCTGCTGCTCGGCGAGCATGAGCAGCCAGGCGAGGTCGATCCTGAGGTCGTTCAACGGCTCAGCGACGACCCTCGCGGTCCTGTGCCGCCGGCGCCGTTCGCGCAGGGGCGGCGGCCCCGTCGTACTCCTCGGCGAAGACGGAGGCGTACTGCTTCATGAAGTCGGCGGCGGCCTCCACGAAGGTGTGGCCGACCTCCCCGGCGTCCTGCCGGACCAGCTCCTCGATGTAGCGGTTCACGCTCATCCCACGGGCCAGGGCCCGTTCCCGCGCCGCGCGGGCGGTGCCCTCGTCGACGCGCACGTTCAGCTGGGTCTTCGCCATGCCTCGAAGCTAGCGCGGGGACGCTAGCACCGGCAAGGGCGTCTCGCGCCCCGCGAGGAAGGTGCCCCTTACATCGATGAGGGGGACCCGACCTGAGACGGAGACCCGCCGGAACCCAGGGGGGATACCGGCTCTGGGCCGGGTCACACTACCCTCGGGCGCGACGAGTACCACGTGACGCCCTCACGGAGGAGGCGGGCCTTGTCCTCACCTGCTGCCCAGCACGCCCCCGGCCTCGCGCCGGGTGATGGGATCGCCGCCCGCGCCCGCGGCCTGACCAAGGCGTACGGCTCGGGCGAGACCGCCGTGCTCGCCCTGGACTCGGTGGACGTGGACATCGCGCGCGGGCGGTTCACCGCGGTCATGGGCCCCTCGGGGTCGGGGAAATCCACGCTGATGCACTGCCTTGCGGGGCTCGACACCGTCTCGGCCGGACAGGTGTGGCTCGGCGACACGGAGATCACGGGCCTGAGGGAGCGTGAGCTGACCCGTTTGCGGCGCGACCGCGTCGGCTTCATGTTCCAGTCGTTCAACCTCATCCCGACCCTGAACGCGCTGGAGAACATCACGCTGCCGATGGACATCGCGGGCCGCAGGCCCGACCAGAAGTGGCTGGACGAGGTCATCGACACGCTGGGGCTCAGGGGCCGGCTCAAGCACCGGCCCGCGCAGCTGTCCGGCGGACAGCAGCAGCGCGTGGCCTGTGCGCGGGCACTGGCCTCGCGGCCCGAACTGATCTTCGCGGACGAGCCGACCGGCAATCTGGACTCGCGTGCCGGGCTCGAGGTCCTGGGCATCCTGCGCGAGGCCGTGGACCAGCTCCACCAGACGGTCGTAATGGTGACGCACGACCCGGGCGCCGCGGCCCACTCCGACCTGGTGCTGTTCCTGGCGGACGGCCGGATCGTCGACGAGATGCCGCGGCCGACGGCGGAAGCCGTGCTGGAGCGCATGAAGCGCTTCGACGTGATCCGCGTGCAGAGCGGGGACGCCGGAACGGACGACGCCTCCCGGGCGCCGAACGACCGGGCGGCCCGCGGCGCGGACGCCGGCCGCGGCGGCGTGGTCACCGGCGACGAGGACTGAGGCAGCCGTGCTCAGGGCGACACTCAGGAGTTTCCTGGCGCACAAGGGACGACTGGTGCTGTCCGCGCTGGCCGTGGTGCTGTCCGTGGCGTTCGTCGCGGGCAGCCTGATCTTCTCCGACACGGTCTCGCGCACCTTCGACCGGCTGTTCGCCTCGAGCTCCGCCGACGTGACGGTCGAGCCCCGCGACGACCTCGACGCGTCCGTGCCCACCGGTGCCGTGCGAACCCTGCCGGCCTCGCTCACCGAGCGGCTGACCGGCATCGACGGGGTCGCGTCGGCCCACGCGGACGTCGAGGTGGACAACATCACCGTGGTCGACGGCGACAACGAGTCGGTCGGCTCGACCACCGGGGCCCCCACCATCGCGACGGACTGGTACGTCTCGGAGCGCAGCGTCGTGGAGCTCACCTCCGGCCGGGCCCCGCGCGGTGCCGGTGAGGCCGTCGTCGACGCGGACACCGCCGACAGCAAGGACATCCGGATCGGGGACCGGCTGTCCGTGCAGGCGCAACCGGGCACGCTGCGGGTCGAGGTCGTCGGCATCGCCACGTTCACCACCACCAACCCCGGGGCGGCGCTGGTCTACCTCGACCCCGCGATCGCCGCCGAACGGCTCCTGGGATCGGCGGACCGGGCCACGAGCATCTCGGTCCAGGCGGCGCCGGGCGTGAGGGACACCGAACTCGCGCGGCGTGTCACCGCCGAGCTCGGCACCGGCGACTACGGGATCCGGACGGCCGACGAACAGGCGAAGACGGCCGCCGACGAGCTCGGCGGGTTCCTGGACGTGATCAAGTACGTGATGCTCGGTTTCGCGGGCATCGCCGTGCTGGTCGGCATCTTCCTGATCGTCAACACCTTCTCGATGCTGATCGCGCAGCGCACCCGTGAACTGGGTCTGCTGCGGGCGCTCGGCGCCGATCGGCGGCAGGTGCGGCGTTCGGTGCTCACCGAGGCGGTCCTGCTCGGCCTGGTGGGCTCCACACTGGGCCTGGCGGCCGGCATCGGCCTGGCGGCCGGGCTGATCCGGCTCATGGGCGCGTTCGGCATGAATCTCAGGACCGCGGAGATGGTCATCGGCTGGGTCACTCCCGTCACGGCGTACGCCGTGGGCGTCGGGGTGACCTTCGTGGCGGCCTATCTCCCGGCGCGCCGCGCGGCCGGCGTGTCACCCATGGCCGCGCTCACGGACGCCGAGATCGCCGGGACGGGTCGGCCGTTGCGCACCCGTGCGGTCGTGGGTGGCGTCGTCGGTGCGCTCGGCGCGGCCGCACTGGTGGGCTGCGCGGTCGCGGGCGAGACCTCGACGGCCGCGTCCCTGCTGGGGCTGGGGGTCGTCCTCACGCTGATCGCCACGGTGATCGCCGGCCCGCTGCTGGTCCGGCCGGTGATCCGGGTGCTGGGCGGGGCCTTCCCCGCGCTGTTCGGCCCCGTCGGGCGGATGAGCCAGCGCAATGCCCTGCGCAACCCCCGCCGCACGGGCGCCACCGCGGCCGCGCTCATGGTGGGGTTGGCCCTGGTCGGCGGCATGTCGGTGGCCAGCGCCTCCATGTCCCGCTCCTTCGACCGGCAGATCGACCGGACGCTGGGCGCGGACTTCGTGGTCCAGAACGCGAACTTCCTGCCCTTCTCCCAGGAGGTCACCGACCGGGTGCGGGACACCGAGGGCGTGGGGCTGGTGGTCCGGCAGCGGTTCGCGCCGGTGGCGGTGACCCTGCCGGACGGCGAGCGCATCGAGACCACGGCCGCCGGCTACGACGACCGGGTCGACGACGTCGCCCGGATCACGTACGCGAGCGGCGGCACGGCGGCAGCCCTGGCGGAGGGCAGCATCGCCATGGACGCCGATTTCGCCCGCGAGCACGACGTGCGCGTCGGCAGCCGCGTCCCGGTGGAGTTCCCCGGCCGGCAGCGCACCGAGCTCACGGTGGGCGCCCTCACCGACATGGAGGGCGGTGAGGGCTTCGGCATGCAGGGCGGCCTCTTCCTCGGCATCGCCACGGTCGAGAGGTACGTGCCGGGCGGACAGGACTCCGCGCTGTACGTCAACGCGGCGGAGGGCACCGGCGCGGACGACATGCGCGACCGGCTGGAGCGGGCGCTCGACCCGTATCCGCAGGTGCAGGCACGCGACCAGGCCGACTACAAGGAGCTGGTGCACGACCAGATCGCCGTGCTGCTCTATCTCGTCTACGCCCTGCTGGGCCTGGCGATCATCATCGCGGTGCTAGGTGTGGTGAACACCCTCGCACTGTCGGTCGTGGAGCGCACGCGGGAGATCGGGCTGCTGCGGGCCATCGGGCTGGCCCGGCGGCAGCTGCGGCGGATGATCCGGCTGGAGTCGGTGGTGATCGCCGTGTTCGGCGCGGTGCTCGGACTGGCGCTGGGTCTGGTGTGGGGCGTGTGCGTCCAGCAGGTCCTGGCCCTGCAGGGCATGACCGCCCTGGCGATCCCCTGGGGCACGGTCGTCGCGGTCGTCGTCGGCTCGGCAGTGGTGGGGATCGCGGCGGCACTGCTGCCGGCGTTGCGGGCGTCGCGCATGAACGTGCTGGAGGCGATCGCGCACGAGTGAGCGGGCGCGGCCACGGGTGGCCGTCGTGGTCACGGGCCGCACCCGCACGGCGGTTGGCGGCCGCGGCGTCCGGATCGCGAAATGACGTGTTCGCCGTGCGCGGGCGTGCTGTGATCACCGCATGAGCGAGCTGCGCATACGGGCCGCGGGGCCCGAGGATCTCGACGACGTCCTGGACTTCTGGAAGTCTGCTGCCGAGGGCACCAGCATCAGCGACGACCGGGCCGGGGTGGAGCGGCTGGTCGCGCGCGACCCCGAGGCACTGATCCTCGCCGAGCTGGACGGCGTGCTGGCCGGCACCGTGATCGCGGGCTTCGACGGCTGGCGCTGCCACCTGTACCGGCTGGCCGTGCGCCCGGACCGCCGCCGCCGGGGGATCGCCTCGGCGCTGCTGGCCGCCGCCGAGGCGCGATTCGTGCGGCTCGGCGGGCGCCGTGCCGACGCGATGGTGCTCCAGCGCAACGAGACGGCGCAGCACGCGTGGGGCGCCGCGGGGTACGCGCCCGAGGAGCGGTGGCGGCGCTGGGTGAAGCCGCTCGCGCGGCCCGACGGAGGGTGATCCACAACCCCTTCTCCATCGCTTTGCTGATCCTTTACCCTTGAGGGGCCACTCGGTCTCCATGAAAGGTTGTGTGCGTCCGCCCATGGGCGAGCCTCCCAGTACGCGACATCGCGCGTTCGTTCCCGTCCTGTCCGACGATGGGACGGAGGTGAACCGATGACCGAAGTGCTCCTCCTTCTCGCGGCGATCCTGCTCTCGCTCGCCTGCGGTGCCTTCGTCGCGGCCGAGTTCTCCCTCACCACGGTCGAGCGCGCCGAGCTGGAGCGGGCCGTCGAGCGCGGTGAGCGGGGCGCCCAGGGCGCGCTCAAGGCGGTACGGAACCTGACCTTCCAGCTCTCCGGCGCCCAACTCGGCATCACCGTCACCAACCTCGTGGTCGGCATGCTCGCCGAGCCGTCGATCGCCGCGCTGATCTCCGGCCCGCTCGAGGACCTGGGCGCCTCCGACTCCGTGGCGCACTCCGCGGCGCTGGTGATCGGTACGGCGTTGTCCACCGTGTTCCTGATGGTGGTCGGCGAGCTGGTGCCCAAGAACTGGGCGATCTCCTCGCCGCTGGCCGTGGCCAAGCGGGTGGGCACCGCCCAGCGCTGGTTCAGCGCCGCGTTCCGTCCCTTCATCACGCACCTCAACAACACGGCCAACCGCTTCGTGCGCCGCATCGGCCTGGAGCCCGCCGAGGAGCTGGCGTCCGCGCGCGGTCCCCAGGAACTCGCGGCGCTCGCCCGGCACTCCGCCAAGGAGGGTGCCCTGGAGCCCGACACGGCCGAGCTGTTCGTGCGCACCCTCAACCTCGTCGACCTCACCGCGGAGAACGTGATGACCCCGCGCGTCCAGGTCGTCGCCCTTGAGGTACAGGCGACCTGCGAGGACGTGGCCAACGCGACGAGGGCGACGGGGCTTTCCCGGTTCCCCGTCTACCGCGGCACCCTCGACTCGGTCGTCGGGACGGCGCACGTCAAGGACGTCCTCGCGGTGCCGGCGGAGCGCCGGGCGCGCGTCCCCGTGTCCGAGTTGATGCGCGAACCGCTGCTCGTCCCGGAGACGCTCACCGTGGACCGTCTCCTGGACCGGCTGTCCGGCCGGCGCACCATGGCCGTGGTGATCGACGAGTACGGCGGCACCGCCGGCGTGGCCACGCTGGAGGACATCGTCGAGGAGGTCGTCGGCGAGGTGCGCGACGAGCACGACCCCCATGAGACCCCCGACCTGGCCCGGGCCGGGACGGACGAGGAGGGCCACGCCCTGTACTCGGCCGACGGCTCCGCGCGCGTGGACCAGCTCGAGCGGGTCGGCCTGCGCGCGCCGGAGGGGCCCTACGAGACCCTGGCCGGGCTCGTGGCCACGGAGCTGGGACGGATACCCGCGGTCGGTGACACCGTCGAGGTCGCCGGCTGGCGGATGGAGGTGCTGGACGCCACCGGCCGCCGCGCGGCACGCGTCCAGCTGCGCGCGCCGCTCGCAGCGGACACGCGCTCCACGAACGACGAGGGGGCCCGGCGATGACCGCGATACAGCTGCTGATCGGTCTGGCGACGCTCGTCGTCAACGCGTTCTTCGTGGGCGCGGAGTTCGCGCTGATCTCGGTGCGCCGCAGCCAGATCGAGCCGCACGTCGACCGGGGCGACCGGCGCGCCAGGAGCGTGCTGTGGGGCCTGGAGCACGTGTCCGCGCTGATGGCGGCCGCGCAGCTCGGCATCACCCTGTGCACCCTGGTGCTCGGTGTGGTCGCCGAGCCGGCCATCGCGCACCTGCTCGAGCCGGCGTTCCACGCGATGGGGGTGCCGGAGGGCGCCGGGCACGCGGTCTCGTTCGTGATCGCGCTGAGCCTGGCGACGTATCTGCACATGCTGCTGGGCGAGATGGTGCCGAAGAACATCGCGCTCGCGGAGCCGGTGCGCAGCGCGCTGGTGCTGGGGCCGCCGCTGGTGGCGCTGTCCCGGGCGCTGCGCCCGGTGATCTTCACGATCAACGCCTTCGCCAACGCCCTGCTGAAGCTGTTGCGGGTCGAGGCGCGCAACGAGGTCGTCGCGTCCTTCTCGGACGCGGAGCTGGCGCAGATCGTGAAGGACTCCAGCGAGGCCGGACTGATCGACGACCGCGCGCAGGAGCGGCTGCACGACGCGCTGGAGCTGGGCCGCCGACCGGTGCGCGACGTGGTGGTGCCCCTGGAGCGGGTGGTGTACGCCCGCGTGGGAATCACCCCGGAGGGACTGGAGCGGCTGTCGGCGGAGTCCGGGTTCTCCCGCTTCCCGGTGGTGGACGAGGGGCGGCGGATCGTCGGCTACCTGCACGTCAAGGACGCCCTGGACGCCTCCCCGCGGGATCTGCCGTTCCGGCTGCGGGACATGCGCTCCATCGCCCGTGTGCGGGAGAGCACACCGCTGGACGACGTCCTGACGGCCATGCGCGGCAGCCGGACCCACCTGGCGGCGGTGCTCGGTGCGGACGGGCGACTGGCGGGGCTGGTGACCATGGAGGACGTCCTGCGGGAGCTGTTCGGGCAGCGCACCGAGCAGACCTGAGCGGGGGCCCGGACCGGCCGGGGTGAGGGAGGCCGACCGACCGACGGGTATGTGCACGGGATACCATCTCTGTCGCCATGCAGACGAATCCCACCCACAGCAGCCTGGTCGCGGTCGGCGACTCCTTCACCGAGGGCATGTCGGACCGGCTGCCCGACGGCACCTACCGGGGCTGGGCCGACCTGCTCGCCACGAGGATGGCGGCCGTCACCCCCGGATTCCGGTACGCCAACCTCGCGGTGCGCGGCAAGCTGATCCAGCAGATCGTCGACGAACAGGTGGAGCAGGCGGCGGCCATGCGGGCCGACGTCGTCACCCTCGTCGGCGGCCTCAACGACACGCTGCGTCCCAAGTGCGACATGGTGCGCGTGCGCGACCTGCTCACCGAGGCCGTGGAGCGGCTGGCCCCGAACTGCAGGCAGCTGGTGCTGATGCGCAGCCCGGGCCGCCGGGGGCCGGTCCTCGAGCGCTTCCGGCCGCGCATGGAGGCGCTGTTCGACTGCGTCGACGAACTCGCCGAGCGGCACGGTGCGCTGGTCGTCGACCTGTACGGTGCCCCGTCGCTCGGCGACCCGCGGCTGTGGGACGTGGACCGGCTGCACCTGACCGCCGAGGGGCACCGCAGGGTCGCGGAGGCGGTGTGGCAGACGCTCGGTTACGTCCCCGAGGACCCCGAGTGGCACCTGCCCCTGGAGGCGACGGCCCCGGAGCGTTGGGCAGCCCGGCGGATCGCGGACGCCCGGTTCGCGCGCCGGCACCTGCTGCCGTGGATCGCCCGCCGCCTCACCGGCCGCTCCTCGGGTGACGGCCTGCCCCCCAAGCGCCCGGAGCTGCTCCCCTTGGAGGGCCGGTAGCGCGCCCTTGTGGTTTCCTCCAGGCCACCCGGTGGGACGGGCCTGCACGAATCGCCAGTAGAATCCGTACACGTGACTGCTGCGCCCGCCAAGCCCCGTATCCCGAACGTCCTCGCCGGACGTTACGCCTCCACCGAGCTCGCCACGCTCTGGTCGCCCGAGCAGAAGGTGAGGCTCGAGCGGCAGCTCTGGCTCGCCGTCCTGCGGGCCCAGAAGGACCTCGGGATCGAGGTGCCGGACGCGGCGATCGCCGACTACGAACGGGTGCTCGACCAGGTCGACCTCGCCTCGATCGCCGAGCGCGAGAGGGTCACGCGCCACGACGTGAAGGCCCGCATCGAGGAGTTCAACGATCTCGCCGGGCACGAGCACGTGCACAAGGGCATGACCTCCCGCGACCTCACCGAGAACGTGGAGCAGCTCCAGATCCGGCTCTCGCTGGAGCTGGTGCGCGACCGCGCGGTGGCCGTGCTGGCGCGCCTGGGCAGGCTGGCCGGTGAGTACGGCGAGCTGGTCATGGCCGGCCGCTCGCACAACGTGGCGGCGCAGGCCACCACCCTGGGCAAGCGCTTCGCGACCGCCGCCGACGAGCTGCTGGTGGCGTACGGCCGGGTGGAGGAGCTGCTGGGCCGGTACCCGCTGCGCGGCATCAAGGGCCCGGTCGGCACGGCGCAGGACATGCTGGACCTGCTCGGCGGGGACGCGACCAAGCTCGCGGAGCTGGAGCGGCGGATCGCCGGGCACCTGGGCTTCTCCGAGGCGTTCACCTCGGTGGGCCAGGTCTACCCGCGTTCGCTGGACTATGAGGTGGTGACCGCGCTGGTGCAGCTGGCGGCGGCGCCGTCGTCGCTGGCGAAGACGATCCGGCTGATGGCGGGGCACGAGCTGGTCACCGAGGGCTTCAAGCCCGGACAGGTGGGCTCCTCGGCCATGCCGCACAAGATGAACACCCGTTCCTGTGAGCGCGTCAACGGCCTGATGGTGATCCTTCGCGGCTACGCCTCGATGACCGGCGAGCTGGCGGGCGACCAGTGGAACGAGGGCGACGTGTCCTGCTCGGTGGTGCGCCGCGTCGCGCTGCCGGACGCGTTCTTCGCCCTGGACGGTCTGCTGGAGACGTTCCTGACGGTGCTCGACGAGTTCGGCGCGTTCCCGGCGGTCGTGGCCCGCGAGCTGGACCGCTACCTGCCGTTCCTCGCCACCACCAAGGTGCTGATGGGCGCCGTGCGCGCGGGCGTCGGCCGTGAGGTCGCGCACGAGGCGATCAAGGAGAACGCGGTCGCCACGGCCCTCGCGATGCGCGAGCAGGGCGCCGAGCGCAACGACCTGCTGGACAAGCTCGCCGCCGACGAGCGGCTGCCGCTCGGCCGCGCCGAACTGGAGGCGCTGATGGCGGACAAGCTGTCCTTCACGGGTGCCGCCGGCGACCAGGTCGCCACCGTCGTGGGCCGCGTCGAGGAGATCGTGAAGCAGCGTCCCGAGGCCGCCGGCTACACCCCCGGAGCGATCCTCTGACCCGCCGCTTCACCCGGGAGGAGCTGGAGGCCGCCCGCGACCGGCTGGTGCCGGACGTGGTCGCGGACGGCCTCCGGGTGCTCTTCTGCGGCATCAACCCCGGCCTGATGACCGCGGCGACGGGTCACCACTTCGCCCGCCCCGGCAACCGGTTCTGGCCCGTCCTGCACCGCTCCGGCTTCACGCCGAGGCAGCTGAGGCCGTCGGAGCAGCGGGAGCTGCTCTCGTACGGGCTCGGCATCACCAATGTCGTGGCGCGGGCGTCCGCGCGGGCGGACGAGCTGAGTGCCGAGGAGTACCGCGAGGGCGGGCGGCTGCTCGCCCTGAAGGTGGCCCGTCTGCGTCCGCGCCGGCTGGCCGTGGTGGGGGTCACGGCCTACCGGGCCGCGTTCGGCGACCGCACGGCGCGGGTGGGTCCGCAGGAGCGGCGGATCGGTGACACGCGTGTGTGGGTGCTGCCCAACCCGAGCGGACTGAACGCCCACTGGACGCTGGATACGATGGCCGAGGAGTTCGCCCGGCTCCGCGAGGCCGCGCAGGGGTGACCGGGCCACTCCCGAACCTCGGGGCGCCTGTCACGGGGGGTCGGTTTCCGTGACCACCGCCAGCAACCGGACGTCGTCGCTCTCGTCCCGGTCGGCGACCGCCACGGCCACCCAGCGGCCGGTGCCCCGCACCTCCCACAGCCAGGCCACGCGCGCGTGGGCGCTCAGCCATGCCCACGGCTCGGGTATCTCCTCGCGCTCGGTGCGCAGCAGGACCGTCTCCAGATTCCAGGGGGCGACGTCCCCCCAGCGTGAGGCCAGCAGTTCGTAGACGGCGTCCCGGTCCTTCTCGTACTGATCCACCGTCACCGCCCGCAGCGCCCGGTCCCCCGTCCGCGGTCCCCCGCCGGCTTCCAACACCGCGACATGGTGGCCCGGCCCCCCGAAGCCGACGTCCGACGGGCCGTGCTCCGCCGGGAAGGGGCGGAAGCACAGCTCGTCGATGAGGGCGATGTGCTGTGCGATGTTCATGCGGTCCAGTAAACCCGCCGCCACTGACACTTGGCGGGGCGTCAGCCGACTCCCGGTCAGGTGGGGTCCGGCCCGGTGGAGGACCGCGGCGTGCGGGACCCCGGTTCCCCCGGAAGGCCGCACCGGCGGGTCGCGGGGCCCGCGTACGCCGGGTTCGCCGCCGTTCGCCGCGCCGAGTACGATCCGGCCAACACGCGCACGAGCTGGGAGGACGGACGGTGGGTCGGCTGACCGGCGGGGATCCCTCGCTGCTGCGAAGGATCAACTCCGCCGTGGTGCTGCACGCGTTGCGGGCCACGGACTGCGCGACGCTGACCGAGATCACGCGGGTGACGGGCTTGTCCCGGCCCACCGTCGAGGGCGTCGTGGAGGGGCTCATCGAGGCGGGCCTGGTGGTGGAGAAGGCGGCCGAGGAGGGCGCCGCCCGGCGGCAGGGGCGGCCGGCCCGGCGGTTCCGCTTCCGCGCGGAGGCCGGCCATCTGCTGGGCCTGGAGATCGGGGCCCACCGGGTGGCGGCGCTGCTGGCCGACCTGGACGGCCGGGTGGTCGGGGCGCAGGCGAAGCACGTCGACGAGACGGCCGGCGCCGACGAACGGCTGGAGCGGCTGCGCACCGCCGTCGCCGAGTTGCTGCGCCGGGCGGGGGTCCCCCGCGGCTCCCTGCGCGCGGTCGGCGTGGGCACGCCGGGGATCGTCGAGGCGGACGGCACGGTGCGGCTGGGCACGGCGCTGCCCGGTTGGACGGGGCTCGGGCTGGGCGAGCGGCTGAGCCGGTCCTTCAAGTGCCCGGTGCTGGTGGAGAACGACGCCAACGCCGCCGTGGTCGCCGAGCACTGGAAGGGCGCCGCCAAGGACACCGACGACGTGGTGTTCGTACTGGCCGGGCTCAGCCCGGGCGCGGGCTCGCTGATCGGCGGGCGACTGCACCGGGGGTACGGCGGGGCGGCCGGTGAGATCGGGGCGCTGCACCTGCTGGGTCGGGAGGCGACGCCGGAGAAGCTGCTGTCGACCACGGACGAGCCGCTGCACCCGCTCGACGAGCAGGCGGTCGCCCAGGTCTTCGCCCAGGCCCGCCAGGGCGACAAGCGGGCGCTGGCGGCGGTGGACCGGTTCATCCAGCGGCTGGTGCACGACGTGGCGGCGCTGGTGCTCGCCCTGGATCCGGAGCTGGTCGTGATCGGCGGCTGGGCGGCGGGCCTGGACGGCGTCCTGGACCCCCTGCGCCGCGAACTGGCCCGCTACTGTCTGCGCCCGCCCGAGGTCACCCTGTCCCTGCTCGGGGAGGCGGCGGTCGCGACGGGGGCGGTGCGGCTGGCCCTGGACCACGTCGAGGAGCAACTGTTCGCGGTGGAGGGCACGGTGACCGCGCGCCGGTAGACGGCCCGTCCGGCGTCCGGGTGCGACGCGGCCGCGGCACCCGCGGCCGCGCCCCGTGCCCCCGGAGTGGGCGCTCCGGGGGCACGGGGAGGGCATGGTGTCCTCAGGACGCGCGGCGTTCGGGGCCGTGGTGGATCTCCACGCCGCCCGAGTCGCCGAAGGTCAGGCGGCAGGTGTCCGCACGGTAGGTGGCCACCGAGAGCGCGGCGGTCCGGCCGCGGGCGATATAGCGGGTGGTGACGACCAGGACGGGCGCTCCCGGCAGGCGGTCCAGTTCCCGGGCGTCGTCCGCACGCGCCGATCCCAGCTCCACCGCGTTCTCCTGCCGCTCCAGCTCCAGTCGCTGGAGTTCGCGCAGCACCGCACGCGCGCGTGCCGTGCCGGACGGCGCGTCGATGGCGGACAGGTCCGGCACCGACAGCGGCGGGACGTACAGCAGTTCGGCGGCGACGGGCTGGCCGTGCGAGACGCGGGAGCGGCGCACCGTGTGCACGGGCTCCTCACGGCCGGTCACGAGGGCCTCGGCGATGGGCGCCGGCGGCACGACGAGGGTGCAGTCCAGGGCCTGCCACGCGTCCTCGGGGCCACCCGGCCAGGCGTGCTGGGCGGTGCCGACGCGGACGCCCATGCGCGGCGGCGCGACGGTGGTGCCCACGCCGCGGCGTCGCTGGAGCCTGCCCTCCAGTTCGAGCTGCTCCAGGGCCTGCCGGAGCGTGGCGCGGGCGACACCGAAGCGGGCGGCCAGATCGCGCTCGTTGGGCAGGATCTCGCCCACGGAGAACTCCGAGTCCAGCGCCTCACTGAGCACGGTCTTGAGGTGCCAGTACTTCGGTTCCGGCACCGATTCCAGCTGCGTGGTCCCCACCCTGTCCTCCGCGATCGCCGTGTCCGGCGGCGTTTTAGCGCCCTTGTTTATTAAAGGTTGTTTCACTTCTCCGGCGACGATAGGACGGCCCCCACCCTTGGTCAATACCAATCGTCGATCCCCTGCACGTGGCGTGTTCGGGCTGCCACGAAGCGTTCACGATGCGTTCGCACGAGGAAGCCCCCGTCGAGGACGACGGGGGCTTCCTGGAGGCGCGGGGTTCCTTGTGGTGCGGCGGCTTCCTGGTGGTGCGGGGCCCTATACGGCCGGCAGGGACCGCAGCTTGTCGGGGTTGCGAATGACGTACACCGCCTGGATGCGTCCGTCGGCGACGTCCAGCTGGAAGAGGGAGTCGGCCCTGCCGCCGGACAGGACGAGCAGGGCGGGCCCGCCGTTGACCTCCGTGAGGCGGACGGAGAGGTCCGGCGCGCCCTTGGCGGCGACGCCGAGGAGGAAGCGGCCCACCTTGTCGGCGCTCTCCACGACCCGCCGCGGGGCGCGGGCCTTGCCTCCGCTGTCGCTGACGAGACGCACGTCGGGGGCGAGCAGTTCCATGAGCCGGTTCAGGTCCCCGCCGGCCGCGGCCGTCAGGAAGCGTTCGGTGAGGTCGCGGCGCTGGACCGGGTCGACCTCGTAGCGCGGCCGCCGCTCCTCGACGTGCTTGCGGGCGCGCCCGGCGAGCTGGCGTACGGCGGGTTCGCCGCGGTCGAGCAGGGCGGCGATGTCGGCGTACGGGTAGCCGAAGGCCTCGCGCAGCACGAACACCGCGCGCTCCAGCGGCGACAGGGACTCCATGACCACCAGGACGGCGAGCGAGACGGTGTCGGCGAGGACGGCCCGCTCGGCGCCGTCCGGGACGGTGTCGCCGAAGTCGGTGACGTACGGCTCCGGCAGCCAGGGGCCGACGTAGGTCTCGCCCCGCGCCTTGATCTGGCGCAGCCGGTCGATGGCAAGACGGGTGGTGACGCGCACCAGGTAGCCGCGCGGTTCGCGTACGTCCGACCGGTCGCCGCCCGACCAGCGCAGCCATGCCTCCTGGACCACGTCCTCGGCGTCGGCCACCCGGCCCAGCATGCGGTAGGCGACGCCCAGGAGGACGGGTCGGTGCTCTTCGAAGACGTCGGTCACGGTTTCGGTGGTCACCGCACCATCCCAGCCGACGGTTACGGCGGTGTCCAGGCGGAATCGGCACGTCCGGGGGCGAGCGGAGCCGCGACGCGATCACGCGACGGAACAGGGGCTACCCGTCGGTAGCAATTGCTGACAAGCTGTCTACGGCGTCAGTGGCGTCCGTCCGCGAGTCCCACACGAGGAGCACCCTCATGTCCGCGACCGTCTCCTTCAAGGTCACCTCCCCCCACGGCCCGCAGACCGTGACCCTGTCGTACGCACGCGTGGGCAGCGGCGAACCGCTGCTCCTGCTGCACGGCATCGGTCATCACCGGCAGGCATGGGACCCGGTGGTGGACATCCTCGCCACCGAGCGGGAGGTGATCGCCGTGGACCTGCCGGGGTTCGGGGCCTCCCCGGCGCTGCCCGACGGGCTGGCCCACGACCTGCCCACCATGAACGCCGCGCTCGGCGCGCTCTGCGAGGCGCTGGAGCTCGACCGGCCGCACGTGGCGGGCAACTCGCTCGGGGGTCTGCTGGCCCTGGAACTCGGCCGCGAGAAGCTCGTACGGTCCGTCACCGCCCTGTCCCCTGCTGGTTTCTGGAGCCAGGCGGAGCGGCGCTACGCCTTCGCCGTGCTGATCGCGATGCGGCGGATCGCGGAGCGGATGCCGCTGCCGGTGGTCGAGCGGCTGTCCCGCTCGGCTGCCGGTCGTGCGGCGCTGACCAGCACCATCTACGCCCGTCCCGGCCGCCGCTCCCCCGAGGCGGTGGTCGCCGAGACGCTCGCACTGGCGGGAGCCACCGGCTTCACCGAGACCCTCCGCGCAGGCACCACCGTCCGGTTCGCCGACGACGTGTCCGACATCCCCGTCACCGTCGCCTGGGGTACCCGCGACCGACTGCTGATCCCCCGTCAGGGCGTCCGCGCCAAGCGGACCATGCCCCGGGCCCGGCTGGTACGGCTGCCCGGCTGCGGCCACGTCCCCATGAACGACGACCCGGCGCTCGTCGCCCGCGTCATCCTGGACGGCAGCCGCTGAGCCGACGTGCGACCCACGGGCGTCTAGTCTCCCGTGTCATGACGTCACCGGAATCCAGTCCCGAGGGGCAGGCCGGCTCCTCCGCCTGGGAGTTGCTGCTCCCGGCCGCGTCCGCACCCGCACGCGCGCGGGGGCGTTCGCTGCAGGAGGCATTGCGTGAGGCGGTGCGGTCGGGGCGGCTCGCACCGGGCACACGGCTGCCGTCGAGCCGGGACCTGGCCGCCGACCTCGGCGTGTCGCGGGGGCTCGTCACGGAGGCGTACGAGCAGTTGACCGCGGAGGGCTATCTGCGGTCCGGCCGGGGCGCCGGGACCTGGGTGGGAGCCGCCGTGCGCGCCGCCCGTCCGCGTGCGCGGGACCTCGCCCCGCGCTCCCCCGGCACCCGCGTGGACTTCGTGCCCGGCACGCCCGACCTGTCGCTGTTCCCGCGCTCCGCGTGGGCCGCGGCACAGCGCGGGGTGCTGGGGGAACTCCCGCACCGGGAACTGGGCTACCCGGACCCGCGCGGGCTGCCCGCGCTGCGGACCGCCCTGGCCGAACTGCTCCAGCGGCGCCGCGGTGTGGTGGCCGATCCCGAGCGGCTCGTCGTGGTCTCCGGGGTCGCCCAGGCGATGGCGCTGCTCGGCCTCGTGCTCCGCGCGCGTGGCCTGCGCACGGTCGGGGTGGAGGACCCCGGCAGTCCGCAGCACGGCGCCCTGTACGCCTCGGCCGGGGTCACCGCCGTACCCGTGCCCCTGGACGGGGAGGGGCTCGCGGTCGGGGCGTTGCGGGCGTCGGGGGTGCGGGCCGTGGTGGCCACACCGTCCCACCAGTTCCCCACCGGGATCGCGTACTCCGCGCGGCGGCGCGCCGAGCTGCTGGACTGGGCGCGGGCCGTGGACGGGATCGTCCTCGAGGACGACTACGACGGGGACTTCCGCTACGACCGGGCACCCGTCGGCGCACTCCAGGGGCTCGACCCGGAGCACGTGGCCTACACCGGTTCGGTCAGCAAGTCCCTGGCGCCGGGGCTGCGGCTCGGGTGGCTGCTGGTGCCCGAGTCGTGGGCCGAGGAGGTGGTGGAGCGCAAGCGGACCATGGACCTCGGGCATCCGGCCCTGGACCAGGCACTCTTCGCCCGCTTCGTGGAACGCGGCGACTACGACCGCCAGCTGCGCCGCTGCCAGCGCGCCTACCGCGAACGGCGCGACGCCCTGGTGGCCGCCCTCGCGGAGCACTTCCCCGGTGCCCAGGTGTCCGGCATCGCGGCGGGACTGCACGTGATCGCCTCGCTGCCGGGGCGCTACGGGCCGCAGGAGCGTCTCCTCGCGTCCGTGGCGCGGGCCGGGGTCGCGGTGCGCCCGCTCACCGCCTACGCGCACCCGGAGGGTTTCGGGACCGACGGGGGCACGGGAAAGGAGGTGCGGCTCGTGCTGGGGTACGCGCACGTGCCGCCCGCCCGCATCAACGAGGGCGTACGGCTGATGGCGCAGGCCGTCGGCGGGTGAACGGCCGAGCTCCGACCGCGTCCCGGACCGGTTCCCGACTCCCCCGGTGGGGCGATCAGTTGTTCACCCGGGGTTCGTGTACGAGCCGTGCGGCCCGAGTAGGTGTGGCAGCGCACACTGGCCGGATCCCGTCCCTGGAGGCGTATCCATGTCGCACCGTCCGCTCCCCGCCCGCCGCGCCCTGCTGCGCGGCTCCCTCGCGGCCTCGGCGGCCCTGACCCTGCCCACCGCCCTCGGGGCTGCTCCCGCGTTCGCCCGGTCCGGGCGCCCGCGGGCCGACTGGGGCGTGCAGACGGGCGACGTCACCCGCGACGGCGGCCTGGTGTGGGTGCGTTCCGACCGACCGGCCCGGATGATCGTGGAGACGTCGGCGACCGAGTCGTTCCGCAGTCCGCGCAGGTGGTACGGCCCGCTGCTGGGCCCGGACACGGACCTCACGGGCACGACACGGCTGCGCGGGCTGCCGCCGGGCGAGCAGATCCACTACCGCGTGCTGCTCGCAGATCCAGACGACCCGCGCCGCACCGGCGAACCGGTCACCGGCACGTTCCGCACGGTACCGGTCCGGCGCCGCGACGGGGTGCGCTTCGTGTGGTCGGGCGACCTGGCCGGGCAGGGCTGGGGCATCAACCCCGAGTTCGGCGGCTACCGGATCTTCGACGCGATGGCCCGCCTGGAACCCGACTTCTTCCTGTTCAGCGGCGACACCGTGTACGCCGACGGCCCCCTCGCGGCGACGGCCGCGCTGCCCGACGGCCGGATGTGGCGGAACGTCACCACCGAGGAGAAGTCCAAGGTCGCCGAGACGCTCGCCGAGTTTCGCGGCACCTTCCGCTACAACCTGCTCGACGAGAACCTGCGCCGGTTCAACGCCCGGGTGCCGTCCGTCGTGCAGTGGGACGACCACGAGGTGCGCAACAACTGGTACCCCGGCCAGCGCATCTCCGACACGGACACCCGCTACACCGAGAAGAGCGCCGACGTGCTGGCGGCCCGTGCGCGGCGCGCGTTCGGCGAGTACTTCCCCATGTCCACGCTGCGGCCGGGTGCCCGGGAGGGCCGGGTGTACCGGGTACTGCGGCAGGGTCCGTTGCTGGACGTGTTCGTGCTGGACATGCGGACCTACCGCAACGCCAACTCCTCGGGCGACCAGACCGTGGACCCGCAGGGCATCCTCGGCCGCGAGCAGCTCGAGTGGCTCAAGCGGGAGCTGGCACGGTCGCGGGCGGTGTGGAAGGTGATCGCCGCCGACATGCCCATCGGCCTGGTCGTGCCGGACACCGGTGAGGGCCGCAGGAACGTCGAGGCGGTGGCCCAGGGCGACCCGGGTGCACCACTCGGCCGGGAGCTCCAGATCGCGGAGCTGCTGCGGTTCGTCAAGCACCGGCGGATCACCGGGACGGTGTGGCTGACGGCCGATGTGCACCACACCTCGGCCCAGCACTACCAGCCCTCGCGGGCGGCCTTCGGCGACTTCGAGCCGTTCTGGGAGTTCGTCTCCGGTCCGCTGAACGCCGGGGCCTTCCCGGCCAGCGCGCTCGACGGCACCTTCGGTCCCGAGCGGGTGTTCGTGAAGGCGCCGACCACGTCGAACGTCTCACCGGCCGGCGGGTACCAGTTCTTCGGCGAGGTGGACATCGACGGCGACAATGGTGAACTGACCGTACGGCTGCGGGAGCAGGACGGCGGTGTGCTGTTCACCAGGACGCTGCAGCCGGGACTGGTCGGGCAGTGACCCGCCGCGACACTCGTCGCGATCCTCGCACCCCAAAGGCCCGGCAAATGGGACAGAACCAGTCTTTACCCGTCAGTCACAGCACGTTCGTGATCACGAAACACGGTTCCTTCACAGTGGCTGCATGAGTCGAGACATGTCTGATGTGACGCGCGCCCGCCACGGCCGCCCCGCGCACCACTGGCGGCGCGACCTCGTCGAACTCGCCGCGCTGTTCACGGCGGTGGCGGTCGCGGACGCCGTGGCCAACCTGATCGGCCACGGCCCTGACGGCCCGGAACTGCTGGTGGTGTCCGCGGTGGTGCTGGCCGCCACGGCGGCGTTCCACACGTGGTGGGCACGACGCCACGGCCACGCACCGCCGGCGCACGATACCGGCGGCGCCCGGCCCCCGTCCTCCGGGACGGAGACCGGGCCCGCCACGCCGGCGCCCGGCGCCGCCACCGGCCGGAGCGCCCTGTGGCGGATGCGGACGACGGTGAAGGACGAACCGGGATCGCTGGCGGCGCTGTGCACGGCGCTCGCCGGGCGGCGGGTGGACATCCTGAGCCTCCAGACGCACCCGCTGGGCGAGGGCACGGTGGACGAGTTCCTGCTGCGCGCCCCGGCCGAACTGGAGGGCTCCGACCTCACCGGCGCCGTGGCGCTCGCGGGGGGCACGGACACCTGGATCGAACGGGCCGACGCCCATGACCTGGTCGACGCCCCGACGCGCGTGCTGGGACTGGCCGCCCGCACCGCGCAGGACGCGGCCGAACTCCCCCTCGCACTGCGACAGTTGCTGGGCCGGTGCACCATCCGCTCGCTGCCCGCGACGCCGGGCGGCAGCCACCGGGTACCGGAGGGTGTGCCGGTGGAGGGTGCCCTGGAGGACACGGTGATGCGGCTGCGGGCCCCGGAGGGCGGGGTGATCACCGTGGAGCGGCCCTACCTGCCCTTCACGCCCACGGAGTTCGCGCGGGCGCGGGCCTTGGTGGAGCTGGACGCCCGGCTCGGGCCCCGGATCCCGCGGGGCCGGGACGTGCTGACGCTGCCCGAGGGCAGCGACATCACCGTGCGCCGGGTGGACACCGGTGATCTGCCGGCCGCGCGGGCGATGCACGACCGGTGCTCGCCGCAGACCCTGCGGATGCGCTACCACGGCCCCGTCGGCGACGCGGACCGTTACCTCAACCACCTGCTCAGCCCGCGCTTCGGACGCACGCTCGCCGCGCAGACAGCCTCGGGACGCATCGTCGGCCTGGGCCATCTGCTGTGGGACGGCGACGAGACGGAGGTCGCGCTGATCGTCGAGGACGCCTGGCAGCACCGGGGCGTCGGCGGCGAACTCCTCGGCCGCCTGGTGGCGATGGCCGCCGAGGCAGGCTGCGCCCACGTCTACGCCGTGACGCAGGCGTCCAACACCGCCATGGTCGCCGCGATGCGCGGACTGGGTCTGCCGCTCGACTACCAGGTCGAGGAGGGCACCCTCGTCATCACGGCGCGCCTGGACGGCGCACCGGCCGCCGCGCGGGCGGCGGACCGGGGAGCGCACGAAGCGTGGGAGGAGCGGGGCCGCCGGATCGGCCGGCCCTGAGCGGTCCGGGCGTGCGCCGCGGCTCCGGCCTGGTGGCACACGGCAGCGTCGTCACGGCACACGGTGTGCGGCACATGGCGTCGCGGTACATGGTGGTACGGCACATGGCGCCAGGACACAGGGGACGGCCCGGCGGTGTCCGCCGGGCCGTCCGTCGCCGGTGAGGCGCCGCGTCAGCTCTGGGCCAGGGCCTCCGGGCGGGCCGCAGCGGCGGTCCGCTCGCACAGGGCCTGGTCCAGGTCGGCCCACAGGTCCTCGACGTCCTCCAGGCCGACCGAGAGGCGCAGCAGCCGGTCGCTCACGCCGGCGTTCCTTCGGTCGTCGGCGTCCACGATCCGGTGGCTGATGGACGCCGGGTGCTGGATGAGGGTGTCCACGCTGCCGAGGCTCACGGCGGGGGTGATCAGGCGGACACCGCCGATCACCGCGTGCGGGTCGCCGTGCACCTCGAAGGAGACCATCGCCCCGCCGATGCTCGGGTAGTGCACCCGCGCCACGCGCGGGTCGGCGGCCAGGCGCCGGACGAGCTCGGCGGCGTTGGCGGACGCGGCGCGCACCCGCACCGGCAGGGTGGACAGGCCTCGCAGCAGCAGGTAGCCGGCCAGCGGATGCAGCACCCCGCCGGTGGCGAACCGCACCTGCCGCAGCCGCCCGGCGAACTCCTCGTCACAGGCGACGACGCCCGCCAGCACGTCCCCGTGTCCGCCGAGGTACTTGGTGGCGCTGTGCAGCACCAGCCGCGCCCCCTGCTCGACGGGCCGCTGGAGCACCGGTGTGGCGAAGGTGTTGTCGACGAGCAGCGGCACGGATCCGCAGGCGTGGGCGACGGCCCGCAGGTCGATCTCCGCGAGCGTGGGGTTGGCCGGGGACTCCACCAGGACCAGGCCGGTGTCCGGGCGCAGGGCGTCGGCGACGCCGGCCGGGTCGGTCCAGGTGACCTCGGAGCCGAGCAGCCCGGCGGTCAGCAGATGGTCGCTGCACCCGTACAGGGGACGTACGGCCACGACGTGGCGCAGACCCATCGAGCCACGTACCAGCAGGACGGCGCTGAGCGCGGCCATGCCGCTGGCGAACGCGACCGCCGACTCCGTCCCCTCGAGCCGGGCCAGGGCGGTCTCGAAGCGGGCGACGGTGGGATTGCCGAGCCGCCCGTAGACCGGCGGACCGTCGAGCTCGGCGCCGGTCGCGGCGAAGGCATCGATACGGGCGGCCTCCCCGCGGCTGTCGTACGAGGGGTAGGTGGTGGACAGGTCGATCGGCGGGGCGTGCAGTCCCTGCCGGGCGAGGTCGTCCCGGCCGGCGTGCACGGCCTCGGTGGCGAGTGATCTGGCGGTGTGCGTGTCCATGCCGAAGTCCATGGACGGAAGGGTGAACACCGACCGGGTGTTCGGAGCCAGAGCCCGTGCTACGTTCGGCCAGTGGCCGAAACTGTCGTACTGGATCCGGTGGATCTCCACCTGCTGCGGCTGTTGCAGAACGACGCCCGGACGACGTACCGGGATCTCGCCGCGCAGATCGGGGTCGCGCCGTCGACCTGTCTGGACCGGGTGACCCGGTTGCGCCGCTCCGGGGTCATCCTCGGGCACCGGCTGAAGCTGGATCCGGCCAAGCTGGGACGGGGCCTCCAGGCGTTGCTGTCGGTGCAGGTCAGACCGCACCGGCGGGAGCTGGTGGGGCCGTTCGTGGAGCGGATCAGGGCGCTGCCGGAGTCGCTGACCGTGTTCCATCTGACCGGCCCGGACGACTATCTGGTCCACGTCGCGGTGGCCGACATGGCGGATCTCCAGCGGCTGGTGCTGGACGAGTTCACGGCCCGGCGCGAGGTGGCCCGGGTGGAGACGCGGCTGATCTTCCAGCAGTGGGACTGCGGGCCGCTGCTGCCTCCTTCGCCCTCGGCTCAAAGCGGGTGACGTACGGCGAACGTCGTACGAGGATGGTCCGCATGTCACAGACCCACAGCCCGCTGCCCCGCGAGGTCGCCGACGCCTACGTCGACGAGCTCATCGCCCTCGACCCGGTCACCGGTACGTTCCTCGGCGTGAAGGAGAGCTCCTCCCGACTGCCCGATCTCTCACCCGCCGGTCAGGAGGCGCTCGCGGAGCTCCAGCGCGCCACACTGGCGCGGCTCGACGAGGCGGAGCACCGGCCCGGCGCGGACAGCGGCATCGAACGCCGCTGCGCACGGCTGCTGCGCGAGCGGCTCACCGCGGAACTGGCCGTGCACGAGGCCGAGGAGGGGCTGCGCTCGGTCGGCAACATCGGCACGGTCGCGCACTCGGTGCGCGAGGTGTTCACCGTGACGCCGACGCAGACGGAGGAGGACTGGGCGGCCGTCGCCGAACGGCTGCGTGCGGTGCCGGCCGCACTGGCGGGATACCGGCAGTCACTGGCGCTCGGGCTGGAGCGCAAGCTGTACGCGGCTCCGCGTCCCACCGCCACGTTCGTCGGACAGCTCACCGAGTGGTCCGACACGGGCGAGGGCCGGGGCTGGTTCGAGGACTTCGCCGCGGCGGGACCGGACGCGCTGCGGGCGGAGCTGGACGAGGCCGCTCGCGCGGCGACCGCGGCCGTGGTGGAGCTGCGGGACTGGATGCGCGACGTGTACGCGCCGACGATCGAGGGCGCGCCGAACACGGTGGGCCGTGAGCGCTACGCCCGCTGGGCCCGCTACTTCAACGGCACCGACCTCGACCTGGACGAGGCGTACGCGTACGGCTGGTCGGAGTTCCACCGGCTGCTCGGCGAGATGAGGAAGGAGGCGGAGAAGATCCTGCCGGGCGCCGCGACGCCCTGGGTGGCGCTCGCCCACCTCGACGAGCACGGCCGCCACGTCGAGGGCGTGGACGCGGTCCGCGAGTGGCTCCAGGGCCTGATGGACCGGGCGATCGACTCCCTGGACGGCACGCACTTCGAACTCGCCGAGCGGGTGCGGAAGGTGGAGTCGCGGATCGCGCCGCCGGGCAGCGCGGCGGCGCCCTACTACACCCCGCCCTCGGAGGACTTCTCGCGGCCGGGCCGCACCTGGCTGCCGACGATGGGCCTGACCCGATTCCCGGTCTACGACCTGGTCTCCACCTGGTACCACGAGGGCGTCCCCGGCCATCACCTCCAACTGGCGCAGTGGGTGCACGTGGCGGAGGATCTCTCCCGTTACCAGGCGTCCGTCGGCATGGTCAGTGCCAACGCGGAGGGCTGGGCGCTGTACGCGGAGCGGCTGATGGACGAGCTCGGCTTCCTCACGGACGCGGAGGAGCGGCTGGGCTACCTCGACGCCCAGATGATGCGGGCCGCGCGGGTCATCGTCGACATCGGCATGCACCTGGAGCTGGAGATCCCGGCGGACTCGCCGTTCCACCCGGGCGAGCGGTGGACGCCGGAGCTGGCGCAGAAGTTCTTCGGGGCGCACAGCAGCCGGCCGGCGGACTTCGTGGAGAGCGAGCTGACCCGGTACCTGACGATCCCGGGCCAGGCGATCGGCTACAAGCTGGGCGAGCGGGCGTGGCTGCTGGGCCGGGAGAACGCCCGCAGGCGGCACGGCGACGCGTTCGACCTCAAGGCGTGGCACATGGCGGCGCTGTCGCAGGGCTCGCTGGGTCTGGACGACCTGGTGGAGGAGCTGTCGGCGCTGTGAGCCGCGCGGCCGTCCCGGTCGGCGCCGGAATCCGACCCCGGAGCTGATCGCCTCGTCGGGACCGGGGCCGGGGCCGGGCAGGCGCCGGACGGGACGAGTCGGGTCTCCACCCGTCGCACCGTGCCCGGCTCCGCGTGCCCGCGGGGAACCGGGCCCGGCGCGGGCCGCGGGGGTTCAGCAGCCGCAGTCGTCCCCGGCCACCGGCGCGGTCAGCGGGTCGGGGGCACGCTGCTCGCGGCCGCGCCAGGTCTCGAACACGAGGCCCTCGCGCACCCAGTACTCGAAGCCGCCCAGCATCTCCTTGACGTGGTAGCCGAGTTCGGCCAGTGCCAGGGCGGCGCGGGCGGCGCCGTTGCAGCCCGGTCCCCAGCAGTAGGTGACGACCGGGACCGACGGGTCCAGGAGCGCTCCGGCCTGCTCCGCGACGAGCGCCGTCGGGAGGTGGACCGCGCCGGGGACGTGGCCCTGGTCCCAGGCCTCGGTGGAACGGCTGTCCACGAGGACGAAGCCGGGGTCGCCGCCCGCGGCGAACGCGGCGGCCACGTCGGAGACGTCGGCGTGGAGGGCGAGGCTCGCCCGGAAGTGGGCGGCGGCGCGGGCCGGGGAGGCGGGTGCCACGCGCAGGACGGGGTTCACCGTGGTGGTAGTGGTCATGGCAGAGAAATTACGGGCGCCGCTCGCCTTCCTGAAGCGGTGATCCACGGCCTTGCCCTTGCTCGGCCGGGGATTTCCCTGCTATCCATCCGGGATGACCGCGTATTCCCCGGACGCCACCGACTGGCGCATCCTCGACGTCCTCCAGAGGGAGGGACGGGCCAGTTTCGCCGAGCTGGCGCGCGCCGTCTCCATGTCCGCCAGCGCGGTCACCGAACGGGTGCGCCGCCTGGAGGAGGCGGGCATCATCCGGGGCTACGCGGCGGTGGTGGACCCTGAACGGCTCGGCCTGCCGATCCTGGCGTTCGTCCGGCTGCGTTACCCGACCGGCAACTACAAGCCCTTCCACGACCTCGTGACGGCGACGCCGGAGATCCTGGAGGCTCACCATGTGACGGGCGACGACTGCTTCGTCATCAAGGTCGCCGCCCGCTCGATGCGGCACCTGGAGGAGGTGTCGGGGCGGATCGGCGGGCTCGGCTCGGTGACCACCAGCGTCGTCTACTCCTCGCCGCTGCCGCGCCGCCCGCTGGGGCGCTGACCAACGGCGCACCGGGGCCCGGGCTCAGCGGACCCCGCGCTGACGCAGCACCGATCCCGCTCTTGCCTTGACGACCTCCAGCTGGGCGTGGACGCGCCGGCGCAGGTCGGCCACGTGGCTGACGATGCCCACACTGCGGTCGCGCTCGCGCAGGGAGTCCAGGACGTCCAGGACCTCGTCGAGGGTCTGGTCGTCGAGGCTGCCGAATCCCTCGTCGATGAACAGGGTGTCCAGCCGGACCCCGCCCGCCTCGTCGGTGACGACGTCCGCGAGACCGAGCGCGAGGGCGAGCGAGGCGAAGAAGGTCTCGCCGCCGGAGAGCGTCGAGGTGTCGCGTTCCCGCCCGGTCCAGGCGTCCACCACGTGGAGGCCGAGGCCGCTGCGGCCGCGTCCGGTGCGGTCGTCGGAGTGGACGAGGGTGTAGCGGCCCGACGACATGCGCTGGAGCCGCGCCGTCGCGGCGGCGGCCACCTGCTCCAGGCGGGCGGCCAGCACGTAGGACTCCAGGCGCATCCTGCGTTCGTTGTCCGCCGAGGTGCCCGCCGTGAGCCCGGCCAGGCGGGCCACCCGGTCGTACTCCTCCCGCAGGGGCCCCAGCCCGCGGGCCGCGGCGGCGGCATGCGCCGAGAGCCGGTCGAGTTCCGCGCAGCACCGCGCGGCGGCGTCCCGCGCGGAGGCGGCCTCGCGCATGCGGCGCGCGGCGTCGTCAGCGGCACGCTGCGCGGTGGTGAGGTCGGCGGGCGGCTGCTGCGCGGCGGCCGCGGTCTCCGGCTCGGCGAGTACGGCGCGGACGGCGGCCTCCTCGTGCTGCCAGGCGTCGAGACGCCGTTGCAGGTCGCGGTGGGCGGCGTCGTCGAGCAGGGCGCCGGCCGCGGCCTGCGGGGTGTCGAAGCCCGCGCGGAACGCGGCGTCGGCCAGGCGGGCGTCGGCGTCCTTGAGGCGCTGGGCGGTGTCCTCGGCGGTGCGGGCGGCCTCGGCGGCGTCCGTGAGCCGTGCGACGGTCCGTTCCAGGTACTCCGCCCGCGCGGCGACGCTCTGCGCGGTGCCGCGTGCCCGGCTCAGCTCCTCTTCCAGAAGTACCCGCTCACTCTCCAGCCGCTCCCGGTGGCCGACCCTGGACGCGGCCCTGACCGCGGCATCCCGCTGGGCCGCGGTGCGCCGCTCGTGCTCCTGCTCGGCCTGCCGCAGCCGCTCCTGGGCGGAGTGCAGCGCGGAGGCGGCTTCCCGGGCGCGGGCGTACCGTTGCTCCAGTTCCTCGGCCTCGCGCGCGAGTTGTTCGGTCGGCGCGTCCCCGGCCTCCGCCCCCGCGGCGGCCAGCGCCTCGCGTACGTGGCCCAGGCGGCGCTCGCCCTCGGCGCGCCGCTCCTCCGCGCCCTGGTACTCGGCCAGGGCTCGTTCCTCGGCCTCGCGGTCGACGTGACCGGCGACCCTGCGGGCCGGGGCCGGGTGTTCCGTGGCGCCGCAGACGGCGCAGGGCTCCCCGTCGGTCAGGCGGGCTGCGAGTTCGGCGGCGATGCCGTCGAGCCGCTGTTCCTTGAGGTCGAGCCAGTGCCTCTTGGCCTCGAGGGCCTGTTCGCGGGTGCTGCGGGCGTGTTCGGCGGCCCGCTCGCTGTCCTCGGCGAGGCGGTCGCGCATCCGGGCGGCTTCGAGCCGCTTGCGGGCCGGGTCGCGCTGCACGGCGAGCTGCTCGGCCCGGGTCGCTGCCTCCTGGGCCGCGTCGATGCCGCTCCGGAGCCCGGCGCGGGTCTCCGCCCACCGCGCGAGCCAGGTCTCGGCGTCCTCCAGGACGTCCTCGTCGGCCCGCTCCCGGCGATCCAGCTCGGCGCGTTCCGCCAGGAGTTCGGCCAGCCGCCGCTCGGCCCGGCGGGCCGACTCCAGGCCGCCCAGTTCCTCGGTGGTGCGGCGCGCGGCGGCGGCGAGCCCGGCGGCGCCCGCGTCGGCGAGGGCCGGCGGGAGCTGGGCACGCGTGCGTACCTCCGCGGCGGCGGCCAGGCGGTGCTCGGCGTCCGCGGTCTCGCGCAGGTCGAGGGCGGGTGCGATCGCCTCGGCCTTGCGGGCCCGCTCCATGCGCTGCTGGTTCTCCCGATGGGCGCCGGCCCGTTCCTGGAGCCGCGCCGCCCGCTCCCGGGCCTCGGCGAACCGGCGTTGCAACCGGTCACGCTCGCGTGTCTTCCCCAGTGCCCGGTCGGCGGCGGCCTGCGCGGACTCGGCGGCCGCGAGACGGCAGTCGGCGACGGTGAGCCGTTCGCGCGCGGCGCTGCGGGCGACCGCCGCCGCGGTGAGCACGGCGTGGGCGAGGCCGGGGTCGCCGGGTGCCAGCTCCGGCAGCTCCATGGCGTCGCCCGCGGCCTGCTGCATCCGGTGCGCGTCGGCCAGCAGGGCGGCGTCGCCGTCGCGGACCCGGGACTCGGTGGCGCGGCGGTGTTCGGCGAGGCGCTTCTCGACCTCGGCGAAGCGGCGGGTGTCGAAGAGGCGGCCGAGCAGTCTGCCCCGCGCCTCGGCGTCGGCGCGCAGGAAGCGGGCGAAGTCGCCCTGGGGCAGCAGCACGACCTGGCAGAACTGCTCGCGGCTCATGCCGAGCAGCTGGGTGATCTCCTCGCCGATCTCCTGGTGGGACCGGCTGAGGTCCTTCCAGGCCCCCGCGGCCGTGTCGTACTCGCGCAGCCAGGTCTGGGCCTTGTCCAGCGTGGTGCCCCGGCCGCGCTTCTTCGGCCGTTCCCAGGGGGGTTGCCGGGTGATCTCCAGCCGGCGGCCGGCCACGGTGAGTTCGAGGGCGACCTGGGTGCGGGTGCCCGGGGCGGCGTGGTCGCTGCGCAGGGCCGTGCCCTGGCCGCTCTGCCGGGCGCCGGGAACGGAGCCGTACAGGGCGTAGCAGACGGCGTCGAGGACGGACGTCTTGCCCGCGCCGGTGGGGCCGTGCAGCAGGAAGAGCCCCGCCGCCGACAGCTCGTCGAAATCGACCGTCTGGGTGCCCCCGAAGGGCCCGAAGGCGGTGATCTCCAGCCGGTGCAGCCTCACCGGGCGGCCCCTTCTGCTTCGCGGGTGTGCGTGTGCGGCCTCACCGCGCCACCTCCCGAACCGCCTCGTCCGCGCGGACCGCGTCGAAGGCGTCGCGGAGCACGGCCCGTTCCCGCGCGTCGGGGCCCGTGCCGCGCACGTGCGCGACGAAGTCCTCGGCGATCTGCTGGTCGCTGCGGCCCTCGAGCCGGCGGGCGTAGGAGGCCGCGGGGTCGTCCGGCGCCCGCTCGGGGTCGAAGACGAGGCTGAGGGTGTGCGGGAAGCGCTCGGTGAGCCGGGCCATGGGGTCGGCCGGGCGGACCGGGTCGGTGAGCGTCGCCTCGACCCATGCCCCCTCGTGCCGCGCGAGGGCGGGGTCGGCGAGCAGTTCCTCCAGGGTGCCGCGGATCCGGGCCAGCGCGCGGGGCACCGGGCAGTCGACGCGCTCGGCGGTCAGGGATCCGTCGCCGGCCAGCTCGATCAGCCACATGGTCTTGAGGTGGTCCGCCTCCGAGAAGGAGTACGGCAGCGGGGAGCCGGAGTAGCGTACGCGCTCGGTGAGGGTCTGGCAGCCGTGCAGGTGCCCCAGCGCCACGTAGTCCACCCCGTCGAAGACCCCGGCGGGCACGGCGGCCACTCCGCCGACGGTGATGTCCCGTTCGCTGTCGCTGGGTCGGCCTCCGGTGACGAAGGCGTGCGCGAGGACGACGGAACGGGTGCCGGCCGGGCGGGCGGCGAGGTCGGAGCGGACCCGGTCCATGGCGGCGGCGAGTACCTGCTCGTGCCCGGCCTTCTCGACCCCGAACTCGTGCCTCACCAGGGCCGGTTCCAGGTAGGGCAGTCCGTAGAAGGCGACGTCGCCGTGGGCGTCGGACAGCACCACGGGGGTGCCGCACGCGGAGGGATCGGTGCGCAGGTGTATGCCCGCACGCCCGATGAGCCCGGCGCCCACGCCGAGGCGGCGGGCCGAGTCGTGGTTCCCGGAGATCATCACCGTGGGCACCCCGAGGGCGGCCAGGCGGTGCAGGGCGTCGTCGAACAGCTCGACCGCGGCGAGGGGCGGCACCGCGCGGTCGTACACGTCTCCCGAGACGACCACGGCGTCCACGGCGCGCTCACGCACGGTCGCGACGAGGTGGCCGATGAACTCGGCCTGGGCACCGAGCATGCCGACCCGGTGGAAGGCCCGGCCCAGGTGCCAGTCGGACGTGTGCAGCAGTCTCATGATCCCCGAGACTAACGGCCGGGTCTGACATCACGGGCGGTTACTCCCGTATCGCTCCGTCATGACCGCGATCCTCTATGCCCGTTATGCGCCTAAAGGCCCTCTGTGGGTGGGGCATCTCTCACACATCACCTCACGTGTGCGCCTCTCACACGTCACCTCTCACGTGTGCGCCTCCCACGTGTGCGCCTCTCACGTGTGTTCCACCCGCGCATCGCCTCCGCGGGGGCGTTCACACGTCCCCGTACGCCTCCCCGCCCAGCTCGAACCCGGCCGTGCCGGCGGTCGCGTCGGCGAGCCAGGCGCGGAAGGCGTCCACGTCGGCATCCGGCAGACCGATCTCGATCGTGACCTCCTCGCCGTACCGCACGTCGCGCACCTCGCGCCCGGTGGAGCGCAGGTCGTTCTGCACCTTGCCGGCGCGTGGGTGGTCCACGGTCACCGTGGCCAGCCGGAAACGCCGCCGCGTGAGGGTGCCGAGGGCGTCCAGGGCCTCGCCGACCGCGCCGCCGTAGGCGCGGATGAGCCCGCCCGCGCCGAGTTTGACACCGCCGAAGTAGCGGGTGACGACCGCGACGACGTACCGCATGTCGCGGCGCAGCAGCATCTGGAGCATGGGCAGGCCCGCCGTGCCGCCGGGTTCGCCGTCGTCGCCGGCCTTCTGGACCGAGGCGTCGGCACCGATGACGTAGGCCCAGCAGTTGTGGGTGGCGTCGGCGTGCTCCTTGCGCACGGCGGCGATGAAGTCCTGTGCCTCCCGCTCGGTGGCCGCCGGTGCGAGGGTGCACAGGAAGCGGGAGCGGTTGACTTCGGTCTCGTGCACTCCCGTGCGCGCGACGGTGCGGTACTCGTCCTGCATCCGGCCAGCCTATGCACCGCCGCGCGGGCGGGCCCTCCGGGCTACGGTTCGCGGCCCCGGGGCACGGTCACCGAGGTGAGCAGGGCCGCGCCGGGGGCGAGGTCGCGCCAGCCCGCGCCGCGCCAGGACAGCACGGCGAAGGCCGAGGTGGGGAACTTGGCCCGCACCCGGTCCAGGGTGTCGTCGAGTCCGTCGCCTGCCAGGGTCAGGACAAGATCCTCCAGGCCCGGGTTGTGCCCGATCAGCAGCAGGGTCTCGACCTCCGCGGGCACCTCGCGCACCACCGTCAGCAGTTCGGGCGCGTCGGCGCCGTACAGGCGCGGGTCGAGGCGGACCGGCGGGGGCGTCCCCCACTGGGCGCAGGCCAGTTCCCAGGTGTGCCGCGCGCGCACGGCGGTGGAGCACAGGGCGAGGCCGGGCAGGCAGTCGGCCTCGGCGAGCGCGCGGCCGGCGGCCGGGGCGTCCCTGCGCCCGCGCCGGGACAGCGGACGTTCGTGGTCGGCCACGCCCTCGGGCCGCGCGGACTTGGCGTGGCGCAGGACGACCAGCCGGCGCAGTGGCCCGGCGGCACGCTCGATCACTGCGGGGCTCCCAGGTCGCGGGTGAGGTGGAGGCCGAGCAGCCGGTCGGCGTAGGCGTAGGTCTCGAAGCGGGCGCCGTCGGGCACTTCCGGCGCGGTCTCCACGCCGCGCAGGACACGGAGCACGCCCGTCGCGTCCAGGTCGTTCTCCCACGCGCGGCGCAGGTCCGCACGGATCTCGTCGGGGATCGGCCGTGAGGGCCGCTGCGCCCAGACGGCGACCGCACGGCGCCAGCGCGCCAGGGTGTCCTCGGCGTCGCCCAGGGCGGTGGGGCCGAGCAGCAGGGGCGTGGCCCTGGGCTGCGCGAGCAGGGCCAGGCGCAGGACGGCGGGGTCGGTTCCGCCGGGTGCGCCGGGGACGTCCCATCCGGTCGGCGCGGTGGCCGGACCGGCGGGGTGCGCAGCGCCCCGGTCGTCCCACCCGACGGGCGCCGCCGCGATCCGTACGCCGTCGGGTCTCGGGCCGCCCTCGGCGACGACGTGCAGGACCTGCGCCTCGCCCAGGCCGGTCCCGGCCTTGTGGCCCTCTTCGAAGGGCCGGACGCCGAGGGCCGAGGCCGCCGCGCGCAGTTCCGTCCGCCGGTGCTCGGCGGAGAGCAGCGCCCAGACGGGGGTGCCGCCGAGTTCCAGGGCGCGGACGAGGAGGTCGGCGACGAGGAGCACGCGCAGGTTCGTCGGGTCGAACTCCTGCGCGTGGACCTCCACGCGGGTCAGGCCCCGCCGGGCGGGGGCGGCGTCGACGAGGTCGCCGGTTCGGGCGTCGGTGATGCGCAGCACGAGGCGAGCGTAGGCGCGTGAGAGGGCGCGTGGGGCGTCTCGCGCGCTTTCCGGGCGCCCGTGGCGCACCCGGACGGCGGGCCGTCACGGCGAGTGCCGGGAATCACCACGGACCGTGGACCGTTGTCCGCATGACAGCTCTCGGCGAACAGATCCCGACGACTTTCAGGAGGCCCACGGTGTACGGCGACGAGGCAACGGTCCGCAGGATCCTCACCGAGCTCGGTGACACGTGGGCCGTGGTGGGCCTGTCGACGAACCAGCGGCGCGCGGCGTACGGCGTCGCCCAGGTGCTCCAGCGCTTCGGCAAGCGCGTGGTGCCCGTGCACCCCAAGGCGGAGACGGTGCTCGGCGAGCAGGGCTACGCCTCGCTCGCGGACATTCCCTTCGCCGTGGACGTCGTGGACGTGTTCGTCAACAGCGACCTCGCGGGCGGCGTCGCGGACGAGGCGGTCGCCAAGGGAGCCGGGGCGGTGTGGTTCCAGCTCGGCGTCGTCGATGTGGCGGCCTACGACCGGACGCGCGCGGCGGGCCCGGAGATGGTGATGGACCGCTGCCCCGCTATCGAGATACCCCGGCTGCGCTAGCCACCCGCGCCACCGCGCGAAGCTGCCGCACGGAGCGGTGCCGCCCGGATGCCGGGCCGCCATAATGACCCGGTGACCGCGACGTCCGCACACGCCGACTCCGTTGTCCCGCAGTGCTTTCCGGTCGTCGTGGTGGGCGCCGGCCCCGCCGGGCTGACCGTCGGCAACATCCTTCGGGGCGGCCGGTGTGGAGTGCCTCGTCCTGGAGACCGAGACGCGGGAAGCCATCGAACGGCGCCCCCGGGCCGGTGTGATCGAGGAATGGGCGGTCCGCGGTCTGGAGGAGCGTGGCCTGGCGGACCACCTGCTGGAGCGGGCGGAGCGGCACACCGCGTGCGAGTTCCGCTTCGACGGGGAGCGGTACCGCTTCTCCTACCAGGAGCTGACGGGCCGCCACCACTGGGTGTATCCCCAGCCGTTGCTCGTGACGGACCTGGTGCGCACGTACGCGGACGTGCGGGGCGGAGCCGCACGATTCGGCGTGCGGGACGTGCGGCTGCACGGCCTGGACGGCGAGCGGCCGTCCGTGTCCTACGTCTGTCCGCAGACGGGGCGGCGGGAGGTCGTCGCGTGCGAGTTCGTCGCGGGTTGCGACGGGGCCCGCGGGGTGAGCAGGGCCTCGCTGCCGCCGGACCGGGCCCGCGTGGCGCGGCACGACTACGGCATCGGCTGGCTGGCCCTGCTCGCCGAGGCGCCGCCGTCCGCCGACTGCGTGCTGTTCGGCTGCCATCCGGACGGCTTCGCCGGTCAGATGCCGCGCAGCCCCGCGGTCACCCGCTACTACCTCCAGTGTCCGCCCGGCGACGACCCGGACGACTGGCCGCACGAGCGCGTGTGGGCGGAGCTGCGCCGGCGGCTCGGCGCGGCGGGCGCGGCCCCGTTGACCGAGGGCCGGCTGATCGAGAAGCGCGTGCTGGACATGCACGACTACGTGCTCGAGTCGATGGCGTCCGGGCGGCTGTTCCTGGCCGGGGACGCGGCCCATCTGGTCGCGCCGATCGCCGCCAAGGGCATGAACCTCGCCCTGCACGACGCCTTCCTGCTGGGCGACGCCCTGGCCGCACGGCTGGCGAAGGACGACGGCGGCGCACTGGCCGCGTACTCGCAGGCGTGTCTGCGGCGGGTGTGGGACTACCAGGAGTTCTCGCAGTGGTTGTCCGAGCTGTTCCACGGCACTGCGGCGGGCGACCCGTTCCGCGCCGGCACCACCCTCGCCCGCCTGCGCCGGCTGTTCAGCTCCCCCGTCGCCGCAGCCGCGTTCGCGGAGCAGTACCTGGGCACGGCCGAGCGGTACTGAGCGGCTCCGCGCCCGCCCGTGTCAGTCGTGCACGGGGCGGTCACCGAGGCGGTGGTCGGCCACCTTCAGTGCCTCGTCCACCAGGCGGCGCAGATGGCCGTCACGCAGGGAGTAGATCACCCTGCGGCCTTCCTTCCGCGTGTCCACCAGCCCTGCGAGACGCAGCCGCGCCAGGTGCTGGCTGACCGCCGGGCGGGCGGCACCGCACGCCTCCGTGAGGGTGCCGACATCGGCCTCTCCCCCGGTCAGGGCGTGCAGCAGGGTCAGCCGGGTGCGGTCGCCGAGCAGCGCGAGCAGTTCCGCCGCGAGGGCGAACTCTTCCTCGCCCGGGTTGCGCGGGTGCGCATCGTGCGCAGGTGATAGGTGCATGCGTGCGCTCATACGCACATAATGGCCCCGTGGACATCACCGCGTCCACCTCCCGCACCGGAAGGGGACCCACGTGAACGAACGGCAGGACCACGACGAGGAGCCCGGGCACGGGCACGCGTTGGGGCACGGGCACGGGCCGGGCCACGCGTTGGGGCACGGACACGGGCCGGATCACGGGCACGGGCAGGGCCCCGTCCCGCGTCACGGCGGCGCGGCTCCACAGGCCCATGACCACGTCCCCGACGCCACTCACGACCCCACCCACACCCACACCCACCAGCGCACCCCGGATCACACCGGCACTCACGACCACACCCACACCCGCGAGCACCACGCGCACAAGGGCGGACAGCCCCACGCGCACACGGGCGGGCACCGGCACGGCCGCGCGGGCGCCCTGCGCCATCGCCTCGCCCACCTCCTCACCCCGCACTCCCACGAGACCGCCGACAAGCTGGACTCGGCGCTGGAGTCCTCGTCCCGGGGCATGCGGGCCCTGTGGGTCTCACTGGCGGTGCTCGGCGCGACGGCGCTGGCCCAGGCGGTCGTGGTGGCCCTCTCGGGGTCGGTCGCCCTGCTCGGCGACACGGTGCACAACACGGCGGACGCGCTGACCGCCGTACCGCTGGGTATCGCCTTCGTGCTGGGGCGGCGGGCGGCCACCCGGCGCTTCACCTACGGCTACGGACGGGCGGAGGACCTGGCGGGGATCGCGATCGTGCTGACGATCGCCGCGTCGGCGGCATTCGCCGGCTGGACGGCGGTCGACCGGCTGCTCGACCCGCGCCCCGTGGAGCACGTCCCGGCGGTCGCCGTGGCCGCACTGGTCGGGTTCGCGGGCAACGAGTGGGTCGCCCGGTACCGCATCCGTGTGGGCCGGGCGATCGGCTCGGCGGCGCTGGTGGCCGACGGTCTCCACGCACGCACCGACGGCTTCACCTCGCTGGCCGTGCTGCTCGGGGCCGGTGGCGCGGCGCTGGGGTGGCAGCTCGCCGACCCGGTCGTCGGGCTCGCGATCACGGCGGCGATCGTGCTGGTGCTGCGGGACGCGGCCCGGGAGGTGTTCCGGCGGGTGATGGACGCGGTGGACCCGGCGCTGGTGGACCGGGCCGAGCGGGCACTGGCACGGGTGCCGGACGTGCGCGGGGTGGGTGAGCTGCGGCTGCGCTGGATCGGCCACCGGCTGCGCGCCGAGGTGGCGGTCGTCGTGGACGGCGGGGTGACGGTGCGCGAGGCCCACCGGATCGCGGTCGAGGCGGAGCACGCCCTGCTGCACGCCGTACCTCGCCTGACGGCGGCGCTGGTCCACGCCGACCCGGAGCCCGCCCCCGGCGAGGCGGACCCCCATCTGGCCCTCGCCCACCATGCGACGACCTGACGAGCGGCGCGGCGGGTCGGCGGGGCGTGCGGCGACCCGCCCACCACCCGTGGCGCTCAGCCGGCGACGCCCAGCCCCTCAAGGACGACCGCGCCCGGCAACTCCGCGAACGCCTTGCCCGGCACCAGCAGCTTGCCGCGCCGGCGGCCGCTGCCCACGAGCACGTACGGCAGGTCCACGACGGCGGCGTCCACCAGGACGGGCCAGTCGTCCGGCAGTCCGACCGGGGTGATGCCGCCGTACTCCATGCCGGTCAGCCCCGTAGCGGTGTCCGTCGGGGCGAAGGACGCCTTGCGGGCTCCGAGCCGGCGCCGCACCACGCCGTTGACGTCGACCCGGGTGGTGGAGAGGACCACGCACGCCGCGAGGGTGCTCCCGCCGCCCCGCCTGCCCGCGACCACGACACAGTTCGCGGACCGTTCCAGCAGGTCGCGACCGTAGTGCTCGACGAAGACGGCGGTGTCGGCCCAGCGCGGGTCGGTCTCGACGTAGAGGATCCGGTCGGCGGGGACGCTGCCGCCCCAGGAGCGGACGGCGGCGGCGACCGGGCCGGTGAGCTCGTCGAGGCACTCGGTGGCGGGCGTCGCGTGGTCGAAGTCTCCGATGGGTGCGCGCATGGCCGCACGGTAACAGCGGGCCGGCGGCCCTCGGAGAGGTGTCTCAGTGCACGGGCGGCACCGAGACGGTCATGACCATTTCCATCGGCACGTCGCCCTTGTTGCCGTAGGTGTGCGGGGTGTTGGCCTCGAAGGAGGCGCTCGCGCCCGCCGGGACGCGGTACTCCTCTCCGTCTACCGTGAGCGTCAGCTCCCCGGTGGTGACGTGGACGAGTTCGACCGTGCCCGTGGGGTGCGGATCGGAGTCACTGCTGTCGCCCGGCATCAGCCGCCAGTCCCACATCTCCAGGGGACCGGGGGCCTCGGTCCCGGCGAGCAGGCGGTTCCAGCTGCCGGCCTCGGTGTGCCAGAGCCGCACGGCCTGCTCGGCGGGGACGACGCGGACCTTCGGGCCCCGCTCGTAGTCGAGCAGGGTGGTGATGCTGACGCCGAGCGCGTCGCCGATCTTGACGACCGTGCCGATGCTCGGGTTGGTGCGGGCCTGCTCGATCTGGATGAGCATGCCGCGACTCACCCCGGCGCGTGCGGCGAGCGCGTCCAGGGTGAAGCCGCGCTCGGTTCGCCAGCGCTTGACGTTGCGCGCCAGGGACTGGGTCAGCAGGTCGAGGTCCGACACGTCCGGTCCGCTCCGTCCAATATTTTGGATGACACAGTTCAGTTGATTCGACTACGGTGGGGTGCACCCCATCGTGCACCGAACTGTACTGCGAGGCTCCCCGTGACAGCACTCTTCGCCCTGGCCACCAGTCTGCTGTGGGGTCTGGCCGACTTCGGCGGAGGGCTGCTGACCCGGCGCACGCCCGCGCTCACGGTGGTCGTCGTCTCCCAGGGCATCGCCGTCGCGGTCCTGGGCGTGATCGTGGTCGCCGGCGGCGCCTGGAGCGCGGCGGACGGCCGGCTGTGGTTCGCGGTGGCCGCCGGGCTGGTGGGGCCGGTGGCGATGCTGGCCTTCTACCGGGCCCTGGCCCTGGGACCGATGGGGGTGGTCTCGCCGCTCGGCTCGCTGGGCGTGGCGGTGCCGGTGGCCGTGGGCCTCGTGCTCGGCGAGCGTCCCGGTGTGCTCCAGTTCACCGGCATCCTGGTGGCCGTCGCCGGGGTCGCCCTGGCCGGTGGCCCGCGGTTCGGGGGCGCGCCGGTGCAGCGGCAGTCGATCCTGCTCACGCTGCTCGCGGCCCTCGGGTTCGGCGCGGTGATGGCGCTCATCGCCGAGGCGTCGACGACGCTCACGGGTCTCTTCCTCGCCCTGTTCGTCCAGCGGGTGACCAATGTTGCCGCGGGCGGTCTCGCGCTGTACGTGTCGGTGCGGCGCGGCAACCCGGCCCTGCCCCCCGGCGGCTTCCCGTGGCGCTCGCTGCCGGCGCTCGCCTTCGTGGGGCTCGCCGACGTCGCGGCGAACGGCACGTACTCCGTCGCCGCGCAGACCGGCCCGCTCACGGTGGCTGCGGTGCTCGCCTCGCTCTACCCGGTGGTGACCGCGGCGGCGGCCCGCGGCTTCCTCAGGGAGCGGCTGCGCGCGATCCAGGCCGCGGGCGCGGGGCTCGCGCTCGTCGGGACGGTGCTGCTGGCGACCGGGTGAGCGGTGGGTCAGCCGCCGGGTTCCAGCTCGGCGAGCCTGGCCCTGCCGCCGCCGTCCGGCTCCGGCGGCGCGGAGGCGTCCGCCCCGTCCAGCCGCGTCAGTCTCGCGATGCTCTCGTCGTCCAGCTCGGACAGGGCCCGCAGCTCCTCGGGGGTGACGCCCTCCGGGATGGGTACCGGCGCCGGGGTGCGCAGGGGCGGCTGCCAGCCGTCCGCGGGCGTCCAGCGGCGTACGACGCGGGCCGGGGCGCCCGCGACCACGGCGTGATCGGGCACCGTGCCGCGCACCACCGCGCCCGCGGCCACGACCACGTTCCGCCCGATCCGCGCGCCGGGCAGGATCACCGCACCGGTGCCGATCCAGCATCCCGGGCCGATCTCCACCGGCTCCATGCGCGGCCACTGCTTGCCGATGGGTTCGTGGGGGTCGTCGTAGGAGTGGTTGGTGGAGGTGACGTAGACGTACGGCCCGAAATAGCAGTCGCTGCCGATGGTGACGGTGGTGTCGGCGATGACGTGGCTGCCGCGGCCCAGGACGACGCCGTCGCCGATGCGCAGGATGGGGTCGGGGCCGAGGTCGAGGTCGGGCATGAGGCCGGCGGTCAGGGTGACCTGTTCGCCGACGATGCAGTGGGCGCCCAGGTGGATCCACGGTTCGCCGAAGACCGTGCCGAGCGGGAAGGCGAGCCTGGTACCTGTTCCCATCGCGCCGAAGCGGAAGCGGCCGGGCTGCTCGGCGGTCACCGAGCCCGTGCGCTGCGCCCAGGCCCAGCCCGCGTGGACCGCTCGCTGCGCGAGGCGGCGCGGCCAGGACGAGAACGTGTTCCTGCTCTTCGGCACCCGCTCACCGTAGTCGCCGGGCGTCCCGCGGATGCCCCGGGAGCCCTGTGATCTTCACCCCACCGGGTGGCGTACGGTGCCTTCCATCATCCGACGAGGAGGCGACGATGACGCACAGGGCGCTGATCACCGGCATCGGCGGCAAGGAACCCGTGGTGGACCCGGAGGCGTTCGTCGCGCCCATGGCCACGGTGATCGGGGACGTGACGCTGCACGCCGGCACGAGCGTCTGGTACGGGGCGGTGGTGCGCGGGGACGTGGAGCGGATCTCCGTCGGCGCGCGCAGCAACGTCCAGGACAACTGCACGCTGCACGCCGACCCGGGTTTCCCCGTCAGCGTGGGCGAACGGGTCTCCATCGGGCACAACGCCGTGGTGCACGGGGCGACCGTCGGGGACGACTGCCTGATCGGGATGGGGGCGACCGTGCTCAACGGCGCGGTGATCGGCGCGGGTTCGCTGGTCGCGGCGCAGGCACTGGTGCCGCAGGGCATGGAGGTGCCCCCGGGCTCGCTCGTCGCCGGCGTGCCGGCGAAGGTCCGGCGGCAGCTGACGGAAGAGGAACGCGAGGGCCTGACCCTCAACGGAACGATGTACGCGGAACTGGCCAAGGCGCACCGGGACGTCCACGGGAGGCCGTAGCCGCGGCGAGTACGAAGCCCGACCTCCATGGGAGGCCTTGGCCGCGGCGAGCACGGCGCCGGGCGGCGGCACTCCGTGGGGCGCGGGCGCCGGGAAGAAGTCAGTCCGTGGCCGGGACCGGTTCCCGCTCGGTCGTCTCCCGCTGGGCCGTAGCCGTCCTCGCCTTGCGCTTCAGCACCAGCATCGACGTCACCCCGATCAGCACCGCGGCAACCAGGCCCAGCCAGGAGAACCGCTTCAGCCACGCCTCGGCGACGATGCCCACGTAGTAGATGACGGCGGTGGTGCCGCCCGCCCAGAGGATGCCGCCGAGCACGTTGGCGGTCAGGAACTTCCAGTACGGCATCCGCAGCACGCCCGCGAGCGGCCCCGCGAAGATGCGCAGCAGGGCGACGAAGCGGCCGAAGAAGACCGCCCACATGCCCCACTTCTGGAAGGACCGCTCGGCGGTGGCGATGTGCCCCTCGCTGAAGTGGCGGGGGAACTTCGCGCCCAGCCAGGCCAGCAGCGGGCGTCCGCCCCGGCGGCCGATCGCGTAACCGATGGAGTCGCCGATGATCGCGCCGGCGGTGGCGCAGGCACCGAGGATCACCGGGTCGATGTCGCCGTGCTGGGAGGCGAGCAGCGCGGAGGAGACGAGGATGATCTCGCCCGGCAGCGGGATGCCCAGGCTCTCCAGTCCGATGACCACTCCCACCAGCGCGTAGACGGCGACCGCGGGTACGGTCTCGAGCCATTCCTGGACGTGCAACGCCGTTTCCTTCCGATCCCCGATGCGTAGTGCGGTCCGTGCGCCCGACGCGGCGCACGGACCGGAAGCCTACCGGCTCGGAGGACGGCGCCCGGTGCTCACGCGTTCCAGCTCCACTGGGCGACCTCGGGCAGATCCGTGCCGTGCTCGCGGATCCACGCGTGGTGCCGGGTGCGCGCGTCGGCCATCCGCTGGCGCACGGCGGCGGCGCGCACGGCGAGGCCGGGGACACGGTCGACGACGTCCATGACGAGCCGGTAGCGGTCGAGGTCGTTGCGGACGACCATGTCGAACGGCGTAGTGGTGGTGCCGGACTCCTTGTAGCCGCGGACGTGCAGGTTCCGGTGCCCGGTGCGGCGGTAGGCGAGGCGGTGGATGAGCCAGGGATAGCCGTGGTAGGCGAAGATCACCGGCTTGTCGGCGGTGAACAGGCCGTCGAACTCGAAGTCGGTCATGCCGTGCGGGTGCTCCTCGCGTGGCAGCAGCCGCGCCAGATCGACCACGTTCACGACGCGGACGGCCTGCTCGGGCAGATGGCGGCGCAGCAGCTGGACGGCGGCCAGCACCTCCTGGGTGGGCACGTCCCCCGCGCAGGCCAGCACCACGTCCGGCTCCCCGCCGTTCTCGGTGCCGGCCCACTCCCAGATCCCGGCACCACGTGCGCAGTGGACTCGTGCCTCGTCCATCGACAGCCAGTCGAAGCAGGGCTGTTTGCCGGCCACGACGACGTTGACGTAGTCGCGGCTGCGCAGGGCGTGGTCCGCGACCGAGAGCAGGGTGTTGGCGTCCGGCGGGAGGTAGACGCGTACGACCTCGGGGCTCTTGTTGAGCACGTGGTCCACGAAGCCGGGGTCCTGGTGGGAGAAGCCGTTGTGGTCCTGGCGCCAGACGTGCGAGGTCAGCAGGTAGTTGAGGGAGGGGATGGGGGCGCGCCAGGACAGCTGGCGCGAGGTCCTCAGCCATTTGATGTGCTGGTTGACCATGGAGTCGACGATGTGCACGAACGCCTCGTAGCAGGAGAACAGTCCATGCCGGCCGGTCAGCAGATAACCCTCGAGCCAACCCTGGCACAGGTGCTCGGAGAGGATCTCCAGCACGCGGCCGTGCCGGTCGAGGTGCTCGTCGACGCCGAGGGTCCCGGCCTGCCAGGCCTTGCCGCTGGCCTCGAAGACGGCCTGGAGCCGGTTGGAGGCGGTCTCGTCGGGGCCGACGAGCCGGAAGTCGCGCCGCTCGGCGGTGTCCCGCATCACCCGTTCGAGGAAGCCGCCGAGGACCCTGGTGGGCTCGTGCAGCGTGGTGCCGGGCTTGTCGACGGGCACGGCGAAGTCGTCCAGCGCGGGCAGCGGCAGGTCGCGCACGAGCAGCCCGCCGTTGGCGTACGGGGTGGAGCCGAGGCGCCGGGAGCCCTCGGGCAGGCAGGCGAGGACGTCCGCGACGGGGCGGCCCTCGGCGTCGAACAGCTCCTCGGGCCGGTACGACGTGAGCCAGGTCTCCAGCTGCCGCAGGTGCTCGGGGTTCTCGCGGACGCCGGACAGCGGGACCTGGTGGGAGCGCCAGGTGTTCTCCACGGGTTCGCCGTCCACCTCGGCGGGGCCGGTCCAGCCCTTGGGGGTGCGCAGCACGATCACCGGCCAGTGCACGCGCTCGGCGGAGCCTTCCTCGCGGGCCGCGCGCTGCGCCTCGGCGATGCGGTCGAGCGCGGTGTCCATGGCCCGCGCCATGGCGCGGTGGACGGTCTCCGGGTCGTCGCCGCTCACGTGCAGCGGCTCGTGGCCGTAGCCGCGCAGAAGCTCGTCGAGTTCGGGTTCGGGGAGGCGGGCCAGGACGGTCGGATTGGCGATCTTGTACCCGTTCAGGTGCAGGATCGGCAGGACGGCGCCGTCGTGCGCGGGGTCGAGGAACTTGTTGGAGTGCCAGGAGGCGGCCAGCGGCCCGGTCTCCGCCTCGCCATCCCCGATGACGCAGGCGACCACCAGGCCCGGGTGGTCGAACGCGGCACCGTAGGCGTGCGCGAGGGAGTAGCCGAGCTCGCCGCCCTCGTGGATGGAGCCGGGGACCTCGGGGGCGACGTGGCTGGGCACGCCGCCGGGGAAGGAGAACTGGCGGAACAGCCGTTCCATGCCCGCCGCGTCCCGGGCGACGTCCGGGTAGGTCTCGCTGTAGCTGCCCTCGAGCCAGGAGTTGGCCAGCACCGAGGGACCGCCGTGCCCTGGCCCCCAGATGCACAGTGCGTCCACCCCGCGCGCCCGGATCACCCGGTTCAGGTGCGTGTACACCAGGTTCAGCCCGGGCGAGGTGCCCCAGTGGCCGAGCAGCCGCGGCTTGATGTGCTCGGGCTTCAGCGGCTCGGTGAGCAGCGGGTTGGCCATCAGGTAGATCTGGCCCGCGGCCAGGTAGTTGGCGGCCCGCCAGTGGGCGTCCAGGGCGCGCAGCTCGTCGTCGGTGAGTACGGTCCGGCTGTCCTGCTCCTCGGGCATCGTGGCTCCGTGAGGTGGTCGACGTCGGTGGTCGGGCGGTGGCGGCACCCTCCGAGGGCGGTCCGCTCTCCGCGTCGGGCTTCAGGCAGGGGTACCAGTCTCCCGCGCGACGATGCCCGACGCTGCGCTTCCGTGCCGTGCGGCGCAGCCGGGACGCCGCCGAAGTGGCAGGCGCCTCGGGGGCTCCGGCCAGGGAGGAGCGAGCCTGGGGACTCCGGCCGGGGGGACACCGGAGCGGGCGCCGTCCCGCCGGCCGGGTGGGACGGCAGACCGGTGGTCGTGCGAAGACCGTTGGCCCGGGCTCCGGCGGGCACCGCACGGGGGCGCTCCGTGTGCGCCGGGGAGCCGGCGGTCGGGCCGGGGCGGGACGGGTCGGGGTTGCTGCGGCCGGCCCAGGGCGACCGGGCCGAGCGCGGCCTGCGGCAGGGGCGGGTACGGCGCCGCCCAGGCCGTCGCCGCCCCGGCCCGGCGAGGGTGGGGACGGGATCGGGGGCAGCAGCGGGCTCATGACGGAGAGCCGTGGCCGAGTCCATGCCTCCGGGCCGGAGGCCCGGAGCGCCAGCCCGGAGCGCAGGGGACGGCCCCGGGCGAAGGACAGGGCTCGACTCGGCGCCGACCCCGGATCGGGACCGACACAGGTGACCGGAATACACGACGACCACAACCGGAGGCGAGGCCCCCCATCGCAGCGGAGCCCTGACCGAAGGCCGGGCTCGAAACAGGACCACAGGCGGAAGGCCGACCGGGCCGGGCCCCGGCCGGAAGGCGAGCCCCAGCCGATCACCGGACTCAGCCCTGACGCCCGGGACCGAAACCCGGTCGGAGCCAGGACCCGGATCGGAGGCAGGCACCCGAACCGGGGCAACGACCCGGAGCAGGGGTAGGAACCCGGATCCCGCTTCCGGCCGGAGGCCGGGGTGGCGGTCCGGGGGCGCGGACCGCCAGACACGGATCGGGAGCACCGGCCGGCACCACCGACCCACACTGCCGACCCGGCACCACGGACCAGGACCACGGACCGGGACCGCCAACCCCACCACGGACCGGCACCACAAACCGGGACCGCGGACCGGCGCCGCCGACCCGGCACCACGAACCGGGACCGCGAACCGGCGCCGCCGACCCGGCACCACGAACCGGCGCCGCCGACCCGGGCACCACGGACCCGGGACCGCCGACCCGCACCACGGACCGGCGCCGCCGACCCGGCACCGCCGACCGGGACCGGGCCCGGACGGCGATGGAGGGGATCAGCGGCCCCGCGTCACCGGGTCAGCCGTGGGCGACGACCGCCACCGGAGCCGCCGCGTGGTGGAGCACCGCGTGGGTGATGGGGCCGATGTGGGCGCCGAGCGGGTTGCGGCGGATGCGGCGGCCGACGACCACGAGCGAGGCCTCGCGGGAGGCTTCGATCAGGCGGATGGACGGGCTGCCGCCGAAGGACTCCTCCTGCACCTCGACGTCCGGGTACCGCTCCCGCCAGGGGGCGATCGCCTTGGCCAGGACCGCGGCCTGCCGGCCGGCGACCTCCTCGTACAGCTCAGGATCGGCCGGCAGGCCGTAGGCGTAGTACGGCGGCAGGTTCCACCCGTGCACCACACGCAGCCCCGTGCCGCGCAGTGCCGCCTCGGCGAAGCCGAACTCGATCACCGCGTCGTCGGGCTTGTCGGCGTCCAGGCCGAGCAGCACCGGCCGGTAGCGGGTGGCCGCGGACGGGATGCCCGCGGGGTCCGGCTCGTGCTCGTCGGCCGCCTGCTCGCCGGCGCGGACCAGGACCACGGGCCGTTCGAGGTGGGCGATCACCGCGAGGCCCACGGACCCGACCAGGAATCCGCCGAACCCGCTCATCCCCCGCGACCCGAGAACGAGCAGCTCGCTCTCCTCCGCGGCCTTGACCAGCACTTCGGCGGCCCGGCCCGGCCGCTGGTCCTTGATGACATCGACGCCGGGGTGCCGCAGGCGCAGACCCTCGGCCGCCTCTCGTGGCACCCGCTCGCTCCAGTGCTGCTGCGTCTCGGCCCCGAGCAGCGGCGCCTCGGCCATGGGCTCCGGCACCGGCTCCCACACATGCAGCAGCCGCAGCGGTACACCGCGCAGCTTGGCCTCGCGGGCAGCCCACTCCGCTGCGGCGCGGCTCTCGGCCGAGCCGTCGAGGCCGATGGTGATGGTGCGGGACATGTGCGCCTCCTGCTGTCTGGGGGATCACCTTCAGTGTCCTGCAGCGGACGATCTTCCGACAGGGCCGCACGGTCCGGCGACAGGGACCGCATGGTCCGGGCACCTGACCGATCGGCCCTCGTCGCCACCGGCCGGCCAACGGCCCCTGCCCGCCGGCGAAGTGGACCGAACGCCCCCGCGCCAGGGCCGTACGGCCCATGGTCGGGGACGGACGGCCGCCGGACGCTGAAAGCCCAACGGCAGTTCGTCCATCCCGGGAGGTCCGCCATGATCGCTCCGCCCTCCGCCAGCATGTCGCGCGCACTGCCCGCCGAGCACCGGGCCCGGATCGTGCAGACCGCCCACGAGGTGTCGTTCCCGCCGGGCACGCGGCTGTTCGAGGAGGGCGGCCGCGCGGACCGGTTCTGGGTCGTGCGCACCGGCACCGTCGAACTCGACATGCACGTCCCCGGGCGCCGGGCCGCCGTGATCGAGCGCCTGGGACACAACGAACTCGTGGGCTGGTCCTGGCTGTACCCGCCGCACGTGTGGCACCTGGGCGCCGAGGCCGCGACCCCGGTCCGCGCCCTCGAGTTCGACGCTGCCACCGTTCTCGCGCTGTGCCAGGACGACCCCGTCCTCGGCCGGGACATCGCCAACTGGGTGGGGACCGTGGTCACCCACCGGCTGCGCGCCGCCCGGATCCGGCTGCTGGACCTGTACGCCCCGTACGGCGCCGGCAGCGCCCTCTGAAGCCCCCGAGCCCGCCGAACCCGCGGCCCGGCCACCGCAGCGAAGGAGTCGAGATGCACGGCAAGCCGCACATCGTCAGCGACGTCATGACGCGGGCGGTGGCCGCCGTCGGACGGGGGGCCTGCTTCAAGGAGATCGTCCGGTTGCTGCAGGACCGGAAGGTCAGTGCCCTGCCCGTGGTGACGGACGCGGGCCGGGTGATCGGCGTGGTCTCCGAAGCCGACCTGCTGCCCAAGGAGGAGTTCCGCGACAGCGATCCCGACCGGTACACCCAGTTGCGCCGCCTGTCCGACCTGGCCAAGGCCGGCGGGCTGACCGCGGAGGAGCTGATGACCTCCCCGGCCGTGACGGTCCGCGCCGACGTCACGCTCGCGGAGGCCGCGCGCCTGATGTCACGCTCCCGGGTCAAGCGGCTTCCCGTGGTGGACGAGGACGGCATCCTCGAGGGCATCGTCAGCCGCGCCGATCTGCTGCGGGTCTTCCTGCGCGACGACGAGGAAATCGCCGAGGAGGTCCGCCGCGAGGTCGTGGCGCACCTGTTCCCCGCCCCGGGGTCGGCGGTGCGGGTCGAGGTGGACGAGGGCGTGGTCCGGCTGGTCGGGCAGGTCCGCGACACCTCTCTGATTCCCGCGGCCGCCCGTCTGATCCGGGCCGTCGAGGGCGTCGTGGACGTGGAGTTCGCGCCGGCGGACGAGGCACCGGCCACCGGTGCGTCCCGCCCGTGACGGGTCGAATCTCGAACGGCCCCCGAAACGGCCTGGAACACGTTCCGAAGACAGAACTCGCAAGGGCCGAGGGCACCACCGCGGGGGTGCAGGGGGTACGTGGCCGCCCTGCGCCCCGCCGGACGTGACCGTCCGACCCGGCGCCGGCGCCCGACCCGTCGGCGCCCTTTCCGCCGCCACGCCGCGACCGGCGGGCCCAGGTCGGCGGGAAGCCGACAGCCGGCCGTAGTCCCGCGCGGGAGAGCGGCGGTCAGCCGTTCGGCCGCAGGGTCCAGACCACGGTCATCTCGCCGGTGACCGCCCCGTCCTCGCGCCGGATGGCGATCGACACCGGGAACTCCGGGCGCCTGCCCTCGTCGAGCTCGGCCACGACCTCCGCGGCCGGGCGGCCGAGCGTCGCCGTCGCGGTGACCGGGCCCATCGCCAGCTTCTTGTACGAGATCTCCGCCCGGACCGCGAGCGGCACGGCACGCGAGAGCTGGTCCCCGAACGCGGCCAGCACGATCGCACCGCTCGCGGACTCACCGAGCGTGAACATCGCCCCGGCGTGCGGCCCGCCCACGTGGTTGTGGTACGCGTCCTGGTCCGGCAGGGCCACCACCGCCCGGTCCGCGGTGGTCTCCAGGAACTGGAGGTTCAGGGTCCGGGCCATGGGCACGGTGGCGGCGAGCATGTCGCCGATGGACATCTGGTCTGCGCTCATGAGCGCAGGTTACCCGCGAGTAGCATCGTTGGCCAGCTCCGCGGGAGGCCCCTGCGCGGCCCGGTTGCTACGTCCCCGTCAAAGGGCGGTGACCGAATCGTGTCCGGGGCGCCGCTAGGGTTGCTGCCCATGTGGCCAGGACAGCAGCCGCCCGGGGGCGAGCAGAACCCGCAGTCGAACAACCCGTACCAGCAGCCGGGGTACCAACAGCCGAATCCCTATCAGCAGCCCGGCTACCAGCAGCCGAACCCCTACCCGCAACAGCCGCAGTGGGGGACGCCGGCCCCGGCGGGAGAGCCGGGACCGCCGCAGGGCGGGGGCGGCGGCAGCCGGACGAAGCTGGTGGCGATCGTGGCGGCTACGGCGGTCGTCCTGACCGCCGGTGTCACCGGTTTCCTGGTGCTGGGCGGCGACAAGGAGGACACGGCCGGCAAGAAGGACGGGAAGCCGTCGGCGACCACCTCCAAGGACACCTCCGCCGAGCCCAGCACGTCCGCCTCCGGCGACAACCCGCGGGGCGGTGACGAGGAGAAGGCGACCGTTCCGGGCTGGAAGGTCGTCGTCAACACGCGTTTCGGCACCAAGTTCGACGTCCCCGCCGACTGGGAGATCGAGTCCCCCGGTACCAGCGTGGGCTTCGAATGGGAGGACAAGGACGGTGAGATGGACCGCACCACCGTCACCGCCCCGGCCTATCTGAAGTCCAAGTGGTGCACCAGCGACGACGACAAGGACGGCCGCGAGGAGGACACCGCCCTCGCCACCGCCGGCACCCGTGGTGAGAACGGCGCCAAGGACACCGACATGGCGGCCGAGACCCGCGTCCCGTGGTGGATCTTCGGCGGGTACACCCAGCCCGACAAGAAGAGCGTGAAGTTCGCCAAACCCAAGCCGTACACCACCAAGTCGGGCCTCAAGGGCAGCGTCGCGACCGCGCACTCGGAGAACACCCCCCAGAACGGCAAGTGCGACTCCGAGGGCAAGGCCATCACCTTCGCGTTCAAGAACGGCGCGGGCGACTTCGTCACCTGGAACCTGTACGGCGCCAAGGGCGTCGAGGACGAGATCCCGGAGGCGACCGTGCAGAAGATCCTCGGCACGGTGCGGCTCACCGAGGAACCGCCCGAGGAGTCCTAGCCGCCCGGTCGGGGCCGGGCTCATTTGGCAACCCGGCCCCGTCTTGGCGATAGTCACGAGGTGCCGAACCCCGTCTCCCGTCGCCGCCCCGCCTGGGCGGGCCGCAACTACACCCTGCTGACGGCCTCGGCCGTGGTGACCAACCTGGGCAGCGGCGGCGCGCTGATCGCCGCCGCCTTCGCCGTCCTCGGCGCGGGCGGAGACGGCGGCGACGTGGGCCTGGTGGCCGCCGCCCGCACCCTGCCGCTGGTGCTGTTCCTGCTGATCGGCGGCGCCGTCGCGGACCGGCTTCCGCGGCATCGCGTGATGGTCGCGGCCAACACGCTGAACTGTCTGTCGCAGGCCGCGTTCGCCGTCCTCGTCCTGGCGGGCGAACCACGGCTGTGGCAGATGATGCTGCTGAGCGCCCTCGGCGGCACCGGCCTGGCGTTCTTCAGCCCGGCCGCCGAGGGCATGCTGCTGTCCTCGGTCGAGGGCGACCAGGCGGGCCGGGCCTTCGCGGTGTTCCGGATGGCGATGCAGGGCGCGGGGCTCGGCGGCGCGGCGCTGGGCGGCGCGATGGTCGCCGCGATGGGACCGGGCTGGGTGCTCGCGGCGGACGCGGCGGCCTTCGCCCTCGCCGCGGCCCTGCGGGCCTTCCTGGACGTGCGGCACATCCCGCCGCGCGTCCGCGGCGGGGGCCTGCTCTCCGATCTCCGGGAGGGCTGGCGGGAGTTCGCCGGCCGACCCTGGCTGTGGGGCGTCGTCGTCCAGTTCTCCGTCGCCAACGCGGTGGTCGGTGCCGCCGACGCGGTCTACGGCCCGCTGGTCGCCCGGGACCATTTGGGCGGTGCCGGTCCGTGGGGCCTGGCGCTGGCCTTCTTCGGGGCGGGCACGGTCGCCGGCGCGCTGCTGATGACCCGCTGGAAGCCGCACCGGCTGCTGTTCGTCGGCACCCTGTGCGTGTTCCCGCTGGCGCTGCCCTCCGCCGCCCTGGCCGTGCCGGTGCCGGCCGGTGTGCTGTGCGCGGTGATGTTCCTGACCGGCGTCACCCTCGAGGTGTTCGGCGTCTCCTGGATGACCGCGCTGCACCAGGAGATCCCGGAGGACAAGCTCTCCCGGGTGTCGGCGTACGACTGGTTCGGCTCGGTCGCGCTGGTGCCCCTGGCCACGGCGCTCGCGGGTCCCGCGGAGACGGCGTTCGGGCGGACCGAGGCACTGTGGGGCTGCGCGACCCTGGTCGTCGTGGTCACGGCCGCGGTGCTGTGCGTGCCGGACGTGCGCGGGCTGCGCCGCCGCACCCGGCACGTCACCGGTGCGGCGACGGGCACGGACAGCGGGTCAGCCGATGCCGAACGCGCCGTCGGGGGGCTCGGGTGACGGCACGGCGTCCTCGTCCCGCACGGGCCGCGCACCGCCGGTGAACTCCCGCAGCGCCTCACCGTGTTCGACACGGGCGGGGAAGGGATCGGCGGCGGTGAGCCTGGTGAGGGCCGCGGTGTCGAGGGGGCGGTGGGCCGCCGCGAGCACCGCGTTGCCGAACCGCCGTCCGCGCAGTACGCCCGGTTCGGCGATCAGCAACAACTCCTGGAACCGCGCACCGAGCGTGGCGAGTTGGGAGCGCAGAAAGGTGAACGGCGCCGCGTCCGGGAGGTTGGCGAGATACACCCCGTCGTCGCGCAGGACGCGCGCCGCCTCGCGGACGTAGGCGAGGGAGGTGAGGTGCGCCGGGACGCGTGAGCCGCCGAAGACGTCGGCGACCAGGACGTCCGCCGAGTCGGCGGGCGCGCCCTCGAGCCAGGCGCGGGCGTCCGCCGCGTGCAGCGCAATGCCGGAGCCCTGCGGCAACGGCAGGTGCTCGGCGACGAGTTCCAGCAGTCCGCGGTCGGCCTCGACGACGTCCTGACGGGAGCCGGGCCGGGTCGCGGCCACGTAGCGGGGCAGGGTGAGCGCGCCGCCGCCGAGGTGCAGCACGTCCAGCGCACGACGCGGCTCGGCGAGGGTGTCCAGGACGTGCCCGAGCCGGCGGGCGTACTCGAACTCCAGGTGGGTCGGCTCGTCGAGGTCCACGTAGGACTGCGGGGCCCCGTCGACCGTCACCAGCCAGGCCCGCTTCCGGTCGATGTCGGGCATCAGCCTGGCGGTGCCGTGGTCGACGGCGCGGGTCACGGGGACGGGTTCGGGCTCGTGCACCGCCCCATTGTGCCGGGGCGCGCGCCGGACGGTTCACGCCCGGGCGCGGGCGGTGCGCGGACCGGCGGCGTGGCGCCAGGAGTGCGTGGAGGCCGGAGACGGCGGCCGTCCCGACCGGCGGTACGGTCCACCCGGACGAGGGCCCCGGCAACGGGCCGGGGTACGCAGGGCTTGACGCGCAGGACCGGGGCGTCGGCACCGCCCCGAGCGCACCCGCACCGACGGGAACGAAGGCGGCCGTGTACCGGGAACGGATCCGGAGGCTCCCGTCCGTCGGGAGCGCGCCGTCGTGGCGGTCGCGGCGCGAACGCGCCGACGAACCGGCGAGGGCCCGCCTCCCGCCAGGAGACGGGCCCTTCCCTGCCGTGTCACCCGGGCAGCGGGGACGAGGGCACAGGAATCGGGTCGGGCCCGGTCCGGACGCGCACCCGCCCCCGTGCGCACGCGCCCGGGCCCCCCACACCGCACGCCTCGAGCCGGGTCCCGGCCCGGGCGGGTTCAGCCCGGGTGGCCCCGGCCCCACGGCGCACGCCCGGGTGGCCGGGGCCGCGGCCCCACGGCGCACGCGCGGACGCGAGCCGTGTCGGCCGTGTCCGGCGAGAGCCCCGCCGCGGGGGCGTTCACAACACCGTCGTCACCGTGCCCGCGCCGACCGTGCGGCCGCCCTCACGGACGGCGAAGCCGAGGCCGGGTTCGAGCGGTACCTCGCGGCCCAGTTCCACGGTCATCGTGACCGTGTCGCCGGGACGCGCCACCGCCGCGCCGCCGAGGTCGACGTCACCGACGACGTCCGCGGTGCGGATGTAGAACTGCGGCCGGTATCCGGTCGACACCGGAGTCACCCGGCCGCCCTCGCGGGCCGACAGCACGTACACCTGCGCGGTGAAGCGCCGGCTGGGCACCACACTGCCGGGTGCGGCGACCACGTGCCCGCGGCGCACCGCGTCGCGCGGCACACCGCGCAGCAGCACCGCCACGTTGTCCCCGGCCCGGGCCTCGGTCATGGGCTTGCCGAAGGTCTCCAGACCGGTCACCACGGTCTCCACCTCGGCGCCGAGCACCTCGACCCGGTCGCCGACGCGGACGGTGCCGCGCTCCACGGCCCCGGTCACCACGGTGCCCCGGCCGGTGATGGTGAGCACGTTCTCCACCGGCAGCAGGAACGGCGCGTCCACGTACCGCTCGGGCAGGGGCACGTAGGTGTCCACCGCGTCGAGCAGCGCGTCGACGGACGCCGTCCAGCGCGGGTCGCCCTGCAGGGCCCTCAGTCCGGAGACCCGGACGACGGGCGCGGAGTCGCCCCCGTAGCCGTGGGCCGAGAGCAGGTCCCGGACCTCCAGCTCGACCAGGTCGGTCAGCTCCTCGTCACCGGCGTCGGCCTTGTTGAGCGCGACCACGATGTGGTCCACCCCCACCTGCCGGGCGAGCAGCACGTGTTCGGCGGTCTGCGGCATGATTCCGTCGAGCGCGGAGACGACGAGGATCGCCCCGTCGAGCTGCGCGGCCCCGGTGACCATGTTCTTGACGTAGTCGGCGTGGCCGGGCATGTCGACGTGCGCGTAGTGCCGGGTGTCGGTCTCGTACTCGACGTGCGCGAGGTTGATGGTGATGCCGCGCGCGGCCTCCTCCGGCGCCCGGTCGATGCGGTCGAACGGCACGAAGCGGCCGGTGCCGCGCTCGGCGAGGACCTTGGTGATGGCGGCGGTCAGGGTGGTCTTGCCGTGGTCGACATGGCCCATCGTGCCGATGTTCAGATGCGGTTTGGTGCGGACGTACGCCGTCTTGGACATGGCGGTACCTGGAAGCCTCTCGGTGATCACGCCTGAGCGGTCCCGGGCACGGCGGAACGCGGCCGCGCGGCCGGAACGGGGACCCCGGGGAACCTGCCGACCCTCCCCCTGCGGGGTCCGCCGGACGATCCGGGGAGGGTCAGCTTCGGGCGCCGTCGACGGCGGCGGGGAAGACGGGAAGGGCAGCCTTCGGGGCATCCGCGGCTGCGGATGCGGTGAGGGGGAAGGCGTACCGGGACATGCCGCTGATCCTCGCGGACGCGACCCCCCGGCGTCGAACGGTTTTCTGCGGCGCGGCGCCGGTGCGGCCCCGGGGTCGCCCCCAGGGCCCGTCGTTCGGATCACGCCGCAGACACGGGGTCCGGTACGCGATTCTGCGGCGTTGCCGTCGGTTGCCGACGCTCCGCGTCGACGCCCTCCTCCGCCGTGCAGCTGCACACACCGGACCCCGCTCACCTGGGCTGCAAGACGCCGCCGTTTTCCTGCGACCTGATCCGAACGAGCGGCCCTAGGCGCCGATGTGCTTCAGCGCCTCCCGTACGGACAGCGGCGCGAAGCGGCCCCCCTCGCGTGCCATGAAGGTTCGTACGGCGTCCTGGTCGGTCCTGGCGTACTCGCGCAGGCACCAGCCGATGGCCTTACGGACGAAGAAGTCCGGGTGTCCGGACCGGCGCAGGCAGTAGCCGAAGAGGCGCTCGGTGTCGGTGCGCTCCCCGAAGCGGAGTTGGTGGAGCAGCGCGGCGCGCACGAGCCAGAGGTCGTCGTCGTCGATCCAGTCGTCCAGGTCCGCCGCGAGCCGGTGATCGGCCGCGACCAGCGCTCCGACGACGTGCGCGGCGAGAGGGTCGACGGTGTCCCACCACGGGACGGTGATGACCAGGTGCCGGGCCACGGTCAGGAACCCGGAGGCGCAGTGCCGCACGTGGCGGCGCAGGTAGTCCACCGCGAAGTACTGGTACTCCCGCTCCGGCAGTGCCCAGCAGCGCAGGGCGATCGCGGTGCAGTCGGTCTCGGCGGGGCGGGGCAGTCCCTCCAGGACGGTGCGGGACAGGGCACGGCGAGCCGGTGTGGTCAGGCCCAGGAAGGGTGCCACGTCCTTCATGTAGGCCCGCATGGCCACGGCCCGTTCGGGATCGGCGGCTGCCCCGTAGACGGCGGTCAGCCGCTCCAGCACGGTGTCCGCGAGCGGGCTGCCCGGCACGCGCGGTGCGACCGCCTCTGTGACGCTCATGAGACGCACACTACGGCGATCACACGCAGGTGTCGGTTAGTGTCACCGGATGCTCGATGCCACCACCCGCTCTGGGGGCACCGCCACGGCCTCTCCCCGGGCCACCGCCACGGATCTCGCCGCCGCCGTCCCCGCGGCCGCCTCCTCCCTCGGGCCCGTCACGGCGACCGGCCCGGCCGCCCGCTGTGCCAGAGTCCTGTTGTCGCCCTGGTCACGGCTGTCCCTGCTCGTGGTTCTGCTCGCGGCGGCGGCCACCGCCATGCTGCTGCTCGAGCCGCAGAGGCTGCTGACGGACGGCTGGCCGTCCCAGCTCGGCGGGGCGGCGGCGGTCGTGGCCTACGCGGTGGCGTACGGGGTGTGCACGGTGGCGTTCGTGCCACGTCCGCTGCTGAACCTCGCCGCGGGCGCGCTGTTCGGCTCGCAGCTGGGCCTGGGCGCGGCGCTGGCCGGTACGGTGCTCGGCGCCGGTCTCTCCTTCTGTCTCGGGCGGGCGCTCGGGCAGGACGCCCTGCGCCCGCTGCTGCGCGGTCGTCTGCTGCAGGCGGCGGACCACCAGCTCAGCCGGCACGGCTTCCGGTCCATGCTGGCAACCCGGCTCTTCCCCGGCGTGCCGTTCGCCGCGGCGAACTACTGTGCCGCCGTCTCCCGCATGGGCCTGCTGCCGTTCCTGCTGGCGACGGCGCTCGGCTCGATCCCGAACACCGCCGCCTACACCGTCGCCGGCGCCCGTGCCTCGACGCCGACGTCGCCGGCCTTCCTCATCGCGCTCGCCTGCATCGCCGTACCGGGCCTCGCGGGTGCGGCGGTGGCCTGGCGCAAGCGGCACCGGCTCCGCGGACGCTGACGGATCCGGGCTCCGGAGGCAGCCGGGGCGTCAAGGCCCCCACGGGCCGTTCAGAGGCGTTCCAGCACCATCGCGTTGGCGAGCCCGCCCGCCTCGCACATGGTCTGCAGACCGTAGCGGGCACCGCGTGCGCGCATCGCGTGGACCAGCGTCGTCGTCAGCCGGGTGCCGCTCGCGCCCAGCGGGTGACCGAGCGCGACGGCGCCACCGTGCACATTGACCTTGGCGGGATCGGCTCCGGTCTCCTGCTGCCAGGCCAGCACCACGCTGGCGAACGCCTCGTTCACCTCGAACACGTCGATGTCGTCGAGGGTGAGGGAGGCCCTGCGCAGCACCTTCTCGGTGGCCGGGACGACGCCCGTGAGCATCAGCAGCGGGTCGGAGCCGGTGACCGCGAAGCTGTGCAGCCGGGCGAGCGGGCGCAGGCCGAGCCGGGCAGCGGTCTCGCCGGAGGTGATGAGGACGGCGGATGCTCCGTCGTTGACCGGGCTGGCGTTGCCGGCGGTGACGTTCCACTCGATCTGCGGGAAGCGCTCGGCGTGGTCGGGGTCGTAGTAGGCCGGCTTGAGGCCGGCCAGGATCTCCGGGGTGCTGTCCGGGCGGACGCACTCGTCCCGCGAGACGCCGTCCAGCGGCGCCACCTCGGCGTCGAACAGCCCCGCCTGCCAGGCTGCGGCGGCCTTGCGGTGCGAGGCGACCGCGAAGGCGTCCATCCGCTCGCGGGTGAGCGACCACTTCGCGGCGATGAGTTCTGCGCTGATGCCCTGCGGGACCAGTCCCTCCGGGTAGCGCTCGGCGATCCCGGGACCGAAGGGGTCCTTGCCCTCGGGCACGTTCGACCACATCGGCACCCGGCTCATCGACTCGACGCCGCAGGCGACGACGAGGTCGTACGCGCCCGCCATGACGCCCTGCGCCGCGAAGTGCACGGCCTGTTGGGAAGAGCCGCACTGGCGGTCCACGGTGGTCGCGGGGACGGATTCCGGGAAGCCCGCGGACAGGGCGGCGTAACGGGTGGTGTTCATGGCCTGTTCGCCGACCTGGTCGACGGTGCCGCCGATGACGTCGTCGATCAGCACCGGGTCGACGCCGGAGCGTTCGACGAGGGTGCGCAGGGTGTGGGCGAGGAGCTCGACGGGGTGGACGTGGGCGAGGGCACCTGAGGGCCTGCCCTTCCCGATGGGAGTGCGAACGGCTTCGACGACGACTGCGTCACGCATGGCGCGGGCCTCCTTGACCGCCCGGGCGGTGACCGGGCCACTACTGGTGAGTAGGAAATCCGAACTCACCATAGCCGCATGAGTTGGAAAAGCAAACCCTCCTCTAGACTTGGCGGTATGGCCGCCTCAAAAGACCCGCGCCCCTGCTCCATCGCCGACGCCCTCGCGCTCGTCGGCGAGAAGTACTCGCTGCTCGTACTGCGCGAGGTGTGCCTGGGCAACGGCCGGTTCGACCAACTGGTGCGCAACATCGGCGCCCCCCGCGACATCCTCGCCACGCGGCTGAAGCGACTCGTCGAGGCCGGCATCCTGACCAAGCGCCCCTACAGCGAGCGCCCGCAGCGCTTCGAGTACCGGCCCACCCGCGCGGGGCTGGAACTGGAGCCCGTCCTGCTGACCCTCAAGGAGTGGGGCGACCGCCACCTCCGCCAGGACGACGACCGCCCGATGGTGCTGGAGCATGCCTGCGGCAACGAACTGATTCCGGTCGTCACCTGCCGGGCCTGCGGAGATCCGGTGCGGCACGAGGACCTGACCCCGCATCCGCAGGCCGCGGGATGGACGGTGAGCGGCCCGGCGGCGGCCTGAGCCGCACCGGCCCGGACCGCGACGGCGGCGTGCCGAGCCCCTTGCGCGGCGGCCGTGAAGCCCCTGTGTCCGAGCCGTCACCCGGGGGCGATACGCTTCCCCCTCGGCACACCTGATCATTGATCACCGCGCGCTCCGCGGTCCGGTGTGCCCGTCGTCGCCCGTTCCACGATCGGCACTTGGACTCCGTTACCTCATGTCTTGGTTTGAATCCCTCATCCTCGGACTCGTCCAGGGGCTGACCGAGTTCCTCCCCGTCTCCTCCAGCGCGCACCTGCGGCTGACCGCGGCCTTCTCGGGATGGGAGGACCCAGGCGCGGCCTTCACCGCGATCACCCAGATCGGCACGGAGACCGCGGTGCTGATCTACTTCCGCAAGGACATCGGGCGGATCCTGTCCGCGTGGACCCGCTCGCTGACCGACAAGGAGATGCGCCGGGACCACGACGCGCGGATGGGCTGGCTGGTCATCGTCGGCTCGATCCCGATCGGCGTGCTCGGTGTAACGCTCAAGGACCAGATCGAGGGGCCGTTCCGCGATCTGCGGATCACCGCGACGATGCTGATCGGCATGGGCATCGTCCTCGGCGTCGCCGACCGGCTGGCGGCGCGGGACGAGGACGGCGGGCGGCACCGCGCGCCCAAGCAGCGCAAGGGACTCGAGGACCTCGGAGTCAAGGACGGCCTGATATTCGGCGTCTGCCAGGCGATGGCGCTCATCCCGGGCGTCTCCCGGTCCGGCGCCACTATCAGCGGTGGTCTGTTCATGGGGTACCGGCGCGAGGCCGCGGCACGGTACTCCTTCCTGCTCGCCATTCCCGCGGTGCTGGCCTCCGGGCTGTTCGAGCTCAAGGACGCCACGGAGGGCGGCCACGTCTCGTGGGGGCCGACGATCTTCGCGACGATCATCGCGTTCGGCACCGGCTATGCCGTGATCGCGTGGTTCATGAAGTTCATCTCGACCAAGAGCTTCATGCCGTTCGTCTGGTACCGCATCGCGCTCGGCGTCGTCATCATCGTCCTGGTCGCCACAGGTGCCCTCAGCCCGCACGCGGCGGAGTCGGCGGGCTGACCGCGCCTGTCGCCGCGGTGCGGGGAGTGACCGAACCCATACGGTGCGCGTAGTCGTCCGGTAGCGCAGTGTCAGCGCCTGGCCCTAGGCTTGCCCGCATGTCCCCCGAATTCGTGACCCCTGGTTCCGTGCGGCCCGCCGCCGAGGTCAACGAGCAGATCCGCGCCCTGTGGCTCCGCGCGGGCGGATCCCTGTCGGCCGAGGAGCGCGCCGAGTACGAGCTGCTGGTGGTCGAGTGGGCGGCGGCGATCAGAGACGGCGTCGTGGAGGCGGCGTGAGCGTACCCGCGACGCACTGACCGCCGGCCACGCTTAGGGGCGGGTTCAGCGGCCGCCCGCCACCCGTAGCACCGCGCCCGTCGTGTACGAGGCCTCCGGCGACATCAGCCAGGCGACGGCCGCGGCGATCTCCTCGGCCCGGCCCGCGCGGCGCAGCGGCACCGAGCCGGCGATCTGCCGGGCACGGTCCGGGGCGCCCATGGCGGCGTGCATCTCCGTGTCGATCACGCCCGGCGCGACCGCGTTGACCCGGACGCCGTCCGGACCGAGCTCCTTGGCCAGGCCCAGGGTGAGCGTGTCCACGGCGGCCTTGGTCGCCGCGTAGTGCACGTACTCGCCGGGGCTGCCGAGCGTGGCCGCCCCGGAGGAGATGTTCACGATCGCCCCCTCACCGCGCGGCACCATCAGCCGCGCGGCCCGCCGCGAACACAGCAGCGTGCCCATGAGGTTGACGTCGACGACCCGGCGCACGGTCGCGATGTCGACGTCCGTGAACCGCCCCAGCGGGCCGGTCACCGCCGCGTTGTTCACCAGCCCCGTCACAGGCCCCAGGTCCCGCTCGGCCACGTCGAAGAGCCGCTCCACGTCCGCCTCGACGGACGTGTCGCCGCGCACGGTGACGGCACGGGCCCCGGCCCCGCGCACCCCGTCCGCCACCGCCTCGGCGGCAGCGGCGTCCCGGGCGAAGTTCACGACCACGTCGTGCCCGTCGGCCGCGAGGCGCAGACAGGTCGCGGCCCCGATACCCCGGCTGCCACCCGTGACCACGGTGACCGGACGTTTCATGCATACCTCCAGGTGAACAGTCCCAGCCGAAGATCCCTAGGCTCGCAGATGCGCGAGAACGTCTTCGTCCAGGGGGTAGGGCCGTTCCTCGGGCAGCAGCCCGGCCGCCCGGTCCGGCTCCCCCGCGCGCACCAGACCGTGGATCTCCGCCGCCAGCGGCGTGACGTCCTCGATGCCCACGATCCACTCGTCGGCATACCGGGCCGCCGCCTCCCCGGCGAGGCCGAGCTGCAGGGAGCGGTACGGCAGCGGATCGAGGTGCAGATCCCGCTCCGGATCCCACTGCACCCGCGCGGGCGACTGCCGCAACTGCCGCTGCCACCCCGCCCGGTCGCCGTGCAGGGCGGGCACGAGGTGCGACAGGCATGCGTTCCGCAGGGCCCAGACGAACCCCTCCCGGCTTATCTCCACGGCCAGCACGGTCTCCTGGTCCTTCTTCGTGCCCCAGCCGCAGCGGTACATCATCCACAGGAACGACGGCTTGATCCAGGTCATGCGCTCCCGCTTCCAGGCCGAGGGAAAACGCCCCTGGCGGGCCGCCGCGCGGCCGATCTCCGGCCGGTACGCCTGGTACACGGTGACGGTGGACTCGGTGTGGTGAGCACGAACCTCGAACACGGGCCGCTGCCGGGCCGACTGATCATTCACACCCCCAGCCTCGCCCCCCGCCCGCGGTCAGGGCCACTGATTATCCGCTCACCCCGTGGCCGGGGGCCCGGCAGGTCCCCAAGGACAGGTCTCCGCTCGTCGCGACGGCCAGGGTCTGCCCGGAGGGCGAGAAGCCGAAGGCCCGGAGTTCGCAGTGGTCCGCGTGGAAGATGTGCCACCACCGACCCGCAGGGGCCGCAGTGGGGCAGCCCGCCGTCCCGGGACAGCAGGACGCGTTCATGCGGCCGGACCGGCGCGACGGCCTCCAGCATCCAGCCGTCCGCGGTCGTGGTGTGCAGTCCTCCGCCGAAGAGGCCGACGAGGGGCACCCGGCGGCCGGCGACCCGTCCCAACCCCGGGCATGACGGATCAGGTCCGGCGTCGGGCGTACTGTCCTCCGGGCCCGGATCCCGTCCCGGGCGATCTTCTCCCCGGTGACGTGCGAGACGACCATCACCAGATCGTGCCCGCTGTCCGGGTGCGCGGCGAAGCCGATCCCGAGGAGCCCCCTACGGGGGCGCAGGGCTCGACGACTGGCCGCCAGGGCTCGGGAGCGGGCACCACCGGGGCGGCAAGCAGCCGGTTCCGCAGTGCCCGCCGGTATGCGGACGGCTCCGGTTCGGTCCCCGGTCGCTCCACCCGGGCCGCTCTCCTGGTCCGCTTCCCCACCTCCCCATGATCCACGCTCCGGGCCTCGGTCCGGGCGACCGGTCGTGCGCACCCCGAGCCTCGTGTGCTGGGCCCCGACGAACCCACGGCGCCCGAGCGGCGTGGTCGTGCGGGAGAAAGGGTGCCGTCTTCCCAACCGACAGCGGGCCGGTGTGATCAACTGATCACGATACGGTCTATCCGGGATCTTCCCCGGGGCGCACACTGGAGGCACCACGGGGTAGGGAGGCGCCTATGAAGACGCTCGGCCACTGGCTCGCCTCCCCGTGGCGGCGCTCGACCGCCGCCGCGGTCCTGGGCGCCCTGCCCGTCCTGTCCTTCCCCGCCCCGTCCCTGTGGTGGTTCGCCTACGTCGCCCTGGTCCCCTGGATCCTGCTGGCGCGCACCGCGCCCACCGGGAAACGGGCGGCCTGCGACGGCTGGTGGGGCGGGTTCGGCTTCATGCTGGTCATGCACCACTGGCTGCTGCCGAACCTGCACGTGTTCACCTTCGTGATCGCCGCGCTGCTCGGCGCCCTGTGGGCGCCGTGGGGCTGGCTGGTGCGCCGGCTGTTGGGCGGGGAGCCGTCACGGGGGCGCGTCGCGGCCTCGCTCCTCGTACTGCCGTCGGGGTGGCTGGCGATCGAGCTGGTGCGCTCCTGGGAGGGGCTGGGCGGGCCCTGGGGCGTGCTCGGTGCGAGCCAGTGGCAGGTGGAGGCGGCACTGCGGCTGGCCTCGGTCGGGGGGATATGGCTGCCCAGCTTCCTGATCGTGGCCCTGAACGTCGCCGTGGCCGTGCTCGTCGCCCTCCGCTCCGTCCGGCTGCCCGCCGTCGCCGCGCTGGTCGCCACGGCCACCGTGGCCTCCGCGGCGTGGGAGTGGTCGCCCCGGCCGGCCACGGACGACCGGGTCCGCATCGCGGTCGTGCAGCCGGGTGTCGTGACCGGGCCGGACCGCCGGTTCGACCTCGAGGAACGGCTCACCCGCCGGCTCGCCGGACAGGATGTCGACCTGGTGGTCTGGGGCGAGAGCAGCGTCGGCTTCGACCTCGCCGAGCGGCCCGACCTGGCGCGGCGTCTGGCGGCGCTGTCCCGTGCGACAGATGCCGAGATCCTCGTCAACGTGGACGCCCGGCGCTCCGACAGACCCGGCATCTACAAGAGCTCGGTGCTGGTCGGCCCGGACGGCCCGACCGGTGACCGGTACGACAAGATGCGGCTGGTGCCGTTCGGGGAGTACATCCCGGCCCGCTCCCTGCTCGGCTGGGCCACGTCCGTGGGCAAGGCGGCGGGCGAGGACCGGCGGCGCGGTGCGCGGCAGGTGGTGATGGACACGGGCGGCGGGCTGAGGATCGGCCCGATGGTGTGCTTCGAGACCGCGTTCCCCGACATGAGCCGGCACCTCGCCGGGGACGGCGCCGACGTCCTGCTCGCCCAGTCCTCGACGTCCACGTTCCAGCAGAGCTGGGCCCCCGAGCAGCACGCCTCGCTCGCCGCCCTGCGGGCCGCCGAGACCGGCCGCCCCATGGTGCACGCGACCCTCACGGGCGTCTCCGCGGTGTACGGCCCGGGCGGGCAGCGCCTCGGTCCGTGGCTCGGCACGGACACGAGCAAAGCGCAGGTGTACGACGTTCCGCTCGCCCACGGCACCACGCCCTACGTCCGCCTCGGCGACTGGCCGCTGCACACGGCGCTGCTGGTGCTGGCCGCCTGGGCCGTCGCCGAGGTGCTGCGGAGCACGCGGCTCAGGCGGTCCGCTCCCGCACCGCGCGCACCACGCGCTCACACAGCTCATGGGTCGCCAGCGCGTCCCGCGCGCTGAGCACCCGGCCCGCGCGCACGGCGTCGAGGAAGGCCAGCACGGCCTGCTCGATGCCGCGCTGCCGGGCCACCGGAACCCAGTCGCCGCGCCGGCGCACGGTCGGCTGCCCCTTGTGGTCGATCACCTCGGCGAGGTTGACCACCTGCCGCTTGGTGTCCTGCCCCGAGACCTCGAGGACCTCCTCGGCCGAGCCGCTGAGGCGGTTCATCACGCCGAGCGCGGTGAAGCCGTCCCCGGCGAGCTGGAGCACCACGTGGTGCAGCAGACCGTCCTCGGTGCGGGCGCGGACGGTGACGTCGTCGACCGGCCCGGGCACCAGGAAGCGCAGGGTGTCGACGACGTGGATGAAGTCGTCGAGGATCATCGTGCGCGGTTCCTCCGGCAGCCCGATCCGGTTCTTCTGCATGAGGATGAGTTCGCGCGGATGGTCGGCGCACTGGGCGTAGCCGGGGGCGAAGCGTCGGTTGAAGCCGACGGCCAGGCTGGTGCCCCGCTCCTCGGCGAGCGCCACCAGCCGCTCCGAGTCGGCGAGTTCGTAGGCGAGCGGCTTGTCGACGTAGGTGGGGACGCCGGCCTCCAGCAGCCGGGTCACGATGTCGGGGTGGACCACGGTCGGCGCGTGCACGAAGGCGGCGTCGAGGTCCTGGGCGAGGAGCGAGTCGAGATCGGCGTGCCGTTGGCCGGGCGGCAGGTGGAGGCCGTCGGCGACCCGGGCGAGCGTGGCCGGCGTACGCGTCTGGAGATGCAGTTCGACCCCGGGCTGGAAGGCGAGCACCGGAAGGTAGGCCTTCTGCGCGATGTCACCGAGTCCGATGCAACCGACCTTCACGGGGTGTGCTCCTCTGACGATTGCCTGCCGCGGTCCGTTCGGAAGCATACGGGGACTGCGGCGGCCGCCAGTCGGCGATCCCGTCGAAGCCGCGCAGGACCAGCGCCGGACCGGCCTTCGACAGCGCGGTGAGGGCGGTGTCGCGTACGGCGATGCCCAGGCGGCCGGTCATCATGTTGAGGCGGGCCACCCTGACGGCCTTGCGGGCGATGGCGGTGGTGCGGGGCAGCCGGGCCGCGGTGTAGGCGGCCAGGTCCTCGGCGTGGTGCGCCAGCGTGACGGCGTCCTCGACGGCCTGGTTGCCGCCCTGCCCCAGGGTCGGCGGCATGGCGTGCGCGGCGTCCCCGACCAGCGCGACGCGGCCGCGGTGGAAGGCGGGCAGCGGCCGGGTGATGTGGTGGACGTCGTGCCGCAGGACGTCCTCGGGGCGGACGGCGGCCAGCACAGCGGGGATCGGGTCGTGCCAGTCGCCGTAGCGGCGCAGCAGTTCGGCCTTCTCGTCGGCCGCGCGCCGACCGGCAGGCGCGACGGCCGCCCCGTACGCGTACACACGGCCGTCCTTGAGCGGGTGGGTGCCCCAGATACGGCCCGGCCCCCAGGTCTCGTGCGAGGAGAACCGCACCCCGGGCAGCGGGACGACCACCCGCCAGGTGGTGAATCCGGAGTACTCGGTGCCGGGATGGTCGGGGAAGAGCACGCGGCGCACCCCGGAGTGGATGCCGTCGGCGGCCACCACCAGGTCGGCCTCCAGTTCGCCGTCGGGGGTGCCGACCCGGGCGGGCCGGTGTGCGTCGCCGGGGTCGAGGACCGTCGCCTCGGCCGCTGTGCGCACGGCACCGGCGGGGATCCGGGCAGCCAGGTGGTCCACGAGGGTGGCGCGGTGCAACAGGACGAGAGGACCGCCGAAGCGCTCGGCCGCGGCGGCGGCGCTGGAGCGCGAGAGCCACCGGCCGCTCGGTGCGCGCAGTCCCCCGTCGCCCTGCCAGGCGGACAGGGCGCGGATGTCGTCGCCCAGCCCGATGACGTCCAGGCCCCGCAGCGCGTTGGGGGCGAGCGAGATGGCCGCGCCGACCGGTTCCAGGGAGCCGGCCCGCTCCAGCACCGTCACCCGCACGCCCTTGCGGTGCAGGGCCGCGGCGGCGGTCAGGCCACCGATCCCCGCACCGATCACGACGGCCCGCCTCACCTGTGCCATGGCTCCTCCGAACTACAGATGTAGTGCCCGATGCCTCGACTGTACTACAGACGTAGTGAGGCGGGTAGCTTGACGTCATGTCCGTACGCACCGCAGGCGCCCACCGCGCCGACCTCGTCGCCGACACCGCCCTCGCCCTGCTCGCCGAGCGCGGGATGCGCGGCCTCACTCACCGGGCGGTCGACGAGTCGGCGGGCCTTCCACAGGGCTCCACGTCGAACCTGGCCCGCACCCGTCAGGCCCTGCTGGAGCTGGCGGTGCGACGACTGGCCGACCGCGAGGCACGCGTTCTCGCGCTGCACGAGATGCCTGACCCGCGGGCCGGCGCCGACCCGGTGGTGCACGCGCTCGCCCTGGCCACCCACCGCGCCCTGACCCGCAACCGGGACCTGACGCTGGCCCGCTACGAACTCGCGCTGGAGGCCACCCGCCGCCCCGAACTGCGGGCCTACTTCGACGCGGCCGGCGCCCGCTTCCGCGAACAGCTCACCGCCTTGGTCACCGCCCTCGGCTCGAGGGACCCGGAACGGCACGCACTGTCCCTGGTGGCCTGGGCGGACGGGCTGCTGTTCTCCTGCGTGGCGGGGTCGTTCAGCGCGCGTGTCCCCGGTCCCGAGGAGGTCGGGGCGAGCCTGCGGGAGCTGCTGGACGGGATGATCGGCAGCTGAAAACCGGCTGGATGCGCCGCCTCCGGTGCAGCACGATGCGGGCATGACCACCGAGCGCCGCATCCCCGATCCGCACGCCGACGAGCGCACCATGCTGGAGGGCTGGCTCGACTTCCACCGGCAGACCCTCGCGTGGAAGTGCGAGGGCCTGAGCGACGACCGGCTCAGGACGGCCGCCGTGGCACCGTCCACCCTGTCCCTGATGGGGCTGGTACGGCACATGGCGGAAGTGGAGCGCATCTGGTTCCGCAAGGTGCTCGCGGACGACTCACCCGGCCCGATCTACTTCAGCGACGCCGACCCCGACGGCGAATTCCGGCTCAGCGAGGCGGACACGTGGCAGGAGGCGTACCGCACCTGGCAGGCCGAAATCGGAATCGCCCGGCGCATCGCGTCCGGATTCGGCCTGGACGACGACTCCAGGGCCGTGAGCCGGATCGGCGGCGGTCCCGTGACCCTGCGCTGGGTCTACACCCACATGATCGAGGAGTACGCCCGGCACAACGGCCATGCCGACCTGATCCGTGAACGGATCGACGGCGCGACCGGCGACTGACGTCACCCACGGCACCGGGGCCTGCCCCCGTACGGAGCGGGACGTCACCCGTGCGGGGCATCCTCCGCCTGTCCGCCGCACCCCGGGCCGCACGCCCCAGCAGAGTGGCGCGCGTGCAGCGAACGACGACCACAGCAGCGCTTCTGGTGACCGTGGCGGTCACGGCCCTCTCGGGCTGCGTAACGGTCCACCGTCCTCCCGTGCCCGGCCCGGCGGTGGCGACCCTGCCGCCGCACCCGCGCCCGGACGGGCGGACCCGGACGCAGGTCGTGCAGGCACCGGCGCGCGAGGCGCTCGAGATGATCGGCCCGTCGCAGCCCCCGAAACGGCCCGCGTCCCCGTCCCGCGGCCACGCGGCGCCCCCCGAGTGGGCCACACCGTCCACGGAGGGCAACGCCCGGACCACGCCGCCCACCCACCGCGCCGCCCGCCCCGCGCCGGCCCACGCCGCCCCCCCGCGTAACGGACCGCCCTCACCGGCCTTCCCCGGGCCTCTCCGGCGCCCCCGGCCCGATCGGCCCCGACCGGGACGTCTGTGCCCTCGGCAGGGAGTTGGGCGGCTGGCAACCGGACAGCCCGGAGGCGAAGGCCTGCAAAGACGCGTACCCGAACTGACCCGACGAGCCTCCGGGGACGGGGATCCCTCGCCGTATCCCGGCGCAGCGGGGTCGTGCGCGACCCGGTTCCGCCCGTGCCGTCGGCGCCGTGCCCGGGCCGTGTCCGGCGCTCCCTACGGACGCTGCCTCGGCGGTCCCCAGCCGCCCCCGCCCGGTGCCCCGCCCTCTCCCAGGCGGATCTCCAGTTCCCGGATGGCCGCCCTCACACCCCTGCCGTACGGATCGTCGGCGAGGGCGTGTGCCGCGCCGCGGGCCCGGCGCAGGTGGGTGCGGGCCGCGTCGGGGCGGCCGAGGCGGTCGTAGTCGGCGGCGAGGTTCAGCTGCAGTGAGGGGTAGAGCGCCCGCACGGCCGGGGAGCCCCCGTACGCGGTGAGCCGGTCGCCGGCCACTTCCTCCGCGGCCGTCAGGGCTCGCAGGTCCCAGGCGAGCTCGTCCTCGGGGTCGTCCTGCGTGTCAGCCAGGTAGTGGGCCAGGGTGCAGCGGTGCAGCGGTCCGCCGTGCTCGCCGATCTCCGCCCACAGGTCGAGCAGGCGGCGCCGGGCCTCCTCGCGGTCCCCGGCGTGGTGCAGGATCACGATCTGCCCGATCCGCGTCAGCACGGCGTCCGGCGCCGTCCGACCCTGTCGCTCCGCCACCGCGCCCTCCGCACCGCTCGCCGGCTGTCCCACCCCGACGCTAACCGCGGGCGGTGACATTCCCGGCGAGCCGCTCCGTACGGAGCCGAACGGCCCACGGGCACGAAGCCCGGGTGCGGGGATGCCCGGAGCCGCCCGGGCCGCTCCGGATCCCCGCTCCCACCGGAACCTCAGCCCAGGTTAGGGATCGTCCAGTCGATCGGCTCGTGCCCCTGCCGGGCCACCGCCTCGTTGATCTGGGTGAACGGACGCGAGCCGAAGAACTTCTTGGCCGACAGCGGCGAGGGGTGCGCGCCCTTGACCACCACGTGCCGCGTCTCGTCGATCAGCGGGAGCTTCTTCTGCGCGTAGTTGCCCCACAGCACGAACACCGCCGGGTCGGGCCGCTCTGCCACCGCGCGGATGACCGCGTCGGTGAGCCGCTCCCAGCCCCGGCCCTTGTGCGAGTTGGCCTCGCCGGCACGCACCGTGAGCACCGCGTTGAGCAGCAGCACGCCCTGCTCGGCCCACGGCATCAGATAGCCGTTGTCCGGAACGGGCGTGCCCAGCTCCGCCTGCATCTCCTTGTAGATGTTGCGCAGCGACGGCGGGATCCGCACCCCGGGGCGGACCGAGAAGCACAGGCCGTGCCCCTGACCCTCGCCGTGGTAGGGGTCCTGACCGAGGATCAGGACCTTCACCCTGTCGTACGGCGTCGCGTCCAGCGCCGCGAAGACCTCCTCGCGGGGCGGATAGACGGGACCCTTCGCCCGCTCGTCCTCGACGAACTCGGTCAGCTCCTTGAAGTAGGGCTGCTGCAGCTCGTCACCCAGAACCCCGCGCCAGGACTCGGGCAGCATGGCGATGTCGGTCACGTCAACGTCCTCACGATTGCGGTCACTTGCAGGCTCAAGAACCTACAGGCGACCACTGACAACCGGCCCCGGGGACCGCCGACGGGCGCTCTACCAGCTGGTCTTCCGGGAGAGCTCCCACACCATCATGATCGTCGACGGGTCCAGGGCCCGCTCGGCGCCCGAGATGTCCCGGCTCGCCGCCACGTACTGCCGGCCCTGCCAGAGCGGCAGCAGCCTGGCGTCGTCGACGAGGATCTGCTGGGCCTCCTCGAACTCCTTCACCACATTGGAGCGGTCGCTCTCGCGGCGGGACTGGGGCAGCAGCTTGTTGGTGATCTCGGTCGCCTCGTAGGGCGTGCCGAGCGCGTTCTGCTCGCCGACGAACGGCGCGATGAAGTTGTCCGCGTCCGGGAAGTCAGGGAACCAGCCACGCCCGAAGACCGGGTACTCGCCCTTCTGGTAGCCCGCCACGTACGTCTTCCACGGCCGGCTCTTGAGGGTGATGTCGAACAGCTTGGACGCCTCGAGCTGGCGCTCCAGTTCCTTGAACTCCAGTGCCGTCTCGGAACCGTAGCGGTCGGTGGTGTACCAGAGGGTGAGCGGCACCGGCTGGGTGATGCCCGCCTCGGTCAGGATCGCGCGGGCCTTGGCGACGCTCGGGTCGCCGTAGTCGTCGAAGAAGCCCGTGGTGTGGCCGGTCAGGCCCTTGGGGACCATGGAGTACAGCGGGTCGACGGTGTCCTTGTAGACCTTGTGCGCGATGGCGCCGCGGTCGACGACCTGGGCGATGGCCTGGCGGACGGCCTTCTTCCCTGCCCACGGATCCTTGGGGTTGAACACCAGGTAGTTGATGTCGGTGCCGCTGCCCTCGACGAGCTGGATCTCCTCCTTCTTGGAGGTCTTGCCCTGGAGGTCGATGACGTCCCCGGCTGCCAGACCGCGGTAGGTGAGGTCGATCTGCTTGTCCCGCAGCGCCTTGACCATGGTGCTGGAGTCCTGGAAGTAGCGTATGGTCACCGCGCTGTTCCGGCGCTCCGCGTAGCCCTTGTACCGGTCGTTGCGGACGAGCTCGGCCTCCTTGCCCTCGTCGTACGACTCGAGGGTGTACGGGCCCGAGCCCACCACGCCGCCGTCCTTGCGCAGTTCGCGCGCCGGGTAGCTGTCCGGGTCGACGATCGACATGGCGGGGGTGGCGAGCACGAACGGGAAGGTGGCGTCGGGCTTGTTGAGGTAGAAGACCACCTCGCGCTCGCTGGGCGCCTGGACCCGCTCGAGGCTGCCCAGCAGGCCGGCGGGGCCACCGTTGACGTTGATCGAGCGGACCCGGTCGATCGAGTGCTTGACCGCCTTGGCGTCGAGCGCGCCGCCGTCGGAGAACGTCAGTCCCTCGCGCAGTTCGCAGCGGTAGACCTGGTTCGAGCTGTCGGAGAACTCGCAGCTCCTGGCGGCGTCCGGCTGGGGCGTGCTCGCCCCGACCGGGTAGCTGAGCAGCGTCTGGTAGATGTTGCGGAACAGCTCCCAGGAGCTGTCCCAGGAGGCAGCGGGATCCAGCGTGCTGGGGGAGCTGGTGGTTCCCACGACAATCGGCCCCTCGTCCTCCGGAGTGTCGGACGACAGGACGCCGCACCCGGCGACCAGGGACGATAGGGACGCGATGGCCGCCACCCGCCGCAGGCATCGGTTCCGGTTGAACACGCGCACGCTCCTCGATCTGCCATACCAGAGGTCGGCAGACCATACCGCAGTGTTCCGCCCGGCGGCCCTCCCCGGTACGGTCCTTGAGATGGGGACCTCGATGACGACGTTGTCATCGTCCCCTTCGCCCCGAAACGCGGACACGGGCGCCGCTTTCGTCAAGGGGCGCCCGTGCCGGATCCGGTGCGCGTCAGGCCACGCCGGCGTTGAGGAAGATGCCGCCGTCGACGACCAGGGTCTGCCCGGTGACCCAGTCCGACTGCTCCGAAGTGAGGAACGCCACGGCGCCGCCGATGTCGGACGGCACGCCGAGCCTGGCCAGGGGATAGGCGGCCGCTGCCTCGGCCTCCCGGCCCTCGTACAGGGCCTCGGCGAACTTGGTCTTCACCACGGCGGGAGCGATCGCGTTGACCCGCACCCTGGGCGCGAACTCGTGCGCCAGCTGCACGGTGAGGTTGATCATCGCCGCCTTGCTGACGCCGTACGCGCCGATGAAGGGCGAGGGCGCGAGGCCCGCGACGGAGGCGATGTTGACGATCGCCCCGCCGTTGTCCTTCTGCCAGGCGTGCCAGGTGCGCTGGGCGAAGCCGAGCGCCGAGATCACGTTGGTCTCGAACACCTTGCGCGCCACGTTCAGGTCGAGGTCGGCGATCGGCCCGAACACCGGGTTGGTGCCGGCGTTGTTGACCAGGTAGTCCACCCGGCCGAAGGCCTCCATCGCCCGCTCGACGGCGAGGGCCTGGTGTGCCTCGTCGTGTGCCTTGCCGACGGCGTACACGGCACGGTCGGGGCCGAGTTTCTCGACGGCCTCCTTGAGTGCGTCCTCGTTGCGGCCGGTGATGCACACACGGTCGCCGCGTGCGACGAGCGCTTCGGCGACGCCGTAGCCGATGCCGCGGCTGGCGCCGGTGATGAGGGCCGCCTTGCCCGAAAGCTCCACTGAAGTCATGTTCCGTATTCCCTAGTCGAGCGGTCCGCCGGCCACGTACAGGACCTGGCCGGAGACGAAGCCGGCCGCTTCGCCGGTGAAGAAGGCGATCGCGTTGGCGATGTCCTCCGGCTCGCCGACGCGGTTCACGGGGATCTGGGTGGCGGCCGCCGCCTTGAAGTCCTCGAAGTTCATGCCGACGCGGTCGGAGGTGGCCTTGGTCATCTCCGTCGCGATGAAGCCGGGAGCGACGGCGTTGGCGGTGATGCCGAACTTGCCGAGCTCCTTGGCGAGGGTCTTGGTGAAGCCCTGGAGGCCGGCCTTGGCCGCCGAGTAGTTCACCTGGCCGCGGTTGCCGAGCGCGGAGGAGGAGGACAGGTTGACGATGCGGCCGAAGCCGGCGTCGACCATGTGCTTCTGGCAGGCCCGCGACATCAGGAAGGCGCCGCGCAGGTGCACGTTCATGACGGTGTCCCAGTCGGCGACGCTCATCTTGAACAGCAGGTTGTCGCGCAGCACGCCCGCGTTGTTGACGAGGATGGTCGGCGCGCCGAGCTCCTCGGCGATCCGCGCGACGGCGGCCTCGACCTGCGCCTCGTCCGAGACGTCGCAGCCGACCGCGACGGCCCTGCCGCCGGCGGCGGTGATCTTCTCGACGGTGTCCTTGCAAGCGGCCTCGTCGAGGTCGATCACGGCGACCGCGTGGCCCTCGGCGGCCAGTCGTACGGCGGTGGCGGCGCCGATGCCGCGCGCGGCACCGGTGACGACCGCGACCCGCTGCTCAGTGGTGGACATTGCTGTTTCTCCTCGCCCTTGGGATGCGGCTCCTGCGGCCTCGTGGGTGAGCGACCGCTTAGTACCTTCAGCAGACGTGACGCTAGAAGCCCTGGCACCCGGTGTCAACGGCACGTCGTGCTGTGTGATCCATTCCCCGCGCGTCCGGCGCCGGACCCTCGGATCTCCCACCGTGTTCGTCCCGCGCGGAAACGGCGGAAAACGGGGACGCGGGCGCCGAGCACCCGATCGGCGTACCGCGGAGCGCCGCGGCGCCGGACCGCCCCTAGCGTCGAAGCGCCAGCCGTTGTTGGCCGGAAAGGAGGCGCTCCATGCGCCGTCGCACCAGTTCCATAGGCACCCTCGTCGTGCTCGCCGCGGCCGTTCCGCTGGCCGGCACCGCTCACGCCCAGGACCTCGACTGCCGCGACTTCACGTACCAGGAGGACGCGCAGGCCCTGTTCGACACGGACTCGAACGATCCCCACCGCCTCGACGAGGACCAGGGACCGTACGACGGAATCGCGTGCGAGGCGCTCCCCCGGCGGGCCGGCGGGCACACGTCCTCCACCAGCTATCCTCAGCCGGCGCCCACCACCGCGCCCCCGGCGCCCACCACTGCACCCCCGACCGCGACGCCCACCGCCGCTCCGACGGTGCCCACGACTCCCGCCGCCGTCGCGCCGACCCGGGGTGTGCAGGGCGGAGTGGGCGGCTCGGCGGGCACCGGCCCGAGCGACTGGGACATCGGCATCGGCGCGGCGTTCCTGGCGGGCGGCGCGCTGGCGGCCGGCTACTGGGTCAGGCGCCGTCGGACCTGACGCGCCCCGGCGCGCTCCCGCCGGTCAGCGCACCAGCAGGTCGAGCAGCCGCTCCACCTCGGCCGCCGGATCGGCGGTGAGGCCGGTGTGCACGGGGCCGGGCTGGACCACGGTGGAGCGGGGCGCGATCAGCCAGCGGAAGCGCCGGCCCGCGTCGTCGCCCGCCGCCTGCCCGGCCGCACCGCCACCCGCGCACACGCCCTCGACGGCACGCAGCGCGGCCCGCACGCCGGCCACGTCCGCGTCCGGGTCGAGGGCCAGCAGCCGGTTCTCGTCCAGGTGGGTGCGGGCCGCCACGAACGCCTCATGGCGGCAGTACACGAGCACACCGGCGTTGATGCACTCGCCGCGTTCGACGCGCGGTACGACCCGCAGCACCGCGTACTCGAAGACGTGCCGGTCGTTCATGCGGTCCCCTCGATGCCGTGGATGCGCCGGTGGACGGAGGCGGCGCGGGCGAGCAGCGGCCGGGCGTAGGCGCGTCGCAGGTCCTCCGGGGTGTCGAAGCCGGGTTCGCCGGCCAGCCAGACGTCCGGGACCTCGGCGGTGACCTCGGCGAGCAGATCCTCGGTGACCCGCGGCGCTAGGTCCGCGGCGGCGGAGGCCACGTCCGGCGCGAAGGAGCGCAGGGCGTGGTCGGAGGCGTCGTAGGGGCGGGCCGCGGAGGACTCGGCACCGGGCCAGTTGTGGTGCCAGATCATGGTGGCGCCGTGGTCGATGAGCCACAGTTCGCGGCGCCAGCGGAGCAGGTTGGGGTTGCGCCAGGAGCGGTCGACGTTGTTCACCAGCGCGTCGAACCACAGGATCCGCCCGGCCTCCTCGGGGCTCACGGTGAAGGCGACCGGGTCGAAGCCCAGCGCGCCGGACAGAAAGTCCATGCCGAGATTGGTGCCCCCGCTGGACTTGAGCAGCTCCTGCACCTGCTGGTCGGGCTCGCCGAGCCCGAGCACCGGATCGACCTCGACCGTGGCCAGCGGCGGCACCCTGAATCCCAGCCGACGGGCGAGTTCCCCGCAGACGACCTCGGCGACGAGGGTCTTGCGGCCCTGGCCCGCGCCGGTGAACTTCAGCACGTAGGTGCCGAAGTCGTCGGCCTCGATCAGGCCCGGCAGCGAGCCGCCCTCGCGCAGCGGCGCGATGAAGCGGGTCGCGATGACTTCCTTGAGCATCGCCCCAGGCTACTGGCGTACCGCCGCGTGCCGGAGGCGACCGGGGACACGAACAGCGGGCCCGCGGGGAGCCGTTCCCGCTGAACGGCGCCGGGGCGTCGGCCGTACCTGTCCACGACCAGGCACCCGCCCAGGAAGGGGCACACCGGCATGACCAGCGCATCGCACCAGCCCTCCCGCAGGCTCCCGGCCCCGCTCGAGGAGGGCGGCAGCCCCGCGGGACCGGCCCGTCGTACCGTAGTGGCCGCGGCCGGGGCGACGGGGCTCGCCCTCGCGCTGGCCGCGTGCACCGGCTCCGGCGACGACGCGTCGAGCTCCGCCGTGGACTCCGGCCCGGACGCATCCGGCTCGCGGGACAAGGGCGGCGCCGGCGGCGACGGGTCGGGCGGTGGGGCCGCCGCCGGTGCCGCGCTGGCGGCGACCGCCGACATCCCGGAGGGCGGCGGCAAGGTCTTCGCGGACCGGAAGGTGGTGGTCACCCAGCCGACGGCGGGCGAGTTCAAGGCGTTCTCGGCGACCTGCACCCACCGGGGGTGCGCGGTGGAGAGCGTCGCCGACGGGGTCATCAACTGCCCCTGTCACAACAGCAACTTCTCGATCACCGACGGCAGTGTGCAGAGCGGCCCGGCGAAGAAGCCGCTGCCCGCCGTGCGGATCACCGTCAGCGGGGACTCGATCACCCTCGCCTGAGCGCCGGACCGTCGCGGGGGTGCGGCCGCCGCGCGTCCCCGCGACGGTCCGCGCGGGGACCATGCGGGCGGGAGAGGGCGGGAGCAGGCGACCATTGCGCGCGAGGGAGAGACGGCCCATCCTTTTCTGACGTGATGTCAGAGGATCTCTCTGGCACGACGTGGGAGAAGAGAGGACCGCATGTCCGCCACGCAGCGCCGGGGCCGGAAGATCATGATGACGCCGGGCGAGCTGGACGATTTCCTGACCACCCAGCGCACCTGCCGCGTCGCCACGGTGTCCGCCGACGGCGCCCCGCACGTCAGCACGCTCTGGTTCGCCTGGGACGGCACCTCGATGTGGCTGTACTCCGTGGTGCGCAGCAAACGCTGGTCCGACCTGCGCCGGGACCCGCGGGTGGCCGTCGTGGTCGACACCGGCGAGGAGTACGACGAACTGCGCGGCGCCGAATTGTCCGGGCGCGTGGAGTTCGTGGGTGAGGTCCCGCGCACGGGTGAGCTGCACGCCGAACTGGACCTGCCCGAGACGCTGTTCGCCCGCAAGAACTTCGGGCTCGACGAGATGCCGCACGACGGACGGCACGCCTGGCTGCGGCTGACCCCGGAGAAGGTCGTGTCCTGGGACTTCAGGAAGCTGGCAGCCCTGTGACGCACGCCGCCGCACGCCCCGGGCGCGCCACCCGCCCGCTCACGCCGGGCACCCGGCCGGCTCCCGCACCCTCTCGCCCGCAGCACGCAGCGCCGTCACCGCCGCCCGGATCGACGGCCTGCGGTCGGCGTCCGCGCGCCAGACGACGTACACGTGCCGCCGTACCCGCTGGGTGAGCGGTACGGTCACCACCCCGGCGGGCAGCGGATGCCGACCGAGCAGCGGCGCGATGCACACGCCGAGACCCGCGGCGACCAGCCCCAGCTGGGTATGGCTCTCGGCAGCGCGGTGCCCGATCACCGGCTCGATGCCCTTCGAACGCAGGGTGAACATCAGCCACTCGTGGCAGAACTCGCCCTCACCCCAGGTGATCCACTCGTCCTCGGCCAGGTCGGCGAGGTCCACCTCGTCCCGGCCCGCGAGCCGGTGGCCGACCGGGAGCGCCACGTCGGCCGGGTCGTCCAGGATCGGCGCCTTGACCAGGCCGTCGGGCTGCGGCATCGGCTTGTTGTACCAGTCGAGCACCACGGCGAGGTCGAGGTCGCCGCGCACCACTCCGGCGATGCCGTTCTCCGGCTCCAGCTCCCGTGAGCGCACCCGCAGTTCGGGATGCTGCCGGCGCAGGTCGGCGAGCGCGGCCGGGAAGAGTCCGCGCGCGGCGGTCGGAAAGGCGGACACCCGCAGCTCGCCGGCGACCTGCCCGCGGTGCGCCTCCAGGTCGGACTGGGCCAGTGCCACCTGGGACAGGATGCGTGCCGCGTGCTCGGCGAGCAGCCGGCCCGCGTCGGTCAGGCGGACGCCGCGGCCGTTCCTGGCCAGCAGTGGCTGGCCCGCCTCGCGCTCCAGCTTGGCCATCTGCTGCGAGACGGCCGACGTCGTGATGTGCAGCGCCTCGGCCGCGCCGCTCACCGAGCCGTGCCGGGCGAGGGCGTCGAGGGTGCGCAGGCGCTCCAGGTTCAACATATAAGCGATGCTACGAGATATCCGGTGCGAAATCTCGATTGTGCTACGAGATCGGCTCCCGCATCGTTGCGTGCATGAGCAGCGTCACCGCGACCACCGCCCCGAGCCAGGCCGGCCCCGCGCCGGACCGCCACCGTCCGCGACTGGACTGGCGCCTGCGCTTCGGCGCCCTGTCCCTGATCTGGGGCTTCAGTTTCCTTCTCATCAAGGTCGGCACCCAGGGCTACGCCCCGTTCCAGGTCACGCTCGGCCGTCTGGCGTTCGGCACGGCGGTCCTGGCGGTCGCCATGGCGGTGCGGCGGGAGCGACTGCCGCGCGGCGCGCGGACGTGGGGCCATCTGGCCGTGGCCGGCTTCCTGCTGAACGCCCTGCCGTTCTCCCTGTTCGCGTTCGCGGAGCTGACCATCCCGTCCACGCTGGCGGGCATCTGCAACGCGACATCGCCGCTGTGGGGCATGGCACTGTCGCTGGTGGCCCTGTCGGAGGACCGTCCGACCCGGCTGCGGGTGGCGGGGCTCGTCCTGGGCTTCCTCGGGGTGCTGACGGTGCTGGGCGCCTGGCAGGGCTTCAACGGCCTGGACGCCCGCGGCACGGCGATGGCCCTGCTGGCCTCGCTGAGCTACCCCGTCGGCTGGATCTACGTCCGCCGCACGCTGGCCGGCAGCAGCCACTCGAACCTGTCGCTGACGGGCGCGCAACTGCTCCTCGCCACCGTTCAGCTGGCCGTCGTCACCCCGCTGTTCACCAGCGTGCCGGCGGGCTTCGCCGTCGGACCGCTGCTCGCGATCGCGGCGCTGGGCACCCTGGGCACGGGCCTGGCCGTACTCGTCCAGTACGGCCTGGTCGCGGAGGTCGGCCCGACGACCGGCCAGATGGTCACCTACTTCGTCCCGGTCATCGCCGCCGCCGCGGGCATCACGATCCTCGGCGAGACCCTGACGTGGTCGACCCCGGTGGGCGCGGTGGTCGTACTGGCCGGCGCGGCGCTGACTCAGGTACGGCCGAGGAGGACGCGGGGCTGACGCGGGCGGGGCGGAAAGCGACGGCGCAACGGCGGCCCCGGGCCCGGCGCGAAAGCCGAAGCGTCGCGGCGTTGGACGGTGTTGCGGCGGCCTGCGAATACCGAACGGCGGGGAGGCGGATGAGGTCCGCTGGGGCGTGCCCCGCGCGGGGCGACGGTACGACGGGCCGCGCTCCCGCGCGGTACGAACACCAACAACACCTCCGGTCGGCGCGGTACGAACACCGACGACACCCCCGCGGGGTGCGAACACCGCGGGCGCCGCGGCACAGACGGCGCGAAGCCCCGCCGGCGGGTGCGCCAGGCCCCGATGCGGAAAGAGCTCCCGCGGGGTGCGGACGCCGGTGCAGCCCGTGCGCACCGCGCGATGGATCCGCCGAGCTGTCCGACGCCGGGCAGCCCCTCGTCGAGCCCGTCCGAAGCCGGGCAGTCCCCCGCGCGGGACGAACGCCGGGCCTCTGTGACGCCACGCCCGCGCAGCCCGCACGGCGGGCACCCCGGGTGGGTGGCGCGGGAGGCCCGCGCAACCGGTGCCAAGAACCCCCGGTGACGACGTCCGAAGCACCCCCGCACGGGGCGTCCTCGGAACGCCCGCCCCGACCAACGCACCGAGGGGCACCGCTCCCGGCACGCCTGCCTCACACGTACGGCCTCGTGACTCCTCCGCCCGCCCCCAGCGCCCCGGCGACCGCCTCGCTCAGCGGTTCGATGTCGTCCTGGGTGAGGGTCGAGACGGTGACGCGGATGCCGGGCGGTGCGTCGAGACGGAAGCGGGCACCGGGGGCCACCGCCCAGCCGGCGTGCAGCAGACGGGCCACGGCACCGGTCTCGTCCGGTACGGGAATCCAGACGTTCAGGCCGCTGCGCCCGTGCGCCGTGATCCCGCGCCGGGCCAGCGCCGCGATCAGCGCCTCCCGTCGCCGCCCGTACCGCGCCGCGACGGCCGCCGGGTCGACCGAGCCGTCGGTCCACAGCCGTACCACCGCCCGCTGGGTGAGGCGGCTGACCCAGCCGGGCCCCAGTCGCTGCCGGCCGCGCACCCGGTCGAGGGTGACCGGGTCCCCCGTGAGCACGGTGAGCCGCAGGTCGGGGCCGTACGCCTTGGCCGCCGAGCGGGTGAGGGCCCAGTGGCGGGTGACGCCCGCGAGGGGGTGCAGGGGGAGGTCGACGATGTGGTGACCGTGATCGTCCTCGATCAGGAGGGTGTCGGGGTGGTCCGCGAGGACGGACCGCAGGGCACCCGCGCGTGCGGCGCTCACCGCGGCGCCGGTCGGGTTCTGCGCCCGGTCGGTGACGATCAGCGCGCGTGCTCCCCCCGCCAGGGCGCGGCGCACACCGTCCGGGAGCGGCCCCTCGTCGTCGACCCCGACGGGGACGACGCGCAGCCCCAGCGCCGGGACCAGGTCGAGCACGCTCCCCCAGCCCGGATCCTCGACGGCGACCGCGTCACCGGGCCTGAGGTGCGCCGCCAGCACCCGCTCGAGCGCGTCCAGCGCGCCGGAGGTGACGGCAAGGGGACCCTCCGGCACTCCGTCGGCGTCCAGCCCGGCCCGGGCCAGCCGCTCCAGGTCGGGCTCCACCGTGGCGTGCCCGTAGAGCACCGGGTCCCGGTCGCCCTGCGCGGCGGCCGCCGCGAACGCCTCGGCCAGCGGGGGCAGCAGCGCCGGGTCCGGGTTTCCGTCGGACACGTCGCGCACGCCCTCCGGGATGTCCACTCGGATGAAGTCGCGGGCCGTGGTGGCCGGCTTGGACCGCACCCGGCTGCCCCGGCGCCCCGCGGTCTCGATCACGCCGCGCTCGCGCAGGGTGCGGTACGCCGCCGCGACGGTATTGGGGTTCACGCCCAGCTGTTGCGCCAACTCCCGCATGGGCGGCAGCAGTTCGCCGGGACGCAACGCCCCTTCCCCCACCGCGCGCTCGATGTTCGCGGAAATGTCCGCTGCACGCCGCCCACCGATCCGATAATCTCCTAGCACAAAGAAGATTATGCACTAGTGCAATGGAGAACACCATGTCGGGGACCCATCCGCCGCACCCCTCCGCCACCTACCCGCCGACCGAGCGCACTGTTCCCACGCGCTCGCCCGAACGCGCGGCGTACGACAAGGAGCTGGTGCACGCGATACTCGACGAGGGCTACGTCTGCCACCTCGGCTTCGTCCGGGACGGCGCGCCGGTGGTGCTGCCCACGCTCTACGGCAGGGTCGGTGAGCGGCTCTACGTGCACGGCTCGACGGGCTCGCGTCCGCTGCGGGCGGCCGGGCAGGCCGACCCCGGTCTGCCGGTCTGTCTGACGGTCACCCACGTCGACGGGCTGGTACTGGCCCGCTCGGCCTTCCACCACTCGATCAACTACCGCTCCGTTGTGGTGCACGGCCCGGCGTACGACGTGACGGACCCCGAGGAGAAGCGGCGGGCCCTGGACGCCCTGGTCGACCACGTGGTTCCCGGCCGCGCGGCCGACTCGCGCCCGGCCAACAAGAAGGAACTCGCCGCCACCGCCGTGATCCGCCTCGACCTGAACGAGGTCTCCGCCAAGCTCCGCACCGGTGGCGTCAACGACGAGCCCGAGGACCTCGCCCTCCCCCACTGGGCCGGGGTCGTGCCCCTGCGCAAGGGCTACGAACCCCCGTTCGCCGACCCCCACCTGGCCCCGGGCACCGCGGTGCCCGGCTATCTGACGGCTCTGTGATGGCGGTTCCCCCTGGGATGCCGCCCGCGACGACTCCGAGGGGTGCGGCCGGCCGGCCGCGCACGACGTCGGCCGCCTCGCGGTCGATGGCCTGCCGGGTGAGCCGCCGTACGTCCAGCCGCTGCACTTCGCCTACGATCCCGAGCGCGGCGAGGCCGTCACCCACCTGGCCCGGCCGAACCCCCTGTGGCGGGCGCTCGAGACGGATCCGGCCGTCGAGCTGAGCGTGGTGGACGACTACGTCTTCGTCCCTGGCCCGTGGCAGGCCGAGCCGAGGGTCCCGGCCGAGCACGGTGTCCCGACGAGCATCTACGCGGCTGTCCAGCTGCGGTGCCCGGGCCCATGTCGTGGACGACCCGCAGGGGAAGGCCGCGCTGCCCGACCGCCGGGTCGGCCACTTCCAGCCGGAGGGCGGCTCGGCGTCGGCGGCGGGTGAGGCACCGTACGGCAGGCTGTTGTCCGGATCCGCGGGCTGCGGCTGGAGGTCGTGCACGTCGGGGCGAAGTTCACGTACGCGGGGAAGCGGTCGGAGGCGGTGCGGGACCGGATCGCGGCCGGACCGACCGAGCGGGACGGCCCGCGCGACGCGGCGGCGCTCGGTCGTCTCACCCGACGGCAGCGGGTCTGCGTCCGGGAGCGAGCCCGAGTACCGAGCGGGCCGCGCCGCCCGCCGGAGGGGCCCTCCCGCCGAACGGCATGGCTCCGTGGGGTCACACCAGCACCGCGTCCGGGTCGTCGGAGCGGTTGCGCGCGCCCCGGGCCTCGCCCGCCGCGAGTCCCGCGACCGAGCCCAGCATCAGGAGGGTGCCGGCCAGTGTGGCCGCGGTGAGCCGCTCACCGATCAGGACGACTGCCAGCACCGCCGCGCCGACCGGCTCCAGGAGCATGATCACGGACACGGTGGCCGACCGGACGACGGCCGCTCCGGCGAAGTAGAGGCCGTAGGCGAGAGCCGTCGGCACGGTGGCGATGTACACCAGGAGGCACAGCAGCAGGCCCGGCTCGTCGGTGTGCGGCAGCAGCCCCTCCGCCCCGGCGAACGGCAGCAGCACCAGGGTCGTCACCGCGAACGCCCCGACGGTCGTGCCGGAGGAATCCGTACCGCCGTCGCGCCCCCACCACCGGGTGAGCAGCGTCATCGCGGAGTATCCGGCGGCCGACAGCAGCGCGAGCAGCACGCCCCACGGCTCGACGATCGCCTCCCCGTCGCCGAGGACGAGCACCACGAGTCCGGCGAGCGCGCCCACCACGGCGGCGAGCCCACCGCGCCCCAGACGCTCCTTCAGGGTCACCCGCGCACCGAGCGCGATGAGCACGGGCCCGGCACCGAGGGTGACGACGGTGGCCACCGCGAGTCCCGTGGCCTCGACGGCCGCGAAGTAGGCCGTCTGGAACACCGCGAGCCCCACCCCGGTGGCGCCGGCCTTCCGCGCACTGCGCGCGAACGGTTCGCGCACGGCGGTGCGGTCGCGCCGGAGCAGCAGCCGGGCGGCCAGCAGCAGCACCAGTCCGGTGGCGCAGCGCCAGAAGGAGAGGGCGACGGGCCCCATGTCGCCGGCCCGGTAGACCAGTGAGGCGGCGGCACCCGCGGTGCCCCAGGCGGCACCGGCGACGATCAGATAGAGCAGGCCTCGCCCGACGGGCAGGCCGGAGACAGCGTTCGACACGTGTTCTCTCCGCAGATGCGCACGCCACACGCGCCACGGCGCGAGGCGTGGGAGTTCGGAAGGACCCCGGGTGCGGACGGATCGGCCTCGGTGCGGTCGGGCCGGGGCCGGACCGCACGGGAGGCCGCGCCGCGTCAGGCGCGGCTCGAGCCGGGTGGGCGGGGTCCGTGGACTTCGTCCGCGGGCAGCACCGTCACGCCCGGCGGCGCGCCGGGCGGATGGACCGGAGGGCCCGCCTCAGGCGGCAGGCGGCGGGAGAACGAGTGCGGTCGCATGCATGATCAGCACCTTAGGTGGCCGTTCCTCGGGCGGACAACTCCCTTTCGGGTCCACCGCTCGCCACCGGCCGCTCGGAGCCCCTGGCCGGTGCGGAGGACTGCGCGATGAACGCGCCCGTGAGCACGACGACGCCGCCCACGATCTGCGGAGCCGAGAGGTGCTCGCCGAGCAGCACCCACGCCAGCACGGTGGCGATGACCGCCTCGAGGCAGGCCACCACCCCCGCGACCTGCGGCGAGAGCCGGCGCACCGACAGCACCCCGGTGACGTACGCGACGACCGTGGCGATCAGGACGATCCAGGCCAGGAGTACGAAGGCGGCCACGGGGGTGCCGTTCATCCGTGCGCTGCCGGTGAGCACCGACCAGTCCATGGACCAGGGACGGGCGACGAGGGTCAGCACCCCGGCGCCGACGAGCAGCCCGTACGCGATCACCCCGAGCGGGTCCGGCGCCTCGTCGCCGGCGTCGCTGCCCTGGTCGGACAGGACGAAGTAGCCGACCTGGCAGCAGGCGGCGCCGAGCGCGAGCAGCAGACCGAGGGCGTCGAAGCCGAGGCCGGACCACACCTCCACGACACAGGCGAGCCCTCCGACGGCGAGAACGACGCCGACCGCGGCGGCGCGCGTCACCGGCCGGCGCTGCACGAAGCGGACCCAGCCGAGCACGAGGGCCGGCGCCAGGTACTCGACCAGCAGCGCGACCCCGACGGGGATGCGCGAGATCGCGGCGAAGTAGCAGGCCTGGACGCCCGCGACGGCGAGCAGTCCGAATCCGGCGAGCAGCCCCGGGTTGCGGCGCAGCAGCGCCCGGTGCCGGACGGCGAGCGGCAGCATGACGAGGGCTGCGCCCGCCACGCGCAGCCACACCACGTGGAGCGGGTCGAGGCCCGCCTCGATCAGCGGCTTGGCCGCGACACCGGAACCCCCGAAGGCCACCGCGGACAGCAGCGCGAGGCCGAGCCCCACGCCTCGTCCCCGGTTGCTCCGAGCACTGACAGAGGTATGCACCGGCTCATGATGACAGGCGCCGACAGGAGCGTCACCCCCCATGCACCTGTCTCACCGTCCGGACGGGGTGACCGGCGTCGCGGGGGCCGTTCCGCGGCCGGCCCACCTCAGTGGGCGGCGTCCCCGCACCCCGTGGCGTACTCCCCCGGCCGGTGGCCGCACACGCCGGTCGCCGCACCGAGCCGGGAGACCAGTTCGGCCGGGTCGATACCGGCGCGCCGGAGCACCTCCGCGGCCCGGGACTGCGGGTCCTCGGCCATCGCCGCGAGCAGATGCACTCCGCGGGCCCGCCCCTCGCCACCCCGGGCGGCCCGCTCGTGGGCGCGTCCCACGCAGCCGGCGGCAAGCGGCGAGAAGCCCGCTACCCCCGCCACGACGGGGACGGCGGCGGAGTCCTCCACGGAGCTCTGCCAGCGCAGGCCGTACCCGATGCTGCGCTGCACCAGGTAGCCGAGCAGCCGGGCGGTCCGGGGGCCGTGGCCGACGACCTCGCTCACCTGGGAGTCGGCCTCCAGGAGCGAGTGCAGCAGGTGGGCGGTGTCGATCTGGCGGTCCCCGTCCCGCAGCGCCCGGCGCCGGGCACCGGCGACCACCGCTGCCAGCTCGGCACTGAGCCTGGCATCGTTGTCCGAGCGGTGGAGGCCCTGTTCTCTGGGCTCTTGGGCCGACTGCCGGGGGATAGGGGGTTGCACACCCTCACCCCATCAGTCCCGCAGCCCCGGGTCATCCCCGGCGGGGAGCATCTTGGCGTCCCACGGCAAGGTGACCCGGCGGGCCGCGATCTCCTCCTTGGGAAGGAGATCAGGCCGATCCGCGTCAGGGGTGCACGCCCCTCTGCCCCGCGCCCCCGGCCAACCGAGACCGGGCGCCGCACCCCCCGCACGGGCACGGAGGGCAGAAGCCGGCGGCGGCCGTGTGGACGGCGGACGGCAGGGGGAGCACGATCACCGGGTCCACGTCCCGCAGGACGATGTCCTGCCCACCGGCCGAGTTGTGGGAGGCGTGGCGCTGCCACGGCGGGAGCTCCCCGGCCCGCGCATGGGACCTGCCCGGCGCGGCGGACGCACGCCCGTCCTCCGGTCCGGCCGACGCTCCCCGGGCCGCATGCCGCCGGGCGGCGCCCACGACGGCTCCGCGAGCCTTCCGGGCCGCCGTGGCCCGCGCCGCACGGGTGTCCCGCCCGTCAGCCCTCGTCGGCGAGGATCAGGTAGAGCTTCTTGCGCGCCTCGTTGATGACGCCGAGCGCCCTCTCGCGCTGCTCCTTGGTGCCCGTCTTCCAGACCTGGCCGAAGGCTTCCATGAGTCCGAAACCGGCCTGGCGGATCTCGCTCAACGCCTCCCAGTCGACCCCGCGTGAGGCTTCCTCCCAGGGCGCCTCCGGCCCCTCATCGGCCGCGGCGCGACCGGGTTCGGTGAGCGAGAAGAGTTTCTTGCCGCCTTCGGTCTCACTGGCGATGAGCCCCTCGTCCTCCAGCAGCTGAAGGGTGGGATACACGGAGCCGGGGCTGGGTTTCCACGCCCCGCCGCTGCGCTCGGCGATCTCCTGGATCATCTCGTAGCCGTGCATGGGCCGGTCCTTGAGCAGGGCCAGGATCGAGGCCCGTACGTCGCCGCGGCGCGCCCTTCCCCTCGGTCCGCCGCGCCCTCGCCCGCCCCAGGGACCGTGACCGAAGCCCGGCCCGAACCCCGGTCCACCGTGACCACCCGGGCCGAAGGGCCCGAAGGCCGCCCTCAGCCCGTCGAAGTCCCCCCGGCCGCCCCGCGGGCCGCCGTGACCGTGTCCGTGCTCGTGACCATGGGTGCGCATCGCCACCACTCCCTTCCATCATTGATCTGTCGCGATGCGTCAACGATATATCGGAACCTGTCGGTCGACAAGGCCCGGTCCCGGGCCGCGTCCCCTGGGTGACAGGGCCGGCATCAGCGGATTGGCCTTGGCCTGCTGCTTCGCGCACCCCCTACGGTCGGGACATGCGGATTCGAATCGTCGACGCCTTCACCGACCGGCCCTTCGCCGGCAACCCGGCCGGAGTCCTGCTCCTGGACGCCTTCCCCGACGACATCTGGCTCCAGAACGTCGCCCTGGAGGTGAACCACGCCGAGACCGCCTTCGCCCACCCCCTGCACGAGGACGACGAGGCCGACTGGGCCCTGCGCTGGTTCACCCCCGCCTCGGAAGTCGCGATGTGCGGTCACGCGACGCTCGCCACGGCCCACGTGCTCCACACCACCGGGGCCCACGAGGGTCCGGTGCGATTCGCCACCCGCAGCGGCGTCCTCGTCGCGACCCCCGCCGAGGACGGCTCGGTCACACTGGACTTCCCCACCGCCCCGCTCACCCCCGTCGACCTCCCCGAGGGGGTCGCCGAGGCGCTGGGCGCCGAGCCGCGCACGGCCTTCGACACCGGGCCCCAGGTCGGCGACCTGCTCGTCGAGGTCGCCGACGAGCGGACCGTCCACACCCTGCGGCCCGACCTCAAAGCCCTCGGCGCCCACTCCGAGCGCGGCCTCATCGCCACCGCCCGCGCGGACGACCCCACCCGGGGCTACGACTTCGTCTCCCGCTGCTTCTTCCCCAACGTGGGCATCGACGAGGATCCGGTCACCGGCAGCGCCCACACCGCGCTGGCCCCCTACTGGTCCGAGCGCCTGGGCCGCACGGCGCTCACCGGTCTGCAGGCGTCCCCGCGCTGCGGCCTCGTCCGCACGGAACTGCGCGGCGGGCGCACCCTGCTGAGCGGTCGCGCGGTCACGGTGATCGAGGGCGACCTGCTGGTCTGACCGCGGAACCGCCGGTGGGGCGTACGGCCGAGGCCGTACGCCCCATCCGTGCGTCCGCGGGCACGGCCGCCTCACGCCGTCGGCAGCCAGCCCACCTTCCCCGCCAGCAGCGCGTACCCGACGAACGCCCCGATGTCGAGCAACGTGTGCGCGACCACCAGGGGCATCACCCGGCCCCAGCGCCGGTAGAGGTACACGAACACCACGCCCATGACCATGTTCCCGACGAACCCGCCGATGCCCTGGTAGAGGTGGTACGACCCGCGCAGCACCGAACTGGCCGCCAGCGCGGCGGCCGGTGTCCACCCCAGCCGGTCGAGCCGTCGCAACAGGTAGCCGACGACGATCACCTCTTCGAGGACCGCGTTCTGAAGCGCCGACAGGATCAGCACGGGGAACTTCCACCACACCTCGGGCAGTGCCTCGGGCACCACGGTGAGGTTGAAGCCCAGGCCGCGCGCGGCCAGGTAGAAGGCGATGCCGGTACTGCCTATGACCGCCGCGATCGCCGCTCCGCGGACCAGGTCGGACCAGGGGCGGGTGCGGTCGAAGCCGAGGGTGCGCAGCCCCGCGCCCTCGCGCAGCAGGAAGTGCGCGACGAGCGCGACCGGCACGAGTGCCGTCGTGATTCCGAAGAGCTGCCATGCCAGGTCCAGCCACGGGCGTCCGGGCGCGGCCGAGGCGTTGAGGGTGGCCGCCTGGTCCTTCAGGCCGCCGGGTCGGGTGACCGATCCGATGAAGCTGATCAGCGCCGAGACGCCGCTCGCCCCGAGGGAGAGCGCGAGCACGAGCAGCGTCTCGTCACGGAGGGTCTTCCGCGTGAGCCCCTGCTCGGGATGGAAATCGGCCCCCGGGCCCGCCTCCGCCTGCACACCTGCCTCCACATCACCGATCCGTCCGATCAGTATGAGGGCAGCGGCCGGTCCGCTCGGCCGGCGGTCCGGGAACGCCGGTCAGCCCGTGGGGACGGGTTCGGGCAGGCCCACCGGCCAGGTGTGCACGGGTTCGCCGTGCACCATCAGCTCGCGGTAGCGGCGGGTGGTGGCGGCGAGCGCGGCCTCCCGGCCGAGGCCGAGGTCCAGGGCCCGGTGGAAGGTGGCGGCCTGCCAGGTCGCGCCGTTCACCCGGCGCCGGCACCGCTCCTCGATCACGCCGAGGTACAGGTCCCGGTCGGCGGGTTCGATCCCCCACGCGTCCAGTCCGGCCTCGGCGAGCGGCAGCAGTTCGTCACGGACCAGGGTGACGGCGTCGACCTCGGCCGTACCGCCGTAGCGGCCGCGCCGGGGCCAGGTGAGCCGAGCGTCGATGCCGTGTTTGCAGGCGGCGTCGAAGTTGGCGGCGGCGTCCTCGAAGGGCAGCCGGGTCCACACCGGCCGGCTGTCCTCGGCGAGGGCGCGCACGACGCCGTAGTAGAACGCCGCGTTGGCGACGACGTCGGTGACGGTGGGACCGGCGGGCAGGACGCGGTTCTCCACCCGCAGGTGGGGGACACCGTCGGCGACGCCGTAGACCGGGCGGTTCCAGCGGTAGATGGTGCCGTTGTGCAGGACCAGTTCGGCGAGTGCCGGCACCCCGCCCGCGTCCACCACCTCGAGCGGGTCCTCGGCGTCGCAGATCGGCAGCAGGGCCGGGAAGTAGCGAAGGTTCTCCTCGAAGAGGTCGAACGCCGAGGTCACCCACCGCTCCCCGAACCAGGTACGCGGCCGCACCCCCTGAGCCTGGAGCTCGGGCGGGCGGGTGTCGGTGGACTGCTGGAAGAGCGGGGGCCGCGACTCGCGCCACAGCTCGCGGCCGAACAGGAAGGGCGAGTTGGCCCCGACCGCGATCTGCGCGGCGGCGACCGCCTGGGCGGCGTTCCACACGTCGGGGAACCGGGCCGGGGTGACCTGGAGGTGCAGTTGCACAGAGGTGCAGGCGGCCTCGGGCGCGATGGACTTCGAGGTGCAGTTGAGCCGCTCCACTCCGTCGATGTCGAGCGTGAAGTCCTCGCCGCGCGCGGCCACGATCTGGTCGTTGAGCAGCGTGTAGCGGTCGACGTCGGAGAGATTGGAGGAAACCAGGTCGTCCCGGTCGAGCGTGGGCAGAATGCCGATCATCACGATCCCCGCATCCACCTCTCCGGCTTTCCGGTCGGCGTATGCCAGCGAGGTGCGCAGTTCCTCGGCGAGCCGGTCGAATACCCGTCCGTCCAGGCGGTGGGGGGCAATGTTCACTTCCAGGTTGAACATGGCGAGCTCTGTCTGGAAGTCCCGGCTGGCAATGCGTTCGAGGACTTGCCCATTCAACATCTTCGGCATGCCGTCAGCACCCGCGAGATTCAATTCGATCTCCAGCCCCATGAGGTTCTTGGGGCGGTCGAACCGCTTCTCCGCCAGGAGTCGCTCCAAGCCCGTCAGACACCTGCGGAGCTTGTCGCGGTAGCGCTGGCGATCGGACAGGTCGAACTGACCTGCCACGATCTTCTCCCCCATCGAAGCGTCCTTTCCTCGCACGGGCGGTCGAAGATCGACCGCCGGGGTCCCGGTCCACAGGGGAGGATGCCCAGCGGATGCGATCGATAACGCCCCGGAAGGGTTCGTCGGCCGCTACCCTGAGGGTTGTGACCGCTGGCACATTCACGAGGCATGGCACACGGCGCACGTACCGGCGGCTGTGAACTCGTGAAAAACGCCGACGAGAATTGGCCGTCCGCTCGGCGGACATTTTCTGAGGTCACCGCCGCGCACCCCGCCCTGAATCGGGATATTCTTCGTGTTTCACCGGCCAGAAGTACCCTTGTTTCGCGACTCGAAAACAACTAGACGAAACACAGCGTGAACGCGTGTCGTATAAACTTCGCGAACAAGGCAGAAGGCTGGCGCCCGCGGCCGAGTGATCCAGCCGTCGAGGTGACGTGCGGCAGGCCTCACCCCCACCTCCCGGGCTCGGACCCATGGCCCCACCTCTCTGACCTTCGCGAGCTGACAGCGCCGTCCGCCCCGCCCCCGCCCTCGCGCCACTGTGCCTTCGAAATGAGAGGCGACCCACCATGCCGCTGCGTGTACCCCCGGCTCCCGCGCCCGCACTGCGTTCCGTCCTGACCGCGCTCTCCTCCCCCACCGCGGTCAGCGAGGCCCGAACTCCCTCCCTGCTCGCTGCTCCGGGGCCCACCTCGCCCGAGCTGCCGCTGCCCGTCCACGTCCTGGACCGGATCACCGCCGAGGGCGTGTCCGCGACCCGGCTGGCGGGATGGCGTTTCCTGATCCGCTGCGGCGACCGCGCCGTGGCCGCGGCGGACACCGTGCTCACCCCCGACGGGTGGGCCTTCTCCCGCTTCTTCGAGGGTCCGTACATCACCTCCACCGAACTCGCCCTGCGCCAGGCCGAGGCCATGGCGCAGCCGCACCAGCCCCGGCTGCTGTCGGTGCCCGGCCTGTACATGCTGACGCTCTGGCTGCACGGCGACCCGACCGCAGACGGCGCCGACGGCCACCCGGCTGCCACCGACCTGCTCGTCCCACTCGCGCCGGCCCCGCCCGGCATCGCGGCCCACCGCCCGCACCGGGTCGCCGAGCTCCTCCCGGTCCTCACTCACCGGGCGACCCCGACGCGCCTGATGGGCTCCCCCGCCTGACCCTCCACGGCGGCAACCCCCGTACCCCGCTCTCCGGAACTCCGGACGGCGGGGTACGTTCCGTTTCGAGGAGCCTCACTTGGCTCCCACGAGCGGCGAGAGGCTCCGACGGGCCGGAGGCAGGCCGCACCGCCCGAGCGGACTAGCCCTTTTCGGCCCCCTCGAACCATCCGAAGTGACAGCCCGGTCGGGATGAACCGACAGCAGGGGCGGTGCGTCATCATCCTGTGAGGAGCGGTGCCGCGAAATCCCTGCGGAACGTCGTCCGTGGGGCAACACTGGTTTCCGACCGACTTACACAACGGGGGGCGGCCATGAACGAAGCTTCACGCCGCGGAACTGAAACGACAGCCAGCCCACAGGTCACAACAGAGCGAAAGATTGCACCTATGTGCCAGCACCAGCCACCGTGCCCCTCAGCCGACTCCGCCGACCGGGAATCCGCCCGTCTCGTGGCGCACCACCCGGAGCAGGGCTGGAGCCTGCTGTGCAACGGTGTCGTGCTCTTCGAGGACACCGGCGAGCTCCTGCCCGACGGCCGGATCATCGCCCCGCAGCGCCCCCGGGGAGCCGGCCAGGTGATGACCAGCGCCTGAGCACCACCGGTGGCACGGGCCTGTCCGTGACACGAGGGGCCGGACCGCGGGACACCTCCCGCGAACCGGCCCCGACGCATGTCCGGGGGAGGTCACTCACCGTGGCCCCCCGCGCCGAACCGGGTGACCGGCGCGTCACCCGTGACCGGGCCGGGTGACCGGCGCGTTCCCCGGGCCGGAAGCAGGCGACCGCGCGTCCACCGGCCCCGGCCCGGGACGCCCTTCTGCCGCCCGCCTTATCGTGATCGGCATGCAGTCCTACACGATCGGCCAGGCAGCACGACTGCTCGGCGTGAGCCCGGACACCGCCCGCCGCTGGGCGGACGCGGGCCGCATGGCGACTCATCGCGACGACAGCGGACGGCGGCTCGTCGACGGACGGGACCTGGCCGCCTTCTCGGTCGAGCTCGCCAAGGCGGGCACCGCCGAGGAGGACGCTCCGTACACCTCGGCCCGCAACGCCTTCCCGGGCATCGTCACCGCGATCAAGCTGGGCGACGTCGCCGCCCAGGTGGAGATCCAGGCCGGCCCGCACCGGCTCGTCTCCCTGCTCACCCGTGAGGCCGTCGAGGAGCTGGGCCTGGAGGTCGGGGTGGAGGCCACGGCGCGCGTGAAGTCGACGAACGTCCATATCGATCGCGCGTGAACAGGTGCGGTGGTGCGCGCAGCGGTTCCGCACCCACGCACATGCCCGCCTGTTCCGCGCTTTGCCTCGCCGATGCGAGGTGACACGCGGATCTCCCTGGCAGATGCGCCGGTATGATCGGCGTATCGGAAGGGCCCACGCTGGGTTCGTCCGGCCTGCCCAGAGAGGGAGTGACTCCGAGATGACTCGTTCCGCCCGCCGGACCCACCCGGTCCTTCGGCTCGCAGGCTTGGGCGCCGCCGCACTGCTGACGCTCAGCGCCTGCTCCCCGTCCGACGCGGACACGGATGCGGAACGGGACGCCGGCAGGCAGCCCAGCGGGACGGTCACCGTCTTCGCGGCGGCCTCCCTCAAGGAGAGTTTCACGGCGCTGGGCAAGCGTTTCGAGGAGCGGCACCCCGGGACCACGGTCACGTTCAACTTCGGCGGCAGCGACTCCCTCGCCGCCGGCATCACCAACGGTGCCCCGGCCGATGTCTTCGCCGCCGCCAGCGCCCGGACGATGAAGCTCGTCACGGACCGCGCGGGCACGGCCGGCCCGCCCGCGACCTTCGCCCGCAACCGCCTCCAGATCGCCACCCTGCCGGGCAACCCGGACCGCGTCGGCTCGCTCGAGGACCTGGCCGAACCACGGCTGAAGGTCGTGCTGTGCGACAGGACGGTGCCCTGCGGCGCCGCCGCGCAGACCGCGCTGACGGCCGCGGAGGTCGAACTGACCCCGGTGTCCTACGAGCAGGACGTCAAGAGCGCGCTGACGAAGGTCGAGCTCAAGGAGGCGGACGCCGCCGTCGTGTACCGGACCGATGTGAGGGCGGCGGGTGACACGGTGGAGGGCGTGGACTTCCCGGAGTCGGCCGAGGCCGTCAACGACTATCCGATCGCCCTGCTCGAGAACGCGCGGAACCCGTCGGCGGCGAAGGCGTTCCTCACCCTGGTCAGGTCCCCCGAGGGCCGGAAGGTCCTCACCGACGCGGGGTTCCTCGAGCCGTGACCGCGCCGCACGGCAGCCCGGCCACCAACCGCCGGACCCCCCGGAGGGCCGGCCCGCGAACCCCCTCTCGCGGCGTCCCCCTCCCCCTCCTCGTGCCCGCGCTGCTGGGGCTGGCTTTCCTCCTGGTCCCGCTGCTCGCGCTCCTCCTGCGCGCACCCTGGCGCGACCTCCCCGATCAGTTGACCAGCCCGGAGGTGTGGGAGGCGCTGCGGCTGTCGCTGATGTGCGCCACGGCGGCGACCGCGCTGAGCCTGGTCATCGGCGTCCCCCTGGCGTGGCTGCTGGCGCGTACCGAGTTCCCCGGCCGCGGCCTGGTCCGCGCCCTGGTGACACTGCCGCTGGTCCTGCCACCGGTGGTGGGCGGCGTGGCCCTGCTGCTCGCGCTGGGACGCAACGGCGTCGTCGGCCAATGGCTGGACGCGTGGTTCGGCATCACTCTGCCGTTCACCACCACGGGCGTGATCCTCGCCGAGACGTTCGTGGCGATGCCTTTCCTGGTCATCAGCGTCGAGGGCACACTACGGGCGGCCGATCCGCGCTTCGAGGAGGCGGCCACGACCCTGGGCGCCTCCCGCTTCACCGCGTTCCGCCGGGTCACCCTGCCGCTGATCGCCCCGGGCATCGCGGCCGGCGCCGTACTGGCCTGGGCGCGGGCACTGGGCGAGTTCGGCGCGACGATCACCTTCGCGGGCAACTTCCCGGGCCGCACCCAGACCATGCCCCTCGCGGTCTACCTCGCCCTCCAGAACGACCCGGCCGCGGCGATCGCCCTCAGCCTGGTCCTGCTGGCCGTGTCCATCGCCGTACTGGCCGGTCTGCGGGACCGCTGGATGAGAGCCGCCTGACACCATGCCCGCGACGCCGGAAGAGCTCCCGATGGCCGACCCGCACCCGTCCTCCCCACCACCCGGCCGCACCGGCGCCGACGCCGCCTCACCCGGCGCCGGCCTCGACGCGCGTCTGGTCGTCGACCGCGGCACGTTCCGCCTCGACATCGCGCTCACCGCCGCGCCCGGCGACGTCGTCGCCCTGCTCGGTCCCAACGGGGCCGGCAAGACCACCGCGCTGCGCGCCCTCGCCGGGCTCACGCCGCTCACCGAGGGCCGTCTCCGGCTGGACGGCGCGGACCTGCACCGTACGCCGCCCGAGTCACGTCCGGTCGGCGTCGTCTTCCAGGACTACCTGCTCTTTCCGCACCTGACCGCCCTCGACAACGTGGCCTTCGGGCCGCGCTGCCGGGGCGTGGCCAAGGCCGAGGCCCGCGCCCAGGCCGCCGAGTGGCTGGACCGCATGGGCCTGGCCGAGCACGCCGGCGCCAAGCCCCGCCGTCTCTCCGGCGGCCAGGCGCAGCGCGTGGCCCTCGCCCGCGCCCTGGCCACGCACCCCCGGCTGCTGCTCCTCGACGAGCCCCTCGCCGCCCTGGACGCCCGCACCCGCCTGGAGGTCCGCGCCCGGCTTCGCCGTCATCTCGCCGCGTTCGAGGCCGTCGCCGTCCTGGTCACGCACGACCCGCTGGACGCCATGGTGCTGGCCGACCGCCTGGTCGTCGTGGAGGACGGCCGGATCGTCCAGGAGGGCACGCCCTCCGACATCGCCCGCCACCCCCGCACGGAGTACATCGCCCAGCTGGTCGGGCTGAACCTCTACCGCGGGAACGGCGACGGCCACACGGTGCGGCTCGAGGCAGGCCCGGCGATCACCACCACGGAGCACCTCTCCGGCCCCGCCTTCGTCGCCTTCCCGCCGGGTGCCGTGACCCTGTACCGCGAGCGCCCCACCGGGTCCAGCGCCCGCAACCTGTGGCGCTGCCAGGTCGCCGGACTGGAGACCCACGGCGACCAGATCCGCGCGGAACTCACCGGCGAGCTCCCGCTGGCCGCGGACCTCACCACCGTCGCCGCGGCCGAACTGGACCTGCACCCCGGCGCGCCGGTCTGGGCCGCGGTCAAGGCGGCCCAGACACACGCCTACCCGGCGTAGAACAGACAGTCCGGACAGTGCGGGCGGCCCTCGCCGGACACGCCGGAGGGCCCCGCCCCGGCCGCACGGCCGGAACGGAGCCCTCAGCGCTCCGTCCGCGTCAGTCGTCGTACGCGTCCAGCGGCGGGCAGGAGCAGACCAGGTTCCGGTCGCCGAAGGCCTGGTCGATGCGGCGCACCGGCGGCCAGTACTTGTCGGCGGCGCTCACCCCGGCCGGGAAGACGGCCTCCTCCCGGCTGTACGCGTGCTCCCACTCCGCCCCGAGGGCGGCGGCGGTGTGCGGGGCGTTGTGCAGCGGGTTGTCCTCCGCCGGCCATGCGCCGGAGCCGACCTTCTCGATCTCCGCGCGGATCGCGATCATCGCGTCGCAGAACCGGTCGAGCTCGATCAGGTCCTCGGACTCGGTCGGCTCGATCATCAGCGTGCCGGCCACCGGGAACGACATCGTCGGCGCGTGGAAGCCGTAGTCGATCAGCCGCTTGGCCACGTCGTCCACGCTCACACCGGTCGCCTTCGTCAGCGGGCGCAGGTCGATGATGCACTCGTGGGCGACCAGCCCGCCCGGGCCGGTGTACAGCACCGGGTAGTGCGGCTCCAGCCGCTTGGCGATGTAGTTGGCGCTGAGCACCGCCACCTGCGTGGCCCGCTTCAGCCCCTCGCCGCCCATGAGGCGGACGTACGCCCACGAGATGGGCAGGATGCCCGCCGAGCCCCACGGAGCGGCCGAGATCGGTCCGACCCCGCTCTCCGGGCCGGCCTCGTCCTGGAGCGGGTGGTTCGGCAGGTACGGGGCGAGGTGGGAGCGCACTCCGACCGGGCCGACGCCGGGGCCGCCGCCGCCGTGCGGGATGCAAAAGGTCTTGTGCAGGTTCAGGTGCGAGACGTCACCGCCGAAGTGGCCCGGCTTGGCCAGGCCCACCAGCGCGTTGAGGTTGGCGCCGTCCACGTACACCTGGCCGCCGGCCTCGTGCACCTGGGCGCAGATGTCGGCGACGTGCTCCTCGAACACTCCGTGCGTCGAGGGGTACGTGATCATCAGCACCGCCAGCTCGTCGCGGTGCTTCTCGATCTTCGCCCGCAGGTCCTCGACGTCGATCTCGCCGTCGTCCGCGGTCTTGACGACGACGACCTTCATACCGGCCATCACGGCGCTGGCGGCGTTGGTGCCGTGCGCGGAGGACGGGATGAGGCAGACGGTGCGCTGCTCGTCCCCGTTGGCCCGGTGGTAGCCGCGCACCGCGAGCAGACCGGCCAGCTCGCCCTGAGAACCGGCGTTGGGCTGGAGCGACACCTTGTCGTACCCGGTGACCTCGGCGAGCCGCTCCTCCAGCTCACGGATGAGCGTGAGGTAGCCCTGTGCCTGCTCGACGGGGGCGAACGGGTGCAGCTGACCGAACTCGGGCCAGGTGACCGGCTCCATCTCGGTGGTCGCGTTGAGCTTCATGGTGCAGGAGCCCAGCGGGATCATGCCGCGGTCCAGCGCGTAGTCCCGGTCGGCGAGGCGGCGCAGGTAGCGCAGCATCGCCGTCTCGGAGCGGTACTGCTGGAAGACCGGGTGGGTCAGGTACTCGTCGTTGCGCAGCAGCGCGTCGGGGAGCGTGTCCCGCGCGGCCCCGTCCAGGGCCTCGACGTCGCCCTCGACGCCGAAGGCGCTCCACACGGCGCCCAGCTGCGACCGGGTCGTGGTCTCGTCGCAGGCGATCGAAATGTGGTCGGCGTCGACGAGACGCAGGTTGACGCCGTTGTCCCGCGCGGCGGCGACGGTCTCGGCGGCCCGCCCCGGGACCCGCACGGTGAGCGTGTCGAAGTAGGAGCCGTGGACGATCTCGACACCGCCGGACCGCAGTCCCTCGGCGAGGACCGTCGCGTACCGGTGGGCGCGCCGCGCGATGGTCCGCAGGCCTTCGGGGCCGTGGTAGACGGCGTACATGCCCGCCATGACGGCGAGCAGCACCTGGGCGGTGCAGATGTTGCTGGTGGCCTTCTCCCGGCGGATGTGCTGCTCACGCGTCTGGAGGGCCAGCCGGTACGCCTTGTTGCCGTCGGCGTCGACGGAGACGCCGACGAGCCGCCCGGGAAGGCTGCGCGCCATCTTTTCCTGCACCGCCATGTAGCCGGCGTGCGGTCCGCCGAAGCCCATGGGGACGCCGAAGCGCTGCGTGGTGCCGACCGCGATGTCGGCGCCCAGTTCACCGGGCGACTTCAGCAGCGTGAGGGCCAGCAGGTCGGCGGCGACGGTGACGAGCGCGCCGAGCTCGTGCGCCTGGTCGATCACCGGCTTGATGTCGCGCACGGCACCGGAGGCACCCGGGTACTGGATCAGCACGCCGTTGATCTCGCGCCCGGCGACCTCGGCGGGGATGCCCTCGCTCAGATCGGCGACGACCACCTCCACGCCGGTCGGCTCCGCGCGGGTCTCGATCACGGCGATGGTCTGCGGCAGCGCGTCCGCGTCGACCAGGAACAGCCCCTTCTTGTTCCTGCCCATGCGCCGGGACAGGGCCATCGCCTCGGCGGCGGCGGTGCCCTCGTCGAGCAGGGAGGCGCCGGAGGTCGGCAGTCCGGTGAGCTCGGCGACCACGGTCTGGAAGTTCAGCAGCGCCTCGAGCCGCCCCTGGGAGATCTCCGGCTGGTACGGCGTGTACGCCGTGTACCAGGCCGGGTTCTCCATGACGTTGCGCAGGATGACCGGCGGCGTGAAGGTCCCGTAGTACCCGAGCCCGATCATCGAGCCCAGTACCTCGTTGCGGTCGGCCAGCGACCGCAGCTCGGCCAGCACCTCGGCCTCGCTGCGCGCACCCGGCAGGTCCAGCGCATCGGCATTCTTGATCACATCGGGGACGGCGGCGGCCGTCAGCTCGTCGAGCGAGCCGTAGCCGACCTGCGCGAGCATCTTGGCCCGCGCTTCCTGGTCGGGGCCGATGTGGCGCTGCTCGAAGGGAACTCCCTGTTCGAGCTCGGAGAGCGGAGTGCGATGGGCGGTCATTGCGGAGGCCTCCTGGTCTGACGACCTTCGAGGGGCACCACGGCGCGGGTGCCCGGACGGCCTCCCCCTCTGTCATCTCAACCTGAGAGCTTCACCGGACCGCCCGAAGGGCGCCCGGCTTTCACCGTCGGTGAGAGCGGAAGCCGTCGACACCCGCTCTGCTTTCCAGAGTGACCTCGTCCGTGCGGTACGTGTGCCTGAGAGATTCCGGGGAGGATTTGCTCCTTCGGCGCCTCCGATGGTGCCTGGAGGACTCTCCCGCACGGGGTCAGCAGCCGTCTGCCAGCGTACCAGCGAGCGGCCCGCACGGACCTTCGAGTGGCCGCACCGTCGATTGTGCCGTTTTGTAGTGCTTACGGATGAGTTTGCGACCAGTGGAGGGCCCGTGCAGACCGACATCGATCCGCGCAACCTGATCGGCCGCAAGGCGTTCGACCGCGACGGCACCCGGCTCGGCACGATCGACGAGGTCTACCTCGACGACGCCACCGGCATACCGGAGTGGGCGGCGATACGGACGGGCCTGTTCAGCCGCGACGCCTTCGTCCCCCTGGAGCCCAGTGAACTCGTCGACGGCGCCCTCCACGTCCCCTTCGACCGCGCACTGATCAAGGACGCCCCCGACTTCGGCGTGGGCCGCCACCTCTCTCCCGAGCAGGAACTCCAGCTCTACCACCACTACGGCCTCGACATCGCCGCGGCTCCTCCGCGCCCGGACCGCGACTTCGGCAAGCTCGCGGGCAGGGGCAACGACGAGCCGGCGTAGGGGCACGGGAGCGGACAGCCTCTCAATCCGCCCGCCCGGCCCCGCTCAGCCCGGCCCGGCTCCCCCACCCCCCGACCCCGCCCAAGCGGCTCCCGCTCCGGCCCCCGCGGCCCCGGTCTCCCCGCTGCCCCCGGGCCCTCTGGCCACCAGGGGCAAGGGCTCCGCCGGCTGCAGGTCCGGGTCGTCGTTGCGGAAGGTCTTCACCCGCCCGGGCTCGGATCCGGGCGTCTCGAACCGGACCGTGACCCGCCCCAACCCGCTCCCCTGCACCCACCCGTGCCCGTACTCCGTGTGCCGCACGTCGTGCCCCGCCGGCCAGCGCCGCTCGGCGGGCGCGGGCCGGGTCTCCGCCGGCACGGCCTCGGGCTCCTCACCCGGAACGGGTTCGCCTTCCCCGGCCGCCTGCGCGAACAGGTCCTCCTGCGTGTAGTCGGCGAGCCCGGTGACCCCCACACCGAGCAGCCGCACCCCACCCGTCGTGTCGACCGAGTCCAGCAGCCGGGCGGCCGCCTCACGCACCACCGCGGGATCGTCCGTCGGTCCCCGCAGCGTCTCGGACCGGGTCAGCGTGGAGAAGTCGTACCGCCGCACCTTCAGCACGATGGTCCGGCCCGACAGTCCGGCCGCCCGCAGCCTGCCCACGCACCGGTCGGCCAGCCGCCGCACCTCCGTCCCGACCCGCACCCGGTCGTGGATGTCCACGTCGTACGTGTCCTCGACCGACACGGACTTGGCCTCCCGCTCGGCCACCACGGGCCGATCGTCGCGGGCCAGCGCCATGGCGTACAGGGCGTGTCCGTGCGCCCTGCCGAGCAGCCGTACGAGCTCGTCCTCACCGGCCTCGGCGAGTTCGTCGACCGTGTGGATCCCGGCACGCCTCAGGTGGTCGCCGGTGGCCGGCCCCACGCCGGGCAGCGTCCGCACCGACAGGGGCCCGAGCATCGTCCGCTCGGTCCCCGGCTCGATCACCACCAGCCCGTCCGGCTTGGCCTGCTCCGAGGCGATCTTGGCCAGCATCTTGGAGGCCGCGAGCCCCACCGACCCGGTGAGCCCCGTGACGGCCCGTATGTCCGCGCGCAGCTTCACCCCGGCCAGCCGCGCGGACCGCTCGTCCCAGGCCGTCCCGCCGGCCTCCAGGTCCACGAACGCCTCGTCCAGGCTCAGCGGCTCGACCAGGGGGGACAGGGCCCGCAGCAACCCCATCACCTGGTCGCTGATCGACCGGTAGAGGGCAAAGCGCGGCACCAGGTAGGCGGCGTTGGGCGCGAGCCGCCTCGCCTGAGCCATGGGCATCGCCGAATGGACTCCGAAGACCCGCGCCTCGTACGAGCACGTGGCCACCACACCACGGGGCCCGAGCCCGCCCACGACGACGGCCTTCCCGCGCAGGCTCGGCTTGGACGCCTGCTCCACCGAGGCGTAGAAGGCGTCCATGTCGAGGTGCAGGATCGTGGGCGCGGATCTCACATCTCCGATGCTGCCCCATACCACTGACAACGCCCTGCCGGCCTGGCTAGACCGCCCGGTTCCGCCGCCGCGCCAGCTCGTCGGCGGGGTTGTGCCCGACCAGCGTCTCCCCGGTGTCCACGCGCTCCCCGTGCAGTTGCGACAGCGCGCTCTCGACGTCCCGCCACACGACGCCCACGGCGATCCCGAAGATTCCCTGGCCGCCCTGGAGCAGGGCGTGGACCTCGTCCGGCGACGTGCACTCGTAGACGGTCGCGCCGTCGCTCATCAGCGTCATCCGCTCCAGGTCCTGGAAACCCCGCTCCCGCAGGTGCTGCACGGCGGTACGGATGTTCTGCAGCGACACACCCGTGTCGAGGAACCGCTTGACGATCTTCAGGACGACGACGTCCCGGAAGCTGTACAGCCGCTGTGTGCCGGACCCGTGCGCGGGTCGCACGCTGGGCTCCACCAGGCCGGTACGGGCCCAGTAGTCCAGTTGCCGATAGGTGATGCCGGCGGCCGCGCAGGCCGTGGGGCCCCGGTAACCGATCTGCTCGGACGTCATGGACGGGGCCCCTCCGCTGTCCGGCACGGCCGTGGGCCGCCGGGGAGTGTGATCGACGGCGCTGCCGTGCTGCGGGAACCCCGCGCCCGAGCGGAACCGAGAGCTTGTGGGAGGGTACGGACCGCTCGCCCCGAGACTGCGTCCGGGGGCACCCCCAGCCGTACCGTCGCCGCTGCTTCTCACGCCGACCTCCGTCCTTGACCTGCCTCCTCGACGGTAGGCAGTCACCAAGGGTGCGTCAACGATCGCCACACTCGGCACGCCGAGTGATAATCACCCTAAGAGTGGTTTCCCGTGCCCCACCGCGGGGAAAGGCTAGCCGAATGCGCTCCGGACGGGTCGTGTGACGGTCTCCTGCTCCTTCGGCACGTGCGGGCTTTCCGGGTTACGTTCCGACCGCTCCCGTCCGGCTCTCCCCCGTGGACGGCGCACGACGCGCCACGCGTCGGCTCCGCCCCGCCCTGCACCGTGCCGGGCCCGGACCGCAGCGCCGTCTGCCCCGCCGCTCACTGGCTGCTGGTACCGAAGTCCTCCGGCGAGATCTGGTCGAGGAACTCACGGAACTTCTCGACCTCGTCCTCCTGCTCGTCCGGGATGGCGATGCCGGCGTCGTCGAGCACCGTGTCGCTGCCGAAGATGGGGGTTCCCGTGCGCAGTGCCAGCGCTATGGCGTCGGAGGGGCGGGCGCTCACCTCTACGCCGCTGGCGAAGACCAGCTCCGCGTAGAAGACGCCCTCACGCAGGTCGGTGATGCGTACTTCGGTGAGCTCCTGACCGACTGCCTCCAGCACGTCCTTGAACAGGTCGTGGGTCAGCGGCCGTGCGGGAGCCATGCCCTGCTGGGCGAAGGCGATCGCCGTCGCCTCCCCCGGTCCGATCCAGATGGGGAGGTAGCGGTCGCCTCCCACTTCACGCAGCAGCACGATCGGTTGGTTGGAGGGCATTTCGACCCGGACACCTACGACATCGAGCTCGTTCACACAGCAACCCTAGGCCGTGCTCGGGATGTTTGGGTAGTCGGGCAGGGATCGGGCGCCGATCCGCACCCCCGTCGCCGTCCTCAGGGCAGCCGCACCCCGAGCGCCGTTCGCACCAGTGCCGCGTGCAGTTTCACCGTCAGGCCGGCCAGCTCCTTCGCCCGCGCCTCGGCGTGCACCCTGGTCTGGGGATTCCGGTGGCGTCTGAGCGGGGCGACGACCTGGTCCACCAGCCCGGCCTCCCGGTCGGCGGCAGCCTTCATCGCCCGCAGGTGCCGTGGCTCGATGCCGAACCGGCCCAGCTCCGTGATGAGCCCCGCCACGGTGACCGCCTCGGCGTCGTACACGCCCTCCTCCACCGGAGTGATCAGCCCGTACGACTCCCACTCGACGAGATCCCGCTCGTCGATGCCCGCGGCCTCGAGCAGCTGGTCCCGCCCGATGCGGGCCGCCGTGGGCCCCTCGGGCGGCGCCTCGGAGCCGCCCTCCGCGTCACGCTGGCGGTTGACCACCGGCAGCTGTACGGCCTCACCCCGCTCCATGGCCTCCAGGTGCTCACGGATCACCTTGAGCGGCAGATAGTGGTCCCGCTGCATCCTCAGGACATGACCGAGGCGCTCAACGTCCCGGGCACTGAACTTGCGGTACCCCGACGGGGTCCGCTGCGGCTCGATGAGCCCCTCCGACTCCAGGAAGCGGATCTTGGAGATGGTGACTTCGGGGAACTCCTCGCGCAGCACGTTCAGGACCGTGCCGATGCTCATCAGTCCAGTGTCCGCGGCGGCGGCGCCGTGCCCGGCACCGCCGCTCGGTGTGTGAAGCATGGACCTTCCCTGGGGGCTTCCCCCGGTACGCGTCCGGGGGAGGGTCAGTAGCTCCGCTGGCTCGCGTAGAAGACCAGCCGGTACTTGCCGATCTGCACCTCGTCACCGTTCGACAGGGCGACCTGGTCGATCCGCTCGCGGTTGACGTACGTGCCGTTCAAGCTGCCGACGTCGGCGACCGTGAACGAGCCGTCCGGGCTCCGGCGGAACTCCACGTGCCGGCGCGAGACCGTCACGTCGTCCAGGAAGATGTCGCTCTGCGGGTGGCGCCCGGCCGTGGTGAGGTCGCCGTCCAGCAGGAAACGGCTGCCGGAGTTCGGGCCGCGGCGCACCACCAGGAGCGCGGAACCCATCGGGAGGGCGTCGACGGCAGCCTGGGCCTCGGGGGACAGCATCGGCATCGGCGTCTGACCGGTGGCCTCGGCGTCATAGGCCTCGAGACCCGAGATGGAGATCGTGGACGTCGTCTCGGAGGGGCGCTCCGGGGTGACGCCGGGCCTGAGCGGCGCACCGCAGTTGGAGCAGAAGCGGCTGTTCTCCGCGTTGCGGTTACCGCACCTCGTACACACCAGGGCCGACATGGACGGATCCTCCTGCCGCGGCTGCCCACCGGGGGCGTGGGACGCGTACGGGTCGGAGAACCCTCCACCCGTACCTGAGGTCGACGGTTGTCCGAAACCTATTCCGCCCGACTGCGCAGGGTCAACCGACGGCGCGCCCTGGCGCCCGGTTGCATCCGCGCCCGCCACCTGGTCCCGGAACAGCGGACGCCGCTCCTCGGCCTCGGGCTGTGCGCGATGGCGAGCGGTCGCGTTGTCGCTGCCCTCTCGCGAGCTCTTGCCGAACAACTTCGCAAACAACTTCACGGGCGATTCCCCTTGACCGAAACAGACCCGCCCGTGGGGCAGGACGAACCCTGACTGAACACATCGGCGGACCCGGACATCTTCACAACGTCCGTCTCCACCAGACAGTTTCCACCACGCACCACCCAATCGGTGCGCCGACCCCCCGCAACCTCATGCCCTCGCCGGACGCCCGCCATGCACCCCCGGTTCACTGCGAGGACGACCGAGCGTAGTCAGGCAGCTTCGCCGCTCGCAAGGCATCCACGACGATCTTGGTCGACCGCTCCACGGTAACGGTGGCCTGTTCCTTCTCGAGGGTCTGCACCACGCCTCCGGGGATGTTGAGCGCCGGTTCCAGGTCCTGCGGCTTGCCGATGACCTTGAAACGATACGGCGCGGTGATCTTGTTCCCGTCGACGCCCACGCCGTTGCCCGAGTCCGTCAGAAAGGTGCCGGCCACGACACGCACGCCATTCACCTGAATCGCCTCGGCACCGGCGGCACGAAGTTCCTGGACCGCGTCGAGCAGCATGTCCGCCTCCACCGTCCCCTTGGGATCCTGGACGGTCATCGTGATGCCGGGGCCCTGTGCGGCCACCGTACCCGCGAGGATGCCCAATTGCCGTTCCTTCTCCACGGTCTGCCGACGCGCCTCCTCCGCCTGGTCCGAGCTGTTCTCCAGCTCGTCGCGCTGCTTCTCGAGTCCCTGCTTCTCGTCCTCAAGACGCTCCGTGCGGTCGTCGAGTTCATCGAGGAGGCGCACGAGATCTTCCTGACGTGCCCCGCGCAGCGCGCTGTCGCCGTCGCTGTGCGAGGCCACCTGGACGGCCAGACCGAAGCCGAGACCGAACAGCAGGAGGGCGACGATGAGTTGGGCCCGGGTGATCCGCGGCGGCCACAGCCCCTGGGCCAACCGCTGCCGCCCGGTCAACCGGGGCTCGGTGTCCTCTCCGGCCGCCCCGGCCTCCGCGGACGCGGCCGGGTCCGCGGCGGGCACCTCGTCGGGCAGTTCCCTGCGCAGTCGCCCCGTCGGCGACGACGGTACGGCGCCCGGCGCCGCCCCGGGCTGGGGCGCAGGCTCGGAGACCGGCGAGGAACCAGGGGGCGGCGCGGCGTCGGGCGCCGGCGCCGGGTCGGGCCTCGGCTTGCGCACAGGCTCGTTCTCCCCTCCCGTCGAGGGGGCCGGTCCTCGCGCGGGGCGCGGCGGGGTCACGTCGTGCTCACGGTCGTTCATCGGCCTCACGCCCGGAACACGTGCCGGCGGATCGCCGCGGCATTGGAGAAGATGCGGATGCCGAGGACGACCACGACACCGGTGGACAACTGGGCTCCGACGCCCAGCTTGTCGCCCAGGAACACGATCAGCGCGGCCACCACCACGTTCGACAGGAACGACACCACGAAGACCTTGTCGTCGAAGATGCCGTCGAGCATGGCCCGCAGGCCACCGAAGACGGCGTCGAGCGCCGCCACGACGGCGATCGGCAGATAAGGCTCGACGACCGCCGGAACCTCGGGCCGGACCAACAGGCCGGCCACGACTCCCACGACGAGGCCCAGTACGGCGATCACGATGTGCCCTTCTCAGTTCTCGGCTGTGCAGTACGTACGATCACACTCGGTGCGGCGGACAGCCGGAGCTCGTCCTCCACGGAGATCCCGGTCCGGATGCCGTAGTTCTCCTGGAGTGCGTGCAGATACAGCCCGTCGGGGCTGTTCTGGAACCGGGTGCTCAACCGCTCGCCGTCCCCCACCGCGAGCACCGTGTACGGCGGCACCAGCGGCCTGTTGTCGACCAGTATCGCGTCTCCGGCGGCCCTGATCGCCGACAGGGCGGTCAGCCGCTGCCCGTTGATCGAGACGGCTTCGGCACCCGACTCCCACAGGCCGTTCACGACACGCTGCATGTCCCGGTCCCGCACCCGTCCGGTGTCGGAGAAGCCGGAGGTCGAACGCGGATCGCCGTCGCCCCCCGCGCTCGTGTCCTCGGCGTCGTCCACCACGAGCTTGACTCCCGGGCCGTGCACCGCGACGGCACCCGACAGGATCCCCACCAGCTCCGACCGGGCGCTGCCGCCACTGTCGCGCAGAGCTTCGCGCTGCCGGGCACTCACGTCCTCACGCAGCTCGTCCACGGTGTCCTCGAGCCGGTCCGCCGCCTCGGTCTCCCGCTCGATCCGGTCGATCAGCTCCTCACGCTCCTTGGCCACGACGGGAGCGGCGACCCGGGCCTGGGCGGCCCCCAGGGTCACGACCAGGGCGGCGAGCACCAGGCCGGCGGCCAGACCGAGCTTCGCCCGGAGGGTCTTCGGCATGCCGCCGCCCCCGCCCTCGGCCTTCTTCCGCGCGGCGGCCTCCGCGTACCCGTCGTCGAGGCTGTGGTCCATGACGTTGGTGATCAACGACATGGACGCGTCGGGACGCGGGAGCCGCCTGGGTGTGCTCCGATCGGGGGGTTGCTGCGGCATGCCGCACATCGTCGCACGCCGCGACCTCTACCTCCGAACGGCCCCGGCGCGCGTGCCGGACGGGCCCCCTTGGGGGCGCTTGTCCGGCACACGCGCGCGTACTACTGGTTCCGGCCCGTCCCGCCTATCGCCCGGCGCTGTCCACGACGGCCGCCCACTCGTCGAGCAGGGCCTGCGCGGAGGCGTCGTCGGGGCCCTCGGCCCACAGGTGTGTGACCGCCTCGGCCGGGTCGGGCAGCACCATGACCCAGCGACCGTCGGTCTCCACCACGCGTACACCGTCGGTGGTGTCCACGAAGCGCTCTCCGGCGGCCTCGACGACCCGCCGCATGACCAGACCCTTGACGGCCCACGGGGTCGCCAGGTCCCGCTTGAGCACGTGCGCCCGCGGGATGCGCGCGTCGATCTGGCTCAGGGTGAGCTGTGTCCGCGCCACGAGCCCGATCAGCCGCACGAAGGCCGCGGTGCCGTCGTAGACGCTGCTGAACTCGGGGACGATGAATCCGCCCTTGCCGTCACCGCCGAAGATCGTGCCTTCCTCACCGCCCACGCGCGTGAGGTCGTCCGGGGATGTGGTCGTCCACTCGACCTGGGTCCCGTGGTACGCCGCCACCTGTTCGGCGATCCTCGTGGTGGTCACCGGAAGGGCGACCCGGCCGCTGCGCCGCTCGGCCGCGACGAGGTCGAGCATGACGAGCAGCGCCCGGTCGTCCTCGATGATCCGGCCCTTCTCGTCGACCAGGGACAACCGCTCACCGACGGGGTCGAACCGCACGCCGAACGCGGCACCCGAGGACGCCACGATCTCGCCGAGCCGGACCAGCCCGGAGCGCCGCATGTCGGCCGTCTCGGTCGGCCTGGACTCGTCGAGTCCGGGGTTGATCGTCAGGGAGTCGACCCCCAGCTTCCCGAGCAGGCTCGGCAGGACCAGTCCGGCGCTGCCGTTGGACGCGTCCACCACCACCTTCAGCCCGGACTCGGCGATCCCCGTGATGTCGACATTGCGCAGCAGGGACCCGGTGTACGAGTCGAACACGCTCGCCGGGAAGTGCAGATCACCGATCTCTCCGGGGAACGCACGCCGGTACTCCTGCCGCGCGAACACCCGGTCCAGCTTGCGCTGGCTGCCCTGCGAGAGGTCGGCGCCCTGCCCGTCGAAGAACATGATGTCGACGGAGTCCGGCACACCGGGCGTGGTCCGGATCATGATGCCGCCCGCACTGCCCCGCGCGGTCTGCTGCCGAGCCACGGGCAGCGGTACGTTCTCCAGGTCCCGTACGTCGATGGCGCTGGCCTGGAGCGCGGAGATGACCGCCCGCTTCAGGGCCCGGGCGCCACGGGAGTGGTCGCGGGCCGTGGTGACGGTCGACCCCTTCTTCAGGGTCGTCGCGTAGGCGCCGGCGAGCCTCACGGCGAGTTCCGGGGTGATCTCGACATTGAGGATGCCGGACACACCACGGGCGCCGAAGAGATGCGCCTGCCCTCGGGACTCCCAGATGACCGAGGTGTTGACGAAGGCACCGGCCTCGATCGTCTTGAACGGGTAGACCCGCACATTGCCCTGGACGATCGATTCTTCACCGATCAGGCACTCATCACCGATGACGGCGCCGTCCTCGATCCGTGCCGCGCGCATGATGTCGGTGTTCTTGCCGACGACGCAGCCCCGCAGGTTGCTGTGCGGCCCTACGTACACGTTGTCGTGGACGACGGCCTTGTGCAGGAAGGCCCCGCTCTTGACGACGACGTTCGATCCCACGACGGTGTGCTCGCGGATCTCCGCGTCGGCCTCGACCTTGGCGTAGTCGCCGATGTACAGCGGCCCGCGCAGCACGGCATCGGGGTGCACCTCGGCGCCCTCGGCCACCCACACCCCGGGCGAGAGTTCGAAGCCGTCGATGTCGACGTTGACCTTGCCCTCGAGGACGTCGGCCTGCGCCTTGACATAGCTCTCGTGGGTGCCGACGTCCTCCCAGTAGCCCTCGGCGACGTAGCCGTAGATCGGCTTGCCTTCCTTCATCAGTTGCGGGAAGACGTCACCGGACCAGTCGACGGGCACGTCGGGTTCGACGTAGTCGAAGACCTCGGGCTCCATGACGTAGATACCGGTGTTCACCGTGTCGGAGAAGACCTGTCCCCAGGTCGGCTTCTCGAGGAAGCGTTCGACCTTGCCTTCCTCGTCGACGATGGTGATGCCGAATTCCAGGGGATTGGGTACACGTGTCAGGCAGACCGTGACCAGCGCGCCCTTTTCCTTGTGGAAATTGATCAGCTCGGTGAGGTCGAAGTCGGTCAGCGCGTCGCCGGAGATGACGAGAAAGGCATCGTCCTTCAGAGCCTCCTCTGCGTTCTTGACGCTTCCCGCGGTACCGAGTGGCTTCTCCTCATTGGCATAGGTGAGCTCCATTCCGAGCTCTTCGCCGTCACCGAAGTAGTTCTTGACGAGTGACGCCAGGAACTGGACAGTCACAACGGTTTCGTTGAGCCCATGCCTTTTCAGCAGCCGCAGCACGTGCTCCATGATCGGCCGGTTGGCCACCGGAAGGAGCGGCTTGGGCATGCTTGAGGTCATGGGGCGAAGGCGAGTGCCTTCACCTCCGGCCATCACGACGGCCTTCATGTCGGAAGCGTCCTCCTCGAAGAGACGACGGTCTAGCCGACTTCACCCGCCAGGATTGTCCCGCAGTTTTCGACTGCGGGCCATCGCGCATCCATGCGCGGGCCGTACAGCGAGTTCAATCGGCCATGGCGTCCGCACGTACCAGACGGCGGACTTGTACCACGTAGAGGACTCCTGCCCACCAATAGAGGGTTGTACCCCACCCGGCGAACGCCCATCCGAAAATAGCAGCGAGTGACGCGATCCAACCGCTTCCGTCACTGAGCAGGAGCAGCGGGAAGGCATACATCAGGTTGAAGGTGGCTGCCTTCCCGAGGAAGTTCACCTGCGGCGGCGGATAGCCGTGCCGCCTGAGGATGCCGACCATCACCAGCAGAACGAGCTCACGTGCAAGCAGTGCCGCGGTCAGCCAGAGCGGCAGAATCTCGCGCCAGGTGAGCCCGACCAGAGTGGAGAGAATGTAGAGCCGGTCGGCCGCGGGATCGAGAAGCCGGCCGAGGCTGCTGATCTGGTTCCATCGCCGGGCCAGCTTGCCGTCCAGGTAGTCGCTGATGCCGCTCAGCGCCAGCACCAGGAGCGCCCAGCCGTCACTCTTGGGGCCGCCGAACTCGGGCCTGAGAATGAGCCACAGGAAGAGCGGGACGCCGACGAGCCGCGCCATGCTGAGGATGTTCGGGATGGTGAGGACCCGGTCCGTCTGGACGCGGGTCTCCTGGACCTCCACCCGGGGGCCTCCTGTGGGGGAACGAGCCAACGATGCTCACTGACCTTACCTCAACGCAAAAAAGCTCCGGCTCTCGGGCTGCATGCCCAAGAGCCGGAGCTCTAAAAGGAGTTCGGCGGCGTCCTACTCTCCCACAGGGTCCCCCCTGCAGTACCATCGGCGCTGTAAGGCTTAGCTTCCGGGTTCGGAATGTAACCGGGCGTTT